>NZ_JBEZDU010000005.1:0-684464 GCF_040648495.1 Nonomuraea sp. NPDC049129 | reverse complement strand
AAGGGGGTCTACCGGTTTTCCCACCCACCCCCCCCCGTTTTTACCCCCCCGCCCGGCCGGGGGGTTCCCCCCCGGCCGGGCCGCGCCATGTCTCTGGCGCGAATACGACACGGGCCGCGTCGCACGTCATTTCTCTGGAACGGCATCGATGCCCGCTAATCTCGAATATCCAGAGTCTTATGGCTGGCGGAGTATCTTCCCCGGATCGCAGATAAAGGGATCGGCTCATGGCGAATGTTGATTTGTCCCGTTTTTCAGGGAAATTCGGTCGGTTGTCACTGGGAGTGGTGGCGGCGGTCGTGCTGGTGACTCTGCCGGAGAGTGCGCGCGCGACACCGCCGGTGAACATCGGCGGTGGGAAGCCGTACGGGGTTGTGGCCGGGATGTCGGTCAACAACGCGCATCTGACCACGGTCTCCGGAGATCTGGCGATCAGTCCCCACAGCACGCTGACAGGCTTCCCGCCCGGCACCGTGAACGGTAACCGGCAGCTGGGCAACGCGACCGCGGCGGCGGTCAAGTCTGACGTGGTCGCCGCCTACAACGACATCGCCGGGCGGTCCGGCGGTTCCACGGTGCCGGGGGAGCTGGGCGGTACGACCAAGGGGCCCGGCCTGTACGACGCCGGCAACGGTGCCTTCGTGATCAACGGCACGCTCACCCTCGACGCCCAGGGGGATCCGGCCGCGACCTTCATCTTCCGGGCGGCCACTCTCACCACCGCCAGGGTCAGCAATATCGCCCTGCTGCGCGGCGCGCAGGCCGACAACATCTTCTGGCAGTCCAGCGGCGCTACGTCGCTGGGGGTGTACAGCACCTTCCGCGGCAACGTGCTGGCCCAGGGCAACGCCACCGTGAACTTCGGCGCCAACGTCCAGGGCCGGGTCTTCTCCCTGAACGGCTCCGTCAACGTCACCGGCACCGACGGCATCCCGGCCACGCAGATCAGTCTTCCCGACGACCCGCCGACCACCACCACGTTGACCAGCTCCCCGAACCCCTCCGCTGCTGGACAGCCGGTGACGTTCACCGCCACCGTGGCATGGGTCAGCGGCAGCCAGACCCCCTTCGGCGAAGTGGTCTTCAAGGAAGGTTCGACCTTTCTCGGCTCGGTATTCCTCAACACCAGCACCGGTCGTGCGATGTTCACGACGTCGAGCCTGGCCCCAGGGCAGCACCGGATCGTCGCGGTCTATCTGGGCGGCGACGTCTTCGACCACGAGGCCCTGATCCACCTGGCCCCGAGCACGTCAGGCCCGGTGAACCAGACCGTCACCCCATAGTGCGGTGACGACGGGCGTACTCCCTCTCCCCCCGGAGGGGGCGTCCCCGAGGGACCCCGGCGGGCCGTGGTCTTCCACTCCCCCGGGAGGCGGTATCTCCCGAGGGAGCTCAGCCACCACGGACCGTCACATAGATCGAGGCGTGGCAGGAGCCTTCAGCGGCCGCCACCACCGCTGGTTGTCCTGGTACCAGCGCACCGTCGCCGCCAGACCGTCCGCGAACCCCATAAGCGGTTCGTACCCGAGGGCCCGAAGCTTGCCGCAGTCGACGGAATAGCGACGGTCGTGCCCGAGCCGGTCCGGCACGTTCCTGACCATCTCCCAGCCCACCCCGAGCGCGCTGAGCAGCAGCTCCGTGAGCTCCCGGTTGGTGAGTTCGGTGCCGCCGCCGATGTTGTACGTCTCTCCCGGCGAGCCCTTCTCCAGCACCAGCTGAATGCCCCGGCAGTGGTCGTCGACGTGCAGCCAGTCCCGTACGTTCAGCCCGTCGCCGTAGAGGGGGACCGGCTCGCGGTCGAGCAGGTTGGTGACGAAGAGCGGGATGAGCTTCTCCGGGTATTGGTAAGGGCCGTAGTTGTTGGAGCAGCGGGTCACCCGGACATCGAGGCCGTACGTCTGGTGATATGCCCGGCAGAGCAGGTCACTGCCGGCCTTGGCCGCCGAGTAGGGCGAGTTCGGCAGCAGGGGCTCGTCCTCGGTCCAGGATCCTTCCGCGATCGACCCGTACACCTCGTCGGTGGAGACGTGCACCACCGTGCGGACGCCGGTCTCGAGTGCCGCCTGCAGGAGCCGCTGCGTGCCCAGCACGTTCGTCGTCAGGAAGTCGCCGGCGCCCGTGATGGACCGGTCGACGTGCGTCTCGGCCGCGAAGTTCACGATCACCTCGCACTCGGGAACGATCTCCGCGAGCAGCTCCAGATCGGTGATGTCCCCATGGACAAACCGGTAGCCGGGATGTCCGGCCACCGGCGCGAGATTGGCCAGATTTCCGGCGTAGGTGAGCTTGTCGAGAACGGTGATGTTCACGGCCTCGTAGCCCGGATACGCGCCGAGCAGCAGCGACCGCACGTAGTGCGAGCCGATGAAGCCGGCGCCGCCGGTGACCAGAATCCTCATGTACGCACCTGTATCTTGCTGTGATCGCCCACCATAAGCTCGTGGGTGTTCGGCATGCCTTCCGCGCGGTTCACTTCGACGTTGCGCCCGATGAGGGAGTGTCCGATGCGCGACACGCCGCGGATGGACGAGCTGTCGAGCACGATCGAGTACTCGATCTCGGCGTCCTCCAGCACGCAACTGGCCCCGATCGAGGTGAAGGGGCCGACGAAGGAAGAGACGATCTTGGAGTCGGCGCCGATCACGATGGGCCCGCGGAGTACGGAGTTCTCCACGACCGCGCCCTGCTCGACGACGACTCGCCCGGTGATCTCGCTCCGGCCGTCTACGGTGCCCCGGATGTCGGGCTCGATCTGTTCGAGGATGATCCGGTTGCATTCCAGCATGTCCTGCAGCCGGCCGGTGTCCTTCCAGTAGCCGTTGACGAAGTGGGAGTGGACGCGGAAGCCGTTGTCGATCAGCCACGCGACGGCATCCGTGATCTCCAGCTCGCCGCGCGCGGACGGGGTGATGCGCCGGACGGCCTCGTGGATGACGGGGGAGAAGATGTAGACCCCGACGATCGCCAGATCGCTGCGCGGGTGCTCCGGCTTCTCCGCCAGCCCGATGATCTCGCCTTCCGGCCCGAGCTCGGCCACGCCGTAGAACTGCGGTTCGGCGACCTTGGTGAGCAGGATCTGCGCGTCATGGTCGGCCTGGCGGAACGCGTCGACCAGGGCGGTGATGCCGCCCACCAGGAAGTTGTCGCCCAGGTACATCACGAACGGCTCGTCGGCGAGGAACTCTCTGGCGATCAGGACGCAGTGAGCCAGGCCCAAGGGGGCCTGCTGCGGGATGTAGGTGACCTCGAGGCCGAACTGCGAGCCGTCTCCGACGGCCTCGCGCACCTCCGCGGCCGTGTCGCCGACGATGATGCCCACGCTGGTGATGCCCGCGTCCCGTAGCGCTTCGAGCCCGTAGAAGAGGACCGGTTTGTTGGCCACGGGGACCAGCTGTTTCGCTGAGGTATGGGTGAGCGGGCGCAGCCTCGTCCCCTTGCCACCCGCTAGAACGAGCGCCTTCATCGGCTCCCTGAGTCCTTCCGCGAGGAGGACATGGCGGCGATGGCCGCCTGTCCGCTGGAGTTTATGCCGATCCCCGGCCAGGAAAACTGTGCGGTTCCGCGCGCTTGTCGAAGAACGCCCGGCACGTTGCCGAGACTAGATGGATCAGCGATCACGAAAAGTCCATGTTCGGTGTATCAGATAGCTTAGTGAGGGACTTATGAGAATTATCAAACCCTGTGCGATCATGATGGGAATTCCGATGACGCCCACGAGGATCGGCAGGCTGATGAGGGACGCCCCGAGGAAGCTCAGGCCGACCACATAGAATCGCAGGTACCCCCGCAGCCAGGAATCGCCGGAGACTCGGAACACCACCAGTCGATACCACGGATAGACGATCACCACGGTGACGAAGTGGCTGGTCACGACCAGGACAAGGTAGGGCACCGCACCCTCGGCGGCGAGCAATGCTAGGCCAAGGAGACAGTAATAGACAACTGCCGTCATGGCGCCGGCCATTAGGTATGTGATGCGGTTTCCAGCAAAAGTGGAGATCAGAGCCCGCCACCAGAAATGCGGCTTCTTGTCGCTTTTGGTGTGGCTCTCCACGTCAACCATGTCGCCCGCACTCCAGTTCGTCACGTGGTGGGGGCGGCACGATTGTAACCGGCTCACACTGGATGATCGGGGGATCAATGTCGGTGTCGGTGGTAATTCCGTGTTACCGATCCGCGCGCACTCTTCCAGCGCTGGTGGCCAGGATCCTGTCGACCATGAGCGAGGCATCCGTCCGGCACGAGGTGATCCTCGTCGTCGACGGCAGCCCGGACGACACCTGGGCGACGGCCGCCGGGCTGGCCCGGCGAAACGAGGCCGTGCGGGCGATCCACCTCTCCCGTAACTACGGTCAGCACAACGCGCTGATCGCCGGCATCAGGGAGGCGGCCTTCGAGGTCGTCGTCACGATGGATGACGACCTGCAGCATCCGCCGGAGCAGATCCCCCTCCTGCTGGCCGCCCTTGAGGGCGACCGTCTCGACCTCGTCTACGGCGTCTCCTACCGTGAGGAGCACGGCTTTCTCCGGAGCTTCGCCTCCCGATCGGTGAAAGCCGGGATGTCCAGCGCGCTGGGCATCCGCTCCGCCCGCGCGATCAGCGCCTTCCGCGCCTTTCGTACGCGGCTGCGCGACGGGTTCCAAGAGCTGTCGGGGCCGCATGCCTCGGTCGACGTGGCCCTGTCGTGGGCCACCTCCAAGGTGGGGTCGGTCAGCGTACGCATGAACGAACGCCATCACGGGCGCTCCAACTACTCCCCGCGGCTGCTGATCCGGCACGCGGTGAACATGCTGCTCGGCTACAGCACGGCGCCCCTGCGGGCGGCGAGCTACCTCGGATTCCTCGTCGGCATCGTCGGCCTGCTGCTGGGCGGTGCCGTTCTGTGGCGGTTCGCCATGGGAGAGACCACAGTGGCAGGCTTCACGACGATCGCCTCGATGGTCGCGCTCTTCTCCTCCGCGCAACTCATCTCCATCGGGGTCCTCGGGGAGTACATCGGCCGCATTCATGGCAGCGGCATGGGCCGGCCGACCTACGTCGTGCGCGAACGTGTCGGACCGACCGCGTCCGCCGACGTGGCTCCCGGTGGTCCTAGTGTTCCGGCCCAGGCAGGAGCGCGCTCCGGACCAGATGAACAGTGAGGACCGTCCGTACGGGCTCGAACCCGTATCGGGCCCACGCCCGCTGCACGCGCGTGTTGTGCCCCTGGGTGGAGATGACGACCTCGTCCCCGCCGCGCGCCAGCGTGCGGTCCTCGACCGCCTTGAGCAGGTGGGCGTACAGACCGCGCCCCTGCGCCTTCGAGACCACGCCGGCGAGCAGGATCTCCGTCCGGGATTCGGCCTCGTCCAGGGTGGCCAGCGCGAGGACACGCGAGGCCGCCCCGGCGGCGGGCCGATCCAGCAGCGCCAGGCAGCCCCCTTCTTCGGCCGAGCGCAGCGCCCATTCCTGGTAGCCGGCGAGCGCGTCGGCGGCGTCGAACAGGGGATTGGCCAGGTAGTGGTTTCCGTACGCGGGGAAGATGTCGGACACCAGATCCTCGATCACGGCGGTTCCGGTCAGCTCCGTCGCCCGCAGATCGGGTGACGCCACGGGCGCCCGGCCCTCGCCGGCGCGCAGCCGCCAGTACACCAGGGAGTCCGCGAAGATGGCGGTCCGGCCCAGGGCGGTCAGCCGGGCGTACCAGCCGACGTACTCGGCCGGGTAGCGAAGGATGATCACGTCCGCGGCGGATCGTACGACGGCCTCACGGACCGCGGCGAACGACGATCCGGAAACGGCGAGCCGCTCAATCGAGCAGCCGAACCGCGCGGACTCGAGCGGGGACTCCCGCGTCCGCACGGCTTCCGCCTCGATCACGTCATTCCACGCCATTCAGCACACCTCGTAGGCTCGGACCGCGTCGATCACGCGGGACAGGTGGGCGTCGTCCAGGTCGGCGAAGAGCGGCAGCCGTACGAGACGGTCGGCGACCTCCGCCGTGACCCGGCAGCCGCCCGGGGCCGTCCGCCCGTACCGCAGGCCGGCGGGTGAATCATGGAGCGGCTGGTAGTGGAAGGCCGCCTGCACGCCACGCTCGGCGAGATGAGCGATGAAGGCCTGCCGGTTCGCCAGGTCGGGGAGCAGCAGGTAGTACAGGTGCGCCGGATGCGTGCACTCGTCCGGGATCGTCGGCTGGGCGACCCCGTTCTCCGCGGCCCAGTCCGCCAGTTCCTCGTGATACCGGTCCCACGCGTAGTGGCGCCGGAACTGGATCTTGTCGAACGACTCCAGCTGGGCGGTGAGCTGCGCGGCGAGCACGTCCGACGGCAAGTAGCTGGACCCGATGTCGACCCAGCGGTACTTGTCCACCTGGCCGCGGAAGAACCGGCTCCGGTCGGTGCCCTTCTCTCTGACGATCTCCGCGCGCTCGCCGAGGCCGGCGTCGTTCAGGAGCAACGCGCCGGCCTCTCCGCACTGCACGTTCTTCGTCTCATGGAAGCTCTGGGTGGCCATGCGGCCGAACGACCCGAGCGGACGGTCCTGGTAGAACCCGCCCAGTCCATGGGCGTTGTCCTCGATGACCGCGAGCCCGTGCCGTTCCGCGAGCTCGCCGATCTCCTTCATCGCGCACCCGACACCCGCGTAGTGGACGACCACGATGGCCCGGGTGCGGTCGGTGATGGCGGCTTCGAGCTGTCGTTCGTCCAGGTTCAGCGTGTCCGGCCGGCAGTCGGCGAACACCGGGACGGCGCCGCGCAGCGCGTAGGCGTTGGCCGTCGACATGAAGGTGAACGACGGCATGATCACCTCGTCGCCGGGCCGCAGATCGAGCAGGAGCGCCGACATCTCCAGCGCGTGCGTGCACGAGGTGGTCAGCAGCACCTGGCGGGCCCCGGTGATCTCCGCGAGGAGACCGGTGGCCCGTTGGGTGAAGGGCCCGTCTCCGCGGGTGAACCGCTGGAGTACGGCCTCCGCCAGATAGTCGAGCTCGTTCTCCGAGATATGCGGCACGTTGAAAGGGATCGCCATCAGGCCGGATGCGTTCACGAACGCAGTGAACAACGGGCCGGACCGGCCGACACGCGTGGCGCCTGGTGGCTGGATGAGGCATTACACAAGCCTTACCTGCCCACCTCACAATGAGTCGTCCGGCAGCTGGTAGACGGCGTAATCGCCGGACCGGAACCGGAACTCCGCGAACTCGCCGATCCGCGGGCTGGGATTCCCCCGAAGCTCGTCGACGAAGAGCCAGCGCACCCCGTAGCGCTCTCGCAGGCCCCGCATGGCGGTCTGGCTCGGCGACTGGAAGGCCGTGTCGTTCAGCTTGATCAGTTCGGTGTCCCAGAACGGCAGACCCTCCGGCAGCAGCCCCGGACGCCAGTGGCTCAGGTTCGTGGCCGTGTAGGCCCAGCCTTCGACCAGCACATGCCGTTCCGACAGCGCGGCCACCCACGGGTAGCGGGTGTCGCACGGGTTCTCGTACCCCAGGCGGCAGTGCGTGTTCGTGGCCACCAGGTCGTCCGGCCCGGAATGGTCGCGCAGCCATCGTCCGGCGGCCAGGGCCCCCTCGGGGATCACCCGGTTCTCCACCGGTCTGACCACCGGGTTGGGATCGTCCCCTGTGACGTTGTCGACGGCGGAAAGGACGCGCGCGTGCCAGTACGCGGGCAGTCCGATGGTCGTGAACGCGACGATCACGAGGGCCAGGGCGCGAGCGCGTCCCCTCAGGATCGCCACGAGCAGGCCCGCCAGCACGGCCAGGGCCACCAGGGTGAGATAGGGCCGGTACAGGATCCCGTCGCCCTGGCCGGCGCGCAACGGAATCGTGACGCCACAGAGGATGGGGATCAGGTAGACGGCGAGGAGTCCCGCGCCTATCGAGCACATGACCGCCTTGGGCGACACCCGTGCCCGCCGCAGGAGGATGAGGATCCCATAGGCCGCGACGGCCGCCAGATAGGGGTAGGCCCCCCAGAAGAAGAAGAGCTGGCTCTGGCCAGGATGCCCGAGGAGCAGCACCGCGCCGAGCCCGGCCGCGCCCATGCCGAGCATGAGGCTCACCCGTGGTCGCAGGAGCAGCCGCGGCCTGCTCAACAGCCCGAGGATGCCGGACCAGGTCATGGCCCAGCAGAGCAGGTACACCAAGGTGAGGCCGAGCAGCGAGCCCGCCGAGGGCGTGGTCAGGCCGGTGAGTTTGCTCCAGGTCATGCGCATGAAGGACAGAGGGTCCGCGACCAGCCCTTGCCGCTCCCGGCCGAACAGGACGAACTGCGCGAACAGGATGCATGCCGTGGTCATGCCCAGCATGATCAGTACGTTCGTGGACGGTCGGCGTCGCCTCAACACCTCGACCGCCGCCACCAGCACCAGCCCGGCGCCGAGCAGGGGTAGATAGGTGGCTTTGGCGCCGGTCAGCACCACCAGGAAGAGCCCGGCCAGCAGCCATTTGCCGGTGTCGGGCCGTCGGCGCTCGAGAAGGTCCAGGAGAACGAGGACGAGGGGAGCGAACAACAGGGCGCCCAGCGTCTGCGTGGGGCTGATCCACGCGGTGTCCGGAACCCCTCCCCAGGTGAACACCCCGTTCGTACCCAGGTACAGGGTCGGGGCGCCCACGAAGACCGTACCCACGACAGTGACGGCCCCGCCGATCCATGAGCCCGTGACGCGGCGCCCGGTCATGCCGGCCAGGACGACGAGCCCGGCCAGCATGGGCAGCATGGCCAGGCGGTACAGCAGGACAAGGGGTTCCACTCCGGACAGCCAGCTCGCCGCCGCCAGATGCGCGTAGACGAACCAGTGGTACGCGAGAGGCTCGCCCACGACCATCGGCACCGAAGGCGGCACATGGTGCTTCAACTCGCCGATCAGCGCCAGATGGAACGGCATGTCGGGATACGACGCTCCGAGACCGGGCCAGGTGATGGCGTGGGTGCCGAAGAACTTCAGTGCGCTCCCGGCGACCAGGACGGCGATGACGAGGGCGAGGCACCACGACCACCACAGGGGAGTCGCCGGGCGGGATCCCGCCCGCCAATGCCCGCGCAGGGACGGGACCACGAGGAAGAGCGCGTAAGTGGTCAACGGCCACACCGCGACGAGCAGCGGCATTCCGATCGCGCGAGCGCCTATGTAGACCAGGATCTCCACGGCGTAACCGAACGCCAGGCCCAGCGCGATCTCCTCTGCCGCCGTGCGCGGGCCGTGGTACAGGGCCCTGATCACCAGGACTCCGGGCAGTACCACTCCCAAGGCGACGTAGACGGCGAACAACGCCATGTCCGTGACGGATACTCCGTAGCGGATCAGTACGGCAGCGGTGAAAGCCGTCACGGAGGCGGCCGCGAGCCGTCCCGACAGTGCGGGCCTCCAACGCGCTGGGCGCCGGGTGGCCCGTGCGGGCCGAGCCGGATGCGCTGTCTCCACAGTGCTCGGCGCCGAACCGTTGACAGGCAAGATCTTGTCCATGGCCGCAAGCTTGATGCGGAGAGCGCTTCGATCGGGCTTGTCCCCCTGCTCACGGTTGTTTCTTGCCGCTTCCTTGTCCGGGCCAAAGGGTGATGGCTCGCGTTCTCCGGAGATATGCCGATCTCTGCGGCGATTGAGTTCTTAGCGGAGAATCAACATCGGCGTCCGTCCTGCTGGGAAATCGCCCTTCCCTCATCCGGTTCACGAGAGAACCGGGCATCGTTGTATTTAGTTGCTCATGACCCCCCACGACCGGCTGAAATCAGAGCGATCGAGGGATGCATCATGGCAGAAAGTGGGAAAAGGACCGGTTTGCGATGGCGGGCCTTTCGCAGCCCGCCCCTTGTTCTGAGCGCAGGAATTGCGGCCGTGCTCGCCATCCTCGGCGCCGCCCAGGCGCCGGCGCGCGAGGACGGCGCGGTCGGCATCACCGCGAACCTCGCAGCCACCCCGGGCCAGGGCGCGACGGTGAGTCTCAAGGGAGGGACGCCGCAGTCCGCACCCGCGGGTGCTCGGACCAGCAAGGCCACGCGCAAGGATTTGAAAGCGATCAAGGCTGCTGCCAACGGCCGTCCGCCGGGCCCGCTCAGGAAGAAGGGCGCTCGGCCGGCGACCTGCCCGCCGACCTCGGTCATCTGCCTGGAGAATTCCCTTCCCGGCAATCCGCCGAGCGAGTGGGACATCGTGGGGGCGGGCAGTCCCAGCATTCAGGGATATGCGGCGGATATGAGCGTCAATAAAGGGACGACCGTCGACTTCAAGATCGATACAGACGCCACCGACTACCGGTTGGACGTCTATCGCATCGGCTACTACAGCGGCATGGGCGCGCGGCTGATCACCACGCTGCAGCCGTCCGCCACGCTGCCTCAGGTTCAGCCCACGTGCGTGAGCGATGATGCCACCGGACTGGTCGACTGCGGGAACTGGGACGTCTCCGCGTCCTGGGCGGTGCCGGACACCGTCGTTTCCGGCGTCTATCTCGCCAAGCTGGTACGCGAAGACGGCACCCCCGGCGAGAGCCAGATCACCTTCGTGATCCGAGATGACACGCGTGGCGCGGACGTCCTGGTCCAGACCTCTGACTCGACGTGGCAGGCGTACAACGACTACGGCGGAAACAGCCTGTATACCGGAAGCCCGGCGGGGCGTGCCTTCAAGGTCAGTTATAACCGGCCGTTCCTCAACCGGAGCGCCGACATCAGCGGTTCGGCGGAGTCTTTCTTCTTCAACTCCGAATACCCCATGGTCAGATGGCTTGAGGCCAATGCCTATGACGTGAGCTATGCCACCAGCGTCGACACCGCCAGGATGGGGGCGGAGCTGCTCGAGCATCGCGCGTTCCTGTCGGTCGGCCACGACGAGTACTGGTCCCTGGAAATGCGGAACAATGTCGAGGCCGCCCGCGCCAGCGCGGTCAACCTCGCCTTCTTCTCGGGAAACGAGATGTTCTGGAAGACCAGGTGGGAGAGCAGCATCGCCGGACCCGTCCTCGCTTTCCGGACCCTCGTCTGTTACAAGGAAACGCTGGCGAACGCCAAGATCGACCCGAGTACACAATGGACCGGTACCTGGCGTGACCCGCGTTTCTCGCCGCCGTCGAACGGCGGGCGACCGGAGAATGCCGTGACGGGCACCATGTTCCAGGTCAACGGGACCGTCTCAGATTCGGTGGCCGTTCCCGCGGCCTACCGGAGCATGCGGCTGTGGCGCAACACATCCGTGGCGAATCTCCTGCCCGGCCAGACGGCGATCTTTCCGGCCGGAACGCTGGGCTATGAATGGGACGCGGCGCCCGACAACCTGACGACTCCCGCCGGCTCGGTGAAATTCTCCAGCGCGACGATAGGCAGGCTGGACAAGATCCTGCTCAACTTCGGTGGCACGTACGGCCCCGGGGTCGCGACCCACAATCTGATCCTGTACCGGCACTCCAGCGGCGCGCGCGTCTTCGGCGCGGGCACCGTGCAGTGGTCGTGGGGGCTCGACGCCGTTCACTACCGCCCTGGGACGCCTACGGACATCCGGATGCAGCAGGCGACCGTCAATCTCTTCGCCGACATGAACCTGCAGCCGGCGAGCCTGCAGGCGGGCCTGGTTCCGGGAGTCCCGTCACCGGACACGGCCCCTCCGACGACGACGATCACGAGTCCGTCCGCCGGCGCCACCGTGCCGAGCGGCACCACGGTCTCCATCCGAGGGACGGCGGTCGACGTCGGGGGCGGTCAGGTGGGAGGTGTCGAAGTCTCTCCGGACGGCGGCACCAGGTGGTTCCAGGCGAAGGGGCTCACGGACTGGCAGTACAGCTGGACGACCGGCTCGGCGGGGCCGGTGACGATATTGGCGCGAGCGGTCGACGACAGCGGGAATCTTCAGACGTCGCCGACCCAGAGGCCCGTCACCATCTCCACACCATGCCCCTGCACCACATGGCCGCCGTCCGCGACTCCCGCCACCGCTTCGCAAGCGGATCCCGCCGCGGCGGAGCTGGGCGTGAAATTCCAGCCCACCAGTCCGGGCCACATATCCGGCATCAGATTTTACAAGGGGACCCTCAACACCGGAACGCACACGGGTGATCTCTGGAGCTCCACAGGTCAGCTTCTGGCCAGAGCGACGTTCACCAATGAATCGGCGAGCGGCTGGCAGCAGGTGAACTTCTCGACGCCCGTCGCGGTGAGCGCCAACACCACCTACGTCGCCGCCTACCACACGACATCCGGGAGGTATTCGGTAACCCGGCCGTATTTCACCCAGCAGTATTCGTCCGGGCTGCTCATCGGGCTGGCGAACAGCGCCGTCACCCCAGGTAACGGCGTTTATTCGTACACCGCGACACCCGCCTTTCCCACCAGTACCTACCAGGCCACGAACTACTGGGTGGACGTGGTGTTCTCCCCGTCGAGCACGCTGTGGGACGAGACCGCGCAGCCGGCGATCGATTCCACCGGCGACAGCAAGGCGGTCGTCGTCGGGGCGAAGTTCCGTCCCACCTCGAACGGGGTCGCCACTGGAGTCCGGTTCTACAAGTCGCCGCAGAACACGGGAACCCACGTCGGGTCTCTGTGGGCGGCCGACGGCACGCTGCTCGCCAGCGCTACCTTCACCGGCGAGACTCCATCCGGATGGCAACAGGTGAATTTCGCGACACCGGTCCCGCTCACCGCGAACACCACGTACGTGACCGCCTATTCCATGAATCCGGGGAACTACTCGATAACCAGGCCGTTCTTCACGACGGGATATGGCCGCGGTCCGCTCTATGCGCCGGCCGGTGAGGAGGTGGCGGGAAGCAACGGGGTGTACAAGTACGGGCCGCCGCTCACGTTCCCGAACAATACCTACCAGCTCACCAATTACTGGGTCGACGTGCTGTTCGACGCCACGAGTTAGCACTGTCGTAGGGAAATCCTCCGGCCCGAGGCCGAAACTCGGGCCGGAACACCCCGCGATCCTTAAGAACCCACCAAGGGTCGGCAAGAACATCGCCGCACTCGGGCGTTCGCCCCTGTCCGAGGCGCCGGTGTGGTCAAGCTTGCGTTCATGGCCGACGCTCCACCCTTTCCGCGCTCCGCGCCGCCTTCCTACGCACCCACGCCGGAGCCGGGCGCGGCCCGGCCACCGTCCGGGAGGAAACGCGCATCGCTGCTGAAGCGCTGTTCGACCTGGCTTCCGGCGACGGCCGTGGTCGCCTGCGTCGGGGTCGCGCTGGGGTTCTATGGCGTCTCCGCCACGGACCTGGCTCTCTTCAGCCTCTACATCGCCCTGGGCGTCGCGCTGCCGGGCCTGTTGTGGGTCCGGGCGCTGTACCGGGGTACGCCCACGCTGATGGAGGGGCTCGCGCTCGGCCTGATACTCGGGTACGCGCTGGAGGTCCTCACGTACATCCCGGCTCGCGCGCTCGGCATGCCGCTGCTGGTGATGGCCTGGCCGATCGGCACCTACGTGCTCTTCCTCGCCGTCCCCCGGCTGCGCGGACACTGGAAGGGCGCCCCCGACGCCGGGAGAACGCCGCTCTGGTGGTCGTGGTGCACCGCGCTGATCATGATCTATCTGATCGTGTGGTCGGCCGTCAACGTCTTCAGAACCCAAGCCCTCACCTGGCCGGCGATGGGCACGTCGTTCATCGACATGCCCTTCCACCTGGCCCTGGTCGGCGAGTTGAAGCACCACATGCCGCCCATGGTGCCGACGGTCACCGGCGAACCCCTCGTCTACCACTGGTTCGTCTACGCGCATCTCGCGGCCGCCAGCTGGGTCACCGGGGTGGAACCACTGGTTCTGCTCTTCCGCCTCGCCATCCTGCCCATGCTCGCCGCCCTCATCGTCGTCCTCGGGATGGTCGGCCGCCGCATAACGCGCTCGTACGGGGGAGCGCTGGCCGGCCTCGTGAGCATCATCTTCATCACGGCGCCGAGCCTGTATCTCGGCGAGACCACCGGGGTGTTCACCTGGAAGACCGTGCAGTCATGGTCGAGCCCGACCCAGACCTTCGGCGCCCTGTTCTTCGCCCCGATCGTCCTGCTCCTCATCGACCTTCTCGGCCAGAAGCCACAGCCTCGGGGCAGGTGGGTCCTCCTGGGGATCCTGCTCGCGGCGGTCATGGGGGCGAAGGCCACCTATCTGCCGCTGCTCGTGGTGGGCCTCGTGGCGGTCGCGCTGGTCGAAACGGTCAAGTTGTTCAGCCTGCCCCGGCGCCCGCTCGCCGCGCTCGGCCTCACCACGGCGTGCCTGCTGTTCGCCCAGTGGGTGCTGTTCGGCGGCGCACGGCAGGGGATCGTGCTCGATCCGTTGTCGATCATGCGCCTGACCCTGCGGGGTATGACCGGCCTGGCGGCCGGGGCCGAGCCACCGGCGGCCGTCACGATCGGCGCCGCCCTGCTGTGCGTGCTCTGCGGGGTCATCACGTGGTGCGGGATCATCGGGCTCGTGGGCCGGCCGAACCTGCTCGCGCGGCCCGTGGTGGTGCTGGTGCTCAGCATGAGCGCGGCCGGTCTCGCGGCGGCGTTGGTGCTCGGCCATCCGCATCAGTCGGAGGGGTACTTCCTCCAGGCGTCCTATCCCTACCTGGCGATGCTCGCGGTCTACGGGCTCATGCTCATCGTACGGAAGGCGCGCGTGCGGCTCAGGGCGATGGTGTGCGCGGCCGGTGTGGGGGTGGTGGCCGTCTACGCCATCCGGACGCTCTGCGGCGTCAGGCTCCCGCTGGCTCCGGGCGCCGACTACACGGTCCTGTTCCTGCCGTACCTCGTTCTGCTGGGCGTGGTCCTGGTGGCCGTTGCCGTGCTGCGTGCCGCACGCCAGAGCAGGCTCCGTACCTGTGCCCTGGTGATCTGCATGGTCACGGCCGCCGGCACGCCCGCCGCCTGGTTCGCCCGCGTCATGCCCGGCACCTTCAGAACCCCCGTAACCACCGCTCAGAACCCGGCCGGGGCGAACTCGCCTGGAGTGGCCGCTGTACCGGCCCCGCCTGGGGCGGCCCCCGTTCAGGTCCCGAACGGGACCGTGCCGCTGCAGGCGATTCCCAAGGGGGCCTTCACCGCTGGGCGGTGGCTGCGCGCCCACTCGGCTGTCGACGATCTCCTCGCGACGAACGTGCACTGCCGTATGGGCTACGAAAACCCCTGTGACAGCCGCGCGTTCTGGGCGACGGCGCTGAGCGAGCGGCGGGTGCTGGTCGAGGGATGGGCCTACACGGTGACCAACATGGACAGCTGGCGCCCGGGCGAGGTAGTGGAGACCCGCCCATTCTGGGATGGCGAACGGCTCCAGGCCAACGAAGCGGTGTTCCAGGCACCCTCAGCGGAGGCGATCCGGCGGCTGCGGGACGACTATGGGGTCCGATGGCTCTTCGTGGACGAGCACCGGCTGAGTCCCGGCACCAACCTCGCCGCCTTCGCCGACCTCCGGTTCCGTGACGGCGACTACGCCGTCTACCGGCTACCCACGGCGGACCAGTCGCCAGGAGCGCTCTCTGACGACGCGAAGCCGACGCCCCCAAGTCCCTCCTCGGGAGCACGCCAGTCGGGGTAGCACGGCGCCCACAAACGTTCGCCGGGCATCGGTTCCTCCGCTCCCCCCGGATCCCCCGCCCGCAGGGACGCCGGCCACGACGGACCGGCCCTTTCTGCTCCCCCCGGGGGGATCCCACCAGGGGACCTCAGCCACGACGGACCGTCACAGGGTTTGAGGCGGTCGTGTGACGAACCCCTCGGGGAACCCTTGGGCCTGATCGCCTCGACATGGCAGAGCGCGGCGACCGTCGCCGGCACCCACCGGCGCAACCCCCGCGCTCAACCCAAGACCACCTTCGCCACCAGTCAGCGGCGGCAGCAGCCGTCCGACCGATCAGCCAACCGGGCCGTCGAGCCCAGCCGCAGTTCGCGCGAACACATACTCATTGCAGCCATGACCCGCGCAAGTCTTCAGGTAACGCAGCTCAAAGCCACGCTTACGCAAGACGTCGAAAATCTCCCCGGGCGAGGCCACTTCAAAGGGGAAACCGCCGATCCAATCGATCAGATCGTGGCGCGTGGACATTCCGCGAGGTCGGACAGCAGCGGGGAGTCCGACGGCACACGCCCGTTTCACCGGCCTGGCCAAGGCCGAACGAAGGCCGAAATATGCTCGGAAGATGAGAATGAGCAGGGCCCGCGAGATTCGACCGCTGTGCACATAGCGCCGTTTAACATACCACCACAGGCGACTTGCCAACCCTTGGTCATTGTAGATCGAGATGTACAGCAGCCCGTTCGGCGCGACAAGCCGGGAAGCCGCCTCGATCGCCCGCCACATGGCACCTGTATGGTGCAGCACGCCCCAGGAATATACGACATCGTGCTGGCCTAGAGACTGTGTGTAAGCTTCGTCGAGAATGGATCCCTGCGCCACACTCCAAGTGCTTTCCGGGGCGAATATGCTGCGCAGTTTCGCCGATGCGGCGACGGAATTCACGTCGTAGTCGAAAGAGTGGACCTTCGCCCCCAGACGGTGCGCGGCCAGCGAGAACAGGCCGCTGCCGCAGCCGATGTCCAGGAAGGTGCGCCCGCTGAGGTCGGCGACCCCGAGGGCGTCCCTCAACGACGTCACGGCCATGGCGATCCGGTGTTCGTCGACCAGTTCGAGGAAGCTCAACCAGTTGTCGCCGAAGGCGAAGCGGTCCTGGGTGGTCTTGTCCACTGAATTTACCGTCATGACTTCACTCCGCTCTGAGAGATGCTCCAAAGAGCGCGTCGCGGGCATCCGCGCAACGCTGGATCCGCACCAAAACGTGGAAATCGCCCGCGGCTGACAAAGGTGCGATCGCTGGCCGGGCAACGCCGTCAACAATACGATCGCCGATCGCGGATATCCACCCGTGGCACACATACCGGCGTGTCTACGTCCCCAGGGGGCGATGCCGGTCGAGGGCCGATCTCCAAAGCTTGTCGCCCGTCGACCGGATACGTCCGTATAGGCCTTCCCGAAGCTCACATGGGGCCTGGCACATTCCACGCTCGGTGCCGACCACATTTGGCGGGATTTTAAGGAAGCTCTGCCATGTCTTTCAGCCGTTGGCCGCCGCGTTATCAGGCGTCTCCGAGTAAGAAAGTAAGGTGATCTGGTTGGTCTCGGGCGACGTGGACGAGGACGACATCGCGGGACCAGCACCTTAATTACCGAGCGAGGGAGAAACTTTGCAGGATCATACGCTGATACGCCAAGATTCGACCCAAGTGAAGATGTCGCAGTCTCTCGAGTCGCCCGACCGCCTCCGAGTAAGCGTGATCGGCGCCGGATATCTGGGCACCGCCCACGCGGTGGGGATGGCGCAGCTCGGCCACGATGTCATCGCCATGGACATCGAGAAGGAGAAGATCGCGAAGCTGTCGGCGTGCGAACTGCCCTTCTTCGAGCCCGGCCTCGGCGAGTTGCTCCGCAAAAGCGTGGAGGCGGGCCGGCTTCGCTTCACCGCCTCGTACGACGATGTCGCCGAAGCGGACGTCCATTTCGTCTGCGTGGGAACACCGCAGCTTCCCGGCTCCTTCAACGCGGATCTGCGATGGGTCGAGACGGCCTTCGCCGAGCTGGCGCGGCGGGTGGCCGGACCGGCGATCATCGTGGGCAAATCCACGGTGCCCGTGGGAACCGCGCGGCGCATGGCCGATGTCGTCCGCCACCAGACCGCCGGCGGCCGAGTGGAGGTGGCGTGGAATCCGGAATTCCTTCGTGAAGGGCACGCGGTTCAGGACACGCTCCAACCTGATCGGCTCATTTTCGGGGTGGAGTCGCAGTGGGCGGAGCAGTTGCTCCGGGCCGTCTACCAGCCGATCATCGAGGACGGCTGCCCCCTCGTGGTGACCGACTACGCCACTGCCGAGCTCGTCAAGGTCTCGGCCAACGCCTTTCTCGCGATGAAGATCTCGTTCATCAACGCCGTGGCGCAGATATGTGAGGCCACCGGCGGTGCCGTGCTGCCGCTCGCCGAGGCACTCGGCTACGACGACAGGATCGGCCGGCGTTTCCTGGGCCCTGGGCTCGGCTTCGGTGGCGGCTGCCTCCCCAAAGACGTACGTGCCCTGTATGCCTGCGCGACGGACCTTGGCCTGGACGAGGTCGCCACGTTCATCAGGCAGATCGACGCCATCAATCTGAGTCGCAGGGACCGCGCCCTCGCGCTCGGCCGGGAACTCCTCGGAGGCACGTACGAGGGAAGGCGGGTCTGCGTCCTCGGTGCCGCGTTCAAACCGAACACCGATGACGTACGGGACTCGCCCGCGCTGGCGGTAGCGGTCGCCGCCCATCGCGAGGGCGCGCGGGTCACCATGCACGATCCCGTCGCGATGAACAGCGCACGGCTTGTCCACCCTGAGATCGAGTACGCCGACACGATCGTCGGGGCCGCGCTGGAGGCCGACCTCGTCATGCTGTTGACCGACTGGACCGAGTTCCAAGACATGGATCCCGCGCTGCTCAGCAACGTCGTGCGCAGCCGGAATGTGCTGGACGGGCGCAACGCGCTGACGCCGGAGCGCTGGCGCGCGGCCGGCTGGACCTACCGCGCTTGAAGCAGAAGGCCGTACGGCCCCGAGGCCGTGCGGTCCCAAGGCGGTGAAGGCCGTACGGTCCCTGAGCCGTGCGGCTCTCATGCTGTCGAGGCTGTGCGGTCGCGAGGCCGTGCGGCTCTCATGCTGTCAAGGCTGTGCGGTCGCGAGGCCGTGCGGTCCCAAAGGGGTGATCACGGTGCGTTCTGGCGGACCTGATCAGTCCGGCAACACCCCGGACACAAGGATCATGCCAAGGGCATCGGAGGTCGCGTCATGAGGAGTCTGCACGTCTGCGAGGTCATCAAGGACCTGGGGGTCGGCGGCGCGGAGATGCTGCTCGTCGAGCGATTGCTGGCAGCGCCCGCCACGGGCGTGCGCTACACCGTCATATGCCAGGGCGCGAAGACCGACGAGCTCATCCAGCGGCTGCGCGCGGCGGGGACAGAGGTGATCAGCCTTGCCGCCTGGCCGCGGCGGCTCCGCCTCGCCCGGCTGGCGGTGGAGGTCAGGCGCTTGCGCCCGGACGTTCTCAATCTCCATTCACCCCTGCCCGCGTCGCTGCTCCGGGTGACGTCGCGGTTGTCCAGGCCGAGGCCCGCGCTGATCTCGACCGTGCACAACGTCCGCTACCGCCTGCCGACGATGCTGCTCGACCGGGCGACAGGATGGCTGGACGCCCGTACCGTGGCCGTCTCGCCGCAGGTCGCACGGGCCGTCGTCAGCCGGGGCGCGCGCAACCTGGTGACCAGGATCCACGGCATCAACGTGACGGAGATGCGCCGCCGGGCGGCGGAGGCCGCGCGGACGAGGCAGGGGTGGAACGTGCCCGAGTCCGCCTTCCTCATCGCGCACGTCGGCAACTTCCGCCCGCAGAAGCAGCACGGCGTGCTCATCGAGGCGGCGGCCAAGGTGGTCGACCGCGATCCGCGCGCCGTCTTTCTGCTGGCCGGCACCGGTCCCCTGTATGAGGAGACGGCTCGCCGGGTGGCCGACCTGGGGTCAGACAACGTGCGGCTCCTCGGACATGTGCCGGACGCCGCCCGCCTGATCGCTTCGGCCGATCTGCTCGTGCTCAGCTCCGCGCACGAAGGGCTGCCTGTCGTCGTCATGGAGGCCCTGGCGGCCGGCGTGCCGGTCGTGTCCACAGCAGTGGGAGGAGTGCCGGACCTGATCGACAACGGTCGCAACGGCCTGCTCACCAGGCCTGGAGACCCCGACGCGCTCGCCGAGGCCATCCTTCGGGCCATGCGGCCGGACACGCACGCCCAGCTTCGCGAAGGGATCCGGAACACCGCTGATCCTGTGGACATCACGCAGACAGCGGAGTGGTTCGAGCGGCTCTACGACGAAGTCGTCACCGATGGAGAGCGGAACGGCCGTGGTCGCGCGCCGCGCCGACGACACGGCTATTGAGGTGAGGGGGGACGGCCGAGCTGCCGGAATAGCCGGATCCCGCTGTTCGTACGCGAAACCCGGCGATCTTCCACTATTCCGGCGCGGGAATGACTTCGTTCTTGAGAGTCCACTCCACCTGCGTCGTCAGCCCGGTTCGCAGATCGATCGTGGGCCGATAGCCGATCACGTCTTTCGCCAGAGAGACGTCGGCATGCGTGTCCCGCACATCACCGGCCTGTCCGCTCCCGAACTCCAGCACGACCGGCCGCCCGACGATGTCGCCGACGAGGTCGGCCACGTCGAGCACCGAGGTGGTGACACCGGTGCCGATGTTCAGCGCCTCCGCTTCGACCTCCGCGTGCATGGCCATCAGATTGGCCTGTACGGCGTCCGCGACGAAAGTGAAGTCCCTTCGCTGCTTGCCGTCGCCCAGAATCGTGACGGTCTTCCCGGACAGCGCTGATTCGATCAACTTGCTGATCAGCATGTCGCGACGTTGCCGCGGACCGTAGACGGTGAAGTAGCGCAGCGCCACGACCGTTGGCCCGGATGGTCCGCGCCGCGCGTGAGCCAGGGCCAACTGCTCCGCGGCGAGCTTCGTCACCCCGTAGGGCGAGAGCGGGGCGGGGAGGTCCGCTTCGGTTACCGGTCCGTTCGGCGCACCGCCGTACACACTCGACGAGGACGACACCACGACACGACGGACCGAGGTACGGGCGGCCGCCTCCATCAGCAGATGAGTGGCGACGATGTTGCTCCTCGCATAGCTGGGGAACTCGGCTCCCCACGAAGGGCGGACGCCGGGCCGGGCCGCGATGTGAAAGACCGTGTCGGCCCCGTCGAACTGGGGTTCGAGGGGGATCTCCGCAAGATCGCCGCGAATCAGCGTGAAGCGGTCGCCGGTCTCGTTGAGCCGAAGGTTTCGCTCGGTGATCTCCGGCGGATGGCCCAGGCAATGGTCGATTCCGATGACCTCGTGACCGTCGTCGAGCAGTGACCTCGCGATGTGGGAGCCGATGAACCCGGCGACTCCCGTCACGACGATACGTTTCCCGGCCGGCCTGTCCACGGTATCCATGGGTTTCATCGATCGGTTCTCCTCACCTGAGTACAGAGAAATTGGCCGGCCCAGCGAGAACTGCTGTGAACCGGAATAGAAGCCCTTTACATCCTGTTGCCTCTTGGTGTCTCGCCGACGGCATCGAGGCATGCGGGTGGGAAATCCGGGATGGTCTCGACCGTCCCGCCGATATGTTCCGCTGGCCATGATACCGAGAATGATCGGGCGGGCACTTGTGGCGGGAAGGCGTGTTGCGTAAACGCGAGCAACCGGCGAATAGTCGTCTTCGATGTGCTTTGCTCCAGTCGCAAAGTCCGCAGACGATGTAAGGCGGGAGAAGCGGACGAAACGGTTGACGGCCTGGAGCCACGCCCACCTCGGTGGGGATGTCGCGGTGCATGGTCCACGGTGATCTAGGATCCGTTTCCAGCGAATCATGTGGGTTTTCAGGTCGTCGCGTTGCTCAATGCCTGGCGGCGCCGTTCCGCGGAATGCGGGAAATCCTGCCGCGCGGTCAATCGCCTGGTCCGGGAATACGGTTTTTGCGTTCACTGATGGAGGACCGATGTGCGGGATAGCCGGGATCGTATCGACGACACGGCCCGACCCGGCGCTGGTGCGCCGCATGTGCGAGGTGATCGTGCACCGTGGCCCTGACGGCGACGGATTCCACAGCGACGAGCACGCGGCGCTCGGCATGCGCCGACTGGCGATCATCGACCTGGCCTCGGGTGACCAGCCCGTTTACAGCGAGGACGGTCAGGTCGTCGCCGTCTTCAACGGTGAGATCTACAACTTCGCCGAGCTGCGACAAGACCTGGCCGCACGAGGGCACCGGCTGCGCGGGACAGGTGATTCCGAGTGCCTGGTCCACCTCTACGAGGAGCATGGCACCGAGATGGTCCACCGGCTCAGGGGGATGTTCGCCTTCGCCATCTGGGATCGCGCGCGAGAACGATTGGTCCTCGCGCGTGACCGCGTAGGGAAGAAGCCCCTTTACTGGCGTTCGGACGGCACCTCGCTGATGTTCGGATCGGAGCTGAAGTCCTTGGCGCAGGATCCGCGCCTGCGCCGTGAGGTCGATCCGGTGGCGTTGGACCACTATTTGACGTACAAGTACGTCCCGGCGCCGTGGTCCATTTACCAGGACGTACACAAACTTCCGCCCGGCCATCTGCTGGTCTGGGAACGCGGAAACGCCTCCGTGGACCGCTACTGGGCGCTGGACAGTTCGCCGCGACCGGTGCTGGATGAGAAAGGGGAAGAGGAGCGGCTACGTGAGCTGCTCTTGGAGGCCACCCGCATCCGAATGGTGAGTGAGCGTCCCATCGGCGCGTTCCTGTCCGGCGGGATCGACTCGTCCGCGGTCGTCGCGGCCATGGCCATGCAGAGCCAGGAACAGGTACGCACATTCTGCATCGGCTTCGAGGACAGTGATTATGACGAGCGGCACAAGGCCCGGATGGTGGCGGAGCGATATGGCACCGACCATCATGAGCTCGTCGTCACCTCCGACTTGCTGGACGTTCTGCCGCGCATTGCCTGGCACTTCGACGAGCCGTTCGCCGACGCCTCGGCCATCCCCAGTTTCTACGTCGCGCAGCTGAGCCGGAAGCACGTCACCGTGGTGCTCAACGGTGACGGCGGCGACGAGAGCTTCGGGGGATATCAGCGTTACGTTCGGATGGGGCAGGCCGAGCGGATACCGGTCATGCCCCGCGCACTGGCGATGGCGACCGGCCGCATCGGCGACATGATCGCGGACCGGACCACCGGCGGATCTCTGCCCCGGCGGCTCGCCCGGCTGATGCAGTTCGCCGCGGAGCGCCCCGCACGCCGCTACGCCCGCCTCATGTCCCAGTACACACACCGGCAGAAGTTCGCCGTCTACAGTGACGAACTTCGCGATCTTCTGGTGGGGGCGGACAGCTACCGGCTGCTCGACGAGGCGTTCGAGCGGTCATCGGCGGCCACCGACCTCGGCCGCATCCTGGACGTGGACGTGGCGAGCTACCTACCGGACGATCTCCTGGTCAAGGTGGATATCTCCGCCATGGCCAACTCTCTGGAGGCCCGCTCTCCGCTCCTGGACCACCACCTCATGGAATGGGCGGCCGGCCTGCCCATCGCACTGAAGGTGCGCAACGGCGAGACGAAGATCCTGCTCAAGCGGGCCGTCGCTCCTTGGCTGCCCAAGGAGATCCTGGGCTTCCCCAAGCAGGGATTCGACGTGCCGCTGGCGACCTGGCTCCGGGGTGAGCTGCGTGAACCGGCCTTCGACCTGCTCACCGACGCAACCGCCCGCGCTCGGGGCCTGTTCCGGCCACAGGTCGTCCGGAACCTCCTCCAGCGGCACGTCGAAGGGGCCGACCACAGTGTCCAGCTGTGGGCTCTCCTGCAGTTCGAACTCTGGTACCGAGCTCACGTGACCTCAGACGACCTGGTGATACCGGAAACCGGCTGTGCCCCTTTGACGTAGTCCCGGTGGCCGCGTGCTCACCACGACAAGGAAGATGTGATGCGTAGCCAGCGTGAGGTAAGAAGGCGGAGCCCCTCACAACCGAGCACCGACGTCGGTAACAGGCTCTCCTCGGGCGTGCTGCGCCTTCGCGCCTGGATCTTCTCGGAAACCTCGAGTACCGCCAGGATGGTGCAGGCGGGGACGAGCCAGTCACTCCGCCTCCTGCTGTCGACAGTCACCAGCATCTTGATCGCCCGCTACCTCCAGCCTGATGGCAGGGGTCAGTACGCGCTGATCGTCAGCCTGGTCTCCGGAGCGGCCATCCTTGGACATTTCACCGTCGTCAACACCCAGATCGCGCTCTGGAAGGACGGCGCTCTCAGCCGCGTGCTGACCGCCAACGGCCTCCTGCTCGGGATAGGGCTGGGCGCGGTGGCCGGCCTGGCCGTCTTCGTCGCGTCACCGTTGGTGTTCCCGAACCGGCCGGCCCTGCTCATGGCGGTGGCTCTGGCGGGGGTGCCCGCCATGGCCGCGATCGTCAACCTGCGGGGCATGCTGACGCTCCAAGCCAGGATGGCCCTCATCAACCGCAGCATCCTCGTTTCCGGCTTGATCAACTGCCTGCCCCTGGTGCTGCTGGCGGTGCTGGGCCACTTCACGATCTCTGCGGTCGTCATCATGTGGACCGTGTCCGCCGTCGTACCGCTCCCGTTGTACCTGCGGACGCTGCGCCCGAATCTCAGCCACGCCAGCTGGGACCTCGCCGTGCGCCAACTCGGCCTGGCCGGGCGCTACCACATCGGCCACATCGCCCAGTATTTCCTGCTGTGGTCGGCGGCGGACATCCTGCTGCTCAACGCGCTGGTGTCCGCGTCCGAGGCCGGTCTCTACAGCGTGGCGGTAGTCGTGATCACGATCGCCCGGGTGCCCGCGGACGCCGTCATTCAGGTCGTCCTGCCACAGCAGGCCAGCGGTGACATGACCACATCCGCCGCGGCTACCGCGCGCGCGCTCCGGCTCGCGTTGCTCTGTTCATCGGGCTGCGCGCTCTTCCTCGCCGCCGCCTCCCCGCTGCTGGTCCCCTTCGTGTTCGGTGCCTCCTATGAGAGAAGCGTCCTGCCGCTGGTCATCCTGGCCCCGGGGATCGCCGCGTACGCCATCGTGCGCCTGACGGGGCAGTACCTTATCCGGCTCGACCGCCCCCTCGGCATCTCCGGGATCACCGTCGTAGCGCTCGCTGTGAACATCGCGCTCGATCTGGTCCTGATCCCCTACATGGGTGCGGCAGGAGCCGCGCTGTCATCCTCGATCGCTTACGGCCTGCTGGCGGTCATCGAGGTGATGTGGTTCTTCCGGGCCCGCGCGGCTCCGGCGGAGCTTGAAGAAAGCGAACTTCAAGGAAGCGGGAAGGAGTAAAGGAGCCATGCGGAAAAGAGACCGATCCACTCTACGCCGTGTCGCATTCCTCATCGGGCACCTGGGGCGCGGGGGAGCCGAGGCTCAGATATCCCTGCTCGCGCAAGGTCTGTCCGGCAGAGGCATCGAGGTGCACATGTTCCTCATCTCGAAAAGCGGACCGCACGAAGCGGTCCTCCGTGACGCCGGAATAGAAGTGCATCACCTCGGCTTCGGCCGCACATCGTCAGGATCAGCTGATCTGCTGCGGTGTCTGCGGGGTTTCGCGCGTCTCATTCGATCGCTGCGGCATATTCGGCCCGAGGTGCTGCACGCCTATCTCTTCGAGGGCCGAATGCTGGGACCACCTGCCGCCTGGCTGGCGGGCGTGCCCGTCATGGTGGCCGGTCGGCGCAACGCGGGCGAGCCGGAACAACGCCACCGGCGGGTGCTCGTTCTCGAACGAACGATGACCCGGCTCACCGATCACGTCGTGACGAACGCGGTCGCCGTGGCTGAGGAAGCCCGCGCGATCACAAAGATCCCGGCACGCAAACTGAGCGTGATCTACAACGGTCTTCGGGCCTCCGCCTTCGAGCGGGCCGAGCCGGCGAGCATCGAAGACACCGAACTCCCTGTTGTGCTGTGCGTGGCCCGCCTGGCGCCGCAGAAGGGGCACGACATCCTGATCGAGGCCGCCTCCCGGCTGCTCCGGCGAGGCCGGCCGTGCACCTTCCTGCTCGCCGGCGAAGGCAGGGAACGGCACCGCCTGGAGGAGCTGGTCCGCGGGTCGCGGGTGGATGTCCGTTTCCTCGGTGACCGCACTGACGTGAAGGCGCTCCTGGCCAGAGCCGATGTGGTGGTCCTTCCCTCCCTTTGGGAGGGCCTGAGCAACGCGGTCATGGAGGCGATGGCCGCAGGACGGCCGATCGTCGCCACCGCGGTAGGCGGCACACCCGAATTGCTGGACGGCCGGGGCGTCCTGATCCCCGCGTCCGACGCGGAGGCTCTGGCCGACGGCATCGTCCGCGTCCTCGACGACCCGGACCTCGCGGCCTGTCTAGGACGCGAGGCGCGCGCCTGGGCGCGCGAGCATCTTGATGTGGACGTGCTGGTCGATCAGCACATCAATCTCTACCAGCGGCTCGCCCTGATCCGGAAGGACTGCTGAGCGCGGTCAGCGGCGGACGTGCGGCTTCTTCGATGTCCGCCGCCGGCCGCCTCCTGCTCCATGCCACCGCGGACAGCAGGCTCGTGAGCATGACGATGGGAATGCGCTGCCGGAAGATCAGGCCGACATTGGCCACTGTCGTCGCGTAGGCGATCGTGCTCGGCACGATGAAGAACAGCAGAATCATGAGCGATCGACGGTCATAACGCCAGAGCAGCCGCGCCCCGCGGATCGCGCTGTAGAGCATGAAGTACCAGACCAGCGTCTCGATCTTCGCCAGCTGCAGCGTCGCGCTGCCATCAGCCCAGGGGAAAGGAGCCAGCAGCGTGTAGAGCAACTTCGGGAGCAGCGAACCCCACGCGCTGCCGCTGTCCTCGAACAGCACGCCTGAACCCTGGCTGGCATATGAGCGGCGAGCCTCTTCTGACTGGCCGAACTCCAACTGTCCCAGTGCCGAATCCACGAACCCGTCGTCGTCGACATAGCCGGCGAAGAACAGGCCCGACACCACCAATCCGGCGGAGACGACCAGAACGCGAGTGAACGCCGCGCCCCGCGAACCCATGAGCCCGAGCAGCCACGGAACCCCACACATGAACACCATGTAGGCACGTACGTTGAGGAGCCCCCACAGCAATGCCAGCGTGGTGAGTGGCTTGCGGATGTCAAACCGTCGAGCGTTCGAAACGGCGAGGTAGAGACAGCTCACGACGAGGAACGCGTTGAATCCATCCTTGAACGTATCCGACGTGCACAGGAGGAACATCGGGGAAAAGGCGGTGATGGCCAGCAGGACGAATGCCGCCCGTTCGTCGGCGCCCACCAACCGCGCGAATCTGTACATGACGATGCACAGCGCGCACGCTATCAACGCCACGACCGCCACGCAGGCGAGCGGAGCCGGGCCGCCGCACAGATACATGAGGATGGCGAAGACATAACACGGTAGCGCTACGGAGTCGAAGCGCTCGGCCGGCACCGAGGTGGCGAACTGAAAGCCTTCGCGCTGCCAGAACGTGGCGGTCTCCAGGGACATGGCTTCGTACCCCAGATAGTCGCCGCCGTATCCGACGGCATCTGGCCGTACTACCGCGAAGTGAATGACGATCCGGGCGGCGAAGGCGGCAAGCAGCACCGGCAACACGTGCCACGCCGCCTGTTTGTCAAAACTTATCGAAACAAGGAAGACCAGTGTGATCACCGCGGCGGCCACGATAAGGTTTTCCACCCAAACTCCTCAACGCTCGTATTGGCGCCATATCGACCTCTATGTCGATGTGATCGGGACGGCACGACGAACAATACGACGAGCGGCTGCCGAGATCGGCATGGCACACCGAACCGCTGTAAGTCAGTAGGAAAGACGTCGGCCGGTCAGCTCATCCGAGCTGATTCCATAACCTGCGGGGACAAGATATGCAAATATTCCGTCGGCACCGCGACTCGGACCATTGAACGAGTCAAGGCCCAAGCTAGCTTCTGCGGCATGAAGACCCATTCCGCAGGAGCTTGTGCGAAGCCGGACGGCCGCATAAGAGTCATGGATGTCATCGCCCGGATGAACATCGGCGGCCCGGCTACTCAGCTGACGGGGTTGTGCGCGCAGCTGAACAACGACACCTTCGATCACCGCCTCTACACGGGTGACGTCAGTGGCGACGAAGGCGACCATTTCCTGCTCCGGGATTCGGCGATGCCGGTTCACCGGGTTCCTGGGCTCGGTCGCTCGATCAAGCCCGCTGATGACGTCCGGGCCGTCGCCCACCTGATCAAGGCGATACGCACGTTCCGGCCGCATATCGTGCACACGCGGACGACGAAGGCCGGATTGCTGGGTCGCGTGGCCGCTCGCCTGTCCGGCATCAACCCGGCCATGGCCCACGTGTTTCACGGGCATCTCCTTTACGGCCATTTCTCGCCGCCCAAGCGATTTGTCTACGTACGGACGGAGCGCCTTCTCGCGTCGATG
This sequence comes from Nonomuraea sp. NPDC049129, assembly GCF_040648495.1. Lineage (NCBI taxonomy): Bacteria > Bacillati > Actinomycetota > Actinomycetes > Streptosporangiales > Streptosporangiaceae > Nonomuraea > Nonomuraea sp. NPDC049129. The sequence goes on along the minus strand of NZ_JBEZDU010000005.1, from coordinate 656,539 downwards.
TCCGATCGTCTGGTGACCGTGGGAGCCCGCGTCCGCGACGAGTTGCTGGAGGCCGGGATCGGCCGTCGCGAGCAGTACATCGTCACCCCGCCGGGCGTCGGGCTCGGCCCGGTCCCCAGCCGCGAGGACGCCCGCCGGTCGCTGGGACTTCCGCCGGACGCGCCCGTGGTCGCCTTCGTGGGCCGGCTCACCCAGGTGAAGCGTCCCGACAGATTCGTCGCCACGGCGAGGGCGGTGCTCCGGCAGGTGCCCGACTGCCACTTCGTCGTCTGCGGAGACGGTGAGCTCCGCGAGCAGATGGAGCAGGCGGTCACTCCCATGCGTGCCTCCTTCCATCTGCTCGGCTGGCGGAACGACGTGGCCACCATCTGCTCGGCCGCCGACATGGTCCTGCTGACCTCCGACAACGAGGGGATGCCCGTCGCGCTCATCGAGGCCGGCATGGTGGGCAGGCCCTGCGTCTCCACCAGGGTGGGCAGCGTCGCCGAGGTCATCAAGCACGAACAGACCGGTCTGGTGAGCAGCGCCGACGTCGGTGAGCTGGCCAAGCACACCGTACGACTGCTGACCGACCCAGACCTCAGGCACCGGATGGGCGAGGCCGCCCGCGACTGGACCACCTCCTCGTTCGGGGTGGAGCGCCTGGTGGCAGACACCGAGGCCATGTATCGATCGCTGTACGAAGAGCGCCGGGCACGCGCTTCAGCCAGAAGGGCGAGGTGACAACATGCGATATCTGCTGACAGGCGGGGCCGGTTTCATCGGATCCCATCTCACCGACGCGCTGCTGGCGCGCGGTGACTCCGTCGTGGTGGTCGACAATCTGTCGACGGGACGGACCGCGAACCTCGCGCTCGCCGCCGGCCACCCCCACCTTCAGTTCGTCCAGGGCTCCGTGCTGGACGAGCTCATGGTGGACGAACTGGTCCACGAGTGCGACGTCGTCGTCCATCTCGCGGCCGCGGTCGGCGTCAAGCTGATCGTCGAGCAGCCGCTCCGGTGCCTGACGACCAACATCCGTGGCTCCGAGGTCGTCATCGAGGCCGCGCATCGCTACCGGAAAAAGATCCTGATCACCAGTACGAGCGAGATCTACGGCAAGAACTCGTCCGGACCGCTGCGGGAGGACGCCGACCGCATCCTCGGCAGCCCGTCCGTGGTGCGCTGGGCCTACAGCACGGCCAAGGCCGTCGACGAGATCCTGGCCAACGCCTATCACCAGGAGCGCGGCCTGCCGACGATCGTCGTGCGGCTGTTCAACACCGTGGGCCCACGGCAGAGCCCGGCGTACGGAATGGTCATCCCCCGTCTGGTCCATCAGGCGGTCAGCGGCGCGCCGCTCACGGTCTTCGGCGACGGAAGCCAGACCCGCTGCTTCGCGCACGTCGCGGATGTCGTCGACGCGTTGCTGCGGCTCCTCGACCTTGAGGCGGCGGTCGGTCAGACCTTCAACATCGGCTCCGCGAACGAGGTGAGCATTCTGGACCTGGCGAAGCTGGTCATCGAGCACACCGGGTCCACCTCCGGGATCGACCTCATCCCGTATCACGAGGCCTACCGGCAGGGCTTCGAGGACATGACCCGCAGGGTCCCCGACACCACCCGGATCCGCGAGCTCACCGGCTGGGCTCCCCGGCACACTCTCGACGAGATCCTGACCGAGGTCGTCAAGCAGGTTCGCGAAGAGCTCACGGCGTCCAACCGGTGAACGCGACGATCGCCCTTGCCACCGGCGTGGCCGCCTTCGTGATCAGCTGTGCGGCGATCGTGCCGTTGAGGCGCCTGGCGCTGCAATGGGAACTGACCGATCGCCCCAGCGAGAAGAAGGCGCACGTCCGCCCGACTCCTTACCTGGGTGGCATCGCGATCACGCTCGGCGCGGTCGTGCCGGTGATCGCGGTGCTCGGCTTCGCCGAACTCCGGATCATGGCGATTCTCCTGGCGGGTACCGCGGTGTCGCTGGTCGGTCTGATCGACGACGTCGGCCCGCTGCGCCCGGTCACCAGGCTGGTCGTGGAGGCCGCGGCGGCCAGTGGGGTCGCGCTCGCCGGTGTCCACATAAGCACGCCGGCCAATGGATGGGTGGACGGCGGCCTCACGGTCGTGTGGATCGTCGTGATGCTCAACTCCTTCAACCTGCTGGACAACATGGACGGCGCGCTGGGAGCCGTCAGCACCGTCACGGCCGCCCTCCTGGGTGGAACGGCCTTCGTGACCGGCCACCCGGCGCTGGGGCTGCTGCTGATCGCGCTCGCGGGCACCAGCCTCGGCTTCCTGCCGCACAACTGGGCGCCCGCGAGGATATTCATGGGTGACTCCGGATCCCTGTTCATCGGATTCGTGGTCACCTGCTCGGCGGTCTTCCTGGTGAGGGGGCAGGGTCCGGGCGAGATGATCGCCGGATTGCTCCTGCCGACCTTCGTCGCCACCGTCGACACCGGCGTCGTGTTCCTCTCGCGGGTGCGGGCGGGCCGCTCGCCGCTGATAGGCGGTACCGACCATGTGACACACCGGCTCCGCCGGCTGGGGCTCAGCACCCGGACGGCCGCCGCGACGCTCGGCGCGCTGGCGGCCGTGGCGGGCGGCTGCTGCCTGCTGATGGCCATGCGCTGGATATCGCCCCTGGTCACGACGATGGTCGCGGGCGGAACCGCCATCGTTCTCATCGCCTTGCTGCAGGGTGTGCACGTCTACGTGCCGATCGAAGACCTCAAGGCTCCTCCAAGAATCCGCGAAAGGCGGCGTTGATCCAGTGGATTTGCTCTACTACATGCGGCTCCTGCGCCGAAACTGGCTGCTTCTCCTCATCTCGCTGGTGATCGGGATCAGCACGGCGGTGGTGGTCACCGCGAACACTCCGCCGCAGTACGTCGCGACGATCTCCATGCTGGTTTCCGGCCAGGACAGGGAAGGCAGCCTCTCCACCGCCTATCAGGCGGGCATGCTGTCGGCGCAGAGGGTGCAGTCCTATGCCACTCTGCTGTCCAGCCGCCGGGTGGTCAGCCAGATCACCACGCCCGAGGACATCCGCCGGATGCAGGCGAACATCTCCGCCGAGGTCGTCCCCGGCACCGTCCTGCTCCGTGCGACCGTCACCGACACCGACCCGGCCCGCGCCGCACAGCTGGCCAACGCCCTGGGCACGCGGTTCACGCAGCTGATCGAGCAGCTCGAGCGGGTCAATTCGGCCACCCGGCCCACGGTCAAGGTCACCGTGGTGGACCAGGCGGAGATCCCTCAGGCGCCGGTCAGCCCCAGGCCGGTGGTCAACCTGGTGGTCGCCGTACTGATCGCGCTGGTCATCGCCATCGGCTCGCTGACGCTCCGTGATCGTCTGGACACCACCATCAAGACCTCCGACGCGCTGCAGCGGGTCTCGAAGAGCTCGACTCTCGGGATCATCGGGTACGAGCGGGACGCGCGGCGTCACCCGCTGATCGTCCGTAGCGGGGGCCGATCGTCCAGGTCGGAGGCGTTCCGCTCACTCCGTACGAACCTGCAGTTCATCGGTGTGGACCGGCAGCCCAAGTCCCTGGTGATCACCAGTTGCCTGCCGAACGAGGGCAAGTCCTCGACCTCCTCCAACCTCGCGATCACCCTGGCCCAGGCGGGCTGGCGGGTGCTCCTGGTCGACGGCGACCTCCGCCGTCCGCGCATCCCGACCTACCTCGGCATCGAGGGCGCGGTCGGCCTGACGGACGTACTGATCGGCAAGGCAAAGCTGGACGAGGTGATCCAGCCCTGGGGCGAGCCGCGCCTGTTCGTGCTGCCGAGCGGCCAGATCCCGCCGAACCCGAGCGAGCTGCTCGGCTCACGAGGGATGCGCCAGGTGATCGACCAGGTCATGGACGACTACGACATCGTGATCGTCGACGCGCCGCCGCTGCTGCCGGTGACCGACGCCGCGACGCTCTCGGCGATCTGCGACGGAGTGCTGCTCGTCGCCCGGTACGGCAAGACCCGGCAGGAGCACATCGTCCGGGGCACGGAGTTGCTGGCGTCGATCAACGCGCGCATCGTGGGCACGGTCATGAACTTCGTCCCTGCCAAGGCCAGCCGATACGACGGCTACGGTTACGGCTACGGGTATGAGACCGACACCGGCGCCGAGGCCAGGGCCGCGGTCAAGGCGCCGACGGCTGTGTGAGGAGCCGGAGCGGGACGTCGAGCGATCTGGCGATCCTCCGTCCCGCCATCCGGTGGTGCCACCGGGTGCCACCGATGGGGTCGAGGATGTCGGGCCGGTCCACCGGCACCAGGCCGCGCAGCCCGCGCACCTCGTCGACCAGCGCGTGCGCCCGCCGTACGGGATCGCGATGACGCGTGACCGCCGCGGGCTCGACCGCGCTGCTCAAGGCGCCGAACTCGGCGATGGTGAAGGTACGCCCGGCGGCCTGGAGCTGCCTGGTCACCACTTCGGCGCGATGCGCGGCGGCGGCCGTCAGCACGAGGTCCGCGGCGGCCACCACCTCGGTGGTCAGCGGGCTGGAGACGAAGCCGCTGGGATCACCACCGAGGCGCAGCAGCGTCTGCCGCGTGTGCTCGGCCATCTCCATGCCCGGCTCGGCGTGGGTGCCCGCGCTGGTCACCCGGAACGCCGGCCCGAGGGCCGACCGGGTCAGCCGCTCCGCCAAGGGAGAGCGGCAGATGTTGCCCGTGCAGACGAACAGGATGTGGAAACCAGACGCGTCCCGCGTACCTTCCATGAGCGCGACGCTAGAACGCCCTGGTCAGACGGCCGTCGGCGGCGCGCCGGTCTTTACCCTTCGCTTCAGGTATCGATTATTTGGTGGGAGTCTCGAAGGTACAGCCCCGATGGTCCTGGGTGATGCTGGTCTGCTGGGGATGGACCAGTGGCTGCACGGGCACCAGCGGCGCCGCGTCCGAGGCGGGTTCGAGCAGGAGGAACTCCAGCGTCTTCGACTGCCGGGGCGCGAGCTCCAGCATGGTGGAGTAGACGGGGTGGGATCGTTCGACCTCTTTGATGATCTTCACCGGCTTGCCGTCGATCCGCACGCCGCCGTTCTTCGCGCCGACCCCCGTGTACAGCGACACCCACAGCAGGTTGGATCCGACGGCATGAGCGCGCTCCGGGGAGTCAAGGCGGCTGGTGACATACCTGGGCAGCTTCCTGTGCGGCACGTCATTGGTGAGACTGACCCGCACCTTCGTGACGCGTTGCCCGTCGGGACGGCAGGGTCCCAGCTCATAGTCGACCGAGCGCTTGAGGTAGTAGTCGAGCTTGTTGCCGCCGGAATTGTTGACCACCAGTCCGGCGAACGGTCCCGGCTCCTGCGGCAGCACACCGCCCAGCGGCGTCGTGGCCAGGCGGCGCTGCTCGACGCCCCTGCGGCTCCACACCTGGATCCGCCGCTCATCCACCATCTGCGCCAAGGTGGACATCAAGGTGCGGGGATCCGGATGGGACCGGGTCATCGCCTCGCTGACGGCGCCGGCGATCGTGATGAGGTACTTCTTACGCTCGTCCGGATCCTGGTAGCGGACATAGGCCACCCGCTCGGTCAGGTCGGTGACGTTCTCGGCGGTCACCGTCTCACCGCCCGGCAGAGTGACCGGGCCGATCAGCCGCAGCAGGTAGGAGAGCCCGACCGGGTCGGTCGCGATGGCGCCATCCAGCCGCCGGCCCGTCTGCCGCTCCCAGAGCGCGGTCCAGGTGGTCGCGGCGTACGGGAAATGCGGGGAAAGATTGGAATTGGAGAGCAGGGAAAGCGCGCTCGGCCCGTAACGCGCGCTGAATGCCGGCCCATTGTCGGCGACCGGCGCCGAACTCGGCGCGAGGCGGGTGTTGGCGGAGAGCCGCTGAATGCCGAGTTTTCCTTGCCCGGCTTTCAGAATGCCGAAGGCGCCCACCAGGCCGCCGGTTCCGCGCGCCTCGGCATTCGTCTGGAATGCCAGGAAATAGCGGCGTGGACCGTCATGGCCCAGCATCGGCGGTAGCAGGGCGGCGGCGTCGGCCGCGGCGCCGAGCCAGCCGTGCAGCCGATCGATCTGCTCCAGGGCCGTGACGCGGGCCTGGTCCAGCTCGCTCACGCCTGTGTCCGCCGGGGTTACGGACAGGCGTGAGCGCGCCAGAGCGACCCGGTCGGCGGCGGCGTCCAGGGCCGGTGCCGCCGACTCCAAATCGGCCAGCAGTTCGCCCATGTCGGTCATGGAAGCGCCCTTGGCGGACCCACCGGCCGTGATCAGCCGCGCGGCGGCCCGGTGCACGTCGGTCAGGGCACCGGTCAGCTTCGCGGCGGCCTCCGCCAGACCGCGGATGGTCGTCGCGCTCTCTCCGACCAGGGGAGTGTGAGCGAGCAACGACCAGTCCGGGCCGGAGGTGAGCCGGCGGGCCTCGGTCGCGTGCCACTGCGCGTCCGCGAGCGTCCCGGCCAGCCGGCCGGGGTCGCTCGCGCGCAGCAGGACCAGCGCGTTCCTGGTCGCCTGCAGGTGGTCCCGCACGCTCAAAGTGAGGTGCGCGGCCCAACCCCCGGCCAGCGTGAGACCCGCGGCGGGAGCCAGCAGGCCGGCGATGACAACTCGGCGTCTCTTACTTCGCACTGTGAGATCGGTGGCTTACTTCGCGCTGTACGAACGGCGACGCCGCATGGCGATCAGCGTGCCGGCGGTGCCCGTCAGGAGCATGCCGGCACCGGCCGCGGCCAGGGCCTTCACGGGCGCTCCCGTCATCGGCAGCTCCCTGTGGTGGCCATGGCACCTATGGCCACAGCACCCATGGCCACAGCCCCGATGGCGACGATGCCACCCACGGAACTCCTCGGGGTCGATGTCGACGTCGATGTTGACGTGCGACGACGACGTCGAGGTGGCCCTCGGCGTGGCGGCGGCACTGGCACTGGCAGTGGGCCTCGGCGGATAGGGTCGCGGGCTCTCGGTGCTCATGGGTGCCATCTGGCTGTCCGTGGAGGCGGACGCCAGTCCTGCGGTCCCGAAGGCGATCCCACCTCCCACGGCCATCGCCACGAAAATAGGTATCGTGATTTTTTCTCTCATTTCGGACTCCCCGTATGGATGGCAGTTCGGGTCGTGGGACATTTCGCCCGGAATTCCAGCGAAGTGTTCGCCACGGAACCCGTTATATGCGCCCTCTTAATGGGTGCTCCGGTCGCCGCACAGTTCTTACCGAATGACCACTAATGGTTCTCCAGATGTTGACGGTCTGTCGGGCGCCGATGCTCCGCGGGGCCGTCCCGGGGCTGTGTCGCTCTCGCGGGGAGGTCGCTCCGAGGCGCTGGGGCGTGTGAAGGCGGGCTGCCAGCGCGGGCGGCGGGGGGTCGTCGAAGCGTGGGGCGGCCGGAGCGTGCGGCAACGGGCCGCCGCAGGGTGGCGCGCGTCGCGACCTCACTGGGGCCGAACTGCCCTTATGTCCGAATTCGGGGATCTTTGTTTGATTATCGGCGGAAGTAGGGATGGTTTGGGCGGCTAACACTCTTGATTTGCCGCTTGTGTGATCTTATTGTCGCCGCATGACCTCCGCTCCGGGCTCGCCCGGTGACGTTCTGACGCTCATCAGCGCCGGTTCCGCTACCACCCGCTCGGACCTCGCCCGGCTGACCGGCCTGGCCAGGTCCACGATCAGCCAGCGCGTCGACGCGCTGATCGAGCGCGGCCTGGTCTCCGAGACCGGAAGCGGCGAGTCCACCGGCGGCCGGCCGCCGCGGCAGTTACGCCTGCACACCGCGGACCACGCCTTCGCGGGCGTCGACCTGGGCGCCACGCACTGCAGGATCGCGCTGATGGACATCTCGGGCGACGCGCTGGCCGAGTGCGAGGACCCGCTGCTGATCGCCGAGGGTCCGGAGACGGTCCTGGCCCACGTCGACGAGCGGCTGGACCGGTTGCTCGCCGAGGCGGGACGGCCCCGCGCCGCGCTCAAGGCGATCGGGATGGGGGTGCCGGGGCCGGTGGAGTTCGCCACGGGCCGGCCCAACAACCCGCCGATCATGCCCGGCTGGAACGACTACCCGATTCCCGAGCACTTCGCGGGCTGCGCCGTACTCGTCGACAACGACGTGAACGTCATGGCGCTCGGCGAGCACCGCAACGCCTACCCCGACGCCGAACACCTGCTGTTCGTCAAGATCGGCACCGGCATCGGCTGCGGCATCGTGGCCGAGGGCAAGCTGCACCGCGGCGCCCAGGGCTCGGCCGGCGACATCGGCCACATCCGGGTCTCCGGCCACGAGGACGCCGGCTGCCGCTGCGGCAACAGCGCCTGCTTGGAGGCCGTCGCCGGCGGCGCGGCCGTCGCCAGGAGGCTGACCGAGCTCGGCACGCCCGCCGAGACGGGGGCCGACGTCGTGGCGCTGGTACAGGCGGGCAACACCCAAGCGCTCCGGCTGGTCAGAGAGGCGGGCCGGTTGATCGGCGAGGTGCTCGCCAGCCTGGTCAACTTCTTCAACCCCGAGGTGATCGTCATCGGCGGCGCCCTGTCCCGGGTCCACGAACACCTGCTCGCCGGCATCAAGGAGACCGTCTACCGCAGATCGCTGCCGCTGGCCACGCATCACCTCTCGATCGTGCCCAGTCGTACCGGGATCAACGCCGCCGCGCTGGGCGCCGGGATCCTGGCGATCGAGAACTACCTGTCACCCGAGAACATCAACCGGATCGTCAACGCCTGAAGGGACCCCAATGCTGGTCATGAGGGGGATCGTCAAGCAGTTCCCCGGCGTGCGCGCGCTCGACGGGGTGGACCTCGACGTGAGCGCCGGCGAAGTGCACTGTCTGCTCGGCCAGAACGGCGCGGGCAAGTCGACGCTCATCAAGGTGCTGGCCGGGGTCCACCAGCCAGACCAGGGCACGATCGAGTTCAACGGAGCGCAGGTCAGGGCGGGCAGCCCGATCGACGCCATCAGGCTCGGCTTCGCCACCATCTACCAGGAACTCGACCTCGTCGACGGGCTCAGCGTCGCGGAGAACATCTTCCTGGGCCACGAGCACGCCCGCGCCGGCTTCGTGAACAGGGGAGCGGCCAACCGGGCCGCCGCCGCGGTGCTGGCCAGGCTCGGCCACCCGGAGATCCGGCCGAAGGCCGAGGTCGGGCGGCTGGCACCGGCCGCCAAGCAGGTCGTCTCGATGGCCCGCGCGCTCTCCCACGAGGCCCGTCTGATCATCATGGACGAGCCGTCGGCCGCGCTGGCCCACGACGAGGTGGCCAACCTGTTCCGCATCATCCGCGAGCTCACCGCCCAGGGCGTCGCCGTCGTCTACATCTCCCACCGCCTGGAGGAGATCCGCGAGATCGGCGACCGGGTCACCGTGCTCAAGGACGGGCGCACGGTCGCCGTCGGCCTGCCCGCCCGCGACACGCCGACCTCCGAGATCGTCTCGCTGATGACCGGCCGCAACGTCGAGTACGTCTTCCCGCCCCGCGCCGCCGAGTCTCCGGGTGAGGAGGTGCTGCGTGTCGAAGGACTCAGCTCGCCGGGCGCGTTCGCCGACGTGTCGTTCTCGGTGCGCGCCGGTGAGATCGTCGGGCTGGCCGGGCTGGTCGGCTCCGGCCGTTCGGAGATCCTGGAGGCGGTCTACGGCGCCCGTCGCGCCTCCGGGCGCGTCCTGCTGTCGGGCAAGGCCGTGCGGCGGGGCGACGTCGTCGGCACCGTACGGCAAGGCATGGGCCTGGCCCCGGAAGAACGCAAGGCCCAGGCGCTCCTGCTCGACCAGAGCGTGACCGCCAACATCACTCTGGGCAGCCTGCCGGAGTTCGCCACGTTCGGCTGGATGAACCGGGTGCGCGAGAAGGCCGAGGCGCGGCGCCTGGTCGAGATGCTCGACATCCGCCCGCCCGACCCCGAACGGCCGATCAAGACGCTGTCCGGCGGCAACCAGCAGAAGGCCGTACTGGCTCGCTGGCTGCTCGGCGGGCGCAAGTTACTCCTGCTCGACGAGCCGACCAGGGGCGTGGACGTCGGGGCCAGGGCCGAACTGTACGCGGTGATCCGCGGGCTGGCCGACCAGGGCATCGGCGTGCTGCTGGTGTCCAGCGAGGTGCCCGAGGTGCTCGGCCTGTCCGACCGCGTGCTGGTGCTGCGCGAGGGGACGGTCATCCACCAGGGCGACGCCCAAGAGCTCGACGAGCATCGCGTGCTCGACATGATCATGGATGGGAGAGCCGCCTGATGAGCAACCCCGCAGAAGCGGGCCCGCAGAACCGCCTGGCCGTGCGGGCGCCCGGTCCGCTGGCCTGGCTCGGAGAGGCACGGCACCTGGGTTTGGTGGTCGCGCTGGTACTGCTCGCGATCGTCGGCCTGGTCACCAAGCCCGAGAACTTCGCCACCACCTCCAACCTGGTCAGCATCCTGTCGCTGGCCGCCACGATCGGCGTCATCACGGTCGGCGCCACGTTCGTCATCATCGGCGGCGGCATCGACCTGTCGGTGGGCGCCACCATGGCCCTGGCCTCCGTCTGGGCCACCACACTGGCCACGCAGGCGTACGGACCGGCCGTCATGGCCGTCTGCGCGATCCTCGTCGGCACCGGCACGGGCCTGGTCAACGGGCTGCTCATCGCGTACGGGCGGCTGGTGCCCTTCATCGCCACCCTGGCGATGCTGGTCGCGGCGCGCGGGCTGGCCCAGCGCATGTCCGACCGCAAGACGCAGATCATCCAGTCCGACAACGGCGCGATCGTGGACCTGTCGACCACGCGGCTGCTCGGCGTGCCGCTGCTGGTCTACATCTTCGCGTTGGTCGTGGTGCTGGGCTGGATCCTGCTCAACCGCACCACGTTCGGCCGCCGCACGTACGCGGTCGGCGGCAACCCCGAAGCGGCCCGGCTGGCCGGCATCAACGTCCGCCGGCACACGATGCTCCTGTACGCCCTGTCCGGGCTGTGCTGCGGCATCGCCGCCATCCTCATCATGGCCCGCACCACCACGGGCTCCTCCACACACGGCGACCTGTACGAGCTCGACGCCATCGCCGCCGTCATCATCGGCGGCACCCTGCTCACGGGCGGCCGCGGCACGATCATCGGCTCGATCCTGGGCCTGCTGATCTTCACCCTCATCACGAACCTGTTCATCCTCAACGGGCTCAACACCAGCGACCAGCTGATCGCCAAGGGCCTGATCATCGTCGTCGCCGTCCTTCTCCAGCGACGGAACCTGAAGGAGAGAGCACCATGAGCAACAACGTCGCGCGCAGGGGTTTCCTGGTCGGTGGAGCCGTGATGTTAGCGGCCGGCTGCACCAGCAACGAGCCCGCCGCCGCGCCCTCGTCGGCGGCGCCCGCTCCCGCGCCCGCGGCCAGCGGCAACGACCAGCCCGGCACCAAAGTGGTCATCGGCTTCTCCGCGCCCGCCGCCGACCACGGCTGGATCGCGGCCATCGCCAAGAACGCCGAGTCCGCGGCCAAGCAGTATTCGGACGTCGACTTCAAGCCCGTCGAGCCCACGAACGACATCAACCAGCAGATCTCCGCCGTCGAGTCGCTGATCGCGGCCAAGGTCAGCGCCCTGGTGATCCTGCCGAACGACGGCCAGCAGCTCAACCAGGTCGCGCTCCAGGCCACCCAGGCCGGCATCCCGGTCGTCAACCTCGACCGGATCTTCCCCGACAAGCTGGCGTACCGCACCTGGATCGGCGGCGACAACTACGGCATGGGCGTCGCGGCCGGCCAGTACATCGGCAAGCAGCTCAAGGACAAGGGCGTCTCGAATCCGGTGATCGTGGAGATCCAGGGCATCGCGACGCTCCCGCTGACCCAGGACCGCAGCAAGGGGTTCGCCGACGCGCTGAAGACGTTCGGCTTCAGCGTCACCGCGAAGCAGGACGCCAAGTTCACCGTGGAGACGGGCAACTCGGTGGCCGCCAGCCTGCTGCAGGCGCACAAGAAGATCGACGCCCTGTGGAACCACGACGACGACCAGGGTGTGGGCGTGCTCGCCGCCATCAAGGAGGCGAACAGGAACGAGTTCTTCATGGTCGGCGGCGCCGGCTCCCTGAACGCCATGAAGGAGATCCAGTCAGGCACCTCCGTGCTGAAGGCCACGGTCACCTACAGTCCTACGATGGCCTCGTCGGCCATCAAGCTGGCCAGGTTGATCGCGCAGCAGAAGGGCATGAGCGACCTGGTGGAGAACCAGGTGCCACAGTCGATCACGCTCGCGTCGGAGACCATTACCAAGGAGAACGTCGAGAAATACCTGCCACTCGGCTTCGAATCCTGATCGGGGGTTGCATGTCAGACCAAACCACCGTCGGCGTGGGCATGATCGGCTACGCGTTCATGGGCCGCGTCCACTCCCAGGCATGGCGCAGCGTCGGCGCCTTCTTCGACCTGCCGCTGGCACCGCGCATGGCGGTGCTGGCCGGTAGGTCCGAGGAGCACACCGCCGCCGCGGCCGCCCGGCTCGGCTGGGCCGACACCGAGACCGACTGGAGGGAACTGGTCAAACGCGACGACGTGCAGATCGTCGACATCTGCACGCCGGGCGACTCCCACGCCGAGATCGCCATCGCCGCCCTGGAGGCCGGCAAACACGTGCTCTGCGAGAAGCCGCTGGCCAACAGCGTGGCCGAGGCGGAGGCCATGGTGCGGGCGGCGGCCTCGTCGACCGGCAAGAGCATGGTGGCCTTCAACTACCGGCGGGTGCCCGCGGTGGCGCTGGCCCGGCGCTACGTCGAGGAGGGCAAGCTCGGCGAGATCAGGCACGTACGAGCCCAATACCTCCAGGACTGGATCGTCGACCCCGCATCTCCGCTGGTGTGGCGGCTGCAGAAGGACAAGGCGGGATCGGGCGCCCTGGGCGACATCGGGGCGCACATCATCGACACCGCCCAGTTCATCACCGGCCAGAACATCGTGGGCGTCTCGGCGCTCACCGAGACGTTCGTCAAGGAACGTCCCGTGTCGGCGGGCTCATCGGAGACCGGGCCCGTCACCGTCGACGACGCCGCGCTCTTCATCGGGCGGCTCACCGGCGGTGCCGTGGCCTCCTTCGAGGCCACCCGGTTCGCCACCGGCCGCAAGAACGCGCTGCGCATCGAGCTCAACGGCTCGAACGGCAGCCTCGCCTTCGACTTCGAGGCCATGAACGAGCTGTGGGTCAGCGAGGGCGACAGCGGCTTCAAACGTATCCTCGTCACCGAGGCCGACCACCCCTACGCCGGGGCGTGGTGGCCACCCGGACACGGACTCGGGTACGAACACACATTCACCCATGAGGTCAAAGACTTCCTGGAGGCGATCGCCCAGGGCAGCGACCCGGCACCGTCGTTCGCGGACGGGCTCCGGGTGCAACGCGTGCTCGCGGCGGTCGAGCGTAGTGCGGCTGACTCCAGCCGTTTCACAGTTGTGGAGGACATATGAGACCGGTCACCTTGTTCACCGGCCAGTGGGCCGACCTGCCGTTCGAGGAGGTGTGCCGGCTCGCCGCCGAATGGGGCTACGACGGCCTCGAGATCGCCTGCTCCGGCGACCACTTCGACGTGGCGCAGGCGATCAGCGACCCGTCGTACGTGTCCGCCAAGCGGGCCCAGCTCGACAAGCACGGCCTCAAGGTCTGGACGATCTCCAATCACCTTGTCGGCCAGGCGGTCTGCGACCATCCGATTGACGAACGCCACAAGGCCATCCTGCCCGCCCGCATCTGGGGCTCGGGCGACCCGGAGTCCGTACGCCAGGCGGCCGCCGAGGACATGAAGAACACGGCGCGAGCCGCGGCCCTGCTGGGCGTCGACACGGTGGTCGGCTTCACCGGCTCGTCGATCTGGCACACGGTGGCCATGTTCCCGCCGGTGCCGGCCTCGATGGTGGAGGCGGGCTACCAGGACTTCGCCGACCGCTGGAACCCCATCCTCGACGTCTTCGACCAGGAGGGCGTCCGCTTCGCCCACGAGATTCACCCCAGCGAGATCGCCTACGACTACGTGACGACCCAGCGCACCCTGGAGGCCATCGGCCACCGCCCCGCGTTCGGCCTCAACTGGGACCCGTCCCATATGGTCTGGCAGGACCTCGACCCGGTGGCGTTCATCCTGGACTTCGCCGACCGCATCTACCACGTGGACTGCAAGGACACCCGCGTCCGCGTGGGCGACGGCCGCCGCGGCCGCCTGTCCTCCCATCTGCCGTGGGCGGACATGAGGCGCGGCTGGGACTTCGTCTCCACCGGCCGCGGCGACGTTGCCTGGGAGGACTGCTTCCGGGCGCTCAACTCGATCGGGTACGCGGGCCCGATCTCGATCGAGTGGGAGGACGCGGGGATGGACCGGCTGGACGGGGCCCGGGAGGCACTGGGCTACATCCGCGGCCTCAACGCCATCACCCCACCGACCACCGCCTTCGACGCGGCCTTCTCCACCACCTGACCTGACTGCCCTGGCGCGCCCGACACGCATGGTCATCGCGTGTCGGGCGCGCTTCGCGCGAGTGGCGCTCAAGCGTGCTTCCCAGGGGGCTCCCGCCCCCTTCGACCCCCGACAAGCGCGGGCTTCGCCGTGGCGCGCTTCGCGCGGACGGCGCTCAGGCGTGTTTCCTTGGGGCTCCGCCCCGGCGAGGGGCTCCCGCCCCTCGCGAACCCCATGCCTTGCCTGGTTGGCGGACCAGCTATCGAGGCCCGAGTCCCGTCTTGCCGTCGAGTAGCTCGCGTGCGGCGTCGAGGTGGCCCGCATGGCGTGCGGTCTCCTCGATCATGTGCAGGACGATTCGCCGCAGGTCGGTGACCTCGTCCCCGAGCGGACCGGGGTGACGTCCTCGCGGGGGAGCCGAGAGCGGAGTCGCGGCGAGGACCGCGTTGGACCGCTCGCACTGGTCCCGGTAGAACGCGAAGACCACGGACGGTGGTCGCGGTGTGGTCAGCGGCATGTGGTCGTCGGGCCAGGCCAGCGGCTCGGCGTGCCCGGTGGCGATCTCCTGGAACCAGTGCCGCTCGGCGTGGCCAAGGTGCTCCACGAGCCCCAGAACCGTCCATCCCGAGGGCAGGACCGCGGTTGACAAGGCTTCGACCTCGAGGCCGTCAACGATCGCCAGCACGCTGGCCCGTTGCGCCTCCAGGAACATCAACAGCGCGTTCTTCTCGCCGTCATCCACCGGGTCCACGCCCTCTCTGATCAGGCAACGAAGAGCTGCCGGAAGAGCTCCTGCAGGATCGTCACCGGCGAATGCCGCAGGTTAGCAAGCGGAACCGACATTTATTGGACACCGCCACGTCAGGCCCGTCGGGCTTCCTCCCGGCTCGGCCTGCCCCAGCCGGTTGGTCTTGCGCACGGAGGATACGCGGGTATGTGGGAGCCATTACCGCAACCGGATCCGCGTGACGATCATGGATATGGCGCGTTGGCATGACGGCGTGCTGATGCGTTGACAGCTGAGCAGGTGGAGTCGTGGTAGCTCGGTTCGGCCACCGTTTTGGCAGGTCGGAGCCTTGTGGGCGGCGCTGGACATGCTTGTGTCGTGCCTTCGCCTGTGATCCACTTCCAGGTACGTAGTCGGCAGCAGGGGCTCCGCGATCCACAGCGACCCCGGATAGAGGGAAACCCATGTCTGAAGCGAACCACGCCACGGTGGCGGTCACCGGGGTGACCGGGGCGCTGGGCAGCCGGATCGCGGCCCGGCTCGCCGAGCATGGCGTCCCCCAACTCCTCGTCGGACGCAGCCCCGACCGCATACCCGAACTGCCAGGCGCCCAGCGACGCGGTCCGGCCGCCTACGCCGACGCCTCGGACATGCGCGAGGCGCTCGAGGGCGCGTCGACCCTCGTCCTGGTCTCCGGACATCGCACGGGACGTCGGTTGGAGGAACACGCCACCGTGGTCGAGGCCGCGATCGCGGTCGGCGTGAACCGGGTCCTGTATGTGTCCCTCGTCGGCGCGTCGCCCATCGCCACCTATGTCAACGCCCGCGACCAGTGGCTGACCGAACAGTTCCTGGCAGGGGCCGGGATCCGCCACACGGTGCTCCGGGCGGGCATCTACGCGTCGACGCCGGCCGCCCTCGCCGACGAGGAATTCGTCGTGAGCGGCCCCGCGAGCACCGGCCGGGCCGCCTTCGTCACCCACGAGGACATCGCCGACGTGATCACGGCCGTCGCGCTCGATGAGGGTCCCCGCTCCGCGTACGACGGCGCGATCCTTGAGATCACCGGGCCCGAGGCCCTGACTCTCGACGAAGCGGTCACCCGGATCGCCGCGGCCACCGGTCGGCCTTACCGCTTCGAATCCGAGACTCTTGAGGAAGCCTTCGCACGGCGATGGCGACTGGGCATCAGCGGAGAGCAGATCGAGACCTGGATCTCGTGGTTCCAGGCGATCGAGAAGGGCGAGGTCTCCGTGGTCACCGACGTCGTCTCCCGGCTCACCGGCTCACCGGCGACCCCGATCGCAGACGCGGCCTGGTGGCCAGCGCCGAAGACGGCGCGTGGTATCCGCTGAGGGCCCTTCTCGGTCGCGCGCTCTTCGGACGGTTCGCCCGGGATCCTGTTCGTCACCTGGACGCGGCGCCGCACTCAGGTCGTGGCTGAATGGTGGGCTTCCAGACATGTGGATTCGGCATTCGGCCTTACCGTCCGAAACTTCACGTTGGCCCACACGATGCGGTGATCAACTGCGGTGACAAAAGTCCCCCAGCATCCGTTGGACAGATCAGCGACAATGCGAATACCGCGCCCCGATTCGGCCTCGGGAGCGGGCTCGGCCATGTGCGGCTCAGCGCCAAATGCGCCGGGATCGGTCACCTCGACGCGAAAGAAGCCGTTCCCGCGTCCCACGCTCACCGTGACCCACTCGCGGTCCGGGCCTCCTTCTACGTGCTCGCAGGCGTTCGTGACCAGCTCAGAGACCACCTGCTGCACATCGGGCACCGTCGGATGGTCGTCCGCGAGCCACCAGGCGACAGCCGCGCGCGCCTGTTTCGGCGCCATACGGCCGCGCCGCAGCCGGGTTGCTCCGATGAGAATTACATCTTCTGCTCGCATTGGCATGGAAATCACCTGACTCGCCCGAATTTCTGTGCCGTTATAACACGCGATCTCGAGAATTCGTGTGTCGCACGGGGAATTGTTGGCCTGAAACACTGGTAAGCGTGCCATCCGGCAGGTAATTTTTGGGATGACCGTAAGGGCTCGTGCCACACGGATATGAGTCCTCCGGTGGGAAATGTTGTGTGATCCTGTGGGATCAGACCAGGAGTAACCCCCGATGCGTCCTGCCAAAGAGTTGAATCCAGACGCCAGTGCGGAGGCCCGTTTCGGGTACGAACTACGTCAGCTTCGTCTCGAAGCGGGACTGACCCAAGGGCAACTCGGCCACAAGATCGGTTTCTCCGCCAACCAGGTCGGTTCCGTCGAACGAGCCGTACGCACACCGACCGAGGTGCTCGCCAAGCGCTGCGAGGAAAGACTGGGGCTGGAGCCGGGCCGCCTGGTCGACTTCCTGCCGGTCGGCAAGCGGGAGTCCGTCTTCAAGACGCTCGCCCCCTGGCTCGGCATCGAGGCGACTGCTCGCGAACTTTGGACCTGGGAGCCAACCATCGTCCCTGGCCTCCTGCAGACGCCCGAATACGCCCGAGCCATCGTGGCGGGAAAACCGGGGGTCACGGGTGACCAGGTGGAGGAGGCGGTCAAGTCCCGGATGGCGCGCAAGGAGATCTTCCAAAGAGACAGCCCACCCACACTCTGGGCGGTCCTCGATGAGTCGATCCTTTACCGTCCGATCGGGGGCGAAAGTATCACCCGCCACCAGCTGTCGCACCTCATCGAGGTGGCTCATAGTCCGTGTATCACGATCCAGATCCTCCCGCTCAGCGCCCGTCTCACGGCTGGACTGCTCGGAGGCTTTGTGATCGCGCATATGACAGGTGGGCCGAGCGCGGCCTTCGTGGACAGCCCTGTATCGGGAAAGGTGTGGGACAAACCGGCTGAGATCGAGACCCTCGGCCTCCGCTATCAGATGTGCCGCGCGGAAGCCCTTCCCCAGAGCCTGTCCATCAAGAAGATCGAGGAGAGGTTGGAGCAGGGATGGACCTGGAACTGAACGAGGAACTCAGGACCGCCGGCTGGCGGAAGTCTTCGTACTCGGGCGACAACGGAAATTGCCTGGAGGTTGCCCCGCTGTCCGCCGGTCGCGTGGGTATCCGCGACACCGAGCAGCCTGGCATGCAGCCCTACGTGGTGAGCGCGTCGGTGTGGGCGGCGTTCATGGACGGCGCCAAGCGGGGAGAGTTCGACTTCTAGCCACCTCAAGAAGGGGCCCGGCAGCGTACCGGGCCCCTTTGTCATGGGTGTGGAGGGTGCTCAGCGCGGGCGGACATGTCACATTTCGGACCTCTGTGGCGTCTATGTAGCGAGGTGTCCACGAGAACGGGGAGCGACATGCCCACAGTGCCTGACATGGCGGTCGGTGTGAGCGGAGATAACGGATGAACGAGCTCAAGACCATCCCGAACGCCGTCTCAAGCCCCTCGAACTGGCTCGATGAGCGCCTCGGCGCGGCCAACTTCATCAAGCGCAACATGCGCAAGATCTTCCCCGACCACTGGACGTTCCTGTTGGGGGAGATCGCGCTGTATGCGTTCGTCTTCCTGCTGCTGACTGGGACGTTCCTGACGTTCTGGTTCAAGCCCAGCATGGCGGAGATCGTCTACGACGGGTCGTACGCCCCGCTCAAAGGCGTCCTGATGTCCCAGGCCTACGCGTCGTCGCTGGAGCTCAGCTTCGACGTCCGGGGTGGCCTCCTGGTCAGGCAGATGCATCACTGGGCGGCGCTGATCTTCGTGGCGAGCACCATCGTGCACGCGCTGCGGGTGTTCTTCACCGGCGCCTACCGCAAGCCGCGCGAGCTCAACCATGTGATCGGCGTGCTGCTGCTGACGCTGGCGCTCCTTGAGGGGCTGACCGGATATTCGCTGCCCGACGACCTGCTGTCCGGCGCCGGTCTGCGGATCACCGAAGGTGTGCTGGTCTCATTGCCGCTGGTCGGTACGTACGCGACGTTCTTCCTGTTCGGCGGGGAGTATCCGGGCGGAGATGTCATCTCCCGGTTCTATTCGCTGCACATCCTGCTCATCCCGGGCATCATCCTGGCGCTGGTCACCGCTCACCTGGTGCTCATGTGGATGCAGAAGCACACCCAGATGGCCGGTAAGACGCAGACGAACCAGAACGTGGTGGGTGCGCCGTTCTATCCGGCGTTCATGGCCAAGGCGGGCGCGTACGTCCTGTTCACGTTCGGGGTGATCGCGGGGCTGGCGACCTTCGCCCAGATCAACCCGATCTGGCTGTTCGGGCCCTACACGCCCGCCGACGTGTCGGCGGGTTCGCAGCCCGACTTTTACATGGGCTTCCTCGAAGGCGCGTTGCGCATCATGCCTCCGTGGGAGATCAACCTGTTCGGTACGTCTCATGCGGGCACAGTGCCGCTCAACGTCATCATCCCGGCACTGGCGCCGCTGGGTATCGTCTTGACGGGTTTGGCGTTGTATCCGTTCCTGGAGCAGTGGGTGACGGGCGACAAGCGCGAGCACAACTTCGCCGACCGCCCGCGCAACAACCCGCACCGCACGGCGATCGGCATGACGGCCATCGTGTTCTATGGCGTGCTCTGGCTCTTCGGTGCCAACGACGAGATCTCCGCCTATTTCCACATCAGCCTCAATGCGACGACGTACGCGGGCCGGGTGCTGATCTTCGTGGCGCCCGTGCTGGCGTATGTGATCACGTACCGGATCTGTCTGGGGCTCCAGCGCTACGACGCGGGCATCATTTCCCATGGCGTCGAATCGGGTGTGATCAAGCGGTTGCCCAGCGGTGAGTTCGTCGAGGCCCACATGCCGGCGGCGGACGACATCGAGGCGCACGTACGGGGCAAGGAGCCGGTCCTGATGTTGGCGGTCGCCGAGCCCGACAGCGCGGGCATCCCGCCGAAGGGCATGCGCGGCCCACTGGGCAGACTGCGCGCTCGGATGTCGAAGGCGTACGGGGGCGAGAAGGTCCCCCTCGACGACGGCCACAGGGCCGGAGAGCTGGATCGCGCGGGCGACGACCGTACGCTGATCCATTAACTGAAGATCGGCCGAGTAGGGCATCTTAAGAGAATCGTCAGCGGGACCTGAGATGTTGTGGGTGTCACCGAGCAGCACCCCGACACTGAGGAGATCCCGATGCGCAAGATCATCAACTCGACCTACATCACCCTCGACGGCGTCATCGAGAACCCGATGTGGACGATGCCCTACTTCGACGACGAGGCTGCCGCATTCGCCGGTGAGCAGACGAATGGCGCCGACGCGCTGCTGATGGGCCGTGCCACGTACGACGGCATGTCCGCCGCCTGGCCGACCCGGGACGAGAGCGACCCGACCACCGGCGCGGCCTATTTCAACAACGTCAAGAAGTACGTCGCCTCGACCACCCTGACCGACCCCACGTGGAAGAACACCGAGGTGCTGCAGGGCGACCTGGTCGAGGAGGTCACCAAGCTCAAGGCCCAGGACGGCAAGGACATCCTGCAGTACGGGTTCGGCTCGGTCACCACTCAGCTCATCAGGGCGGGTCTGCTGGACGAGGTCCGGTTCTGGATCACCCCGGTGCTGGAAGGCGCCGAGAGCGTGACGACGCCGCTCAAGGACTTCAAGGCGTCGTTCGAGCTGGTCGACACCAAGGTCATGAAGAGCGGCGTGATCATCGCCTCCTACCGGCCCAAGGCGGCCGAGTGACGGATGGGCTCGGGATCACGACGGCGGGGTGGTCGCGGCGAGACGGATCTCGCTGAACAGCTTGAGCGTCACCGGACGCAGCCGCAGCCGTGCCTCGCGCGGCCAGCGCAGGCTCAACGACGGAAACACCGTCTCCAGGACGATCTTCAGGTAGGGACGGCCAGAACGGCCGACGGGAATCTTGGCGCACAGAGCGGACACGCTCGTGAAGGTCTCCCGTCGGCCGAGCCGCAGCCGGGTCCGCCCGCTGAACTGGTTCGGGATCCCGGCGGCTTCGAGGCTCACCGACTCCCACAGCAGTTCGGCCGTCTCCTCCTCCCGCAGCCACGCCGGGCGGGTCGGCAGCGGCAGTCGCAGGGTGAATCCCGCCGGCAGTCCGGCCGGAGTCAGCCGGAAGGAACCCTGAAACCACGGCAGCTCGTCGAGGAGTCGAGGACCGTTCAGGGTGTTCATCGACAGGCTCGCCGCACTGGCTTCCATGGCGATCCGCCAGCTGGCGGGGTCGGTGTATGGGACTTCCGGGATGGACACCAACAGGATTCATCTCCCCTGCGCGGACGCCTGGACTAACGGACGCCTGGACTAACGGGCGGCTACCTACGGGCGGCTACCTATAAGACGTTCCAACCGCGGGAAATGTGACAGGGCGCTGTTCCTCAGTCGGTGAGGTCGTCGTACCACTGAGGTGTTCTGACCTTCAGCGGGTCGGGGGCGGGACTGGCGCCGGCACCAGGGAGGACGTAGAGGTCGACGGTGTCGGAGCTGTGGTCGCGGGAACCGCTGACGATCCAGCCGTCCTTGATCCGGTCCGCGGGGACGGGCTGGTCGGAGAAGCCGCCGCCAGGGTAGCTCCACACCAGGCGGTAGCCGATCTTCAATCCACGGCGGCGCGCCTCGGCGCGCACGGCCGCGACCGTTTTGCCATGAGTCGTGTAGCCGTCCATGGCCTCCTCTCCCTCGGGATCGAAAGCGGCGTCCTCGGCATAGGGTTCGCCCGGCTTGGCGGGACGGCCGACCCCGAAGACGACGCGTCCGGGGAAGTCCGAGGGCATCCAGACCTTGCCGCAGAACACCGACGCGCAAGGTGTCACGTCCTGCACCCCAATGCTTCCGTGCCATTTGAAGCCCTCCGGAACGATTGGGCCGAGCAGCTTGCCGACCTCGTCCGGTGCCACCGGGATGACCTTCACCGTGACGTTCAACCCGACCGCCCGGAACGCCTCCTCGAAGCGCCGGCGGTCGGCCGCCGGGTCCGTGATGGTGACGCTGAAAGAGTCCTCGGCCCGCTTGATGGAGACGGCCGCGTTGGCGAACTCGGTCGCCGGCCCCCCGGCCGGCAGGCCGACGCCGATCGCCACGGCCACGGCCGCGGCGGTGACCGCCGATGCCAGGACAGGCCGGCGGAGTCCGAAGGTTCCCCGTTGCGGAAGCCAGGACCGTCGGCGGCCCGGAGCCGGCGTCGCCATGATCGCCGCACGTAGCTCGCGCGCGCCGGGCCCCTGTTCCGGCGCGTGCGGGGTCGGATCGATGGCCCTCATCAGGTTGTCGATGTCACTCATGCTTCCCCCATCGCGATCGTCGAGGACGTCGGCCGCTCCAGCGCCGCCGCCAGCCGCTTGCGCGCCCGGTGCAGCCGGGTCCGGGCGGCGACGGCCGTACATCCCAAAACCTTGGCGATTTGCTCGCTGCTCAGACCCTCCCAGTGGGCCAGTGCCATGACCTCGCGGTCACGCTCGGGCAGCTCGTCGAAGGCGGCGCGTACGTACTCCAGATCGACCGGTCTGACGGGCCGGTCGGCGGCCAGCTCGTCGCGAAGCCGCTCAGCGAGCCCGGCCCTGCGCGACGCGCCGCGTTGCTGGTTGGCCAGTACGCGGCGGGCCACCCCGTATAACCAGAGCAGTGCCCGCTCTCCCTCTGGCACGTCGCCGATGCGCCGCCAGGCGGTGAGGAACGTCTCGGAGATGACGTCGGCGGTGTCGTCGGGGGAGCTGGTACGGCGGGCGGCGTACTGATGTATCGCCGGATAGTACGCGTCATAGACCGCTTCGAAGCGATCTCGGTGTGTCACAGAGTCTCCTTGCCGAAAGGTGCCGGACACCTTGGTTAGTGTCCGGCACCCTTCGGCCTGTTGCAGTTCCCCGTACGCCGCACACGCGTGAGTCACAGCCCCGCCGACCGCCGCCGACATGGCCTGACACAGGTCAACTCCCTGTCCTTCGATGATCTGGACAGCCTGGAGGGTTGGTGAAAGCGTGGGCCAGACTGCTCGTCACCTGGTGAGAGGTGGGGCCATGAGGGACTATCCGCTCGGCATGCCGTACCAACTGGAACTGGACGACACCTACGGCTGGCTGCGCGAGCACGAGCCACTGGCCCGGATTCAGCTGCCGTACGGCGAGCCGGCCTGGCTGGCGACCCGCTACGACGACGTCCGTACGGTCTTCGCCGACCCGCGCTTCAGCAGGGCCGCTGCGGTGGGCCGGGACGCGCCGCGCATGTACCCGGAGCCGGTGCCCGGCGGGCTCTCCGACCTCGACCCGCCGGAGCACACGCGGATGCGGCGGCTGATCGGCAAGGCGTTCACCGCGCGCCGGGTCGAACTGCTGAGGCCCCGCGCCGAGGAGATCGTCGAGGACCTGCTGGATCGGCTGGCGGCTCAAGGGCCACCGGCCGACCTGGTGGAGGGCTACGCCGTGCCGCTGCCCGCGACCATGATCTGCGAGCTGCTGGGTGTGCCGTACGAGGATCGGGCGACCTTCCGGTCCTGGGCCGACGCGTACATGACGACGACCGCGATACCGCTGGAGGAGAAGACGGCGCGGCTGGCCGCGCTCGGTGGCTACCTGGCGCGGCTGGTGGCGCGCCGGCGCGAGTCCCCTACCGACGACCTGATCGGCGCTCTGGTGCGGGCGCGTGACGAGCGGGACAGCCTGTCGGAGGAGGAGCTGATCGGCTTCCTGATGACCCTGCTGGCCGCCGGTTACGAGACCACGGCGTCGCAGATCGCCAACTTCACGTACGCGTTGCTGACCCACCCCGACCAGCTCGCCCTGCTGCGTGAGGGGCAGGTGGACCTGGCGGACGCGGTCGAGGAGTTACTGAGGTACGTCCCGGTGACGGCGACCGCCGCCACGTTCATCCCGAGGTACGCCACCGAGGACGTGGCGCTCGAAGGCGGCACCGTACGCGCGGACGAGCCGGTCTTCCCGGCCTACTACACCGCCAACCGCGATCCCGGGGTGTTCGAGGACCCGGAGCGGCTCGACCTCACCCGCAAGCCGCAGCCGAACTTCGCCTTCGGCCACGGCCCGCACTTCTGTCCCGGGGCGCCACTGGCCCGGATGGAGCTTCAGGTGGCGCTCGCCGCGCTGCTCCGGCGCCTGCCCGGCCTGCGGCTGGCCGTGGCAGGGGAGGAGTTGAGCTGGAAGAGCGGCATGGTCATCCGCGGGCCGGTGTCGCTCCCGGTCGCCTGGTGACCATCGAGCCGGCCGCCGCGCGGCGGCCGGTCTGCCCTTCGCTGCAACCTGGATGACGTCCGGCCCTGTCTCCACGGTATGAGCGAGGCAACACTCGATCGGGCGCCTGTCGTCGCGGCTCAGCCCGTCGCCATCGACCTGTCGGTGGTCATTCCCGCCTACAACGAGGAACGCAGGCTCGGCGCGACGCTCACGGCCGTGCTCGGCTATCTTCGCGGCACATCACTGCGCTGGGAGCTCATCGTCGTCGACGACGGCTCGACGGATGGCACGGCCGCGCTGGCCTTTCGGGTCGCCCGGGACGAGCCGGGCGTCCGTGTCCTTCGCCGGCCCGCGAACCAGGGCAAGGGGTGCGCGGTGCGCCACGGTGTGCTCGCCTCCAGGGGAGGCCAGGTGCTGTTCACCGATGCGGACCTGGCCACGCCGATCGAGGAGTTGGCCGGTCTGCGGGCCACGCTGGCGCTGGGCGCCGATGCCGCGATCGGATCGCGCGCCTGCCCCGGCGCCCGGGTGGAGACGCCTCAGCACGTGGTCAGAAGGCTGCTCGGCACCCTGGGCAACCGGCTGATCCAGGCGAGCGCCGTACCCGGCGTGGCCGATACCCAGTGCGGGTTCAAGCTGTTCGACGGTGAGAAGGCCAGGCTGGCGTTCAGCCGGGCCAGGGTGGACGGCTGGGGATTCGACGTGGAGATTCTGCGTGCCTTCTCCCGGCGGGGCTGGGTGGTCAGGGAGGTTCCGGTCCGCTGGGCGCACCAGCCGGGGTCGAAGCTGCGCCCGCATCACTACCTGCGGATGCTCATCGAGCTGTGCCGAGTGCTCGCCGGGCGTCGGTGATCCCGCACCTCAGGCGGGGGTGCGCCGATCTCGGGTTCGCCGCCGCCTTCCTCGCCTTGGCCGTGCTGGTCTACGCGCATCTCTGGGCCGATCCGGCACGCCGCTACCTGATCGAGGGCGGCCAGGACCAGAACCAGTGGGAGTGGTTCTTCTCCGTCACCGCGCACAACCTGCTCAACGGCGAGTCGCCGCTGTTCACCACGCTGCAGAACCATCCGCTTGGCGTGAACCTCATGGCCAACACGGTCATGCTGGGCCTGTCGATCCCGCTGGCGCCGCTGACGCTGGCCTTCGGGCCGTCGGCCACGTGGGCGGTGGTGCTGACCGGCGGGCTCGCGGGCAGCGCCTTCGCGTGGTACTGGCTCCTGTCCAGGCAACTGGTGGCCACGCGCGCGGCCGCCGCGATCGGGGCCGTGTTCTGCGCGTTCGCACCGCCGATCGTCTCGCATGCCAACGCCCACCCGAACTTCGTCGTGGTGTTCGTGATCCCGCTCGTCATCCACCGGCTCGTGCTGCTGCACCGGCATCGGCGGATCTTGCGTGATGGCGTGATCCTCGGGGTGCTCATCGCGTACCAGATCTTCCTGGGGGAGGAGGTGCTGCTGCTGGCCGCCACCGGACTGGCGGTCTTCGGTCTCGGGTACGCGCTCGCGGTCCGCCCACCGACGCGGCCGGTGGTCGTGGGCGTGGCAGTGGCGGCGACGGTCTGTCTGGCTCTGGCCGGTCCCGCGCTGGTGTTCCAGTTCACCGGGCCGCAGAGCTACGCGAGCCTGATCCACGGGCCGGCGGGCAACGACGTGCGCGCTCTGGTGTCGTTCGCGGGGCGCTCGCTGGCGGGGGACGCCACCGTGGCGGGGTCGCTCTCGCTGAACCCGACCGAGCAGAACGCCTTCTTCGGCTGGCCGCTGGTCATCCTGGTCATCGGCCTCGTGGTGTGGCTGCGGCGCGTCCCCGTCGTGATCCCGCTCGGAGCGGTCGTGGTCGTGGCGGCGGCGTTCTCCCTCGGTCCAGAGATCATCTTTTATGGCGAAAAATTGGGTCTCGCGGGGCCGTGGGAGGTGATGTCGCGGTTGCCGATGTTCGAGTCGGTGTTGGAGTCGCGGTTCGCGATCGTCTGCGTGCCCGCGATGGCCGTACTGCTGGCCGTCGCCGCCGACCGGGTGATCGCCGCCTCGTGGCGCGGCGCCCCCGCGCGGGTGCTGCTCGGCCTGGCCCTGGCCGAGGCGTTGGTGCCGCTCGCGCCCAAGCCGCTGGTCGCGGCTGACCGGCCGGCCACCCCGGAGTTCTTTACCGCCGGTCTCTGGCGGCGGCACGTGCGCGAGGGCCGCGCGTTGGTGCCGGCGCCGCCGCCCGACGCGGCCGATGCCACTGCCCTGCGCTGGCAGATCGACGCCGGTCTGGGCTTCTCCCTGCCCGAGGGCTACTTCGTCGGCCCTTACGGACCTGACCGGCAGGGTGTGTACGGCACCGCGCCCCGTCCCACCGCGTCCCTGCTGCGTGACGTACGCGACAGTGGCCAGGTGCCGTCCATCGGCGCGGCCGAACGCCGCCAGGCCCGCGCGGACCTCGCGTACTGGCGAGCCGATGCCGTGGTCCTCGGCCCGCACCAGCGGCAGGCCGAGCTCCTGCGAACGCTGACCGACCTCCTCGGCCCCGGCCGCCAGGAGGGCGGCGTCTGGATCTGGGACGTATAGGACCGCCAGGGTTGCAACCTTTCGCCCGCCCGGCCGTGTCACACAGAGCGAGGAGGTGATCGATGCAGCCCGCTCAGGAACAGGAGTACGTCGAGTACGTGACCGCGCGACTGGCGTCACTCCGGCGGCTCGCCTTCTACCTGTGCAAGGACACGCACCGGGCCGACGACGTGGTCCAGATGGCCATCACCAGGCTCTACATCCACTGGAAGCGCGCCAAGGCCGCCACCGACCTGAACCGCTACGTGGACGCGATGCTCGTGCGCTGCTTTCTCAACGACCAGCGGCTCGGCTGGTGGACGAGGGTCAGCCTCAGCGGGATGGCACACGAGCTCCCGGGCACGCGGAGCACGAAGCCTCCGGACCTGGAGACTCGATCGGTCGTGCACGCGGCGCTGGCCAAGGTGCCGCCACGCCAGCGGGCGGTGCTCGTGCTGCGCTTCCTGTACGACCTGCCGGTGTCGGAAGTGGCGGAGATCCTCGGTTGCTCCACGGGGACGGTCAAGAGCCAGTCGGCGCGTGGGCTGGCCACGCTGCGCGACCTGCTGGGGGATCGGATGTTCGTCGAGGAGGGGGTGGCGCGTGATGGGCGGCTCTGAGCCGGTTGACAGGCGGCTGCTGGACCCGCTGCGCGAGGCGGAGCCCCCAGGCAGCGGCACGATCGACCTGGCCCGCGCCATGCGCACCGGGCGGCGCCGGGTCAGGGCGCGCCGGGTCATGAGCGCGGCGGCCGGCGTGGGCGCGGTGGTCGCGGTCATCGTCGGAGGCACCGCGCTGGGACGTACGGCACGGCCGCCGGAACCCCAGCCGATCAGCCGCCCGGCCGGGTTCGACGTGCTGACCCGCATGTTCACGGTGGGATCGGCGGGCGGCTTCACTCCCGACTCCTATGAGACGGGGTACGACCACCAGCGGGTGCGCCTGCGCCTGGCGGATCCGGCGAAGGCGGACACGGCGGACGCGCTCGTGGAGATGTATCCACGAGGCCGGAGCCCGTTCGCCGCCCTGTCGCCGTCCGACGGCGAGACGGCGCCGCCCGTCAACGGGCGGCCCGCCTACTGGCCGTCCAGGCCGCTGCTCAGGTCGGGAGCAGCGGAGATGGTCTGGGAGTGGGCGCCGGGCGCGTGGGGCGTCGTGTCCGTCAAGGGAGCCCGGATGGACGAGGACACCGCCCATCGAGTCGCGCAGAGCGTGCTGCCGATCACCGGAGATCGCGTCGAGGTGCCCTTCACCCTGGCGGACGGTGGGCCGGCCGGGCCGCTGTCCGGAACGGTCGCGTCGTACCCGCAACGAGCGGAGCCCGCCCGGGTCGGGCTCCGCTACGGCGACGAGCGCGAGTGGGTGGAGGTCGGCGTCGAGAACGCCGCCGATGCGGCGAAGCCCAACGCGACGGTTGGCGGGGTGCCTGCCGTACGGACGGACACCGAGGTCACGCTGTTGCGGCCGGGTGCCAGATACGCCACATATGTCAGGATGAGCCGGGCCGGTCAGCTTGACGCTCAGCGTCTGGGGGAGCTGGCGGCCGCGGTGCGCGCTAGTCCATGAGGACGATCTGGCGCAGCACCTCGCCGCCCTTGAGCGCGGCCACGGCGTCGTTCAGGTCGGCCAGCCGGATTCGGGCGCTGATCATGGATTCCAGGTCCAGCTGGCCGGCCTTGTAGAGCTTGGCGAAGTACGGGAAGGCGTGCCGCACGTCGGCTTCGCCGTACAGGCTGGACAGCAGGTTCTTGCCCTCGAACAGCAGGCTGAACGCGGAGATCGACACCATGTCGTCCACCGCGCCCGCGCCGACCACGATGACCTCGCCGCCCGCGCGGGTGACCTGCCAGGCGCTCTGGATGGTGGCCGCCTTGCCGACCACCTCGAAGCCGTAGTCGAAGCCGCCGCCCCCGGTCAGCTCGTTGACCGCCTCGGGGACCTGCTCGGGGGTGACGGCGTGGGTGGCGCCGACCTTCTTGGCCAGTTCGTGCTTGGACTCCAGCGGGTCGATCGCCAGGATCGTCCGGGCGCCGGAGACGCGCGCGCCCTGGATGACGGACAGGCCGACGCCGCCGCAGCCGACGACGGCGACGGTCGAGCCGGGGCGTACCTTGGCGGTGTTGAGTGCGGCGCCCACGCCGGTGGTGATGCCGCAGCCGATCAGCGCGGCCGCCTCCCACGAGATGTCCGTGTCGATCTTGATCGCGCCCTGCCAGGGGACGACGATCTCCTCGGCCCAGGTGCCGCATCCGGCCATGCCGTACGCCGTCTGGTCGCCGCCGAAGCGGAAGTTGCCCTTGGTGAAGGACTCGATCACGTACTTCATGCAGAGGTACGGCTGGCCGCCCAGGCACAGCTCGCAGTCCTGGCAGGACGGGCGCCAGTTGATGATCACGTGATCGCCCGGCTGGACCGAGGAAACATGCTCGCCCACCTCGACCACCTCGCCCGCGCCCTCGTGACCCGGGACGAGCGGTACGGGCTGCGGCAGCACGCCGGACATGGCCGACAGGTCCGAATGGCAGACGCCCGTAGCCTTGATCCGCACCCGTACGTCGGTCGGGCCGACGGGGGTGAGGGTGACATCGTCGCGGATGTCCAGCTTGTCGTCGCCTACGGCGTGCAGAAGGGCGGCGCGCATGGGGAGTTCCTCCTCCGGCTATTCCTCTAGGGAAAGAGCGGCTTTGGGGCAGGACCGGACTGCGTGGCGGACGCGGTCCAGGAGTTCGGGGGGTGGTTCCGGGAGCAGGATGTGGAGCTGGTCATCGTCGTCCACGTCGAACACCTCGGGTGCGAGCCCCATGCACACCGCATTGGCCTCGCACACCATCTCATCTACCTTGACCCTCATGTGAGCCTCCTGTGATCCCATGAGACCACTTTGGTGCGCTCGACAAGGTAAGCGACCCGTTTCCGCCCAGTTTGTTCGACATATGGCCGCAAAAGTTCGTCCGGCACGTCCGGGGTCATCCTGCGCGTGACCTTCATGCCGACGGCCAGGACCTGCTCGGGCTCGTCGATACGCTTGGCCTCGCCGTACAGCAGGACGCCGCGCAACTCGTTGTAGTCCTCGCCGGTCTCGATCAGGCAGCTCACCCGTGGGTCGCGCTCCAGGTTGCGGACCTTCTGCGCCTTGGCGTAGCTCCAGAAGACGATCCGCCCCTCGTCGAGGCCGTAGAACATGGTCACCAGATGGGGCGTACCGTCAGGGTTGATGGTCGCGAGCTGGAGCTTGCGGGCCCCTTCGAGGAAGGCGGTGACCTCGTCTCCGGACATCGCGATGCGAGCGCGCTGATTCACGTTGCCAAGTAGAACAGGTTGCAGAATGGCGGGCAAGGGGGCGCTGGAATGTTGTTCGGTTCTACTAGGGTGCATCCCTATGACGATGCCGCCTGAACTGCGATTCGCAGCCAAGCAAGCCAAGGGTTTCATGCCGGAGAAGGAGGGCCTGGCGCTGTTCGAGGCGGCTTGCCAGTACGGCAAGCTCGGGCCGATCTGCGAGATCGGCACCTACTGCGGCAAGTCGGCCGTCTACCTCGGGGCGGCGGCCCGGCTGGCCGGGTCCGTGGTCATCACCGTGGACCACCACCGCGGCTCGGAGGAGATCCAGCCCGGCTGGGCCCACCATGACCCGACGCTGGTCGATCCGCGGTTCGGCAAAATGGACTCGCTGCCGACCTTCCGCCAGACGATCGCCGCCGCCGGGCTGGAGGACGAGGTGATCGCCGTGGTGGGCCACTCCGAGCAGGTGGCCCGGCTCTGGAACACGCCTTTGGGGCTGCTGTTCATCGACGGCGGCCATTCCGAGGAGCCGGTGACGCGCGACTACGAGGGCTGGGCGCCGCACGTCATGGCCGGCGGCGCGCTGGTCTTCCACGACATCTATCCGGATCCGGCCGACGGCGGTCAGGCTCCCTACCAGGTCTATCTGCGGGCGCTGGCCTCGGGCGCGTTCACCGAGACCTCGGTGGAGGGCTCGCTGCGCGTCCTGGAGCGCGTGGCGCCAGGCGTTTAGTGCCGCGTCCGGCGGCGGGTCCATGCTCTGCGGGTGTGGGCCCGCCAGGACTGGAAGTCCTCGTGGGTGTGCGGGTCGTGGCCGAGCGCGATGAGCGCCCCCTCGGTCCACCCGGCGGCCTCGTCGGGCTCCGCCCCCGCCAGGATCGGTACGGCCTGCGCCACGTGGTCCGGCAGCGCCCCCGCCTGGAGCCTGGCCGAGGCGGCGAACGCGCTCCCCTGAGCCAGATGGGCCCGGAACCCGTCGGCCCCCGCGTGGTCGGTCAGCCACCACAGCTCATCGGCGTTCGCGCCACCCGTGTGCGTCGCGGCGAACCCGACACCGCTCCACAGATCGGCCCGGCGGCCTGCGGGGTAGGCGGCGATCCTGGCCGCCACGTCGTCCGGTGAGGCGCACTCGTGGTACCAGAGCAGCCGCCCCAGCCCTTGGTCGAAGATCGCGCAGTGGCTCCGGGTGAGCAGGTCGGGCATGGCCCGCTCGCCCACCATCCGATCGGCCCGCGTCAGGCTCCGCTGGAACCCGAACCCATCCACGGCCAGCCACCGGAACAACGGATGGGCCCGCCGTACGCCCCACATGGGCCGCACGCGCAGCAGCGCGTAGCCGCGCCCGGCACCGAGGTGCACGGCGTACGGGTGGAGCTGGGCGGGGCCGGCCAGTAGCTCGTGAAGGCGCCGGCCCCGAGTCATGGTGAGCAGGTCGAGCACGGTGCACGCGGCACCGGCCCCCTCGTAGGCGAAGCTCCGCTGCTCCGGAGCAACCTCGTCGATCCTGTCGGCTTCATCGGAAAGAGCGGCGTTGTACCCGAAAAGGTATGACCGCTCGGCCCCTTCGACGGCCGCCCGGGAATGTCCCTGCCGTAGCCGGAACCTCCGCCGGGCCAGGTCGGCTTCGGACTGCTCCTTCAGCAGCAGCTTCCGTAGCCCGCGAACCGGCGAAAACGTCGGCTCGGTCCTGTCTTGTGCCAAGAACGCTGTCGGCTCGGTCCTGTCCTGCTCCAAGAACGCTGTTGTGCCCGTGTCGCCCACGCTTCCCCCGAAGACGCCTCGTACGGCCACTCACGAAGCTAGTAACCCCAATGAGGCGTTCGGCGGCGCCGCTCCGCATTTCCCGGCAAAGAACCCGCAAAAGCCCTTGCGTACCGAGACAAGATCACGCGCGAGCGGGCGTGCACCCACACAGATGCGGGTCGGCGGGGGAGACGGAGGGGGCGCTGATGTCGCGGAAGATCCCCGCTCCGGGGGAGAAGGCGGACAACGCGTCCGCCGCGAGCACCGCCGCCGCGGCCGTATATCCGCTCCGCTCGTGCGGGAAGTGCCGCTGGTTGACGAACTGCCAGCCCGTCCAGTACGAGCCGTCCTCATGGCGCAGATGCTGGACGTCGGCGAACAGCCGCGCGGCCCGGTCGCGGTCGCCCAGCGCGTGGAGGGCCAGCGCCAGCTCGCACGTCTCCGCCCCGGTCACCCACGGCTGGTCCGACACGCATCGGATGCCCAGCCCCGGCACCACGAACGTGCCCCACTCCCGCTCCAGCAGCTCCTCCGCCGCCGGGCCCCGGACGGCGCCGCCGAGCACGGGGTAGTACCAGTCCATGGAGAAGCGGCTCTTGTCGGTGAACGCCTCCGGGTGCGCGGCCAGCACATGGGCCAGCCGGTCGGCGGCCAGCTCCCAGTGCGGCTGCGGGTCGCCTAAGTGGTCGGCGAGCAGGACGCCGCAGCGCAGCCCCTGGTGGATCGACGCGCAGCCGGTGAGCAGCGCGTAGGAGGAGGCCCGGCCATGCGCGTCGCGCTCCCAGACGACCTCGCCGCGTTCGGTCTGGAGCCCCACCACGTAGTCGAGCGCCCTCTTGACCATCGGCCACCTGAGCTCGGTGAGCTTCTGATCGCCCGTCACCAGGTGATGGTGCCAGACGCCCACCGCGACATAGGCGGCGTGGTTCGACTCGCCGCCCTGCTCGGTGGCGACGCCGTCGACCAGCTTCATCGCCCACGAGCCGTCGTCGCGCTGGTGCCGGGCCAGCCAGTCATAGCCGCGCGCCACGGGGTCGCGCAGGCCCGCCACGGTCATCGCCATCAGGCACTCGACGTGGTTCCACGCGTCGACGTGGCCTTCCGGCCAGGGCACGCCGCCGTCGTCGCTCTGGATCGCCGAGATGCTCAAGGCCGTCCGTACGGCCTCCTCGCGTGAGATCACGCGGCGGGCTTCCTCACGTAGAGCACCACGCTCTTGCCGATGAGCGGGTTGAGCAGGTTCTCGGCCAGCCGGGTGAGCGGCGGGCGCTTCATGATGTCCCAGACCAGCAGCTCGTGGTAGGCCTTGGCGAGCGGATGGTCGTCGTTGTTGACGCCGACCGCGCACTTGATCCACCAGTACGGGGCGTGCAGGCCGTGGGCGTGGTGGTGGGGGCCGATGTCGAAGCCGGTGGACTTCAGCTTGGCCGACAGCTCAGCCAACGTATAAATCCGGACATGTCCACCGGGGGCCGTGTGATAGTCCTCGTCCAGCGCCCAGCAGATCCGCTCGGGCAGGAAGCTCGGCACGGTGATCGCGGCGGTGCCGCCGGGCTTGAGCACCCGGAAGATCTCCCGCATCGCGGCCATGTCGTCGGGGATGTGCTCCAGCACCTCGGCCGCGATGACCCGGTCGAAGGAGCCCTCCTCGAACGGCATGTCCAGAGCCGTACCCTGAACGGTCTCGCCGCCGGCGCCGGGCGGCACCTCACCCGCCTTGTCCATCGCCACGAACATGGCCGCCACGCTGTCCAGCTCGGACTGGTCCATGTCGAAGGCGACCACGTCCGCGCCCCGGCGCAGCACCTCGAAGGCGTGCCGGCCGCCGCCGCAACCCAGGTCGAGCACGCGTACGCCGGGCCCGACCGGCAGCCGGGCGAAGTCCACCGTCA
Organism: Nonomuraea sp. NPDC049129; assembly: GCF_040648495.1. Lineage (NCBI taxonomy): Bacteria > Bacillati > Actinomycetota > Actinomycetes > Streptosporangiales > Streptosporangiaceae > Nonomuraea > Nonomuraea sp. NPDC049129. The sequence continues at coordinate 622,963 of NZ_JBEZDU010000005.1, read as the reverse complement.
GCACTTATCGATCTCCTTGAAGTTCGGTCAGCGGGTACGACGAGTTCAGCGGGTAGGACGAGTACGGCGGGCCGCGATGGCCTCGCGGTACGCCTCGACGGTTCTCTGGGCGACGACGCGCCAGGTGTAACGCTCCATGACCCGGTCATATCCGGCCTTGCCCACCCGTTCACGCTCCTCCGGGGAGTCGTGCAGGCGGCGCAGCACCGCGGCCAGCTCCTCGGAGTCGCCGGGCGCGACCTGGATCGCGGCGTCCCCCACCACCTCGGGCAGTGCCCCGGTACGGCTGGCGACCAGCGGGGTGGCGCAGGCCATGTGCTCGACGGCCGGCAGCGAGAACCCCTCGTACAGCGAAGGCACCACGGAGACCTCGGAGGTGGCGATCAGCTCGCCCAGCTCGTCGTCGGAGATGCCGTGCACGAAGCGGACCCGGTCCTGCAGCGACAGCTCCTGTACGAGCTGCTCGGTGGGCCCGCCGGCGGTCGGCTTGCTGACCACCGTGAGGTTGACGTCGCGCTCGGTGGCCAGCTTGGCCACCGCCCGCAGCAGCGTGGCGACGCCCTTCATGGGGGAGTCGGCGCTGGCCACGGCCACGATCGAGCCCTTGCGCCGGGGCTTGTCCGGGCGCGGGTGGAAGTAGCGGGTGTCGACGCCGAGCGGGATCAGGCGCATGTTCGCCTGCGGGACGTTGAAGTCGCGGTGGATGTCGGCCAGCGACGACTCGCTGACGGTCAGGATCGGGCTCAGCCGGGGCGCGACCTTGGCCTGCATCTTCACGAAGGCGTACCAGCGGCGCATGGTCAGCTTCTTGGCGCCGGTGGCGGCCTCCAGCTCGATGCGCCGGTCCACGCTGATCGGGTGGTGGATCGTGCCGACCACCGGGAACAGCTTCTGGATACCGAGCAGGCCGTAGCCGAGCGTCTGGTTGTCCTGGACGACGTCGAAGTCGCCCACCCGCTTCTTCAGCGCGCGGTGCGCCCGCAGCGTGAACGTCAGCGGCTCGGGGAACCCGGCGGTCCACATGGTGCCGACTTCCAGCCAGTCGATCCAGTCGCGGTACTCGTGCAGCTTCGGCGTCCTGAACGGGTCCTCGTCGCGGTAGAGGTCGAGGCTCGGCACCTTCTGCAGGATCACGCCCTCGTCCAGCTCCGGGTACGGCTGGCCGGAGAACACCTCGACGTGATGGCCCAGGGCGACCAGCTCGCGACTCAGGTGGCGGAGGTAGACGCCCTGGCCACCACAGGTCGGCTTGCTGCGGTAGGACAGCAGCGCGATCCGCAGCGTGTCGCTCACGGACACCCCTTTCTAGCCCGGTATGCACCCAGAGATGGGCGTGTACCGTGAAGATGACCTTAGTCCGAGAAGGCTACCATTCGGTAGGTCATCTGGAATTGTTCACAACTGCCGCCAAAGGCCGTGCGAACTGCGATGTTGGCATGACCGAGCGCGGTTCGGTGGAACGTGTTCTAGGAGGCTCTGGTGCTGTATCGAGGCGCTTAGCTGTACATTCCCGTCCAAACGGACGCGGTCGTGATAGTGGGAGGACCCCTTGGCCAGGCGCGCTCTGATCACCGGCATCACCGGCCAGGACGGTTCCTATTTGGCGGAGTACCTGCTCGGTCAGGGGTACGAGGTGTGGGGCCTGGCGCGAGGTCAGGCAAACCCGCGCGTGTCGCGGCTGCGCAAGCTGCTGACCGATGTCCAGGTGGTCCGCGGCGACCTGCTCGACCAGGGATCGCTGATCTCGGCCGTGGAACGGGTTCAGCCCGATGAGGTCTACAACCTGGGCGCCATCTCGTTCGTACCCATGTCGTGGGAGCAGGCGGAGCTCACGGCCGAGGTGACCGGGATGGGCGTGCTGCGGATGCTGGAGGCCATCCGGGTGTGCTCGGGCGTGTCGCGTGGCAGCGCCGCCTCCGGCCAGATCCGCTTTTATCAGGCTTCGTCCTCCGAGATGTTCGGTCAGGTCAGCGAGACGCCGCAGACGGAGCGCACCGCGTTCCACCCGCGCTCTCCATACGGCGTGGCCAAGGCGTACGGGCACTTCCTCACGCAGAACTACCGCGAGTCCTACGGCATGTACGCCGTCTCCGGCATCCTGTTCAACCACGAGTCGCCCCGGCGGGGCGCCGAGTTCGTCACCCGCAAGGTCTCGCTCGGCGTGGCGCGCATCAAGCTCGGCCTCGACACCGAGCTCCGGCTCGGCAACCTGGAGGCACGGCGGGACTGGGGTTTCGCGGGCGACTACGTACGGGCCATGCACCTCATGCTCCAGGCCGGCACCCCCGAGGACTACGTGATCGGCACCGGGCGCATGAAGTCGGTCCGTGAGCTGGTCGAGGCCGCCTTCGCGGCGGCCTCCCTCGACTGGGAGCAGTACGTCGTCACCGACCAGGCCCTGCATCGGCCCGCCGAGGTCGACCTGCTCTGCGCGGACCCGAAGAAGGCCCGGGTGCAGCTCGGCTGGGAGCCGACGATGCCGTTCGACGAGCTGGTGGCGACGATGGTCGAAGCCGACCTGCGCCTGCTGTCGAACGGCGGCGACCCCGACCAGGACAGTTCCTGGCCCTGATCCACCCCCATTGGCAGTGCTCCTTCGAGCGCGCCCCATTGACAAAATTCTGTTTTACGTAAAGGATTGTTTTTGCGATGAGAGATGTCCTGTACCTAGAGCAGATCGAGCAGGCCGAGGCACTGCTCAAGCCGCAGCGCGTCGAGGTGCTGCGGCAGCTGGCCGAGCCGCGCACCTGCACCGAGGTCGCGGCCCGGCTCGGTCAGACGCCACAGCGCGTCTACTACCACGTCAAACGGCTGGTGGACGCCGGCCTGGTCGACCTGGTGTCGGAGCGCAAGGTGCGCGGTGTCCACGAGGGCATCTACCAGGCCAGCGCTCGCGCGTACTGGCTGTCACCCCGACTGGTCGGCCGGATCGGCGTGCGCAGGGTGCAGGACGAGCTGAGCCTGGGCTACCTGCTGGACCTCATGGAGGAGGTCCAGGCCGACATCGCGAGCCTCGACAGGACCGCGACGGAGCTGCCGTCGATCGGGCTGTCGGGGGAGATCCACGTGCGCCCCGAGAACCGTCAGGAGTTCCTGCACGAGCTGCAGGGGATGCTGCAGGACCTGTTCACGAGGTACGGCGGAGCGGAAGGTGACGCCTTCAAGCTCGTCGTCGCCTGTTACCCCAAGGGAGATGAACATGAGTGAGCCGATGACCGTCCGCGCCCGCGTCCAGGCACCGGTGAAGGAGGTGCACCACGCGCTGACCGACGCCGCGACGATGCGGCTCTGGCTGGCCGAGCACGCTGAGGTGCAGCTGCCGGACCGCTACGGGTTCTGGGGCCGCCACACCCCCGAAGGCGACGCGCCGCACCAGCGCCCGCTGCACGTCGACGACCACACGGTGCGCTTCTCCTGGCTGCTGGACGGCGTGGACACCACGGTCGAGTTCGGCCTGGAGGAGGAGAGCCCCGAGACGACCATCGTGTCCGTCTCGCAGACCCACTTCGACTTCCAGGAGGCGCTCGCCGAGTCGACGATCCGCGGCGTGATCCAGACGTACTGGTGCCTCATGCTGGCCAACCTGGCCGAGCACTTCGACGGCCGCCCGCTCACCCCGAAGCCCGACTTCACCTCCTCCGACCTGCGGGCGGAGGTGCTGATCGCCGCTTCGGCGGAGAAGGTCTTCGACTCGCTGATCGACTCGGAGTCGGTGACCCGCTGGTTCGGCTTCCCGATCGAGATCGAGCCGCACGTCGGCGGCCGTTTCGCCATGGGCGGCCTCGCGGACAACCCCGACCCGGCGAAGATCGTCGAGCTCGAGCCGGGGCGCCGGCTGTCGGTCGACTGGGGCGGCGTCGGGGTCGGCACCTGGGAGCTGGCGGAGTCCGGCGGCAAGACGCGGCTGACGATCGTGCAGAGCGGATTCGGCCGCTCGCCGTACGCGGCCTGGAGCGGCATCCTGTCCGGGCTCTCCGAGCTGCGCCGCTTCCATGAGATGGCCGACTGGAGCCCCATCTGGGTGTCCTAGTCGCCCTTCTCCCCAAGGTGGGTCAGCACGGTCTCCGCGACGGCCCCCAGAACGTCGATCTGCTCCGGCGTCAGCAGATCGATGAAGTGGCGGCGGACCGACTCCACATGATCGGGAGCCGCCACCTCGATGGCCCGCATTCCCTCCTCGGTCAGCACGATCACGGCGCCGCGACCGTCGCTCTCGCACTCCTCACGGGTGACCAGGCCGCGCTGCTCCATCCGTGAGATGTGCCGCGACAGCCTGCTCTTCGACCACAGCATCCGCTCGGCCAGCTCGGTGAGCCGCCCCCGACGCCCCTCGGCCGATGACAGGGACGACAGTACGTCGTAGTCGGGCGCCGACAAGCCCGAGTCGCGCAGCAGATCCCGGCTCACCTGGGCGTCCAGGAGCAGCCGCATCCGGCGGTAACCGAGCCAGGCCCGGAACTCCGCTTCGTCCAACCAACGCGGGTCACCCATGCCACCCAGATTAGTTGACGTGTAACCAACTTTGGATTTAGGTTCCATGTAAACCAAATGATGGGAGGCGGACGCGATGTCGAGTGGATTGTCGGGTGCGATGTTCGGCGTGGGCATTTCGGCCTCGGCGGCTCCCGGCGCCGATCCGGTCGGGGACGCGCGGCTGGCCGAGGAGCTGGGGTTCGACTTCGTGTCGATGTCCGACCATCCGTGCGGGACGTCGCCGACGTACGAGATCTGGACACTGCTCACCTGGATCGCCGCCGCCACCTCGCGGATCCGCGTCGCCACGCGGGTCCTCGGGGTGCCGTACCGGCCGCCGGCGATGGTGGCCAAGATGGCGGAGTCGCTGCACCGGCTCTCGGGCGGCCGCCTGATCCTGGGGCTCGGGGGCGGCTATTCGGACGAGGAGTTCCGAGCCTTCGGGCTGGGCGTACCGACGCCGCGGGAGAAGGTGGATGGCATGGTGGAAGCGATTCACATCATGCGCGGGCTGTGGTCGTCTCCGTCGTTCACGTACGAGGGCGCCCGGTATCACACGCTCGACGCCTCGCTGGAGCCCAAGCCGGTCGGCCCGATCCCCATCTGGCTGGGGACGTACGGCAACCGGGCGCTGGCGGCGACCGGGGAACTGGCGGACGGGTGGATCCCTTCACTGGGGTTCGCCCCGCCTTCGGTGGCGGCGGAGATGCGTTCGCGGGTGCTGGAGTCTGCTGGGCGGGTGGGGCGGGAGGTGGAATGCGTGTACAACGTGCCGGTCCTGGTCGGCGGATCCTCGTCCTCTGCGGTGGCGGGCTCGTCAGAGGAGGTGGTGGAGAAGTTGCTGGAGTTCGTCCGGCTGGGGTTCACCTCGTTCAACTTCATGCCTGTGGGGGACTTCCGGGAGCAGATGGAACGACTCGCGACCGACGTCCTTCCGGCATTGCGCGCATTCTCTTCCTAGCGCCTAAGATCCACCCCAAGCCCCGTAATCGCGGACCGGACAAGACGGCACTTTCCGCGCCGAGGGGAATCTTTAGGCAGTCCGTGCCTCGTGTTCTCGGGAGATGGAATGAGCCATGGAAAACGCTTGAACCTGCCAGTCCGCCTCCTACTGGCTTCTCTGATGCTCGTCGCCGCTTCCGGCTGCTCTTTCGCCTCAAAGGCGATGGCACTGGACTGCATCAACAACCCCACGGATCCATGGTCCGAGCTCGCAGGCCAAGACGCTATCCTCCGACAACCGCCGCCTCATACCGAACCGCTGGGAGATCAGTATGTATCGGCGGCGTGCGCGGACGATAACGCTATCGCGGAGGTCGGGCGCCGATACAGATTCAACGGCTCTCCTCTCGAGATCGCCACCTATTACAAAGAGCAAGCTCGCGCGGTCGGCTGGATTCTGTCCAAGGACGGCACCGGAGATCTAAGAAGGCGCCATCAAACAACAGAGGGATGGCCTTCCGAGACGTGCTTCTCAAAGAATTTCGGCGACTTCACGGCAGACCTCCAGCTCGATTTTGACTTCTGGTCATCGGACGTGGAGAAGGACCCTTCCGTGCAGACCTACTGGTTGGAGATATCGTTCTCCCCAGATGGGGGTAACTGTGCGAATTCGGTGAAGGGTGCCACGGGCACTCCCTATCGACCTTGATGTGAAGCTGCGCCGATCGGGGCCAGCGTGGCTAGATACCCTCGGAAAACCACGGTCACCTCCCCCTTTCGGAATACCTCCGCAAGCGTGCGGTGGCACCAGTCGCGCGCCTGCTCGGCGCTGTCGTCCCCGCGTGCGATGGCACTGTCCACGTTGACCTGGCCCAGCACGTAGCGGAGATAGTCGCTGAAGGATCGGCCCAGATCCGCAGCGGGCTCCGATCGCGCGGCCGATCTGGGTGGCGGATCAACCTCCCAACGGGCGATCTCTGATCAACTACTCCGTGGCTGTGGGTGACCTGTTTCAGCTATCCACAGAATCGGATTCGGCGCCTCTTGCCCATCGTCTCTTCCCTCATTCTGAACGGCGTGAACGAACCCTCGCTGCTCGAACGTGCTCAGCGCATTACGCGGCTGATTCCCCAGGCGGTCGCCTGCCGCCGTACGGCCGCCCACATCTGGGGCCTGCACGTGCTGAGCCTCGACACCACCGAAGACGACTGGCCGGTAGAGCTCATAGCCCCCGGCCACCTGGCGATCCCCGGCTGCGTCACCCACGTGACCACTCTGCCCGCCGACGACATCACGGAGCACAAGGGCGTCCGCCTCACCACCCGGGAGCGCACGGCCCTCGACTGTGTCCGCTGGCTTCCCCGCCTGGAGGCCGTGGCCGCTCTGGACCAGTTCCTCCGGCACGGAGTGGACCTGGAGGCACTCTGGCACCAGTCCACTTCATGGCACCTACGCGACACGCTCAGCCTCGCCGACCGGGGCGCCGGTTCGCCCCGGGAGAGCTGGCTGCGCGTGATCCTCGTGGACGGCGGCCTGCCCAGACCCACCACCCAGGTCCGCGTCTCCCTGTCGGATGACCGCTTCGCCTACCTCGACCTCGGCTGGCCGGAGTTCCAGGTGGCGGTCGAGTACGACGGTCAGCGGCACCACACGTCGGCCGCCGACCAACTCCGCGACGAGCAGCGCCGCGCAGAGCTACGCGCACTCGGCTGGCGGGTCATCGTCGTCCGCCGGGACGTCATCCCCGGGCAGACCGCCGACCTGCTCCACCAGGCGGCGGACACCCTCATCCAGCAGGGCTGGCAACCAGGCGCCCGCCAGACGATCCGCATCCTCTCCCGCATCAGATCCGCCCGCCGACGACGACGGTTACCTGATGCGGGCGAGGCCGCCCTTGCACCACATTAGCCAGCAGACTATGCCGAAAGTCGCGTTGTTCGTTGTTTGCGGTCAAAGGGGTGCTGGTCCTCGGACGAGCGAGGCTAGGGTGTGTGGTCATGGTGACGGAAGCGTGGGCGCGGATCGAGGAGTGGCTGGCGCGGCATACCCCCGCCAGCGCGGCCGCGCTGGCTCCACCCGCCGACCCGGCCGACGTCGCCGCCGCCGAAGCCGCGCTGGGACTCGCCTTCCCGCCTGAGCTTGTCGAGTCGCTGAGCCGCCACGACGGCCAACGCATCTGGGCGAACATCCTGCCCGAAGGGCCGCCGCTGTCGACCGCCGGCATCGTCGACCACTGGCGCGCGTGCATGGACGTCGCCGTGAGCGTCGATGGGCTCACCCCGCACCGGCCGGGCGCCGAACCGTGGTGGCACGAGCGATGGGTACCGTTTGCCGGCGCGGACGGCGATGCGCAGGTGATCGACCTGCGGCCCGGGCCCGGGTATGGCCGGGTCGGCTGGACCGCGCACGACGGCCTCGGCGACTTCGATGCTGCCTGGCCCACGCTCGGCGCCTACCTCACCGAGGTGGCCGACGCGCTCGCCGTGGGTGCTGCGGTGCGTTACTGGGTGCCGTACCTGACGGTCGACGGCGAGCTGTGGTGGAGCACCGAAAATCCGGAGGTTGCGCCCCCGGGTATCAGGCGTTTTCTCCCGACTCCCTGACACGGCGCACGTGGCAATCCGGTAGAGGTGCCGGGAACCACCGACACGATTTCCGAGACCGGACAAGTAGATCTGCGGCATCGGTTTACGAGCTGTCGTCGGCGGGGTGCGATCCAGGAGAGGGGGCCAGGGTCAGTTCACACCGGCCATCTACGCAGGAGCGCCGCACCCGGCCCATCGAAATGGTCTTTATCAAACCGATGGCCCAGCAGGTCGGACACCCTCGCAGGGCGAGCAGACCAGCCGGTGCGAGCAGCAAGCCGCCCAATCCAACCGCTGGAATCAGGGCGACCGAACCGACCAGCGCGCCGAATCCCACCAGGCCGCGCACCAGGTGTCGCGGCAGAGAGGCGCTGGCAAAGCTGCGATCGTCAGTCATCGTTGTCTCCCGCGGCTGTGCCAGGTGTGCCCTGCAGCGTGTCGTGCACCGTTGCGCGGGCGCGATGCAGCCGCGACTTCATAGCGGCGGTGCTGAGGCCGAGCGCATCGGCGACAACCCGTCCGCGATAGCCGAGAACATCTCGCATGATCAAAACGTGTCGCTGATCGGTGGGCAGAGAAGCGATCGCCGAAGCCACCCGGTCGGCTTCCAACCGCTGCAATACCTCATCCTCGGCCGACCACACGGTGGCGTCCACGACCGGTTCATGGTGTCGCACCAGCCGCCGCGTCCGCCGCAGGCACTCGTTGCGGACGATGCGAAACATCCATGACGCCAGCGCACCGGACGCCCGCAACGTGCCGATCTTGCGGTACAGAATGATCAACGCCTCCTGCGCGGCGTCTTCAGCATCTTCCGGCGAGGCACACATGGAGTAGGCGAATCGCTGCACATGCGGGTGCGCGCCGGACACCAGCGCGGCGATCGACTCGACGTCGCCATCCCGCGCGGCGACAACCAGCTGCTCAACCGGCCAACTCACCTCAGCCACGCGACCGACCCCGCCGACGCAGCACCACGACGGTGCACGCGCACAAGAGCACAGCCGCGACGACGATACCAAGGAGCATGACAACCTCCTGAACCTGTCCCGACGCTGTTGCCGGGTACAGGTATAAGAGACGCGAACCCCACCAAAGGATTCACCCAGCACCCCAAGACCGGAACTCATCCAAGGGGTGCCCTCTCCTAAAACCCATGAACGGGTCGATGTCAGGCGTCAGAGTGGGCGAAGGCCTCCTGAAGGGGCGGCAGCATCTGGCGAGCGTCGTACCCGGCGAACCACAGGCCGACCACGAACACACTCACGGCTTCCAGGTATCGCGCCCGCCTCAGCCCACCTGCCCGTACCGGCTCGAATCCCAGATCGCTCACCAGACCGGCGACCACCTCCACGGCCCGCTCATCGTCGCCGCACAGCGGCACCCCCAGCCCGCGCCCTGCGTGGGAGGTCCACACCTCCGCGGCGCACATGTTGAACGCCTTGACAACCCCCGCCTCAGGGGCCAGCCTGGCCACCCGCTCGGCCACCGCGTCGTCGGCCAGTAGGAACGAGTTCGGCGCGTCGGTGAACGCGTCAGGCTCGTAGGCGTTGGTGCAGTCGATCAGCGTCCGCCCGGCCAACGCGCCGTCCGCCGCGCCGACCCCGGCGAGAATCCCGTCCACCGACAAGGCCGGTACGGCCAGCAGCAACGCCTCGCCGTGCTCCGCGGCGGCCCGCAGATCACCGCCACAGGCGCCCGCCCCGATCGCCTCGGCCAGCTTGCGCGCCTTCTCCTGCGACCGAGCGCCGACCATCACCTCGTGCCCGGCCCGCGCCCATCCCGATCCCAGCGCCTCGGCCATCTGCCCGGCCCCGAGTATGCCAATACGCATGTCTTTCCCTCTTCCTCGCCTGAACCGCAGCTTCCCGCGAAGACAGTAGGCGTGCCGATAGGCACCTCCAGGTGTCCAACGGATGCGGGAGACTGGCGAATGTGGACCACCACGACGACGCTCCGTTCGAGCCCTACGGCGACTTCGTCGCCGACTGCCCGGCCCGTCTGGCCGTGGACCTGTTCGCCCATGCCTGGCTGCCGGTGGTGGTGTTCGCCCTAAAGGAGGGGCCCATGCGCCCCGGTCGGCTCCGCCGGGAGATCGGCGGCATCAGCCAGAAGGTGCTCACTCAGACCCTGCGTCGCATGGAACGCTGTGGCCTGGTCGAACGCCGACGCTATGCCGAGGCCCCGCCGCGGGTGGAGTACGAGCTGACCCAAGCGGGCAAGGACCTGCTGGTGCCGATCCGTGCTCTGGGCGACTGGGCCTTCCGCCACGCCGACACGGTTTTGACCGCCTACGACGGCTCCGCCCGCACGGCCGGCTGACCCGCACGGCCGGCTGACCCGCACGGCCAGGCGAGCCACGGCCGGATCAGCCGACGAGGCGAGTGCGTCCGCCTCACTACTCGGGAGCGCACGGCCCTCGACTGCGTCCGCTCGGGCCTCACGCCTTGCGAAACGCAGCCGCCCAGCATCGACTGCATATCCCCATTCCCGAGCGGCTTTGGCCATCCATGGCGGGATTTGCCGTCGTTGGTAAGAAAAAGGGCGGCCTGCCAGCGTGTCCGAGGGTACGCTGGCAGGCCGTTTCAGGTTACTAAGGCAACCCATGTGCTATGCAGTCACCGGTATCAGTAAGTGTGGCAAGGGGAGCCGTGAGATTCCCAGTCTGCGGTATTAGGGTTGTAATACCAGAGCTTGGCGCAGAGCCGCTTGCCGGCGACCGACGCATGCGAGCCAAACTTTTGGCCTCTGGTGCCGCCTGAGTATTGGTAGTCACCGGTTCCGCCGTACCGGGCACCGTTGGCGGCGTACCAGATGTCTATGTGATAGGTCCCGCTATTGCCGGAGTTCTGCTGGACGTCGACCCGATTGTCGGCACTTACGCCGATCCACATCCAGCCATCGTTTTCGGCCAGCGCGGGTGACGCGCCGACGGTCGCGATCGTGCCGGCGAACAGCACGCCGAGGGCTGCGCCGGTAATGCGCCGGCGAACGGAGCGGCGGGACTTCGATCGCGTTTCCATAGAAACCTCCATGGGTCGTCCGGTCGGAATTGCGACGGCCTGAGATGACACCCAACCGCCGCTACTCATGACCTTCCAGCATCCGATAATGCGGAGACCAGGACAGCCGCCGGACATTTAGCGGACATCGGAAAATAGGGGTCTCCGGCCGTCCGGGAACATGTTCTCGGACGGCCGCGACGCGTGATCGCCGGTGGCGGCGACCTACTCGCCGAGTTCCTGTTCGTTCAGCCTGGGGGGATTTTGTCAGGGCGGTCGCGGGCTCACGTCCGGAGAGACGAGTCCCCACAGGGCGAGTGCCTGCGGCCCGGCGGCCGTTTTCCTGGAAACAGGAAGGAAACAACCGCTGCGTTACAACTGGTCCGCATGACGTACCGAAGATCACTGACGGCATTGGCATTGGCGCTGGCGGGGCTGGCGGCGCATCCTTCCGCGGCGGGCGCCACCGCTGAGGCCGGCCCGAGCGCGAGCGTCACCGCGAACCCCAGCCCGAGCTCCGGCGTACCGTCCGTTCAATGGAAATCCTGCCCGGACTACTCCGATGAGGTGATCCAGAGTCTGCGCGTGACGCAGGAGCAGGTTCCGGCCTTCCGTACGCTGATGAAGCGCCTGGAGTGCGGGACGGTCGGCGTCCCGCTGGACCACCGCGACCCCGGCGGGCGGAAGATCGACATCGCGGTGACCCGGCTGGCCGCCACCGACAAGGCCCACCGGCTCGGCGCGACCGCCGTCCTGCCAGGAGGGCCGGGCAACAGCGGATACCTGGACCCGATCCTGCGGGCCGCGCTCAGGAACGAGGAGATGGCCAAGCTCAACGAGCGATACGACATCATCGGCTTCGACCCGCGCGGGGTCGGGTACAGCACCAAGGTCGCCTGCCCCACCTTGCCAGGAGGCCCGCAGGAGCCGGGCGCCCTGACCAAGGAGGCGGCCAGGAAGATCTACGACGGCCAGGTCTCCGCCAACCAGAAGTGCGGACGCTCCGACGCCGCCTTCCTCGGTCAGCTCACCACCGGCAACGTGGCCAAGGACCTGGACCTGGTGCGGACCGCACTGGGTGAGCGCAAGCTCAACCTGCTCGGCTTCTCCTGGGGCACCTACCTGGGCATGGTGTACCGCAGCCTGTTCCCCGAGCACACCGGACGGGCCTTCCTGGACAGCGTGGCGCCGCCGTGGACCCGTTTCGACGAGCACGTCAAGGACAGCGCGGAGGCGGCCGAGCGTGACTTCGGGCGCATGGCCACCTGGCTGAGCCGCCGGGATGAGACCTATGGTCTCGGTGCTACCGCCCGGCAGGTGCGCGAGCAGGTGGCCAAGCTGGTCCGCGACTACGACAAGAGCCCCAAGACGTACACCGACCTGCCGCGCCCCATCGACGGCTCGGCCGTCGCCGACCTGGCCAAGCGCAACTCGACCGAGTGGGTACGGGCGGGCAAGGCACTGGCCGAACTGCGGACGGCGACGGGCACCACCGCCCCGCCGACCGTCAAGGAGATGCTCAGCGGCGGTCAGATGATGGGTACGCCCGTGCCCGGCGCGCCCGAAATGCTGAACATGACCATGAACTTGGCGGTCGCCTGCAACGAGGACAGCAGCCGGGCCGGTTTCGACACCGCCTGGCGTACCTACCAGGAGCTCGTGAAGCGTCATCCGGCGACCGGCCGGTCCTGGGGACTGGGTGTCATGTGTGCCGGCTGGCCGCTGCCGGTGCAGCAGGCCACGTTGAAGCGGAGCAGCGGGTCGCTGGTACTGGCGGGGCACCTGTACGAGTTCATGTCCGTCTATGACTGGACGCTGCAGACGCGGCGCGCCATCGGCGGCACCGTCTACACGGTCGCCGACGACGTGCACGTGTCGACCACCCGGGTGCCCGAATGCGCCGCCGAGGTGGTGCGGTACTTCGAGACGGGCCGGATCGGCAGAGGCTGCGAGGGCAGCGCGATCCCGAGCTGACCATCGGTTCCCGGGCGCGGTGTTCCCGCGACCAGGAAAAGGATCTCCATCGTTAATCGTGCGACAGCGTGCGGCCTTGCCGGCTTTTCGCCACGCGGCTGGGTCCCGCTGTCGTTGAATTGAAGCCATTCACAGACTTCACGAAATTCTTGAAATAAGTTTAGTGTTGCTGTCATGAAGGACACCGAACTCATCGGGGTGCAGAAGACCCTCAGCCCTGTCCTGAAGGCCAAAGCACTGGACAACCGACTGCCGGACCCGATCCTCGGCGACGAATATGCCGAGCAGGCGATGCGCCGCCTCGACCCCGGCTACGACAGCCGCAGATTCGGCACCAGCCAGATGGGCCTCGCCGCCGTGGTGCGCACCAAGGCTCACGACGACTGGGCCCGAGGCTTCCTCGCCGATCACCCCGACGCGGTGGTACTGCACCTGGGCTGCGGCCTCGATGCCCGGGTGTACCGGATCGACCCGCCCGCCACCGTCGACTGGTACGACCTGGACTACCCCTCAGTCATCGAGCTGCGGCGACAATTCCTGCCGCCGCGCGAGCACTACACCCTGATCGACTCCAGCGTCACCGACCTGACCTGGCTGGAACGCATCCCCCGGGGGCGGCCGGTGCTGATGATCGCCGAGGGGTTGGTGCCCTACCTGACCGAGACTGACGTCCGGCGGCTGCTGACCAGCGTGGTCGATGCCTTCCCCACCGGCCAGGTACAGTTCGACACGGTGCCGGTCTGGGCGTGGCGCACTTCGAAATGGGATCCCACGCTGCGCAAATACGGCGCTCAGTTCCACTGCGGCTTCAACGACCCGGCAGAGCCGGCCGATTGGCACCCGCGGCTCGAATACGTCGACGAGGCGCCGATGTACGACGCACCGGTGCTGATGGCCAAGGCACCCGCGGGCGTACGCCGCATGTACCGCCTCCTGAACCTGCTGCCGGGCCTGAAGCGGTCCACCCGTATCGTGCGGTTCCGCTTCTGACACGGCCGATGGTCGGTACTGCGGCCGTCGTTCGCCGCGTTCCATCTCCTCATCCAGCCCTTGTTCTTGATCGATGGGCTTAGTAGTGCCGTGGCCTCGAGGCTGTCAGCCGCTGGCGGAAACGCAGGCGATCTCGGTGCGCCCCCTGGGTAGATTCGGGCAGTGCCCGAGCTGAAGCAACTGCATGCTGGTCATGCTCCGGCGGTCCTGGCCTTCGAGCTGGCGAACCGCGCCTACTTCGCCGCCTCGATCTCTGATCGCGGCGACGACTTCTTCGACCAGTTCACCCGACCGGTACAACGCCTTGCTGGCTGAGCAGGAGGCCGGCGTCTGCGCTTTCTACGTACTCATCGCCGAGGACGGCTCGGTGCTCGGCAGGTTCAACCTGGTCGACATCGAGGATCGCACACCCTACGGGCGGCCACCGCCCACAAGAATGCCGCGTCCCAGAAGGTGCTGACCAAAGCCGGGTTCGTCCTGGTCGGCCCAGCTGACCCGGCCGACCTCGGCGGCAAGCCAGGCAGTTGGTACCAGCGCGACTTGGCCGGCTGGTCGCGATCAGTCCATGACGACCGGTAGCTCCTTGATGCCGTTGATGAAGTTCGACCGTAGGCGCCGGGCCTCTCCCGTTTGCCGCAGTCGGGGATACCGCCGGGCCAGTTGCTCGAACAGCACCCGCAACTCCAGCTTCGCCAGGTGATTGCCCAGGCAGAAGTGTGCCCCACCGCCACCGAAACCGATGTGCGGGTTCGGGCTGCGGCCGATGTCGAATACCTCGGCATCGGGGAAAATGGAGGTGTCCCGGTTCGCCGCCGAGTAGAAGACCACGACCTTGTCGTCCTCGCGGATCTGCTGGCCGCCCAGCACCGTGTCCGCCGTGGCCGTGCGCCGGAACAGGTTCACCGGTGACACCCACCGGACGATCTCGTCGGATGCCGTGCCCGCCAGCGTGGGATCTGCGACGAGCCGCTGCCACTGCTCGGGGTGCTCGAAGAGGGCGAGCATTCCGCCGGAGGCCGCGTTGCGGGTGGTCTCGTTGCCGGCGACCACCAGCAGGAGGACGAACAGATCGAATTCATCCTCACCGAGGGTCTCGCCGCTCTTCTCGTCGGGCTGGATGAGCTTGGTGACGATGTCGTCGCGCGGGTTCGCCTTGCGCTGTGCGGCCAGTTGGTTGGCGTACGCGTACACCTCCATAGCCGCATCGCCGCCCTGGTCCTCCGAGGTGGCGTAGTCGGGGTCCTGGGCGCCGATCATGCGGTTCGACCAGTTGAAGATCTTGTCCCGGTCCTCGACCGGGGCGCCGAGCAGTTCGCAGATCACGTAGAGCGGCAGCGGAGCCGCCACCTCGGTGACGAAGTCCGCCTCGCCCGAGCACTTGTCGAGAAGGTCGTCGCAGATATCCCGGATGTGCTGTTCGAGCGCTCCAATCGTGCGCGGCGTGAACCCCCGGTTGACCAGCGACCGCCGCCGCGTGTGCTCCGGTGGGTCCTGGTTGAGCATCATCAACCGCTGGAGCGCCCGCTGGTCCTCGGTGACCTCGTCGAACAGTGCCAGTTTCCTGGACGAGGAGAAGAGGTCCGAGCGCCGAGACACCTGTACGACATCGTCATATCGGGTGACGGCCCAGAAGTCGGGCTCGCCCTCGTGCCGGTGTACGGGATCGTTGTCGCGCAGCCAGCGCAACTGCTCGTGTGGCGGGCCGGAGGTCGCGTAACGGTCCTGGTCGACGAGGTCAATATGCACTCGAGCTCACCTCGGGCCTGTGGAGTGATCAAGCGCTTGGTTAAGCGCCTTATTGAAACGTGTTCTATTACGCCCTGCTGCCTCAGTCAACCGCCCGCCCCGCCATCATCCCGATCCCTGCCATCCTGGCCCGCCGACGCTGCCAAGCCGGCTCTGTCATGCCTGAGGCGGACTCATCTTGTCTGCTCGTCCATGATCATGCCAACCTGTCCGCCCATCCGTCCAGCGGCCCAGCTCTTGCCCTCTCAGCTCTCTCTCAGTTCATAGCCCGGCACCTCCCGTCGCGTCGATGACCCGGCCTGTCACCCAGCGCGCGTCGTTGGAGGCGAGGAAGGCCACGATGTCGGCCACGTCTTCCGGTTGTCCGACCCGGCCGAGGGCGGCCAGGGCTGCCGCATGTGCCTCGGCCTGCGGATTGCCCCGCAGCCAGGCCGCATTGACATCCGTGTCGACGATCCCGGGGGCCACCGAGTTGACCGTGATGCCCCTTGGGCCCAGTTCCTTGGCGAGGTTGAGGGTGAAGGTGTCCAGTGCGCCCTTGGTGGCGCCGTAGGCGATGATCTCCGGCATGGCCAGGCGGGCCGCACCGCTGGAGATGTTGATGATCCGGCCTCCGTCACGCAGGCGCGACAGCCCCTGCTGCACGATGAAGAACGGTGCACGTACGTTCACGGCGAAGATCTCGTCGAAGCCGTCCTCGGTCAACGAGGCGAGCGCCGCGCTGCGCCCTATGCCGGCGTTGTTGACGATGATGTCGAGCTTCCCGTCGGACGCGTGGTCTTTGCCTGCGGCGTCGAAGGCGGCCCAGAGGCGCCTCGCGTCGCCGTGCCGTCCCAGCTCGGCGCGCAGTGCGAAGGCCAGCCCGCCGTTCTTCCGGATTCGCTCGACGGTCTCGCCGGCCGCCGTCTCGTCCCGGGCGTAGGCGACGCCGACGGCGGCACCGTCCCGGGCGAGTCGTTCGGCGATGGCCCGGCCGATGCCTCGGCTGCCGCCCGTGACCAGCGCGACCTTGCCCTCAAGTGCTTCTGCTGCCATGGCTGTTGACCGCCTTCCCATTTCTTGAGCGATGACTCAAGAAATGAACGTAGCACGCTTTCTTGAGTGCTCGCTCTAAAATCAGGGGCATGAATGGACCAGGCGTGAAGCGCGGACGGCCACCGGCGTTCGACCGCACGACGGCCCTGGCAGCCGCAACGCGACTGTTCTGGGAGCACGGTTACGAGGCCACCACCATCGGCGAGCTGACCCGGGCGATGGACATCAAACCCGGCAGCCTGTATGCGGCGTTCGGGGATAAGAAATCCCTGTTCAAAGAGGTTGTCCACGCCTACGGGCGCTCTCCCGTCGGTGCGTTCATCGGCACCGCCCTGGAAGAGGAGCGCACAGCCCGGGGCGCGTTCCGCCGCATCCTTCGCGAGGCGGCCGCCGTCTATCCCGACCCCTCCCACCCGGCCGGCTGCCTGACCATCAGCGCCGCCACCAACGTCACGGTCCAGGACGCCGACATCTCGGCATTCCTGAGCGACCTCCGCAACGCGAACCTGGCCGCCTTCGAAACCCGCCTGACGACCGCGCAGCGGCAGGGCGAGCTATCCGCCGCAGCCAACCCTCGCGCCTTGGCCGCCTACTTTGCCGCGATCATCCAGGGCATGTCACAGCGGGCCCGCGACGGCGCCACGGCCGCAGAGCTCACCGAAACCGCGGAACTGGCCCTGGCCGCCTGGCCCCAAGCGCGAGGCTGATCGCCGCCCGGCAAGAAGCCCCGGCAAGAAAACGAGCTCTAACCGCGCTCGCCGCCTACGCCCTGCCGGGCTGCGGTTCCAACCGTTTGCCGGACAGTCCTCGGTTTTGGGGTTGGTGTGGTTGGTGGCGTCGCTGGGTTGCGAGGGTGAGGGTCGGAGGGGCGGAGGGCTGGTCGTGGGGGATGGGGGATGGTGTCGTACGTGGGGCATTGTGGTGATTCATCGGGTGTTTGAGGGGCTTTGATGGAGGTTTACCCGTTAAGTGGGGCTTGTGGGTGAGGCGGATGGGGAAGGCTGCGAGGTGGGTGAGCCCCGGTTCGCCCGGCAATTTATGCTAGACCTCCGAGGATCCACCCGTTACGCAGGTGAAAGGAGTCCGGTATGGGGAACGGGGGCCATCCGATGTATGTGACGGCCACTCGGTGGACCTTCCCGCGAAGGTCGGGCGAAGCCGGTCACTGCAACCGTTTGTAATGCGACTTCAGCGCCACTCTCGACCCCTATGGATCCGATGTATCGCGCGTGGAGGCTTGACAGGCCCTACCCAGGCCGACCAGCATCATGCTAGATACATCCGATGTATAACTTAAGGATGCGGTGTGAAGCTGCTGCGAGTAGGACCCGTCGGCCAGGAGCGTCCGGTGGTGATGGACGGCGCCGGTAACCTGCGCGACATCGGAGAGCCCGAGATCGATGGGGCTTTCCTCGCTTCCGGGGGAGTGGCGCGCGTCCGCGACGCGCTCGAGCGCGACGCGCTGCCCGTGATCGCGGCCGAGG
The DNA here is from genome assembly GCF_040648495.1 of Nonomuraea sp. NPDC049129. Lineage (NCBI taxonomy): Bacteria > Bacillati > Actinomycetota > Actinomycetes > Streptosporangiales > Streptosporangiaceae > Nonomuraea > Nonomuraea sp. NPDC049129. The sequence goes on along the minus strand of NZ_JBEZDU010000005.1, from coordinate 604,732 downwards.
GGCTGCGCGTGGGCGCTCCGGTCGCGCGACCAGGCAAGATCGTCTGTATCGGGCTGAACTACAGCGACCACGCGGCCGAGTCCGGCGCGGAGGTGCCGGCGGAGCCGGTCGTGTTCATGAAGGCCACCAACACCATGGTGGGCCCCTACGACGAGGTGCTCGTACCGCGCAACAGTCTGAAGACTGACTGGGAGGTGGAGCTGGCCGTCATCATCGGTAAGCGGGCCCGCTACCTGGGCAGCCGGGAAGAGGCGCTCGACGTCATCGCGGGGTACGCGGTGGCCAACGATGTCTCTGAGCGGGAGTTCCAGCTGGAGCGGGGTGGCCAGTGGGACAAGGGCAAGTCGTGCGAGACGTTCAATCCGCTCGGGCCTTGGCTGGTGACCGCCGATGAGGTGGCCGACCCGCAGAACCTGACCATGCGGCTGTCGGTGAACGGCGAGGTGCGCCAGGACGGCGTCACCAAGAACATGATCTTCGATGTGGCGGAGATCGTCCGGTACCTGAGCCAGTTCATGGTGCTCGATCCGGGAGATGTGATCAACACCGGCACTCCGGCCGGCGTCGCCATGGGGATGCCCGGCCAGCCGTACCTGCGCGCGGGTGACGTGATGGAGCTGGAGATCGAGGGACTCGGCCGCCAGCGCCAGACAGTGGGCCAGGCATGACGACTCCCGACGGACAGAAGAGCAGCTACCGGATCGTGGAGTTGGAGACGCACGACATCCGTTTCCCCACCTCCCGGGAGCTGGACGGCTCCGATGCCATGAACCCCGACCCCGACTACTCCGCCGCCTACGTGGTTCTCAAAACCGATGACGGCTACGACGGGCACGGGTTCGCGTTCACCATCGGGCGCGGCAACGACGTACAGACCGCGGCGATCAGCGCCCTCGAGTCGTACGTGATCGGCAGGGACGTCGAGGACCTGGGCGCCCTCTACAAGGAGATGGTCTACGACTCGCAGCTGCGCTGGCTGGGCCCCGAGAAGGGCGTCATGCACATGGCGATCTCCGCCGTGGTCAACGCGCTGTGGGATCTGAAGGCGAAGCGGGCGGGCAAGCCGCTCTGGTTGCTGCTGTCCGAGATGACCCCCGAGGAGATCGTCGATCTCATCGACTTCCGGTACCTGAGCGACGCCCTGACGCCCGAACAAGCCCTAGAAATCCTGAAAAAGGCGGAAAAGGGGAAGGCGCAGCGGGTCGAGGACATCAAGCGCGAGGGGTATCCCGCCTACACCACCTCCCCGGGCTGGCTCGGCTACGACGACGACAAGCTGCGCCGGCTGTGCAAGGAGGCGCTCGACGCGGGCTTCGGCCAGATCAAGCTCAAGGTGGGCGCCGATCTCGACGACGACATCCGACGTTTCCGGGTGGCCCGCGAGGTGTGCGGGGCCGACTTCCCCATCGCGATCGACGCCAACCAGCGCTGGGACGTGGGCGCGGCCATCGACTGGGTGAACGCTCTAAAGCAGTTCAACCCGCACTGGGTGGAGGAGCCGACCAGTCCCGACGACGTGCTCGGCCACGCCGCCATCGCCGCGGGGATCAAGCCCATCCCGGTGGCCACCGGCGAACACGTGCAGAACCGGATCGTGTTCAAGCAGCTCCTGCAAGCGGGCGCGATCTCGTACCTGCAACTGGACTCTGCTCGGGTCGGCGGTGTTAACGAGAACATCGCGATTCTGCTGCTCGCGGCCAGGTTCGGCATCCCCGTCTGTCCGCACGCCGGCGGCGTGGGGCTGTGCGAGCTGGTGCAGCACCTGTCGATGTTCGACTACGTGGCCGTGACCGGCACGATGGAAAACCGGGTGATCGAGTACGTCGACCACCTGCACGAGCATTTCGTCGACCCCGTGGTCATCGAAGGCGGCCGGTACGCCGCCCCCAGCGCGCCGGGCTTCAGCGCGGCGATGCACCCTGAATCGATCGCCGCCCACACTTTCCCCGGCGGCGAGGTCTGGAGGGACGCATGAGTCTTAAAGCGATTGTCACGGGCGGCGGAGCCGGTATCGGCCTCGCCACGGCCACGTTGCTCGCCGAGCGCGGCATGAAGGTCGCCTGTTTCGACATCAACCCGCCCGGTGATCCGTTCATCGGCATCAAGGTGGACGTCACGGACGACGCCGGCGTACGCGCGGCCGTGGCCGAAGCGGCCGAGCGGCTCGGCGGTATCGACATCGTGGTCAACAACGCGGGCATCGGGGCGCAGGGTACGGTCGCCGACAACCCCGACAGCGAGTGGCAGAAGGCGTTCGACGTCAACGTGTTCGGCATGGTCCGGGTGACCCGGGCGGCGTTGCCGTACCTCAGGCAGTCGGAGCACGCGGCGGTGGTCAACACGTGCTCGATCGCGGCCACCGCGGGCCTGCCGAACCGGGCGCTCTACAGCGCGACCAAGGGTGCGGTGCTGTCGCTCACGCTGGCGATGGCGGCGGATCACGTACGGGAGGGCATCAGGGTCAACTGCGTCAACCCCGGCACAGCGGACACCCCGTGGGTCGGCCGGCTGCTCGACGCGGCCGACGACCCGGTGGCGGAGAGGCAGGCGCTGAACGCCAGGCAGCCGATGGGCCGCCTGGTCAGCGCGCAGGAGGTGGCCGCGGCGATCGCCTACCTGGCCGGGCCCGAGGCCGGCGCGACGACCGGCACCTCGCTCGCGGTCGACGGCGGCATGCAGGGACTACGGCTCCGGCCGGTCAACTGAACGAGTCGACGGACAGCCAAGCCCAGTCGAGGGCCGGTCAAGCAGAGGCATTCGAGGAAGGTAACCCCCCCACCATGAAGTTCGGTCCTTTAGCCGCAGGCGCGGCCCTCTTGGCGGTCATCACCGCGTGCGGTTCCGGAGGTCAGACAGCAGCCGGAGGAGGCGGCGGCGGGAAGGTCGGCATCGACCACCCGCGCGCCGACTCCGACTTCTGGAACTCCTACATCAAGTACGTCCCGCAGATGGCCGGCGAGCTCAAGGTCGACCTGATGCCCGCGACGAACTCGCAGAACGACGTGACCAAGCTGGTCAACAACGTTCAGGCGCTGATCGGCCAAGGGGCCAAGGCGATCGTGATGGCGCCCCAGGACACCGGCGCGATCGCCACGACCCTCCAGACGCTGGCGAACAAGAAGATCCCCGTCGTGACCGTCGACACCCGGCCGGACAAGGGTCAGGTCTACATGGTCGTACGCGCCGACAACCGGGCGTACGGCACGAAAGCCTGCGAGTTCTTGGGCGAGAAGCTGGGCGGCAAGGGCAAGGTCGTCCAGCTGATGGGCTCCCTGAGCTCGATCAACGGGCGCGACCGGGCTGAGGCGTTCCGGGAGTGCATGAAGACGAAGTTCCCCGGGATCACGGTCTTCGAGGAGCCGACCGAGTGGGAGGGCAGCAAGGCCGCGTCCATGCTGCAGACCAGGCTGGAGCAGAACCCGGACATCAAGGGCATCTATATGCATGCCGGTGGTGTGCACCTGGCCCCGACGCTGCAGGTGCTGAAGCAGAAGGGCCTGCTCGTCCCGCCGACCGATCCCAAGCACGTATTCGTGGTCTCGAACGACGGCATCCCGCAGGAGTTCGAGGCGATCCGCAAGGGCGACATCGACGCCACGGTGTCGCAGCCCGCTGACCTGTACGCGAAGTACGCCCTCTTCTACGCCAAGGCGGCGATCGACGGCAAGACCTTCAAGCCGGGACCGACCGACCACGACAGCACGATCATCCAGCTGCCGAACGGCCTGGAGGACCAGCTTCCCGCCCCGCTCGTCACCAAGGACAATGTGGACGACAAGAACCTCTGGGGCAACCAGGTCAAGTAATGAAAAATCATGTTGAAGCCCGAAATGTCGTGAAGCGCTTTGGCCCCACCACGGCGCTGAACGGCGCGGGCATCGCGATCGCCGAGGGGGAGACCCACGCGCTCGTCGGCAGGAACGGCGCCGGAAAGTCCACCCTGGTGTCGATTCTCACCGGGCTTCAGCGGCCGGACGAGGGCGAGGTGCGGTTCTCGGGAGAGGCGGCGCCCGCCCTCGCGGACCGCGACGCCTGGCGGCAGCGGGTCGCCTGCGTGTACCAGAAGTCGACGATCATTCCGGCGCTGACCGTCGCCGAGAACCTGTTCCTCAACCGCCAGACCACCGGCGGCATGATCAGCTGGCGGACACTCCGGGCGAAGGCCCGCGAACTGCTCGCCACGTACGAGGTGGAGGTGGACGCGGAGGCACTCGCCGGCGACCTGAACGTCGAACAGCGGCAGCTCGTGGAGATCGCCCGCGCGCTGTCGTTCGGCGCGCGGTTCATCATCCTCGACGAGCCGACGGCCCGGCTGGACGGTCCGGCCATCGAGCGGCTGTTCACCCGCATGCGGGCGCTGCGCGAGCAGGGCGTGACGATGATGTACATCTCCCACCATCTCGATGAGGTGTACGAGATCTGCCAGAGCGTCACCGTCTTCCGCGACGCCCGGCATGTCATGACCAGATCGGTCGCCGAGCTGCCGCACGACGAGCTGGTGGCGGCGATGACGGGCGAGGCCACGGCGGCGTACGAGGCCAGGACCCGCGGCGCCGCGAACGGCGACGTGGTCCTGTCGGCCGAGAGACTGTCGCTGGCCGGCCGCTTCCAGGCCGTCGACCTGGCGGTCAGGAGCGGCGAGGTGGTCGGGCTGGCCGGATCCGGCAGCAGCGGCAAGGTCGGCCTGGCCGAAACCCTGGTCGGCCTGCGCAAACCCGACTCGGGCACCGTCACGGTCAACGGCACCCAGGTCAGGCCGGGCGACGTACCGGCCGCCCTGGGGGCGGGCCTCGGCTTCGTGCCGGAGGACCGCAACCGCGAGGGCTTCGTCCCGCTGCTCTCGGTGGGGGAGAACGGCACGCTTCCGATCGCCCGCAAGCTCGGCAGGTACGGCCTCATCTCACCGACGAGACGCCGGAACAAGGCCTTGCGACTGATCGAGGATCTGGACATCAAGACCGAAGGGCCCGACCAGCCCGTCGGTGATCTGTCTGGAGGAAACGCGCAGAAGGTGGTGTTCGCGCGGGCGCTGGTCGACGACCCGTCCGCGCTGGTGGTGATCAACCCAACCGCGGGCGTCGACGTCAAGGCCAAACAGGCCCTGCTCGGCGCCGTCGAGGACGCGGTCGAGCGGGGAGCGGGAGCCGTACTGGTCTCCGACGAGCTCGACGACCTGCGCATCTGCGACCGGGTGCTGGTGATGTTCCACGGCAGGGTCGTGAAAGACGTGCCGCGTGGGTGGACCGACCATGAGCTCGTAGCCGTGATGGAAGGCATTGAAGAGTGACAACCACACTGTCTGCGCCGGCCCCCCGGGTGCGGCTCGCCAGGTTCCGGGACCTCACGCTGGTGCCGGTGATCCTGATCCTGCTCATCGTGGGCGCGTTCCTGGACCCGATCTTCTTATCGGTCGGCAACCTGACGAACGTACTCCAGCAGCAGGCGTCGATCTCACTGCTGGTGCTGGCCGAGGCGCTGATCCTGATCGCCGGCAAGTTCGACCTGTCGCTGGAGTCGACGGTCGGCATGGCTCCGGCGATCGCGGTGATGCTGGTGATCCCGGCGTCGGCCGGTGGGTTCGGGCTCGGCCTGCCCGGGCCGTTGGTGATCCCGCTCTGCCTGCTGATCGGGGCGGCGATCGGGGTGTTCAACGGGTTCCTGATCATCAAGTTTCAGCTGTCGGCGTTCATCGTCACGCTGGCCATGCTGATCATCGTGCACGGCCTGCAGCTGGGCCCGACCGAGGGCAAGACGCTGTTCGAGCTGCCCGACTCCATCCTCTACCTGGGCAGCGCCATCTGGCTCGGCCTGCCGGCGGCGATCTGGATCGCGGCCGTACTGTTCGCGGCGGGCATCGTCGGGCTCGGCTACTTCCGGCTCGGGCGCTCGCTCTACGCGATCGGCGGCAACGCCGACGCGGCGCGGGCGGCGGGCATCCGGGTGGACCGGGTGCTGTGGGGAGTGTTCATCCTCGGCGGTACGCTCGCGGCACTCGCCGGCGTCCTGGAGACCGGACGGCTCGGCGCCATCGGCTCCAACCAGGGCGTGGGCTGGATCTTCATGGTGTTCGCCGCGGCCGTCATCGGCGGCGTCAGCATGGACGGCGGCAAGGGCACGATCCTCGGTGCGCTCACCGGCGTGCTGGTGATCGGCCTGGTCCAGAACATCCTCACTCTCAAGGGCGTCTCCGGTTTCTGGCAGCCGGTCGTCTATGGGTGCATCATCCTGATCGCACTCATCATCAGCCGGATCGCCGGCGGAAAGGCCCAGGACTGATGGAACGCATCGCACTGCGTACCAGGCTCAAACCCGGTTACGAGGAGACCTACGACCGGGAGCACGCGAGCATCCCCGCCGAACTGGAGGCGGTCATGCGGGCCAACGGCGTGCACTCCTGGCGCATCTTCCGCGACGGACTCGACCTGTTCCACTTCGTCGAGGTCGACGACTACGCCGCGCTGCAGGCGGCGCTCAAGGACGATCCCGCCGACCAGGCGTGGCAGGTCCAGATGAACCGGCTGCTCGACGGCGACTTCGACAAGGGCGCCGGCGGGCTCGCGCTGGTCTGGGAAATGACGTGACGAATGCTGACCTGGAGAACGACATGATCGAACTGCCCCGCCACGGCTTCGGAGCGGCGCCGATCGCCGGCCTCTATGAGGCGGTCAGCGACGAGCAGGCCCGCGCGACCGTGGACGCCGCCTGGTCTCATGGCGTGCGGCTGTTCGACACGGCCCCGCACTACGGGGTCGGCCTGTCCGAACGCCGCCTCGGCGCCGCACTCGCCGGGCGCGAGGGCTACGTGCTCTCGACCAAGGTCGGCCGCCTGCTGGTCCCCTCCACCATGGGCGGTCGTGACGAGCAGGGCTTCGACGTACCGGCCGCTTTCGAGCGCGTCTGGGACTTCTCGGGCGACGGCGTACGGAGATCTCTGGAGGAGTCGCTGGCCCGGCTCGGCCTGGACCGCGTCGACATCGCCCTGATCCACGACCCGGACGCCCACGCCGACCAGGCCATCAGCGAGGCGTACCCGGCGCTGGCCGAGCTCCGCTCGCAGGGCGTGATCGGCGCGATCGGCGTCGGCATGAACCAGTGGCAGGTGCCGCTGCGCTTCGTCCAGGAGACCGACATCGACGTGGTCATGCTGGCCGGCCGCTACACGCTGATCGACCAGTCGGGGCTCCCGCTGCTCGACGCCTGCGCCGACCGGGGCGTGCGCGTGCTCGCGGCGGGCGTCTTCAACAGCGGCCTGCTGGCCACCTCCGCCCCTGGGGGCACCTACAACTACGAGCCCGCTCCCGCCGAGGTGCTCGACCGCGCCAGACGGATCGCCAAGGTCTGCGAGAGGTACGACGTGCCGCTCCCGCAGGCGGCCATGGCCTTTCCGCTCCGGCACTCGGCGGTGGCCTCGATCGTCATCGGGGCCCGGTCGCCGGAGGAGGTGGCGAGCAACGCGGCGCTCTGGGAGCGTCCGGTGCCCGACAACCTGTGGTCGGAACTGGAGGCCGAGGGCCTCCTGTCGCGACCGGCCTAGCTCTCGAGACCGGCTTCGCTCTCGCGACCGGCCTACCGTGGATCGCTGAACGTCCCGGCCACGTCGCTCGCAACTGCGGCAGACGTGGCCGGTTCAGCCATCGGGGACGTAGCTGGCCTAGCGGCCCGTAGGCGGTAGTTGGTTCAGCCGCCGTAGGCGTAGTTGGCGATCCACAGCCCCGGGATCACCTCCACCTCGTCGAGCCCCTCGAACCCCAGCCGCTCGTACAGCTTCCTGGCCGGCGCGTTGGCCCGGCCGGTGGACACCACGATCCTGCGGCCACCCGCCCGGCTCATGACCTCCTCGACGAGCGCCCGTCCCACTCCTCGCCGATGCGCCGCGGGATCGACCACCAACCGGTCGATGTCCACCTCATCTACCGCCTCGCTCCACGCGACGGCACCCACCAACAACTCGTCCTCGTCGAACGCCCCCACCCACCGCAACGGCCGCGCCCGCAGCTCATCGAGCGTCTCACTCAACGGGGGAATCCGGTCATCCTCGATGATCTTCGCCTCGACCGCGTACGCGGCATGCTGAACCGCCAGCAACCGAGGCCCCACCGACTCACTATCAGGCGATATTTCGGAAATCTGCATCCCCCGAGTATCGCCTAGCCGATCTCCCACAACGCGCTCACCGGCATCGCCCGCATCCGGTCGCCGAACGAGTAGGTCTGGTCGCCGGTATAGAGCACGAGACGGTCAAGAGATAGCGGCCCGGCCGCGGATCCCGGTCGACTTGGGACTTGATGGCAAGCAGCAGGTCGGGGACTCGCTGGATCTCGTCGATGACCATCAGGTCCGGGAACGCCACAAATCCAGGTTGCGGAGGCCGACCATGATCCGGGGTGCCGGGTAAGCCGGCACGGGCGCGCGGCGACGTGCTCCAGATGGCGGGCGAGCACGTCGATCGGGGACGATGGCACGCGAATGCGGCCCCTGTTCTTGATCGACTGGTGTAGACAGCCGACGATCATCAGGGGTCGCGTTTGTCATGCGTACCCGGGGGTGCCGCTCAACCGCGTCATGCGAACGCTTCGGCCCTGGTGGCAAGCCCGATACCGGTTGCGAGATACGTAAGACGCTTCACCGCGGCCCTCCTAATAAGTGCCATCGATGTTCTCCCGGTTATTGGAGCCAAGATCGTTGCTCTTGACGGGAGTCGTCATACAGCCGAGGCGGGAATCGGTCTTGTTGAGCATGGGTGTGGAGTAGTCGCCGTGCTGCAGGCCGACAGCGTGTCCGGTCTCATGGCAGACCAGCCCATAGGTGTAATTTCCGTTGCCTCGGATGCGAATGTACTGCTGGTCGCATTTGTAATGCGCTCCGCCGCGCGCATTGCACCACGTCATACCATCTGCACTGTCCGGAACGCTTGTCGAGCCCTCCTGGTAGATGATGTCGGTCTCCGCGCTCCCCTCGAACACCGGCGACGAGTCGTAGTGGAAGGCCAGATCCGTGGGCCGGTACTCTCCGTCAATGGCGGCGTTGACCGTTGACCGGTCCTCCGACTCCAGCTTGTATTCGCCGCTGCTGTCCATGTAGAAATAGACCTCGCGATTGTCGGTCTGGCATGGCGGATGGCCCATGCTGAGCACGCAGCTACTACCGGTGCTTTCGGTCGGGAACATGTTGTCGGTGACAGCGGCCCAGGCCACCCCGACCGCCACCATCAACGGCACGAGAGCCATCGCGATCACGCCGGTAATCCGTCGTCGAGCGGGCCCGCGACTGAATGCTGACATTCTTCTCCTTCGGAAGTCATGAAACACGACGTGTACCGCCCGGCACACGTGCCACATGGCACATGAGTATGGAAGGACGGCGAGGTCACGCATGGGCATGAAACACGTACGGTGCCGCGCAATGGGCGGCACCGTACGACTCAGGGTCAGCCTTTATCGGCCTCGCCGGTAGCCTGTTCCAACTGGTTTGGGGGAGGCCTCTTTCCAGAAGCCCTCGAGCAGAGGGCAACCCGATGCTCAGCCGCAGGTGGCCGTCGGAGGCGGTTCGAACTGCTGTCTTTCCCCAGGCTGGGTCGCCTTCAGCTTGGCGGCGAGGGCGTCCGCGCTGTTGCCTGCCATTTCCTCTTCCAGTCCGGCGTTCGGACCGGCGTCGGCCGCCAGCGTGCGTGCCTCGGCGGCGCTCTGCGCGTGGCCCTCCTCCTCGCCCTGGCCGATGATGTCGCCGTCGAAGGGCAGCTCCGAACCCTCGCCGAGCCCCATCCACTTTGCGGGCTCCGGGGTGTCGCCCTCGGCGCAGTGCTGCCCTTCCCAGGTGATGGCCAGGATGTACTGGTGCCCGGGTTCGATGCGCGGCCGATCGTATATAGCCGTCGCGGTCGGACTGTTCAGGTTCCCCTCGGTGAAGGTCCAACCGGACGCGTTGTACTCCCACTCCTTCGGGGCCGGCTGGGCCGCGTCCTCCCGCGACCACAGCACTTTCTTGACCTCCAGCTTCACCTTCCGCCCGATCAATCCTTCCCCTCGCTCGATCTCGATCTGGGCGGGCGGGATCGTCTCCTCGGAGGCGGCGCTGACGACGACCACATGGTCGGCGTACGTCACCCAGTCCGCGGCCGTGATGCTGGGCAGGCGGTCGTCTCCGTCGGCCATCACGACCCGGCGCGGCGCGGGCGCGACGTCGGCGGCATTCACAGTGGCGACTCCCGCGACGGCGAGAGCCGCGGCGAGCCCGATACCGGTTGCGATATACGTAAGACGCTTCACCGGGGCCCTCCTAATAAGTGGCATTGATGTTCTCCCGGTTATTGGAGCCAAGATCGTTATGGTCGGTGGAAGGGGTCACCAGACAGCCGAGGCGGGAATCGGTCTTGCTGAGCATGGGTGTGGAGTAGTCGCCGTGCTGCAGGCCGACGGCGTGTCCGGTCTCATGGCAAACTCTCGCGTAGGTGTAACGCCCGTTGCCTCGGATGCGAATGTACTGCTGGTCGCATTTGTAATGCGTGCTACTGACCCCATTGCACCACGTCCTACCGGCCGCACTGTCCGGGAGGCCGGTCGAGCCCTCCTGGTAGATGATGTCGGTCTCCGCGCTCCCCTCGAACACCGGCGACGAGTCGTAGTGGAAGGCCAGATCCGTGGGCCGGTACTCTCCGTCAATGGCGGCGTTGACCGTTGACCGGTCCTCCGACTCCAGCTTGTATTCGCCGCTGCTGTCCATGTAGAAATAGACCTCGCGATTGTCGGTCTGGCATGGTGGATGGCTGCCCGTGCTGACCACGCAGCTACTGCCGGTGCTTTCGGTCGGGAACATGTTGTCGGTGACGGCGGCCCAGGCCACCCCGACCGCCACCGTCAACGGCACGAGGGCCATCGCGACCACACCGGTAACCCGTCGTCGAACGGGCCCGCGACTGAATACTGACACTCTTCTCCTTCACGAAGTCATGGGCGCTTGATGTACCGCTTTATACATGGGCATGAAACACGTACAGCGCCGCACTGATATCGTTCGCAAACGCCGACGACCCGATGTTTCACATACTTCAACTCATTGCGCAGAAGACATGGCTACAGCCCCGGACAGAAAGACGCTACGACGCCGTTCTTCCGTTCCTCTTCCATTCCTCTTCCGTTGTAACGGCACCGGTCGCGGCGTGTGATACAGGTAGAAAGCCAGGTCGCGGGGTTGCCGAGCGAGCGGCGGATGAGCAGGCGGTGCGTGGGTCACATGGCCCCAACGGCGTTGTCGAGCGCACAGTCGACCAGCCCTGCCGTCTCGGGCGAAATGGGGTGACGTGCGCGTGCCCAGCAGGTATTGCCGCGCAGCATCAGGCTGCAGGGCGCACGAGCAGAACAGGCGCAGGCGCACGCGACGGCCTGCTCGCCCTGGCTCACCCACAGCCTGGGCGCCCGCATCGGTCGCCCGCGCATTGACCCCGCCAAGATCTCGACGGACGCTGCACAAGGCTCCGCTCCCTTCGGTGCGGTGCCTGTCCCGCTGAGGCGCAAACGGTTGCCGTCCGTATCTCCGGTATGGGCCGACCGGTAATGGGGCCGCTCAACCAGGGCAGCTTCTAGGTGCGCAGCGTTCTTCGACGACTGGAGGAAACATGATCGAATACGGTCAACCCAACCCGGCAGCCGGCCCGCCGCTCGTCGCCGTCGAGGGGACGCCTCGTGAGATGGGGGCCGAGATCGGCCGCAGGACCAGCGAACTCGTCGAGCGGAGCCTGGAGACGTACCTGCGCAGGTTCCGTGACGACGTGGGCCTGTCGGACGCCGACGTGCTGCGCTGGGGTGCCACCTATCTCGCTGTGGCTCAGGGTTACGACCGTACGATCGCGGAGATGCTGGAGGGCCTGGCCGAGGGTGCGGGCCGGCGGGTCGAGCACATCACGGCGCTCAACGCGCGTACCGAGCTGCTCTACGGGACCGGCTACCACGACGAGGGCTGCACCTCGGTGGCGGTGTTGCCGCAGTACACGCGCGACGGCCACACCCTGCTCGCGCAGAACTGGGACTGGAACCCCGAGCAGGGACCCGTCACGTTCCTGCTGGCGACCCGCGACACTGAGGGCTTCTCGGTGCTCACGCTGGCCGAGGCGGGCATGCTGGCCAAGAGCGGCCTGAACTCGGCGGGCCTCGGGGTCTGCGCCAACCTGCTCGTCTCCGACCTGGACACCGGCGGCGAGGGCGTGCCGTACCACTATCTGCTGCGCGGGGTGCTGAACTCGCCGCGGATCAGCACCGCCTTGCGCAGGACGCTCAACGTGCCCCGCGTCTCCTCGGGGAACGTGCTCATCGCCGACGCCGGAGGTGAGGCGATCGACCTTGAGGTGGCGCCCGGGGTGTTCGGGCACCTGCTGCCGGAGGACGGCCTGCTGGCCCACTCCAACCACTTCCAGTGCCCGCTTCCGCTGCATGATGAGAAGGTGGCGGCCTCGGCTCTGACGCTGTTGCGGCCCGCGCGGATGCGGCATCTGCTGGAGGACGCGGCGCGCGTACGGGCGGTGACCGTCGAGGACATCGTGGCGGCGCTGCGCGACCACTTCTCCTTCCCTGACGGCATCTGCCGCCACCGTGATCCGGACGTCGCGGAGGCCGATCTGTCCACGACGGTGTACTCGATCGTGATGGATCTTGATGAGCGTGTGCTGTCCATCGCGAGCGGGCCGCCCTGTGAGCACCGCTACGCGCGCTGGCGCCTGGACGACGTCTTCACCCAGGACGCCGTGCCCGCCCTGCACGCGATACCGGAGGAGTCGGTCGGGGCTAGGCGGGAATGAAGAGCCAGGACTTCGACGCCCCCGGCTCGTAGGGGGAGTCGAGGCGCTTGGCGATCACGCCGGGCAGCCCCTGCTCGCGGGCCGCCTGCCGTACCGGCTTGGCCTGGCCCGGCCACGCGGGGGCGGTCTGCCAGCGGGCGGAGGCCGGCTTGAGCGCTTCCAAGGCCGCGCGGCGGGTCGTGTACGGCAGCGCGACCAGGGAGTGGCCGTCGTCGTAAAGGAGGTCATAGCAGACCAGGACCTCCGTGCCCGCCATCGTGACCACCTCGCCGTCCAGCACCGCCGTGCGGCTGCCGAACGACGCCGCGAGCGGGCGCAGCCAGGGATAGCGCCGCGCCGCCTCCGTACGCCCGCCGTCGATCGCCACCAGCACGCGCTCCCCGCCCCACGCGAACTCGAACGCGTAGTCGGCCACGTCACGTGGCAGCCGGGTCCGTTCGACCGGGAGCATCGGGTCGAGCGGGGGCAGGGGGTCGCGGGAGGGCGGGTCCATGCGGTGGATCATCCAGTTCTTGCCGTTCGTCGGGAACAGCACGAACCGTCCTGCGGCTCGCGAGCCGTGCAGCACGACCTTGACCTCGCGGTCGGACCACTTCTCGGTCTCGTACGTGCCGCGGTCCCAGACCGTCATCGTGCCGCCGCCGTATTCGCCCTTGGGGATCTCGCCGTGGAAGTCGAGGTATTCCATCGGATGGTCCTCGGTCCGTACGGCCAGGTGATTGACGCGTGGGTCGGCCGGCAGGCCCTTGGGGATCGCCCAGGAGGCGAGCACGCCGTCGCGCTCCAGTCGCAGGTCCCAGTGCAGGGCGCGGGCGTGGTGCTCTTGGATCACGAACGCCGCCCCGTCGCCCGACTCGGGGGCCGTGTCGGGGACGGGCTCGGGGGTACGGCTGGCGTCGCGTTTACTGCGATATTTCTCCAGTTTGTCGGCCACGTCGGGGTATCTACCCTCAGTCGAGGGCCTTGCGCAGCCAGGATTCCACTCCCGCGATGTGCACCGTGGCCCACGAGCGGGCCACGTCGGGCTGACGGGTCGCGATGGCCTCGTAGATCGCGGTGTGCTGCTCCCGCGTCTTCTCCATCGCGCCCTCCTGGGTCAGCCCGCGCCAGATCCGCGCCCGGGTCGTCGGCCCGGACAGGCTCTCGATGAACGAGCAGAGCACGCTGTTGCCCGAACCCCGCGCGATCCGGTGGTGGAAGTCCAGGTCGTTGGCCACCAACTCCTCCACCGTGGGCGAGTCGGGCAGCGACTCCAGGATCACCCGGAGCTCGTCGATCTCCCCGTCGGTCATCTGCTCGGTCGCCATCGCCGTCGCCGCGGGCTCCAGGATGCGGCGTACCTCGAAGAACTGGATCACCGTGTCGTCGCGATGCAGGTCGAGCACGAACGACATGGTGTCGAGCAGCAGGCGCGGCTCCAGGCTGGTGACGTAGGTGCCGTCTCCCTGGCGTACGTCGAGGACGTTGATCAGCGCCAGTGCTCGTACGGCCTCGCGGAGCGAGTTGCGCGACAGGCCGAGGCGCTCGGCCAGGTCGGCCTCCTTCGGCAGCCTGTCGCCGGGCGTGAGCTCGCCCGAGAGGATCATCTGCTTGATTTTGTCGATGGCTGCGTCGGTGACCGCCACACTTTTCTCCCTAGACATCGGATGTCTAGGATTCTAGGGCCTGGAAGCGCACCGTATCGACTCCGGAGACGCGGCGAATCACACCACGCGCCTCCAGCGTGCGCAGATGCGCGGCCGCCTCTCCCGCGGCCATGCCGCGCAGGACGGGGGACAGGTCGTCCCAGGGCCGGTTCCAGGTCATCATCGCGGCGGTCTCCCAGATGGTCAGCGGTTGCGCGCGCTCGGCCAGGAGGGCGCCGAGTCGCTGGAGCTTCTCCTCGTGATGGTGGCGGATCTCGGCGGCGCGCGCGGCTACATCCGGAAATATCCATTCATGGGCGGGAAGCGCGTCCAGCGGGCCCAGCTCGCCGACGCGGTCCAGCGACTCCAGAAAATCCCCCAACGGATCAACATCGTCCCGGTCATAGGGATAAATCCCGACGTGGGGGGTGATGTCGGGGAGGACGTGGTCGCCGGTGAACAGGCGGTCGGCGTCCTCCAGGTGCAGGCAGATGTGGCCGGGGGTGTGGCCCGGTGTGTGTACGGCCCGCAGCTTGCGGCCCGGCAGGTCCACCAGGTCGCCGTCGCGCAGCTCGCGGTCGGGCAGCGCGGGCGTGTCCGGGCGGCCGGCGGTCGCGACCGCCACGTCCTCGTGCCCGGCCCCCGCCCGCCTGAGCATGTCGGCCTGGAAGTCGCGGTGTTCGCCTTCGGCGAGGTTGTGCATGAGCCTGACCAGCGCGGCGTCCGATTCGTGCATGGCGATCCAGGCGCCGGACTCCGCCCTGACCTGACCGGCCAGCCCGGCGTGGTCGGGGTGGAAGTGGGTGACGACCACGCCTCTGACCGCGCTCACATCAAGACCGAGCGTCCGCAGGCCGCCGCTGAGGGCCGCCCAGGCGTCCGGGTGGTTCCAGCCGGCGTCCACCAGCACGGGGCCCTTGGGGGAGTCGACGGCGTAGACGAGTGTGTAGCCGAGCGGGTTGCCGGGGATCGGCACGGGCACGCTCCACACCCCGCCGCCGAGGTCCTGCGGGCGCTGCTCGGTGTACGGCCTGCGCCGGGTCGTCTTCATGCTGGGGCCCCCGTTGAGCGTGCTTGTACTTGGTCGAGTGTGCGGGAGGGAAACGTGAGATCGGTACGGGTTTTCCCCGGACACGGCCGCGGATGACTCGCCCGGCGGGTCCACGCGGTGGTGGGACGGCCGTCCCCTGTCACGTGATGCGTTCGATGATCGTGGCCGTCGCCAGCGCCCCGCCCGCGCACATCGTGACCAGCGCGGTCGCCGAGTCCGAGCGCTCCAGCTCGTGCAGCGCCGTCGTGAGCAGCCGCGCCCCCGTGGCACCGACGGGGTGGCCGAGCGCGATCGCGCCGCCGTTGACGTTGACGCGGTCGAAGTCGGGCTCGTGCACGCTCGCCCATGACAGCACGACCGACGCGAACGCCTCGTTCACCTCGAACCTGTCGATGTCGCCGATCGTCATCCCGGCCGTCGCGAGCACCTTCGCCGTCGCGTCCACCGGCCCATCCAGGTGGTAGTACGGCTCCGCGCCGACGAGGGCCTGGGCCAGGATCCGCGCCCGGGGGCGCAAGCCGTGGCGCAGGGCCGTCTCCTCGCTCATCACCAGCACCGCGGCGGCGCCGTCGGAGATCTGCGACGAGGTGCCCGCGGTGTGCCGGCCGCCCTCGCCCATCACCGGCTTGAGGCCGGCCAGCCCGTCGACGGTGGTCTCGCGTAAGCCCTGGTCCCTGCGTACCTGCCCGACGGGCACGATCTCCCGCTCGAACCGCCCGTCGGCCCACGCCTTGGCGGCCAGCTGCTGCGACCGCGCCCCGAACCAGTCGAGCCGCTCGCGGGTCAGCCCGCGCCGGTCCGCGATCCGCTCGGCCGCGGTGAACTGGTCGGGCAGGTCGATGTTCCAGTCGTCAGGCTTCGGCTTGGCCGGCAGGACGTTGCTGCCGAGCGGCGCCCGGCTCATCACCTCGACCCCGCACCCGATGCCCACGTCGATGACGCCGGCCTGGATCATCGCCGCCGCCAGGTGTACGGCCTGCTGCGACGATCCGCACTGCGCGTCGACCGTGGTCACTCCCGTTTGGTACGGCAGCCCCGCGTACAGCCAGGAGTGCCGTCCCACATGCCCGCCCTGCTCGCCCGCCTGGGTCACGCACCCGGCGAAGACCTGGCCGACGATCGCCGGGTCGATCCCGGAGCGCTCGATCAGGCCGTTGAGCGCGGTGGCCAGCACCTGCTGCGGTTTGAGCTCGGCCAGCCAGCCGCCACGCTTGCCGATGGGGGTGCGGACGGCCTCGACGATCACCGGTGTGCCCACAGTAGCCTCCAGAATGATGCTCTGGACGTGACTGTAACGGGTTCTAGTTTCCGGTGGAAGCCCCGCTCAGCGTGCGAGGCAGCCCGAAGGTGTCGAAGAGGCCCAGGTCGAAGAACATCGCGACATGGCTGACCCGCGAGCCGGTGAACGTGAGCACCGGCAGCCCGAACGCGTCATAGACATCCCCGTGCCGCAGATACATCCCGAACGCCGGCTGCCCGTTCGCCTCGACCGGCACCAGCCGCAGGTCGCCGGGCTGCTTCGCCGGGCAGTTGGTCGCGATGAGCCGGCCGATCTCCTCGGCGCCCTGATACCAGCCGGTGAACGGCGGCATCTCCCAGACCGCGTCCTTCGTGAACAGCTCCACGATGCCCGCCACGTCGTAATTCTCGAACGCCGCCACGTAGCGGTCGAGCTGCGCCCGCTGCTCGGCCGTCAGCGGCTCGATGGGGTCGTCGAGGCTCGGCGCCACCTCGTCGAGCTGGGCATGGGCGCGTTGCAGCGCGCTGTTGACCGCGACGGTCGTGGTGTCGAGCACCTCGGCCACCTCGGCGGCCCGCCACTTGAGCACGTCGCGCAGGATCAGCACCGCCCGCTGCCTGGGCGGCAGGTGCTGCAGCGCGGCGATGAGCGCGAGCCGGATGCTGTCGCGCGAGGTGACGATGGCGGCGGGGTCGTCGGCCCCGGCGCCGACCATCCCGGTGGGCACGGGCTCCAGCCACGGCACCTCGTTGCCCTCGACCAGAGGCCCGGTCGCCTCGGACGCGGGCGCGCCGAGCCCGGTCGGCAGCGGACGCCGGCCCCGGCTGTCGAGCGCCGTCAGGCAGGCCGTCGTGGCGATGCGGTAGAGCCAGGTGCGCAGGGACGAACGTCCCTCGAACCCGTCATAGGCGCGCCACGCGCGCAGATAGGTCTCCTGGACGAGATCCTCGGCGTCGTGCACCGACCCCAGCATGCGGTAGCAGTGCGCCAGCAACTCGCGCCGCATCAGGTCGGTCTGCCGCAGGAACTCCTCATTCGACGGCCGCTCAGTCATGCCTCCCTGTATAGCCCCCGCCACCGACAAATCGACGAGTCTCAGGGACGTACAGAGAGGACGATCTTCCCCGTCGTACGGCCGGACTCGCCCAGTTCGTGGGCTTTGGCCGCGTCCGCCAGCGGCAGCACGGCGGCCACCTCGGCCCGTAGTTTCCCGGCCTTCGCCAGTGCGGCCAGCGCCCGCATCGTGGCGTGGTCGGGCTCGACGAGCATCGCCGCCGACCGGATGCCCCGCTCGGCGGCCCGCGCGTGCAGGCTCTCGTCCAGGAGCGAGAGGGCCAGCGAGACGATCGTGCCGCCCTGGCGCAGGGTGCGCAGCGAGCGCGGGCCGTAGTCGCCGCCCATGGTGTCGATCACCACATCGACGTCGCGGACGACCTCGGCGAAGTCCTCGCTCCGGTAGTCGATCAGCTCGTCGGCGCCGAGGTCGCGGAGCCACTCGTGCTTGGCGGCGCTGGCCGTACCGATCACGTACGCGCCGCGCGCCTTGGCGATCTGCACGGCGAAGTGCCCCACACCGCCCGCCGCCGCGTGCACGAGCACCCGCTGACCCTCCGTCAGCCCGGCGGTGTCCACCAGCGCCTGCCAGGCGGTCAGCGCGGCGAGAGGGATCGCGGCCGCCTGGTTGTGGTCGAGGTTCGCGGGCTTGGGGGCGAAATGGCGGGCGGGGGCGCTCACGTACTCGGCGTAGGCGCCGTGGCCGAACGGAAAGCGGAGCATGCCGAAGACCTCGTCACCGGGCTGGTAAAGGGTCGTGCCCAGGCCCACCTGCTCGACGACGCCGGAGACGTCCCAGCCGAGCACGAACGGCGGCGCCCCCAGCTGACCGCCGCTGGTCCGGGTCTTCCAGTCCGCGGGGTTGACCCCGGCCGCGTGCACTCGCACGAGCACCTCAGTCGGTCCCGGCGTGGGCCTGTCCATTTCGATCGTCTTCAGTACTTCTGGTCCGCCCAGGGCGTCCTGGCTGATCGCGCGCATCTTCATACGGTCAAGCCTGCTGTGTCGGGTTGGGGGCTGCGAGTGGCCCGAAGGCCAAGATGTGTAAAGATCGGGCCATGCATCGTGTGGTCGTACTGGCGCTGCCGAACGTCATCCCGTTCGAGCTGAGCGTGCCGTCCAGGATCTTCTGCACGGCACGCGATCCGGGAGGCGAGCCGCTGTACGAGGTGATCACCTGCACACTCGACGGCCGCCCCGTCGCCACGGCCGCCGACTACACGATCGCCGTCGAACACGACGCGGGCGCGCTGGCGAGCGCCGACACCGTCGTCATCCCCGCCGCCGCCGGCTTCGCGGACATCACCGGCCCGGAGTCGCTGCCTCCCGAGCTCCTCGACGCCCTCTCCTCGATACGGCCGGGCACCCGCGTCGTCTCGATCTGCATCGCCACCTTCGTCCTCGCGGCCGCGGGCCTCCTCGACGGCCGCCCGGCCACCACCCACTGGCGGCACGCCGAGCGCTTCGCCCGCCTCTTCCCCGAGGTGCGGATGGACTCGGACGTGCTGTTCGTGGACGACGGGGACGTGCTCACCTCGGCGGGCGCGTCGGCGGGCGTGGACCTCTGCCTGCACCTGGTACGGCGCGACCACGGCAGCGAGATCGCCAACCAGGTGGCCCGCCACTGCATCGTCCCCCCGTGGCGGGACGGCGGCCAAGCCCAGTACGTAGAACGCCCGGTCCCCGAACCATCGGCCTCAGGCACCGCGCCCACCAGGGCGTGGGCCCTCCAGCACCTGTCCACCCCGCTCCAGCTGGCCGACCTGGCCGAACACGCGGGCATGAGCAGACGCACCTTCACCCGGCACTTCCGCCACGAGGTAGGCCAGAGCCCCGGCCAATGGCTGCTCCAGCAACGCGTGGAGCTGGCCAGACACCTCCTGGAGAGCACGGACCTGCCGGTGGACCGGGTGGCGGAGCAGTCGGGCTTCGGCACGGCGGCCTCCCTGAGGCAGCACCTGCACGCGTCACTGGGGGTGTCCCCGCACGCGTATCGCCGCACCTTCAGGGCTGTCGGCTGACGGCAACTAGAGGTCGTTGACCAGCCGTGCGGCGGCGATCTCGATGCGGCGCTGGATCTGCTCATAGGTGCGGCGCCCGCGCAGCATCTCCAGGAGCTCCTGCACCCACACGCTGGACAACGACCCCGCCAGGTCGAGCTGCACCTCGCTGGCCCGATCCCGCGTGAGGTCGGCCGACACGCGCAGCAGCAGCCCCGTCATCCGGTCGCCGAACGGCGTCTCCACCTCGGCCATGATCAGTGACCGGATCAGCGCGTCGGCCAGCTCCGGCTCGCGCATGAGGCCACGCGTGGCGCGCATCAGGACGTCGACCGCGCGGCCCGCCGGGGTGGAGGCGCTCGGCGGACGGCGCTGGATGCTGCTCTCCAGCAGGTCGATCTCCTCGCCGACGACCGCCACGACCAGGTCCATCTTCGACGGGAAGTAGCGGTAGAGGGTGCCGAGCGCGACCCCCGCCCGCTCGGCGACCGTGCGCATCTGCATGGCCTCGACGCCGCCGCGCGAGGCCAGGGCGGCGGCCGCCTGGACGATGCGCTTGCGGCGCTGGTGCTGGCTACGCGTACGGACGCTGTGACCGCCGGACGTGGAATGGCTCTCCATGATCCCCTCGGTGTCGCTGGGGGGCGCGGCGGTGGTCGCCTGCGGGGTACGCATGAGAACACGTTATCTGATTTCTCGATAACTCGGCTTGTTACTCGCGGGTCACAAAGAGCCTGCATAGACGCATGTCTGCGGCGCTACAGGCATATATCCAGACTTGTTGGGATGTGTCGTGGCTGGACAGATATTAGAATCTGTTCTAGTTTGCGGAACTGTTGACCGAGCGCTTGCTGGGAGGGTCGATGGCCGCGGACACACTCGCCGCCCTGCTACTGGCCCGGGCCGATGATGACCGTCCGGGGCTGGTGTTCGAGGATCGCGTGTGGTCGTGGCGCTCGGTCGTGGCCGCCTGCCGTACCGCCGCCGACTGGTTGACCGCTCGCTCCTTCGACGGGCCGCCGCACGTAGGGGTGCTCTGCGACAACGTTCCGGAGATGGTGTTCCTGCTGGGTGGGGCCGCGCTCTCCGGGCGGGTGCTGGTGGCGCTGAACCCGACCCGATCGGTGGCGGAGCTGACCCGCGACGCCCGGGCCACCGACGTCGGCCTCCTGCTGTGGGACGCGCCGTACGAGACGGTGGCGCGGTCCGTCGCCGAAGCCTCGGGTACGGCCTCGACGCCCGTCCCGGCCTGGGGCTCGGGGGACGCGCCTGATCTGCCTCTTCCGGGGCCCGACGCGAGCCCGCCGGATCCGGGCGCGTTGGTCATGCTGATCTTCACTTCCGGAACGTCCGGGCGGCCGCGGGCGGTGCGGATCACGCAGCGGAAGATCGCCGTCCCCGGCGTCTCGCTGGCCGTGATGCTGACCCCCGCCGACGCCGTCTACTGCGCGATGCCGCTCTTCCACTCCGGCGCCGTCATGGCCGCGTACGCCCCCGCCGTGGCGTCAGGGGCCGCGCTGGTGCTGCGTCGGAGGTTCTCCGCGTCGGGCCTGCTGCCGGACATCAGGCGATACGGCTGTACGTACCTCCACTACGTCGGCAAAGTGCTCTCCTACGTCCTGGCCACTCCACGACAGCCCGACGACGCCGACAACCCCCTGAAGCTCGCCTTCGGCAACGAGGGGAGCGCCACGGCGACCAGGCGGTTCGGGGAGCGGTTCGGCTGTCATGTGATCGACGCGTTCGGGTCGACGGAGACGGCCATCTCGCTCACCCCGGACCCCATGGGACCGCCCGGATGCCTCGGCAGGCTGCCGGCGGGCATCGAGATCCGCAGCTGGCTGACCGGTCTGCCGTGCCCGCCGGGCCGCGTCGAGGACGGGCGGCTGCTCAACCCCGACGAGGCGATCGGCGAGCTGGTGAACATCGGTGGCCTCGGCCTGTTCGACGGCTACTACAACGACCCGGAGGCCGACGCCGAGCGGATGCGGGAGGGCGCGTTCTGGTCGGGCGATCTGGCGTACGCGGACGCCGACGGCTACGTGTTCTTCGCCGGGCGGGGCACCGAACGGCTCCGCGTGGACGGCGAGAACCTGGCGGTGGCGCCCATCGAGGCGGTCCTGCGGGAGTTCCCGGGCGTGATCGAGGCGGCCGTTTACCCGGTGCCGGACGCGGCGGCCGGAGACCAGGTCATGGCGGCGCTGGTCCTGGAGGCGGCGTTCGATCCCGTGGCGTTCGCCGGGTTCCTCGCCGGGCGCCGCGATCTGGGTGCCAAGTCGTTCCCCCGGTACGTACGCATCTCTGATGGTCTGCCCCAGACCCCCTCGCACAAGGTCGTCAAGCGTGTCCTGGTGAAGGAGGGCTGGCGGACGGCCGACCCCGTCTGGTGGCGTCCTGCGGGCGCGGAGATCCGATTACTGGGCGGCGCGGACGTCGCGGCGATCGAGCGGGAGTTCGCCCGGCACGGCCGGCAACACCTTTTGGAGAAATAGTGGATTTCAACCTGGATGAGACCCAGCAGGACCTGCGGACCCTGACCGCCGACCTCCTGGCGAAGGAGGCGACCTCGGAGCGGCTGGAGGCGCACGAGAAGAGCGGCCGGCCGTATGACGAACGGCTCTGGCAGGCGCTGTGCCAGGCGGAGCTGATGAGCGTGTGCGTGCCGGAGGACGCGGGCGGCGCCGGGCTCGGGCCCGTCGAGCTGGCCGTGGTGCTCCGCGAGTTCGGCGCGCGGGCCGCACCGGCGCCCGCGCTGGCGACACTGGTGAGCACACTCGCCCTGGCCCGCTACGGCACACCCGCGCAGCAGCGCCCGCCGGGCGACGGCGTCGGCACGGTGGCGCTGCGGGAGCCGGGCTGGGCGCCGGCGGCCCCGCCCGTGACCGCCGCTGAGAGGGATAGCGACGGGTGGGTGCTGACCGGCCGCAAGGTCGGGGTCCCGTACGGGAGCGAGGCGGCGTACATGCTGGTCACGGCCGCCGAGGGGGTGTTCCTGGTCACCGGCGGATGGACGGCGCGCCCGGAGTTCGCCGCCAACGGCGAGCCGCTGGCCACCATCGTGCTCAACCGGACCCCGGCCGAGCGGCTGGCCGGTCCGGAAGCGGTCTCCAGTCTGCGGCAGATCTTCACGGCGGCCGTCGCGGCCCAGGCGAGCGGCGTGTTAGCCGGCGCTCTCAAATTGACCACCGAGTACATCAAGAACAGGAAGCAGTTCGGCCGGGCCCTGGCCGAGTTCCAGGCGGTCACCGTACAGATCGCCGACGTCTACATCGCCACGCGGGCGCTCGACGTGGCCGTGTGGTCGGGCGCCTGGCTGCTCGCCAACGACCTCCCGGCGGAGGAGGACCTGGCCGTGGCCGCCTTCCACGTCAGTGAGGCGTACAAGGCGCTCTTCACCTGCCAGCACCTGCACGGCGGTCTGGGCCTCGACGTGACGTACCCGCTGCACCGCTACTTCGCCCACGCCAAGCACCTGACACACCTGCTCGGCGGCGCCGACGCCCAGCTCGACCTGATCGGAGCGCTCGTCTGATGCTGATCGACCTGACCCCCGACCAGCGCAGGCTCCGCGACGAGCTGCGCGAGTACTTCCAGAACTGCCTCACCGACGAAGACCGCCGCAAGATCTCCCAGGATCCCTTCGGCACCGCCTACATGGAGCACTGCCGCAGGCTCGGCCGCGACCGCAAGCTCGGCCTCGGCTGGCCCAAGGAGTACGGCGGCGCCGGTTACGGCCCGCTCGAACAGCAGATCTTCGCCAACGAGATCGCCCGCGCCGGAGTGCCGTACCCGATCATCACGCTGCAGACGGTCGGGCCCACCCTGATGCAGTACGGGACGCAGGAGCAGAAGGAGATGTTCCTGCCGAGCATCCTGGCCGGCGAGTGCCACTTCGCGATCGGCTACAGCGAGCCCGAGGCCGGTACGGACCTGGCCTCGCTGCGGACCACGGCGGTGCTCGACGGCGACCACTACGTCGTCAACGGCCAGAAGATCTTCACCAGCGGCGCCCACTACGCCCAGTACATCTGGCTCGCCACCCGCACCAACCCCGACGCCAAGAAGCACAAGAGCATCACGATGATGATCGCCTCGACCGACGATCCCGGCTTCTCCTGGACCCCGATCATCACCATGGACGGCCGGCACCACACGAACGCCACCTACTACGCCGACGTCCGCGTCCCGGCGAGCATGGTGGTCGGCGAGGTGGACAAGGGCTGGGACCTGATCGTCAACCAGCTCAACCACGAACGTGTCACGCTCGGTCCCGCCGGGAACCTCGGCCAGACCTACGACCGCTTCCTGGCCTGGGCGCGGCGTACCGGGCTGGTGGAGAATCCGGACGTACGACGGGCGCTCGGCAGGGTGCGGGCGTACTTCCGTACGAATGAGCTGCTCAACTGGCAGGTCGCGGCGAACATGGACCTCGGCTGGCTGGGCGCGCCCGACGCGTCGGCTACCAAGATCTACGCCTCGGAGCGGGTACAGGAGGTCGGCCGGCTCATCGGCGACATCCTGGCCCGCTACGGCGACCCGTCGGACCCGGAGACGGCCGAGCTCCTGGAGCGCACCGATCACGGGGTGAAGGGCGCGGTGGTGCTGACGTTCGGCGGCGGGGTGAACGAGGTGCAGCGCGAACTGATCGCGATGCTCGGCCTGAACCTCCCGAGGCCGCCCCGATGACCGACCCCTCGACTCCCGAGTCTGTGATCCCCGGCCCCGCCACGCCCGACCTCTCCACGCCTGACCCCGCGAGCGTGGACAGGGAGTTGCGGGAGCTGGCGGACAAGCAGGTCGCCCTCGGGGAGATGCGCGGCACCCCCGCGGCAGATCCGGTGAACGTACCCATGATCAGGCACTGGCTGACCGCCCTCGGCGACGCGAACCCGGCCTACCTCGACCAAGGGGTCGCCCCGCCCGCGATGATCCAGGTCTGGACCATGCAGGGCCTCCGCCAGGACGCCAAGGATCGCTCGCCGGTCGACGACATGCTCGCCGCCCTGCAGGCGCACGGCTACACGGGCGTGGTGGCGACGAACTGCGAGCAGACCTATCACCGGTACGTACGGCTCGGCGAGCGCCTGACTCCGTCGACCCGCTTCACGAGCCTCGTGGGCCCGAAGCGGACGGCGCTCGGCGAGGGCTACTTCGCCACCTGGAATGTCACCTGGTACGGCGAGGCGGACGAACCAGTGGCCGAGATGATGTTCCGAATCCTGAAATTTCGCCCACGCACCGGCCAACGCCCCAGCTCCACGAGCGCACCATCCGAGACCGCTCCATCTACGGCCGCAGCGTCCGAGACCGCGAAAGCCCCGGAGACCGGCCGTCGCGAGCCGTACCCCTTGCGTCCCGCCGTCAACGCCGACACGGCCTTCTTCTGGGAAGGCGTCCAGCAGGGCGAGCTGCGCATCCAGCGCTGCGCCGACTGCGGCGAGCTGCGCCATCCACCCGGCCCGATATGTCCCGCTTGCCGCTCCACCAACCGCACCCACACCGTGGCGAGCGGCCACGGCACCGTCTACAGCTACGTCGTCCACCACCACCCCCCGGTGCCGGGACGCGAGACGCCCTTCGTGGTGGCAGTGGTGGAACTGCCAGAAGGGGTGAGGATCGTGGGAAACATCGTGGACTGTCCGACCGACGCCGTCAGTATCGGCATGTCGTTGCGTGTGACGTACCGCGCGCTGGACGACGAACTAGTCCTGCCCATGTGGGCGCCAGGGGAGTCGTGATGGAGACGCTGACCGAAGACCAGGTCGAGATCGGTTCGGTGCTTCCCGAGCTGTCGATCGACCTCACGCCCACGGTGGTCGTCTCCACCGCCCTGGCCACCATGGACTTCACTCCGGTGCACCACGACGTCGAGCGCGCCCGCGCGCAGGGCTCCAAGGACATCTTCCTCAACATCCTGACCACGATGGGACTGGTGGAGAGGTACGTCACGGACTGGGCGGGTCCAGCGGCCATCATCAGGCGCATCAACGTCAAGCTCGGGGTCCCGGCGTACGCGGGCGACCGGCTCAGCTTCACGGGCACGGTCGTCTCGCAGGCGGCGGGAGAGCTCACGGTCGGGGTACGCGGCAAGGTCAGCCTTGGCGACCACGCCACCGGCACGATCACCCTCACCCTCCCCACAGCCCCCTGACCCGAAGGAGTGGCACGTCAGTGCTCAAGTCACGAGCCGCCATCGCCGGCATCGGCGCCACCGAGTTCAGCAAGCGATCCGGCCGGTCGGAGCTGCGGCTGGCGGCCGAGGCCGTGTTCGCGGCGCTCGACGACGCCGGGGTGGCGCCGGGTGACGTGGACGGGATGGTGACCTTCACCCAGGACACCAACCAGGAGATCGCCGTGGCCCGCGAGATCGGCGCCGGTGAGCTCACGTACTTCTCCAGGGTCGAGTACGGGGGCGGCGCGGCGTGCGGCACGGTGGCGCAGGCCGCCATGGCCGTCGCGACCGGCATGGCCACCACCGTCGTCTGCTATCGGGCGTTCAACGAGCGGTCGGGCCGGAGGTTCGGGCAGCCGGACGCCCGCCTGGGCGGCCAGCCGACCTCGCAGGGGTTGGAGATGAGCTGGCACGTGCCGTTCGGGCTGATGACGCCCGCCGGGTGGGTGGCCATGTTCGCCCAGCGGTACATGCACACCTACGGCGCCACCTCAGAGGACTTCGGCCGGGTGGCCGTCGCCATGCGCAGGCACGCCTCCACGAACCCCGCCGCCTGGTTCCACGGCCGCCCCATCACCCTGGCGGAGCACCAGGAGTCCAAGTGGATCGTGGAGCCGCTGCACCTGCTCGACTGCTGTCAGGAGAGCGACGGAGCCGTGGCCCTGGTCGTCACGACCACCGAACGAGCCCGCGACCTGCGCCGCTCCCCGGCCGTGATCACGGCTGCCGCCCAGGGCTCGGGCGCGGGGCAGATGATGATGACCAGCTACTACCGCGATGACATGAGCGGCCTGCCGGAGATGGGAGTCGTCGGCCGACGTTTATGGGAAATGTCCGGCCTGACCCCGCAGGACATCCAGACGGCCATCCTGTACGACCACTTCACCCCGTTCGTCCTGGCCCAACTGGAGGAGCTGGGCTTCTGCGGCCGGGGAGAGGCCCCCGGCTACCTCCAGGACGGCGGCATCGAGCTCGGCGGCCGCCTGCCCGTCAACCCGAACGGCGGCCAGCTGGGGGAGGCCTACATCCACGGCATGAACGGCATCGCCGAGGCCGTACGCCAGCTGAGAGGCACCTCCGCCAACCAGGTGAGCGGCGTCCGCAACGTCCTGGTGACGGCGGGCACCGGGGTCCCGACCAGCGGGCTGATCCTTTCGGCCGGCTGACGGCCTCCTGAGCGGCCCGGCCGTCGGCGGGGGTTCCCGTGGTTCGTCACGCGACCGTCTCGATCTCTGTGACGGTCCCGGGGCCGCCCGGCGGACTTTGACGACGACCCCTGCCACAAAGTGGTGGACGGCACCGCACTCTGCCACAAGCGCGTCAACGCAAGGCTGCGCAATGAGGCACCCGGGGCGCTGTAGCCTTTGCCCGTGAGCACGGCTTGAGATGATGCGCAGGTGTTCTAGGTGTGAGACCGGAATACGAGCGAAGCGTGCCATGGCTCGGTTCCACCGCTGGTGGAGGCCGGTGTATCGAAGCCTGATCGGGATCATTAGGATTCTGTCACTCTGTTGGCCGCGCTGATCGTCGAGGTATCTGTTGACGTCGATCGACCGGCGCTGGAGGAGTTCCTGACCTCCGGGCGGGAGCTGCCCTGCTGGCCGGGCACACCGGCCAGGTCATCACCGCGCTGACCAGCCAGGCCGCCACCACGGCCGCCCACCGCCGCGACGGCCTGGATGCGTGCATCCGCTACCTGACCAACAACATCGAGTACCTGCGCTATGACCAGGCGCTCGAAGCTGGATGGCCGATCGCGACCGGAGTGATCGAGGGAGCGTGCCGTCATCTGATCGCTGACAGGTTCGACCTGGCCGGGGCGCGGCGGGGTCTGGCCGGGGCCGAAGCGGTGTTGAAACTCCGCGCGCTGGTCGCCAACGGTCATCTTGAGCAGTACTGGAGTTTCCATCTCGCCCGGCAGCACGAGCGTGTCCATCAGAGCGACTACCAGGACGGATATGCCCTCACGGCTTGATCATTTCAATCGCTGAGAACGAGCCGCACCCACCGTGGCGCGTCAAGCCAGGGAGCGCAGGACGCAGAACTCGTTGCCCTCGGGGTCGGCCATGACCACCCAGCTTCGGTCTAGGCCTTGGCCCACGTCTCTCTTGGTGGCGCCGAGGCCGAGCAGTCTGGTCACCTCGTCGTCGGTGCTGCCGTCGATCGGGCTGACGTCGAGGTGGAGCCGGTTCTTCACGGTCTTGCCCTCGGGCACCTGGATGAACAGCAGGGTGGGCGGCATCTGGCGGGCCCGGACTTCCTCGACGGTCGGCTCCCAGGAGCCGATCTCGACCTTGCCCTCGTTCCGGTCGATCACCTCGAAGTCCAGGACCTCGCACCAGAAGGCCGCGAGTCTCTCCGGATCGTGGCAGTCGACGGCCAACTCGATGAATCTACTGGTCATGTCTCTATTCCCTCTGTTTCAATGCGTTCCGAACCATGCGGAGAGTGCCTCCCGCAGCGGGGACATGGCGCTGTCCGTGGATTCGTCGAGGCCGGCGGCCCAGGCGACGTGGCCGTCCGGGCGGATCAGCAGCGCGTCAGCCGGCCGATCGTCGGTCTTGGCGGTGTGGACGTCGAGGAGATGCCGCCAGTCCCGGGCGATCTGGCGGAGCTCTGGGCGGTCGGCCAGGTCGAGGAGGATGGGTCGGGCGGTGTGCATGAGGTCGGCGACGCTGGTGACGCCCTGGTCGGTGTGCAGGGTGAGGTCGGGGGCGAAGGTGCCGGTCAGCGGGTGGTGGTGGGAGCCGGGCATCGGGTAGCGGATGTCGGTTCCGGCGACGAGGGCTCCCATCCGGCGTAGCGGCTGCTCGTCGGTGAGCAGTTCGGTGAAGACGTCGCGAAGTGCTTCGGCGGCCGCGTCGTGTCCGCGTCGCAGGGCTACCTGCGCTCGGGTGTGCAGCAGGGTGCGGGCGCCGGCCAGATGGCGCTCGGTGTGGTAGGTGTCCAGCAGGCCGGCCGGGGCCGTGCCGTGGAGGTCGGCGGCCAGCTTCCAGGCCAGGTTAACCCCGTCCAGCATGCCGGCGTTGAGCGCCACTCCGGTGGCGGGGAACAGGTGTGCCGCGTCGCCGGCGAGCAGGATGCGACCGGCACGGTATCGCTCGGCCTGGTGGGCCTTGAAGGTGAACCGGGACAGCCGGGTCGATCCGGCCAGGGGCAGGTGGGCGCCGAGCACGCGGTGGATGCTGTCCTGCAGTTCGGTCAGGGTCATGGGGACGTCGTCGTCGTATTCGGTGTTCTCGTCCTCGATGGTGTAGAGGGAGACGGACTGGGTGCCGGGTGAGGAGCCGACGCCGAGCAGGCCCTGGTCGGTGCGGGTGAATCCGGCGCGGATGGTGCCGAAGCCGGGGACGTCGAGATCGCCATTGCCCAGAACGGTGACCGTGGGGGGCAGGGTGACCTGGGCCAGGCGGTTGACCTCGGGATAGGTGGTGCCAGGGAACGGGATGCCGGCGCAGTCGCGGATGCGGCTGCGCGCGCCGTCGCACCCCACGAGATAGCGGGCGCTCACCTGGTAGGGGCCGTCCGGGCCGCGCACGTCCACGGTGACCGCGTCGTCGTCCTGGCTTACCCCGGTCACCTCGTGTCCGCGGCGGAGGTCGACGCCGAGTTCGCCTGCGCGTTCGCCGAGCAGCCGCTCGAGCAGTTGCTGCGGCAGCGGCAGGGCGTGCATCGGGGGATCCGGCAGCTGGGTGAAATCCAGGTGCACGCCGCCGAACGGGAACCGGGGAGCGGGCATCGGGCCGGTGCAGGCCGCTTCGAAACGTTCCAGCAAGCCCCGGTAGCGCAGCAGCTCCAGGATCTGCCCGCCCAGGCCCCCGGCCTTGGGGGTGTCGCGGGGGCGCGGCTGTCGCTCCAGCACCAGCGGCCGCACTCCGGCCAGGCGCAGCTCGGCGGCCAGCATAAAACCCGTCGGACCGGCCCCCACGACGATCACGTCGGCGTCCCCCGCCGGCCGCTCTTCTCGCAGGTCTTCTTCCGCGGGCCGGGCGGCGTCGTGGTGCTTCATCATCTTCATCATCTATGACCTTTCGATCGTGTCGTTCGTCGCGTCGGAACGCGCGAATCGGGACGGAGCTGTCAGCCGGGTGCCAGGCGGCTGAGGTGTTCCCAGGCGCGGTACTCTTCGGCCCTGGCCTGGTTCATCTGCTGAACCAGATCGAAGGACCGGCTGCCGACGATCAGCCGCAGGGGCGGGTCGGGCAGGTCCACGAGCCGCATGACGACCGGCGCGGCCGTGCTTGGGTCGGGACCCGCTTCGTCGCCCCACATCTCGGTCAGCTTCGCCCGCAGCGGGTCGTACGCCGGGTCGGGCGTGGTGGCCGTCGTGCCGGTCGTGAACAGGCCGGTGTCGTAGCCGCCCGGCTGGACGATGGTGACCTTGACGCCGAAGGGTTCGACCTCCTTGGCCAGCGCCTGGCCAAGGGAGTCGATGGCCGATTTGCCGGCCGCGTACAGGCCGGCCGAGGCCGTCCCGCCGCCCGTGCCCATCGTCGTCACCAGGAGGATGTGGCCCGAGCCCTGGGCGCGCAGGTGGGGCAGCACGGCCTGGGTGACCCAGATCTGCCCGAGGACGTTGACGTCGAAGTGGGCTCGGATCTGGGTCTCCGTGGCCTCTTCGACCATGCCGTACAACATCGCGCCGGCGTTGTTGACCACGATGTCGAGCCTGCCGAACGCGGCCACCGCCCGATCCACACCCTCGTGCACCGCGGCGCGGTTGGAGACATCGAGCGGAACGCACGCCAGGGTGTCGGGATGGCGGGCCCGCAGGCCCTCCAGCGGCGCCATGTCGCGGGCCGCGGCCACGACGCGATCTCCCCTGCTCAGCGCAGCCTCCGCGAACGCCCTGCCCAGCCCCCTGGACGCGCCCGTAATGAACCAGACACGCATGACACTCACTCCTTGCATCAGTCTTCGAGAGCCTGGTAGACGGTGGTCCAGAAGTCGCTCATCAGGTGGGCGGGGTTGGGCACGCTGTAGCCGAGCTGGCAGAGCAGGATGCCGGTGAGCTGGTTGGCTGGGTCGGCGTAGGCGGAGGTGCCGCTGCCGCCGTCCCAGCCGAACTGGCCGATCGGGGCGTAGTCGCCGCGGTAGGTGCGCACCGCCATGCCCAGGCCCCAGCCGCCCTGCTGGCCCTGGCCGAAGGAGATGTGCACGGCGTTGCGGGCCAGCGCAGTACGGGCGGCGTTCTGCTCCGGGGTGAGCCGGTTGGTGGTCATCAGCCCCACCGCCGGCCGCGACAGGATCCGCCGGCCCTCGTGAACCCCACCGTTGAGCAGCATCCGGAAGTAGGCGTGGTAGTCGTCGGCGGTGGAGACCAGGCCGCCACCGCCGCCCTGGAACGCCGGGGGCTTGCTCCACCTGCCGCCCTCGGGTTCGTCCCACGCGAGGAATTCGCCCGTGGCGGGGTCGGGGGCGTACAGGGTGGGCAGCCGGTCGATCTGGTCGGCGGGCACGTGGAAGCCGGTGTCCTTCATGCCCAGGGGCTCGAAGATGCGCTCGCGCAGGAAGTCCTCGAAGCTCTGGCCGGTCACCCGGGACACCAGCACGCCGACCAGGTCGCTGCTGATCTGGTACTGCCACTGCTCGCCGGGCTGGTGCATCAGGGGCAGCTCGCCCAGGCGGCGCATCCACTCGTCCTGCTCCGGAACCTCGGTCGGCAGGTTCGGGGTCAGCCCCCGCTCGAAGATGGCGTTCAGGATCGGGGTGCCCAGCGCGGTCATGTCCATGCCCAGGCCGAAGGTGGAGGTCAGCACGTCGCGGACGGTGACCGGGCGGCGGGCCGGCACGATGGCGTCGAGCTCGGCGTCGATGCTCTTGAGAACCTGCCGGCCGGCCAGCTCGGGCAGCCACGGGTCGACCACGTCGTCCAGCCGCAGCCGGCACTCGTCCAGCAGCACCATCGCCGCCGCGATCGAGACCGGCTTGGAGGTGGAGGCCATCCGGAAGATCGTGTCGCGGCGCATCGGCGCGCCGCCGTCGTGCCGCATCGTGCCCAGCGTCTCCACGTGGGTCTGGCCGCCGCGGCTGACCAGGGCCACCAGGCCGGGGATCTTCCCCGAGTCGACATGCCGTGCCAGCACCTGACGCAGCCTGCGCAGCCCCTGCTCAGAGAAGCCGTTTCCGCCGATTGCCATGATCCTTATCTCCTTGGCGTCATGATTGGTCCGCCGGTTCCGTTGCGATCCGGCGTTCGTGCATTCACCCTCGCGAATGGGCCCGACATCGGGCCGTCGCCGCCCTGACGCCGCCGCTGACACGGCAGCGCCAGGTCAGCGGGCGGCCCGGCCGGGTGAAGGCCGCTCCGCGGCGAAGCCGGGAACGTAGTCCTTGAGCCGTATCAGGTACGGGCGGGCCGCCGTCGTGCGATCGAGCCCCTCCTGCGGAGGCGTGCCCAGGAAGAACTGGTCGGCGCCTTCGCGCCCCAGGTGCTGGTGCTCGGCGACGAAGCCGCGCATCTCCCGCTCGTAGGCGGCGAACGCCCGCGCATGGCCGCCGTCGGCGGCCAGCTCGCCGGCCAGGATGTAGGCGCCGATCAACGCCTGGGAGGCGCCGCGACCCGAGGCCGACGCCGCGCAGTAACCGGCGTCCCCGAGCAGCACCACCCGGCCCGAGAACCAGCGGTGCATCTCCACCTGGGCGTTCGCCTCGAAGAAGAGGTCCTTCGCCCCCCGCATCTCCTCCAGCAGGCGCCGGACCAGCCGGCCTTCGTCGGCGAACCGCCCGGCCACGATGCGCTTGTGCTGCCCGGCGTCATCGCGGTCGTAGGCCAGCGGCCCGGAGGCGAAGTGCAGCGCCGCCCGGGCTCGGGTGCCGTCGCGGGTGCCGAGCACCGCGGCCGCCTTGCCCGGTACGCGGTGGACCCGGCCGCCTTCTTCGGTGCCGAAATGGCCGGGCAGGCCGAAGACCGCCGTGTAGAGGCCCAGGTGCCGGACAAAGAGCTCGGGCGGCCCGAAAACCAGCGAGCGGGTCCGCGAATACAGCCCGTCAGCGCCGGCCACCAGGTCGAAGCGCCGCGGCTGGCCCCGGTCGAAGGTGACCCGCACGTCGCCGACCGTCTGCTCCAGTGTGGCGATCGAGTCGCCGAAGACATACTCGACCTCCCGGCGGGTGGCCTGGTACAGCAGGCCGGCCAGGTCGTCCCTGAGGATCTCCAGGTCGCCCGCACGGACCGCCACGGGCAGCGCGGCGTACTCGTCCGCCATCGCCGTATCACCCAGCCGCAGGTCCAGCGCTTCGGCCCGCTCCAGCAGGGCCATCCGGTCCAGCACGTCCAGCGCCTCGCCGCGCAGGCCCGCCGCATACCCGCCCGCGCGCACCCGCGGGGCGCGCTCCACCACGGTCGGGGTGAACCCGTGGTGGCGCAGCCAGTACGCCAGTGCAGCCCCGGCGACGCCGGCACCGCAAACCAGGACGTCCATCCACGTGCTCCCTCGACTAGGCGAATCGTACGCATCGAGGATCAAGTACGGTGAACACCCGAAACAACGACGAACCCCGAAAGATCACCTTCAGCGGGAGTGAACGGAGCAGGTCAGGCGTGGAACTGCGGGACATCGAGATCTTCCTGATCCTGGCCGAGGAACTGCACTTCGGCCGCACCGCCACCCGGCTGTGCCTGTCACCCGCTCGCGTCACCCAGGCGATCCAGAAGCAGGAACGGCAGGTCGGCGCTCCGCTGTTCGAGCGCAACAACCGCACGGTCCGACTGACACACGTCGGACGGCAGCTCCGGGACGACCTCCGGCCGCTGTATGCCGGGCTGAAGGACAGCATGGAGCGCGCCCAGCTCGCCGGCCAGGGCATCACCGGCATCCTGCGGGTCGGCATGCTCCCGCTCAACGCCCACGACCTGCGCCCCTACTGGGACGTCTTCCGCCTGCGCCACCCGCTGTGGAAGCTGCGCGTCCACAAAGCACAGGTGGGCGAAGCCTTTCCCGCGCTGCGGCGCGGAGACATCGACGTCCTGGTGAGCTGGCTCCCCGTCGACGAACCCGACCTCACCGTGGGGCCGGTCGTGTTCGCCGAGCAGCGCGTGCTGGCCGTCGCCACCGACCACCAGCTCGCCTCGCGCGCGTCGGTCTCGCTGGAGATGGTCTCCGACTTCCAGCACCCGCACGCCGACACCGGGCCCGGCTACTGGTACGACGCCTACGCCCCGCGCCTCACCCGGCGGGGCCGTCAGATCGAGCGCGGTCCCGTGGTGCGGGACGCGGAAGAGGCCATGACCCTCGCCAGCATGGACGGGCTTGTCGTGCTCTTCCCCGCCCACGTCACCCGCTACTGGGTACGGCCGGACATCGCCTACCTGCCGGTCACCGATATGGAGCCGCTGCCGTACGCGCTGGTGTGGCGGAGCGAGGCTGAGAGCGAGCCCATCCAGGCCCTGGCCGGGGTCATCCGCGATCTGGGCCCTCTTCCGTCGGCCCCTGACCCTTGAAGGCCTGGACGCCTGCAGATGGCCGCCGGCCTCGGAGCGCTCGGACCCAGCGAAGCTCTCCGCCAACTCATCGACCTCAGCATCCCCAGCACTCGATCAGCAGCGGACTGGGAACTTGCCTGCGCCGACCATCTGTACGCCCTCCGGCGCCGTCCCCCCACCCAGGTCCAAGCGGACATCCATCTCGACCTCATGGCGGTGGTGCACCAGGTCCAGCAGAGCATCGCCCAGATCGGGCCCGACCACGCGCATACGCGCGACCTGTACCGCGCCTTGGCCGCGCTCGCCACGCTGCACGCCAACGTGCTTACCCGCCTCGCCCAACACGGCGCCGCACTCCGGTGGTGGCGCACCGCGTGCCATGCCGCCGACGCGAGCGGCGACCTGTACCTGCAACTCGGCGTACGCAGCACGGAGGCGGGGCACGGCATCGACGGCGGACAGCGGGACCCGGAAACGGTGCTCCGTCTTCTGTCCAGCGCCGCGCCATTGGTCGAGAAGGTGCCGGGCTCGTACGGCGCCGCGCTGATCGACTACACCCGCTGCAAGGCCCTGGCCATGGTCGGGCGACACGATGAAGCACGCGCGACGTTGGAGCGGATCAGCGAGCGTCTGAGCACCGGTCATCTGCCGGCCAGCATCATGGCTGACTACTGGCGGTTGGGGCAGCTCCCGTACGCTCGGGTATGGGTGTACAGCGCGGCAGGCGACATGGCGAAGGCCAGTGAGGCACGGGTCAGGTCGTCAGAGACAACCCCGATTACCAGTACCCGGCTATCGCGCGCCTGCTGACCGCGCAATGCACGGTGGTCAACGGCGGGATTGACGAGGGCCTGCGGGTGGCTGCTGGGGTAGTGGATAGCCTGCCGGCCATCCACCGGACGACGCTGGTCGAACAGGCCGGGCGGATGGTGTTGTCGGCGGTGCCGGTGGAGCAGCGGGAGCGGCCGGCAGTGAGTGATCTGCGGTCAGTGCTGGCAGCTAGCCGATGATGAGCGGGACCGCGAAGAAGACGATCATCGCGATGGCGACGCAGACCAGGAACCCGACCAGTTCCCACGCCCAGTCGTGGTGTCGGCCCTTGCCGGGACGTACCCGGGCTCGCGGTACGTCTGGGACGTCCGGGAGGTCCTCGGGTAGGTCGTCCACGATGGGCAGATCGTCCACGGTCGGTGGGAACGGCAGCGGGGCCGGCAGCCGGTAGATGGGCTCCCTGGCGGCGGTCCTGGGGACGAAGAAGGAGCCCGGCTCCCTGGCCTCGCCCTTGTGTACGAGGATGTCGCCGATGGCGGGCAGTTCCTGGGTGATCGGCTCGTCGTCCAGCACGTCCGCCGGAATGGACGCCGAGAGAGTGAACGGACGTTTCGGCAGGGGCTCCTCGGTCGGCTGAGCAGGCGCGGGCTTCTCGGAAGCGGGCTGCGGTAAGCGGAACAACCCATCACGCACCGGTCGCGCGCCGGAGAGGGCGTCGTTGGACGGCCGCCTGCCGAAGAGCGCGTCCCCAGATGACCGCGTGTCGGAGAGCAGGTCCCCGGGCAGTCGCGTGCTGGGTGACCGAGGCGTGAAGAAGCGCTGTCCCTCAGGAGCCAGGCCCTCAGGAGTCGGACCCTTGGGAGCCAGACCCGCGGGAGCGGGGCCCTCGAGAGCGGAGCCGGGTCCGAACGGGTCGCGGAGTTTGGGCATCGGTGCCGTGGGTGCCTCGTGCTCCGGCACTCGGGACGGCGACGGCGGGGTCAGCAGTTCCGTCGGGAAGATCCCGGTGCTGGTCGCCGCGTCCGCCACAGCCAACGGCTGCGGCCACGTGGGCGGGCCCGGCCAGAGCGGCTTGACGAACATCGGCGCCGCCGTACGACCGGGCGGGATCTGCGGAGCGAAGTGCGAGTGGAGGGACGCGGGCGGTGGCGGCCAGGGCAGCCGTCCCAGTACGTCGCGCAGTGGCGCCACGCCGAGCGCCCCGTAGACGTCGGCCACCGGCTTGGACACGCGGGTTTCTGTGCAGGCCAGGGTGGTGTCGAGCGCCTGCCGGTAGCGGTGCGTGGCGCTGGTGGCCAGCTCGTCCGCCGTGTCGGGCGCTACGTCGAGCACCCAGGCCAGCTCGGCGCGGTCCAGCCCGCACACCTCGCACAGCACGAGCACCTCGCGCTGGTGCGGGCGCAGCTCCCGCAGGACCCGCTCCACCAGCGCGGACGCCGGGTCGATCAGCGGGTCGACCACCGGCGGCGCGTAGACGACATCGCGGCGCTGGATCTCCCGGCGGGCGAACGCGAACAGGGCGGCGCGGGCAGGCGGCGCCGCCTGCCCGCCGACGCGGGCGGACGCTGAGGCAGTGGCCCCGGAACCGCGGGTGGATGCTGAGGTGTTGGCCCCGGAACCGCGGGCGGACGCCCAGGCGTCGGCGGCGGAGCCGAGGACGGACACCAAGGCGTCGGCTGCGGAACCGTGGTCTCCGAGCTGGTCAGCGCAGTACGCGAACAGCCCGGCGGCGTAACGGTCGTAGAGCTCCGCGATCAGTTCCGCCCGGGAGGGGTGATCGGTGAGCAAGTCTGTCACGGGGCCGGATCCTCTTGCTGAAATACGGACGCTTGAGGTGGGGGGTGCGGCGTCTGAGTGTGTGGTGTTAATCATGCCAACTTACCCAGGTGCAGCGCACTATCAGAACGGCATTTCGCATGAAACTTGCAGCTTGCTGAAGCGTTTCACAGAGGCCCGAGGGGACAGAGTGAGCTGGATCGCCGTAGTCTGGTCGTCCTAAGAGATCATGCGGCGGCCGTAGCAGGGGGGCTGCGGCCCCCGCCACGAACGCGAGAGGTCGCGCGTGATCACATTTGACGACGTCACCAAACGCTATCCGGACGGCACGGTCGCAGTCGATCACCTGAGCCTTGAGGCGCCGACGGGTGAGATCACCGTGTTCGTCGGCCCCTCCGGTTGCGGGAAGACGACGTCCCTCCGAATGATCAACCGGATGATCGACGCCTCAGAGGGGCGGATCCTCCTTGACGGTGAGCCCGTGCAGGGCATCGATCCGCCGACGTTGCGGCGCGGCATCGGCTATGTCATCCAGCAGGCCGGGCTCTTTCCGCACCGGAAGATCGTAGACAACATCGCCACCGTCCCCTATTTGCTCGGCTGGGACCGCAAGAAGGCCCGTGACCGCGCCATGGAGCTGCTCGAACGCGTGGGACTCGACTCGGCCATGGGCGAGCGTTACCCGTTCCAGCTGTCCGGCGGGCAGCAGCAGCGGGTCGGTGTGGCCAGGGCGCTCGCGGCGGACCCGCCGGTGCTGCTCATGGACGAGCCGTTCAGCGCGGTCGACCCGATCGTACGCACCAGCTTGCAGGAAGAGCTGCTCAGGCTGCAGGCGGAGCTGAACAAGACCATCGTCTTCGTCACCCACGACATCGACGAGGCCATCAAGCTCGGCGACCGGGTGGCCGTCCTGCGGGTGGGCGGCAAGCTGGCGCAGCTGGCCGACCCCAAGACGCTGCTGTCGGAGCCCGCCGACGACTTCGTCCGCGAGTTCCTCGGTCATGACCGGGGCATCAGGCGCCTGCAGTTCATCTCGACGGAGGGCCTGCGCCTGCGCGACGACCTGACCGTGTCCGAGGGCTTCGAGGGGCCCACTGACGAGCCGTGGCTGCTCGTCGTCACCGGGGACGACCGGCCGGT
Source organism: Nonomuraea sp. NPDC049129 (assembly GCF_040648495.1). Taxonomy (NCBI): domain Bacteria; kingdom Bacillati; phylum Actinomycetota; class Actinomycetes; order Streptosporangiales; family Streptosporangiaceae; genus Nonomuraea; species Nonomuraea sp. NPDC049129. The sequence goes on along the minus strand of NZ_JBEZDU010000005.1, from coordinate 566,692 downwards.
CGGCTGGATCTCGCGCGAGCGGCCCACCGAGCTGGAGCCGTACGGGACGTTCGTGCTCGGCCGCGACTCGATGCGCTCGGCCCTCGACGCGGCGCTGCTGTCGCCGTCGGGCTGCGCGGTGGCCGTCGACGGGGACGGCAAGGTCGTCGGCGCCGCCACCCGGGAGGCGCTCGACGAGGCACTGGCGGAGGCGGCCGATGGCTGACGGACCTCCCTCCACGTGGGCGATTGCTGACGGACCGCCCTCCATATGGGAGTGGATCGCGCGCAACTGGGACACCGGCCGGGTCGACAGCATCAAGAACCTGCTCGGCGACCACCTGATCATGTCGCTCGTGCCGATCGTCGTCGCGCTGATCGTGGCGCTGCCGCTGGGGCTGGCCAGCGTGCGCTGGCGCTGGCTCTACCAGCCGACCACGGGCGTGTTCAACGTCATCTACGCGCTGCCGTCGTTGCCGGTCTTCATGCTGCTCATCCAGTTCACCGGCCTGTCGAAGACGACCGTGATCGTGCCGCTGACCTTCTACGCCTGCGCCGTGCTCATCCCGTCGGTCGTCGACGGGCTCGGCGCGGTTCCTGAGCACGTACGGCAGTCGGCCGTCGCGATGGGGTTCACGCCGCTGCGCCGCCTGGTGCAGGTGGAGCTGCCGATCGCCACCCCCGTCGTGATCGCCGGGCTCCGGGTGGTCGCCGTCTCCAGCATCAGCCTTGTGAGCGTCGGCGCGCTGATCGGGCAGGGCGGTCTGGGCATGCTGTTCACCAGGGCCTACCAGAACCCGTTCGTGCCGCCCGCGCTCGTCGGTATCGTGCTGATCGTGCTGCTGGCCCTCATCGCCGACGGCCTTCTGGTGCTCGCCCAACGGCTGCTCACGCCCTGGGTCCGGGCTAGGAGGTCCGCGTGAACTGGCTGCTGGAGTTCTTCGGCAAGGCCGACAACTGGTCGGGCCCGGCGGGCATCCCCGCGCGGCTGCTCGAACACCTGGAGTTCTCGGTCATGGCGCTGGCCCTGGCCGTGCTGATCGCGATCCCGCTCGGCCTGCTCATCGGGCACACCGGCAAGGGCGGAATCGGCGTGGTGGTCACGGCCAACCTGGCCAGGGCGCTGCCGACGCTGGGGCTGCTGGTGCTGTTCGTGCTGCTGCTCGGCACCGCGTCCATCCTGCCGGTGATCATTCCGCTGGTGCTCCTGGCCATACCGCCGATCCTGGTCAACACCTTCGAGGGCATCAGGGGCGTGGACCCGGAGCTGCGTGATGCCGCCTATGGGATGGGCCTGCGGAGCGGGCAGGTGCTCGGGCGGGTGCTGGTGCCCGTGGCGCTGCCGCTGATCCTCCTGGGGCTCCGGCTGTCGGCCATCCAGGTGGTCGCCACCACCACGATCGCGGCCTACACCGGATTGGGCGGGCTGGGGCGATTCGTCATCGATGGCTTCTCGACTCAGGATTACGCCAGCGTCGTCGGGGGTTCAGTACTGATTGTGTTGTTCGCGCTCGTCGTGCAGGTGCTGTTCACCCTCGTTCGGAGGGTGACGGTCTCCCCAGGGGTGAGCCAGCGGGTCAAGGTCCGCTAATCTCTCCAATACCTGCCGCTAAGGAAGGAAATAACGATGAAACGCATGTTCGGCACCGCGGCGGTGCTGCTGACGGCATCGCTCGCGTTGGCCGCTTGTGGGGGTGGCGGCAGTGGTGGAGGCAACCCGCTCAACACCACGAGCGCGGCGCCCAGCGGCTCGGCCGCCGCGAGCGGCGGCAAGGTCATCATCGGCTCCGCCAACTTCGATGAGAACACCCTGCTGGCCTCGATCTACGCCCAGGCGCTCCAGTCCAAGGGCGTGCAGGTGGAGGAGAAGCCCAACATCGGCACCCGCGAGGTCATCTACGACCAGGTCAAGAGCGGCGGCCTGACCGTCGTGCCCGAGTACAACGGCAACTTGCTGGCCTTCGTCGACAAGGAGACCAAGGCGAAGACCACCGACGAGGTCAACGCCGGGCTCAAGGAGAAGCTGCCGCCCGAGCTCGAAGTCCTCGACTCCTCTCCCGCCGAGGACAAGGACACCCTGACGATCAGCAAGGACACGCAGGCCAAGCAGTCGCTCAACACCATGGACGACCTGGCCAAGGTGTCCAAGACCATGGTCATCGGGGCTCCGGCCGAGTTCAAGAAGCGCTGGGAGGCGGAGCTCAAGTCGGTCTACGGGATCGAGTTCAAGGACTGGAAGGCCACGGGCGCCACGACCGCCGACGCCATCAAGGACGGCACGGTCCAGGTAGGCAACGTGTTCAGCACCGACCCGAAGATCGCCGCCAACAACCTCGTCTCGCTCCAGGACACGAAGAACCTCTTCGCCGCCCAGAACGTGACGCCGCTGGTCAACAAGGCGGCCGTGAACGACACGGTCAAGACCACGCTCAACGCGATCTCGGCCAAGCTCACCACGCAGTCGCTGCTCGACATGATGCAGAAGATCGCCGTCAACAAGGACGAGCCCGCCACGGTGGCCAAGGAATGGCTGACCTCCAACGGTCTCGGCTGACCCGCCCGGCGAGGGTCCCCGCACTCCGGGGGCTCTCGTCGTGAGCGAGTTCACCGAGGCGATGGCGCAGCTCGCGGCGGGCGTGGCGGTGGTCACCGTACGCGACGGCCGCGACGACCTGGGCACCACCGTCTCGGCGCTGATGTCGGTCTCGCTGGAGCCACCGCTGATCCTGGTGAGCCTGGGCAGCGGCGGCTACCTCTGCGAGGTGCTGCTGCGCCAGGACCGCTGGGCGGCCTCGCTCCTGTCCGCGGGGCAGGCCGCTATCGCGAGCCGCTTCGCCACCGCCGGGCGGCCCAGCGCCCGCCACCTGGTGGCGGGCATCGCGCACCACCGCGGCACCCTCTCGGACGCGCTCGTCGTCGAGGGCGGCGTCGCGGCCCTGGAGGCGGAGACCACCCAGGTGGTCCCCGCCGGGGATCACACGCTGTTCATCGCGCGTGTGCTCGCGGTGCCGTATGTCACGCCCTCGCTCCAGCCGCTGGTCCGGCTCCGCGCCCGCTACCGCCCGATGGGCGGCTCCTGACGAAAGAGCCCACCGGACATCACGTACGGCGGTCTCAGCGAATCGTGTACCAGCTCGGGAGGGTCAGCGGCCCGGCGGCCGGGAGGCCCAGCTCGGCGGAGAGCCGGGCGAGCGGCCCCCAGGCTTCCAGGCGGACGCGGGCCAGCGCGGCGGCCTTGTCCTCGCTCGACTCCGGCCCCAGCAGCCGCTCCAGCGGGTTGAGCCGCGGATAGACCCGCACGGGCGCCTCCGCGCCCAGGCCCGCGCGCTTCCTGGCCATGCCGAGCGCGTCCTCGAGGCCGCCCAGCTCGTCGACCAGGCCACAGGACCGGGCGTCGGCGCCGGTCCAGACGCGGCCGCGGGCCAGCTCGTGGGCGCGCTCCCGGGTCAGGCCGCGACCCTCGGCGACCTTGCCCACGAAGTCATCGTAGATACGGTCGAGCCAGGCGTTGACCCGCTCCCACTGCTCGGGGGAGAAGGCACGCGTCGCGGAGAACATGCCCGCGTTGGCGCCCCCGGCCACCAGCTCGGAGTTGACGCCGACCTTCTCCAGCAGCTCCCGCATCACCGGCTTGCCGGCGAACACGCCGATGGAGCCGGTCAGCGTGCCGGGCTGGGCGACGATCACGTCGGCGGCCATCGAGACGAAGTAACCGCCGGACGCGGCCACGTCGCCCATCGACACGATCACCGGCTTGACCTTGCGGGCCAGCACGACCTCACGCCAGACCGTGTCCGAGGCCACGTACGAGCCGCCGGGGCTGTCCACCCGGAACACGATCGCCTTGACGTGCTCGTCGCGCCGGGCGGCCCGCAGCGCGGCGCTCACCGTGTCGGAGCCCATCGCGCCGCCGCCGCCGAGCGGGCTGCGTCCGCTGCGGCCGGACCTGATCTGCCCGTTGCCGTGGACGAGCGCGATGCCGTCGGCCGTCGGATGCGGCAGCTTGCGTACGGCCGCGGCCTTGGCGTAGCGGGAGACGTACTGCAGGTGCGGCTCACCACCCGCGGCCCGCTTGACCTCGTCGTACACCTCGTCGCGGTAGGCCAGCCCGTCGACCAGGCCGGCCTCCAGCGCCTCGGCGCCGATGAAGGGCCCCTGGTCGATCAGCTCGCGCACCTTGGCCGGGTCGAGCCGGCGGCCCTCGGCGATGCCCGCGCCGACCTGCTCGATGACCGACTCGACGATGCGGGTCATCGACTCGCGGTGCGGCTCGGTCATGTGGTCCTGGGTGAACATGTTGGCCGCGGTCTTGTACTCGTGCCGCTGGCCGACCTCGTAGTCGACGCCCAGCTTGGCCAGCGTGCCCTTGACGAACCGCTGCTCCAGCGCCACGCCCGTCAGCCCCACGTCGCCGCTCGGCTGCAGGTAGATCCGCTCGAACGCGGTGGCCAGGTAGTAGGGCACGGTGGCGTTGCCGAACTCGCCGAACGTCTCGGCGAAGGCGACCGTCAGCTTGCCCGAGTCCCGGAACTGGGTGACCGCCTGGCGCAGCTCCTGCACCATCGCCAGACCGAGCGGGTTGCCGCCCATCTTCACGATCAGTGCCTTGACCCGGGAGTCCTGCCTGGCCCGCTTGAGGCCCGAGAGCACATCGGCCAGCCGCGTCTTGCGCATGGACAGCACAGCGGAGAGCGGGTCCGCCGGTGGCCCTTCGGTGAGCCCTTCGGTCAGATCGAGCTCGAGTACCAGCGGGGCGGTGCGCCGCTGGCGAAACCTGTCAACGGTATCCAAGATCGCCTTGCCTGCGTCCATAAAAGCCACCCTAAGCGGCAGGAGTCGGTCATGGGTTGACCAAACTCCTGCCGAGGGCCGGACGGCAGGCCGGGGCGAGGGTTTAGAGAGCGGACCGGGCCGGGAGGATCGCCCTGGCCAGGTTGATCCGTTCGGTGCTCACCTCGGTGAATTCGCTGCTGTAGGAGATGTCCATGCCGGTGTTCTGCAGCTTCGCCATGACCTGGGCGACGCTCAGGCCGGGAAAGGCCTGCTTCATCACCGCGAACCCGCCGGTCACGTGCGGCGCGGCCATCGAGGTGCCGCTCAGCTCCGCGAAGGTGCCACCGGGCACCGACGAGTTGATCTTGACGCCGGGCGCGAACACGTCCAGCATCGCGCCGCGGTTGGAGAACGAGGCGATCTGGTCACTGTCGTCCGTGGCGCCCACCGCGATGGCGCTGGAGACGCAGGCCGGAGAGGCGACGCCGTCGTTGCCGGAGTTGCCCGCCGCGATCACGGGCGCCACACCGAGCGCCCGCAGGGCGTCGAACTGCGCCTTGTGCGCGCCGGCCCGCGGGTCGTTGTCGCACGGCTCGGTCCACATGCGGCCGCCGCCGAGGCTCATGTTCACCGCGGCGATGTGCCGCGCCTTGGCCGCCTTCGCGACGTACTCCAGCGCGAGCTTCTGGTCGGAGGTGTAGCTCAGGAAGCACGGGGTCGCGGGGGCTCCCGCCGCGCCGCAGGCCGTGGCGCTGTTGATGCGGGTGAAGACCTGGATGGGCAGGATGGCCGCGGCCGGGGCCACGCCGTTGGACGGAGCGCCCCGCACCATCGCGCCCGCCGCTATGCCCGCCACGTGCGAGCCGTGGCGGCACTGGTTGACGCCGTTCGCGATGCACAGCGGGGTCTCGGCGTTCGCCGCGCCGAGGCCGGTCTGGCTGGGCTGCCCGTTGGGGCAGAGCGAGACGGCCTCGACGCTCGGGTTCGCGGAGGAGAAGCAGGCTTCGTCCGTGATCCGGCCGGCGAAGAACGGATGGTCCTCGTCGATGCCGGTGTCGAGGATGGCGACCGTGGCGCCCTTGCCGGTCCAGCCGGCCGCGTTGGCCCGGTCGGAGCCGATCACCTTGGTGCTGACGTCCAGGAGTTTGGAGTTGTCGTCCATGAAGGCCGAGCTCAGCTCGTCCTGGTAGACGGATTTGACGCGGAGGTCGTCCCTGAGCGCGTCCAGGCACGCGTCGTCGAGTTCGGCCACGAAGAAGTTCGGCGACTTCGCCGTCTCGACGATCCGCGCGGCCGCGGAGGCCGCCATGATGTCCCTGGCGACGGCCTCGCCGTCCTGGCCAGGATGGAGCTCGACGATCGAGCGGACGCGCTGCGTCCTCTGCATCTCAGCGATGAGCGCCGGGCTGATGAGCGGGCCGCCGGCGCGGCTGTCCGCGCTGCCGGCCGGGGCCGCGACGAGCGCGGCCGAGACCGTGGCGAGCGCGACCATACCGGTCAGCAGCGGTCGTAGCTTCACTGGTTCCTCCGTGGTGGGGAAAGGCATACTGCCTGCACAGTCCCCACCCGCGAGAAGGGTGATGTCGCTGTTTCCCAAGTGACGCATCTACGCCAGAGAAACCTTTGCCGCTACTTCGGCAGGACGCTCTTCGCCGCCTTCTTCAGCGCGGCACTTGTGGCTTTGGTGGTGAGTCGCACCTTTTCGGCGGACTTCAAGGTTGTTGTCCCGTTGGTTCCGTGGGCCCAGTTCAGCCAGCCCGTCAGCAGGGCGGCGTCCAGCTTCGCGCGGTTGGTCTTGCTGGCCTTCAGCACCCGGTACGCGGTGCCCAGGGATGACGCCTTGGTCAGCTCGGGGAAGACCGTGCTGGCCTTCTGCACCAGGCTCAGGTAGCAGGTGAGCGTGGCGTCGGGCAGCTTGCCGGTGCTCCGGTGCAGCTCCACGGCCCATTTCTTGGCCGTCAGGCGGGTGCCGGTCGTACCGCGCGTACACACCGTGGCGGGGGCCTTGGGCGTGACCGTCACGGTCACGGTCACGGTGAGGGTCGGCAGCGGGACCGGCGTCGGGCTCGTCTCCGACGGCTCGGGCGTCGGCGTGGGGCCGCTGCTGTCCGACGGCTCGGGCTCGGGGTCGGGGTCGGACGGGTCGGGGTCGTCGGGGGCCGGAGCCGGGGTCTGGGTGATGGGCGGCTGCGGCGCGCTGCCGGTCAGCGCGGCGAGCACGTCCAGGCGCGGCGTGGTGACCTGGGTGCCGTCGGCGACCTGATAGACGTACGGGCGGCCGCTCGACTTGAGCTTGTCGATCAGCTCGGTCATCGGGGACTGCGGGGACTGCGCCTTCAGCAGCGCCAGCGCGCCCGCCACGTGCGGCGTCGCCATCGAGGTGCCGCTGTAGATGGCCGTCTGGTTGTCGGGCACCGAGGAGTCGATGTCCACACCCGGCGCGAACAGGTCCACCCCGGCGCCCCGGTTGGAGAAGTCGGCGATCGCGTCGCTGTCGTCGTTCGCGCCCACGGCCACCGCGGAGGTGATGCAGGCGGGGAACGAGGCGCCCTCGGAGTACTCGTTGCCAGCCGCGACCACGGTCGCGATGCCCTTGGCCAGCAGGGCGTCGATCTTCGGCTTGAAGATCGCGCCCTCCTCGCTGTCGTCGCACGAGGTCTCGGGCAGCCCGCCGCCCAGGCTGAGGTTCACCGCGGCGATCGGCTGCGCCGAGGCGGCCACGTAGTCCATGGCCAGCCGCAGCGACGACTCGTACGCCAGCAGGCACGACGGCTCGCCGTAGCAGACCGACTCGTCGTTGACCCGGCTGAACACCTGCACCGCGACGATCCCCGCGCCGGGCGCGACGCCGCCGTTGCCCGCCGCGATGCCCGCGACGTGGGAGCCGTGGTCACACAGGTTCTCCCCGTTGGCCAGGCACTTGGCCGTCATGGCGTCGGCCGCGCCCTTGCCGGTCTGCGTGGTCTGGTGGTTCGGGCACAGCGACTCCACGCCCTCGTCCACCGCGGAGAAGCACGCCTCGTCCACGATCCGGCCGCCGAAGTTCGGGTGGTCCTCGTCGATGCCGGTGTCGAGGATGGCCACCGCCTGGCCGGTGCCGACGAAGCCCTGGGCGTGCGCTTGGTCGGCGCCGATCTGGGTGAGGTTGTTCGCCGCACTCGGGGGATAGGCGCGATCACGGTGGATCGAGGTGACGCGCGAGTCCGCGGCGAGCGCGGCCAGCTCCTCGGCCGTGCCCTGGACCACCATGAACGGCTGGCTCTCCGGCCGCAGCACGACGTCCACGCTCTCGGCCGCCGCCTGCTTGGCCACCGGCGCGTTCTGCGCCGGGTCGCTCAGCTCGACGATGGCGCGCACGGTGCCGCCGCTGAGCGCCAGGCCGTCTTCGAGCTTCTCCTGGGTCGCGCTCGGCGACGGGGTCGGGGTAGACGTGGGGTCGTCGGCGAAGGCCGGAGCGGCCGGCACTAAGGCCAGCAGGATCGCGCACACGATCAAGGAGCGAAGTCGCACGATCCCGGAGTTTAAGGGGATTTATCCGGCGCGCACAGGGGTGGCGGGCCCCTCTCAGCGAACTCTCACTCACTTCCCAGCGCGTCGTGACGCAGCCACACGGCGCCCAGCGGCGGAACCCGCAGCGTGGCGGAGTGCGGCAGGCCGTGCCAGGGCTCCTCGACGGCCTGGACCTCGCCCATGTTGCCGACCCCGCTGCCCCAGTAGTCGTAGGCGTCGGTGTTGACGATCTCCGTCCACTGCCCGCCGTACGGCAGGCCGAGCCGGTAGTTCTCGTACGGCCCGCCGCTGAAGTTGGCCACGCACGCCACCGCCGACCCGTCGGCCGCGTAGCGGACGAACGAGAAGGTGTTACCCCGCGCGTCGTCGGCGTCGATCCAGCGGAAGCCCTCGGGCGCCGCGTCCTGCTCCCACAGGGCCGGGGTCTCGCGGTAGAGCCGGTTGAGATCGCGCACCAGCCGTTGTACGCCGGCGTGCCCGTCGAACTCCAGCACCCACCAGTCGAGCCCGCGCTCCTCCGACCACTCCGAGCCCTGGCCGAACTCGCCGCCCATGAACAGCAGCTGCTTGCCCGGGTGCGCCCACATGAACGCGAGCAGGGCCCTGAGCTGGGCGAAGCGCTGCCATTCGTCGCCCGGCATCTTGCCCAGCAGCGAGCCCTTGCCGTGCACGACCTCGTCGTGGGACAGCGGCAGCACGAAGTTCTCGGAGTAGGCGTACATGAGCGAAAAAGTCATCTGATGGTGGTGGTACTGCCGAAATATCGGCTCATGTCGTAGATAGCTGAGCGTGTCGTGCATCCAGCCCATGTTCCACTTGAAGCCGAACCCGAGCCCGCCCAGGTGCACGGGCCGCGACACGCCCGGCCACGCCGTCGACTCCTCCGCCACGGTCGTGATGCCCGGAGCCTCCCGGTAGCAGACGGAGTTCATCTCCTTGAGGAACTCCACCGCGTCGAGGTTCTCCCGGCCGCCGTAGATGTTCGGCGTCCACTCACCCTCGCGCCGCGAGTAGTCGAGATAGAGCATCGAGGCGACCGCGTCGACCCGCAGCCCGTCGATGTGGAACTCCTTCATCCAGTAGAGCGCGTTGGCGACCAGGAAGTTGCGCACCTCCCGGCGGCCGAAGTCGAAGACGTAGGTCCCCCAGTCGGGGTGCTCGCCACGGGCCGGGTCGGCGTGCTCGTACAGCGGCGTGCCGTCGAAGCGCGCCAGCGCCCAGTCGTCCATCGGGAAGTGCGCGGGCACCCAGTCCAGCAGCACCCCGATCCCGGCCTGATGCATCCGGTCCACCACATGCCTGAACTCATCGGGCGTCCCGAACCGGGCCGTCGGCGCGTAGTAGGACGTCACCTGGTAGCCCCACGACCCGCCGAACGGGTGCTCGGCCACCGGCAGTAGCTCCACGTGCGTGAAGCCCATGTCCTGGACGTAGTCGACGAGCTGCTCGGCCAGCTCCAGATAGGACAGACCGGGCCGCCACGACCCCAGGTGCACCTCGTAGACGCTCGCCGGACCCCGCTGCGCGTTCTTCTCGGCGCGCTCGGTCATCCACGAGTCGTCTTCCCAGGTGTAGGCGGACTGCTCGACCACGGAGGCGGTCTGCGGCGGCACCTCGGTACGCCTGGCCATCGGGTCGGCCTTGTCCCGCCACACGCCGTCGGCGCCGAGGATGTGGAACTTGTACCGCTCGCCCCGCCCCAGCTCGGGGATGAACAGCTCCCACACGCCGGAACGGCCCAGCGAACGCATCGGGAAGGCGGTGCCGTCCCAGTGGTTGAAGTCGCCGACGACCCGGACGCCGCGCGCGTTCGGCGCCCAGACGGCGAACGCGGTGCCGTCGACGTCCTCGTGCCGCATCACGCGCGCGCCGAGCACCTCCCACAGCCGCTCGTGGCGGCCCTCGCCGATGAGGTGCAGGTCCACCTCGCCCAGCGTGGGCCAGTGGCGGTAGGGATCACGGGCCTGGTACGGCTCGGAGCCCGCGTACTGGACGCTGAAGGAGTAGGAGGGCACCTTGTCGAGCCCCTTGACGGTGGTCTCGAAGACCCCGTGGGCTTGATGCTTGAGATCGTGGGCCGTCCCGTCGTCCAGCACCACGCGGACCCGTTCGGCCAGCGGGCGCAGCGTACGGAAGGTGACACCGCCCTCGACGGGATGTGCTCCCAGCACGGAATGCGGATCGTGGTGTGCTCCGCCCGCGAGTCGGTCGAGCTCTGTCCTCATCGGCATGCTCCCACCCTGCCCTACGTCAGACCTACAACCCAGGCACTGCCCGCATTCACGCAGACAATCACCGAAAGTGCGAAATCTTGGGTTTATCGCGAGCCAACGACGGGGGTAAATGCCCGCTTTAAGAAGGGTTCTGGATGGTCTGCGGGGGCGCAAGCGCCGTCCGTACCGAGGCCGCGATCCGGTCGACATCGCCGCGTTCCGCCTCGGGCAGCGGGGCGCCCACCGACACCCTGAGCGCATCCGCCGTGGTCAGGAGCCCGGCCGCCTCCTCGTGCCGGCCGTCGAGCGCGTGGGCGCCCGCCAGGCCCTCCAGGGCGAGCGCGATCGCGCGCGGATCGCCCACCCGCCGCGCCACCGCCAGCCCTTCGCGCTGCCACTCCAGCGCGGCCACCGCGTCCCCGCGCTGCTCGGCGACGAACCCCAGCTCGGCCAGGATCAGCGCCGCCCCCGGCTCGCCGGCCACCTCACGCACCCAGCGCAACCAGCGGCGCAGCAGCCGTTCCGCCTCATCGAGCCGCCCCTGCCGCCGGGCGACCAAGGCCAGCCCGACCTCGGCGAACTCCTCCAGCGGCACATCCGACCGGGCGACGGCCAGCCGCCGGGCCCGCTCGTGCAGCTCCCGCGCCCCGTCGAGGTCTCCGGTCAGCAGCGCCACCCGGCCCAGCCTGGACAGCGCGCCGGACACCTCGCTCTGCAGCCCAAGCTCCTCGGCGCCGCGCAGCCCGTCGCGCCGCAGGTCGGCGGCCCGCACGTAGTCGCCGGTGATCTCGGCCAGCGTGCCAAGGTTCTCGGCGGCCCGCATCTCACCCCACCGGTCGCCCACCTCCCGGAACAGCTCCAGCCCCTGCTCCCCGTCCTGCCGCAGCGCCGCCAGATCGCCGCGCAGCAGCGCCCGCCTGGCCCGCAGGCTCAGCGCCGCCGCCGTGCCCCACCGGTCGTCCAGGGCGAGGAAGGACTCCAGCGCGCCGTCCAGCAACGCGTCGGTGACCACCGGGTCGTCATAGCCGTACAGCGTGAAGGCAAGGAACCACCGCGCCCTGGCCCGGCGCACCGGATCCGTGATCGCGGCCGGCAGTTGCTCCACACCGGGGGCCCGCCCCTGCCCGGACAGCATCCGCAGCCCGGCCAGCCAGACACGGGCCTGCGCGTCGTCGGCGGCGGCCAGCACCGCCTCCAGGGTTCGCTGTCCCTCGCCGAGCCTGCCGCGCAGCACCCAGTACCAGGCCAGCGCGTTCACCAGCCGGACCGCCACGTCCGTTGCGCCGCGCCGGAGCGAGGTCTCGATCGCGGCGCGCAGGTTGGCCGCGTCGGCGTCGAGCAGCGCGAGCCAGTGTCGCTGCTCGGGTCCGCGCAGGCCCGGCTCGGCGCGTTCGGCGAGGTCGGCGTGGTGGTGGGCGTGCCGTAGCCGGACCGCCTCCGTCTCACCCGCTTCGGACAGCCGTTCCAGGCAGTACGCGGCCACCGACTCCAGCAGCCGGTACCTGCCGCCGGGGGTCCGTACCACCAGCGACCTGTCCATCAGCCTGGCCAGCAGGTCGAGCACGTCCAGGCCCGGTTCGGCGCAGATCGCCTCGGCGGCTTCGAGCGTGCAGCCGTCGGCGTGCACGGCCAGGCGCCGCAGCACGACCCGCTCGCCGTCGGTCAGCAGCTCCCAGCTCCAGTCGATCATCGCCCGCAGCGTCCGCTGCCGCGCGGGCGCACCTCGATGTCCCGTGGCGAGCACCCGGAACCGGTCGTCGAGCCGGGCGGCCAGCCGACGCGGAGTGAGCGCCCGCAGCCGGGTGGCGGCCAGCTCCAGCGCCAGCGGGATCCCGTCGAGCCGCGCGCAGATCTCCGCCACGCCGTCGTCGTCCGGCCCGATGCCCGCCCTGGCGGCGAGCAGCCGTGCGGCGGCCTCCGGCCCGAGTGGCGGCACGCTCCACAGGACCTCGCCGGGGACACGCAGCGACTCCTGGCTGGTCGCCAGGACGCGCAGCTCGGGCGCGGCCCGCAGCAGCCGCTCGGCCAGCTCGGCGACCTGGTCGACCACGTGCTCGCAGTTGTCGAGGACGAGCAGGGTCGCGCTGGTACGGAGCGCGGCGGCGAGCCGGTCGACCACGGACCCGGGCGAATCATCCCTGACCCCCAGCACCGTCGCCACCACCTCGGCCACCACGCCGTCGGTGGGGGAGGTGGCCGAGGCCAGCTCGACCAGCCACACCCCGCCGGGGAACGGCCGGCCGGGCTCGGCCGCCGCCTCCAGGGCGAGCCGGGTCTTACCGACCCCGCCCGGCCCGGTCAGCGTGACGAGCCGCCCGGCCCGCAGCAGCGACCGCACCTCGGCCACCTCCGCGTCCCGGCCGATCAGCTCGGTGAGCGGGGCGGGCAGGTTCGTCGCGGGCGGCCCGGCGAGCGATCCGGCCGGACCGGAGCCCTGCGGCGCTCCAAGAGGCGCGGGCGGATGGGAGTGCGTCGGGTCCATGGGCAGTGCGGGTGGGTCGAGGATCGGGTCCTGGCGGAGGATCGCGGCGTGCAGTGCCGTCAGTTCGGGTGCCGGGTCGATGCCCAGCTCCTCAGCCAGCAGCCCGCGCAGCTGCGCGTAACCGGCCAGCGCCTCGCTCTGCCGCCCCGCCCGGTACAGCGCCCGCAGGTGCGCGGCCCGCAGCCGCTCCCGCAGCGGGTGCGCGGTCACCAGCTCGGCCAGCTCGGCCGCCAGCGCCCCGTGGTCGCCCAGCTCCAGCCGCGTCTCGGCCAGCTCCTCCAGCGCGACCAGCCGCTGCTCCTCCAGCCGGTCGACGGCCGCTCTGGCGAAGTCGCCGAACTCGGCGTAGGGAGCCCCCCGCCACAGGCCGAGCGCCTCGGTCAGCAGCGCCTGCCGTACCCGCGCGTCGTCGCTCCGCCCGGCACGGGCGAGCAGGGACTCGAACAGGCCCGCGTCCACCTCCTCCGCGTCCACCGCGAGCAGGTACCCCGGCGGCCGGAAGGCCACCAGTGAGCGGTCGCCGAGCGCCCGGCGCAGTTGGGAGACCTTGACGCGCAGCGCGGCGGGCGCGTCGGCGGGCGGGCGGTCGCCCCACAGGTCCTCGATGAGCCGGTCGGTGGAGACCGGCCGCCCCCGGTGCGCCAGCAGGTCGGCGAGCAGCGCGCGGACCTTGGCCTCGGGCACCTGGACCGGCTGCCCGGCCGGCGTCCACACCGAGAGGGGGCCCAGCACCCCGAATCTCATCAGCCCCCCATAACAAACTCCGAACCCGACCATAACCCCCGGCCAGCAATGTGGAAGCCGTCAACGGAAAGGACTGCTCAGCATGCGTATCTCTATCCTCGGCCTGGGCCTCATGGGCCAGGCCCTGGCCCGGACCCTCGTCGGGGCCGGTCATAGCGTCACCGTGTGGAACCGTACGGAAGGCAAGGCCGACGGCCTGGGCGCCACCGCCGTGGCGACCGCGGCGGAGGCGGTCGCGGCCAGCCCGCTGGTGATCGTCTGCGTGCTCGACTACGCGGCCGTACGGGAGCTCCTCGGCTCGGTACGGCTGGACGACCGGGTCCTGCTGAACCTCACCAACGGCAGGCCGGCGGAGGCCCGCGACATGGCGGAGTGGGTGGCCGAGCGCGGCGGCGACTATCTGGACGGCGGCATCATGGCCGTGCCCCAGATGATCGGCACGCCCGGCGCGCTGATCCTCTACAGCGGCTCGCCCACCGCCTTCGAGCGTTACGAGGAGGCGTTGGGCGTGCTGGCCAGGCCCCGCTACCTGGGGGCGGACGCGGGGCTCGCACCGCTGTACGACCTGGCCATGCTCACCGGCATGTACGGCCAGATCGCCGGGTTCCTGGAGGCGGCGGCGCTGATCGCCTCGGAGAAGCGGCCGGTGGCGGAGTTCACCACGGAGCTGCTGGTGCCATGGCTGAACGCGATGGCCGGGCAGCAGCCCCGGATGGCGGCGGACATCGAGGCGGGCGCCTACATGACCGACGTCTCCAACCTGGAGATCAACCAGGTGGGCATGGTCAACCTGATCCGCGCCTTCGAGGAGCAGGGGGTGAAGCCGGACCTGCTGCTGCCCATGAGGGAGGTCCTCGACCGGCGGGTGGCGGCCGGCAACGGCGCCCACGGCCTGTCGAGCCTGATCGAAGAGCTCCGTTAGCGACAGGTCAGCGGCGGAAGGCGGCCAGCGGGATGCGGATCCATGAGGGCCGGTTGCGGGCCTCGTAGACCACCTCGTACACCGCCTTCGACAGCTCGAACGCGCGCAGCAGGGCCGCGTCCGCCGAGGTGATCACGCCGCCGCCCTCGGTGTAGCCCTCCAGGAAGGCGGCCCTGTTGCGGTCGGCCCACTCGGCGGCCCGCTCCTCCAGGGATTCGGGCTGTGAGTGGTCGGCCAGCAGGTGCCTGGCCGCGTAGTCGAACGAGCGGAGCATCCCGGCCACGTCGCGCAGCGGGGACGACAGGGCCCGGCGTTCGGCCAGGGGCTGGCCCGGCTCGCCCTCGAAGTCGAGCACCACCCAGCCGGTCGCGATGCGCATCACCTGGCCCAGGTGGTAGTCGCCGTGCACCCGTTGCACGGGCACCTCGACGGTCAGGTCCTCCACCGCGTGGTAGGCGGCCTCCAGCGCGTCGACGTGCTCGCGCAGCTCCGGCACCTCGCCCACGGCCCGGCCCAGCCGCCGCCGGAAGCCCTCGGCCATCCGCTTGACCTCGTGCACCTCGATCAGGTCGGTGGGGAAGGCGGTGGCCAGCTCGTGATGGACGTGGGCGGTGGCCACGCCGAGCCGGTGCGCCTCGGCGGCGAAGTCACCTCCGACCTCGCCCGCCGAGAGCTCGGGCATCGAGCCGTACAGGTCCCGCACGCTGGCCAGGGCCAGGTCCCAGCCGTCGTTGGCGGTGGAGAGGTATTCCTGCATGATGGCCAGCGTCGTGGCGGTGCCGTCGAGGTCGGTCTCGATCCAGCCGTACGGCTTGGCGATGTGCGCGGACTCCAGGGCGTCCAGCGCGGTGACGATCTCCAGCTCCGGGTTCACGCCGGGGATCAGGCGGCGGAAGAACTTGCAGATGTAGGCGTCCCCGTACACCAGGGAGGTGTTGGACTGCTCGGCGCCGAGCACCAGGCTGCGCGGTGAGGTGTCGATGGTGACGCCGGGCAGGTGGCGGAAGCGGACGGTGTCCCAGCCGCAACCCTCGGCCATGCACTCCAGGACCCAGTGGGTCAGGGCTTGGTCGTGGACGGCGTCGTAGACGTACCACTCGGGATGGTCGGGGCCGTTTTCGAAGGCGTAGGGGCCGTGCGTGCCGATCAGCGCGTGTTTCAGCCGGTCGGGCAGCTCGGTCCGCATTCCGAGCAGGATCTGGTAGCGCTCTCTCGACGCTCCCTGCCAGACGGACACGATCAGGTGGCGGAGGCCGGGGTCGTCGGCGTCGATCACGACGTCCGACTCGATCGACAGGGAGTCGATCGCGCGCCCCTTGCCGCCGAACCATCGTTGGCGACTGATCCATGCGGCAAGGAGCTCGTCAAGCACGTCTTACTCCTCCTGGGTGAAGGCCGGTGGGAGTGTGAACCAATAGAACCCATGCCCGGGAAGCGTCAAAAGATACGGAAGTTCGCCAATTGCCGGGAATGGAACTCCACCCATCGTCTCAACGGGCGAGACGCCGACGAATCTGCGCAGGTCAAGCTCGACCGGCTGGGGGAAGCGCGAGAGGTTGTTCACGCACAACATCCGGTCGTCGCCCAGCTCGCGGACGAACGCCAGCACGCTCGGGTTGGAGGAGTTGAGCTCGGTGAACTCACCCAGGCCGAACACCGGGTGCCGCTTGCGGATCTCGATCATGCGCTTGGTCCAGTGGAGCAGCGATCCGCCGCTCTTCTGCTGCGCCTCGACGTTGAGCCCCTGGTAGCCGTAGATCGGGTCCATGATGACCGGCAGGTAGAGCCGTCCCGGGTCGCAGTCGGAGAACCCGGCGTTGCGGTCGGGGTCCCACTGCATGGGCGTGCGTACGCCGTCGCGGTCGCCGAGCCAGATGTTGTCGCCCATGCCGATCTCGTCGCCGTAGTAGAGCACCGGCGAGCCGGGCAGCGACAGGAGCAGCGCGGTGAACAGCTCGATCTGGTTGCGGTCGTTCTCCAGCAGGGGTGCCAGGCGCCGCCGGATGCCGACGTTGGCCCGCATGCGCGGGTCCTTGGCGTACTCGGTGTACATGTAGTCGCGTTCCTCGTCCGTGACCATCTCGAGCGTCAGCTCATCGTGGTTGCGGAGGAAGATCCCCCACTGGCAATGTTCCGGAATCTTCGGGGTTTGGGCCAAGATTTCGGAAATGGGGTAGCGCGACTCCCTGCGTACGGCCATGAAGATGCGCGGCATCAGCGGGAAGTGGAACGCCATATGGCACTCGTCGCCCCCGCCCACCGGGTCGCCGAAGTACTCGACCACGTCGGAGGGCCACTGGTTGGCCTCGGCGAGCAGCACCCGGTCGTTGTAGAGCCGGTCGACCTCCTTGCGGATCCGCTTGAGGTAGTCGTGCGTGCGCGGCAGGTTCTCGCAGTTGGTGCCCTCCTCCTCGAAGAGGTACGGCACGGCGTCGAGGCGGAACCCGTCGATGCCCAGGTCGAGCCAGAAGCGCAGCACCTCCAGCATCGCGTCCTGCACGGCCGGGTTCTCGTAGTTGAGGTCCGGCTGGTGGTGGAAGAAGCGATGCCAGTAGTACTGGCCGCGGACCTGGTCATAGGTCCAGTTGGACGTCTCGGTGTCGATGAAGATGATCCGGGCGTCGGGATAGGCGCTGTCGTTGTCCGACCAGACGTAGAAGTCGCCGAACGGCCCCTCCGGGTCGTGGCGCGCGGCCTGGAACCAGGGGTGGGCGTCGCTCGTGTGGTTCATCACCAGGTCGGCGATGACTCGCATGCCGCGTTTGTGGGCCTCATCGACGAGCTTCACGAAGTCTCCGAGATCGCCGAACTCCGGCAGGATCTTCATGAAGTCGGCGATGTCGTAGCCGCCGTCGCGCAGCGGTGACTCGTACAGCGGCAACAGCCACAGACAGTCCACGCCGAGCCACTGGAGATAGTCGAGCTTGCTGATCAGGCCCTTGATGTCACCGGTGCCGTCGCCGTTGGAATCGGCGAAGCCCCTGATCAGAACCTCGTAGAAGACCGCGCGCTTGTACCAGTAGGGGTCGCGCGGCTTCTCCTCGTCGAAGGGGTTGGGAATGGGTGTGGAGCTCATGAGCACTCCCTTGGGCTCATGAAGGAGGCGCTTTCACACACGTTGAAGACTCCCCGCTGAATTCTGTGTTCTACCGTGGCGCGGCTCGTACGGTGAAGATGTGGGCTGGCTGGATGTGGGGGTCGAGGCGAACGTAGTTGTTCTGCCGCCAACGGTACGACTCGCCCGACAGTTCGTCGTCGACGACGAACTCGGCATTCCAGTCGAGACCGAGGGCCGGCATGTCCAGCTCGACCGCCGCCTCGTGGGTGTGGTGTGGGTCGAGATTGACAACCGCCAGGACGACATCGCCCAGCCCGTGCCGTCGTGTGGCGGGGTCATAGGCGCCCGGCAGGCGCTTGGAGAAGCACACCATGTCCGGTTGGTCAACCCGGTGGAACCGTAGATTACGCAACTCCTGCAGCGCTGGATGTGCTCTTCGGAACAAATTCAGGTGGGTGATGAACGGCGCCAGGCTCCACCCTGCCCGCTCTGCCTCCGCCCAGTCCCGCGGTTTGTACTGATATTTCTCACTATCTAGATATTC
Source organism: Nonomuraea sp. NPDC049129 (assembly GCF_040648495.1). Lineage (NCBI taxonomy): Bacteria > Bacillati > Actinomycetota > Actinomycetes > Streptosporangiales > Streptosporangiaceae > Nonomuraea > Nonomuraea sp. NPDC049129. The sequence goes on along the minus strand of NZ_JBEZDU010000005.1, from coordinate 548,467 downwards.
CTCACTACCCGGGCGGACAGGGACATTTTCCCCAAGCTCGTACCCGGAATAGACGCCCCAGGTGGGTGAGGCGAGCGCGGCGAGCACGGCACGGATCCGGAAAGCAGGATTTCCGCCGTGTTGCAGGTATTCGTGAAGAATATCCGGTGTGTTAACGAACACATTGGGTCGCAGGAAGTACGACGTCTCCCGGGCCAGCTCGGCGAGGTAGGTCTCCACGTCGTGCTTGGAGTTCTTCCACGTGAAGTACGTGTAGGACTGGTGGAAGCCCACCTTGGCCAGCGTCTGCAGCATCGCCGGCCGGGTGAACGCCTCGGCCAGGAAGATCACGTCCGGGTCGGTCGCGTGGATGTCGGCCAGCAGCCGCTCCCAGAACCCCACCGGCTTGGTGTGCGGGTTGTCCACGCGGAAGATCCGTACGCCGTGGTCCATCCAGTGCCGCAGGACCCGTCTCACCTCGACGTAGATCCCCTCGGGGTCCTTGTCGAAGTTGATCGGGTAGATGTCCTGGTACTTCTTCGGCGGGTTCTCGGCGTAGGCGATCGTGCCGTCGGCCCTGATCGTGAACCACTCCGGGTGCTCCTTGACCCACGGATGGTCGGGGGAGCACTGCAGCGCGAAGTCGAGCGCGACCTCCATGCCCAGCTCGCGGGTGCGGTTGACGAACTCGGCGAAGTCCTCGATCGTCCCCAGGTCGGGATGGAGCGCGTCGTGGCCGCCGTCGTCGGAGCCGATCGCCCAGGGCGATCCCGGCTCGTCGGGCTCGGGGCTCAGGGTGTTGTTGCGCCCCTTGCGGAACGTGAGGCCGATGGGATGGATCGGCGGCAGGTAGACGACGTCGAAGCCCATCTTGGCGATCGCGGGCAGACGCTTGGCCGCAGTCTGGAAATTTCCGGACTTGGAGACGCCGGACTCGTTGATGACCGCGCCCTCTGACCTGGGGAAGAACTCGTACCAGGAGCCGTACAGCGCCCGGCGCCGGTCCACCCTGATCGTCCGCGGCCGGGCCCTGGTCACCAGGGCGCGCAGCGGGTGCGCCTCCAGCAGCGCCGCCGTCTCCGGCAGCTGCGCGATGGACAGCCGGGCCCGGGGGTCCAGTTGCTCGTCGCGGAGCGTGGCGGCGACGGCCAGCAGCGCGGCGCGGTGGCCGCACGTGCTGTCGCCGTTGCCGTTGACCTTGGTGGATGGCTTGGTGGATGGCTTGGTGGATGGCTTGGTGTCGGTGGCCCGGCCGGTCCTGGTGTGGGCCGCGGGATGCCCGTTCCCGTTGCCGGGGGCGGGACAGTCCGCCTGCCGTACGGCCTTGGCGGCGCGCTCGAACAGCCGGGCGCCCTCCTCGCACATGAGGTCGCTGTCCATGCCCCGCGGGATCTTGATCTCCGCGTCGTGCAGCCAGGTAGCGATGGGGTCGCTCCACGCCTCCACCCTGAACAGCCAGTCACCCTCGGCCGGCAGGCACACGTCCAGGCCCCACCTGTCGGTGCCCGGCGCGAGCTCGCGCATCGGTCTCAGGCGGCCTCGCTTCCCATCGGGCGCGGTGAGCACAACGCCCGCGGCCACGGCGTCGTGGCCCTCTCTGAACACGGTCGCCGAGACCTGAAAGGTCTCGCCGGCGACCGCCTTGGCGGGCCACTGCCCGCAGTCGACGACGGGGGAGATGTCCGTGATGGGAATTCGTCCGATCATCGCATTTCAAGGTTGCGACGGCACGCTCGGTACCGCCGGAGGCTTCCGTGGTAGGAACGATCCTTGCATGTAAATTGTGGGCAGCAGTGGAGGACCTCCCGAGTGTCCCCAGGAGAACCGACATTGGTGGAAGTTGCCCCAATATTTCCTCTTCATGCTTCTTCTCGGAAGGGGTTTGAACGGCCTTGCCGAAGGTGAGGGACTGAGAGGTCCCTCCTAGCCCATAGGGTTCGAAAACGTGAGAGCAATCCGCCGGTTCACCGTCCGCACTGTCCTGCCCGCGGAGTTGGCCGCCCTCGGCGAGCTCGTGCACAACTTGCGCTGGTCATGGCACCCGGAGACGACCGACCTCTTCGCCGAGGTCGACCCGCGTCTCTGGGAGCAGGTAGGGCACGACCCCGTCGCCCTCCTGGGCGCCGTCGACCACGCCAGGCTGGCCGAGCTGGCCGCCGACCGCCGATTCCTGCGCCGTCTCGCCGATGCCGCCGACGACCTGCGCGAATACATCACCGCGCCGCGTTGGTATCAGACGCTGCCCGACGCCGCGAGCGCCATCGCCTACTTCTCCCCCGAGTACGGCATCGCCGCCGCACTCCCTCAATACTCCGGCGGCCTGGGCATCCTGGCCGGCGACCACCTCAAGACCGCCAGCGATCTCGGGGTGCCGATCCTCGCGGTCGGCCTGCTGTATCGCCACGGCTACTTCACCCAGTCGCTTTCGCCAGAGGGCTGGCAGCTGGAGCACTACCCGTCACTCGACGCGGGCGGCCTGCCGCTGACCCTCCTGAAGGAGGAGGACGGCACCCCCGTCAAGATCCGCATCTCCCTGCCCGGTGAGCGGGTGCTGCACGCGCAGATCTGGGTGGCCCAGGTGGGCCGGGTGCCGCTGCTGCTCCTCGACTCCGACGTGGCCGACAACGACGCCGCGGCCCGCGACGTCACCGACCGCCTCTACGGCGGCGGCACCGACCACCGGCTGCTGCAGGAGCTGCTCCTGGGCGTCGGCGGCGTACGGGCGATCCGCGCGTACTGCCGCATCACCGGGCACGCCGAGCCCGAGGTGTTCCACACCAACGAGGGCCACGCCGGCTTCCTCGGCCTCGAACGCATCCGCGAGCTGACCGAGTCCCGCCTCTCCTTCGACGAGGCGCTGGAGGCCGTACGCGCGGGCACGGTCTTCACCACGCACACACCGGTGCCCGCGGGCATCGACAGGTTCCCCGTCGACATGATCGAGCGCCAGTTCGGCGGCGACAACGCCTGGCCGACCGTGCCCGTCGAACGCATCCTCGCGCTCGGCGCCGAGGACCAGCCCGGCCGGTTCAACATGGCGATCATGGGCATGCGGCTGGCCCAGCGCGTCAACGGCGTCTCCGTGCTGCACGGCGCGGTCAGCCGCGAGATGTTCAAGAGCCTGTGGCCCGGCTTCGACGTCGACGAGGTGCCGATCGGCTCGATCACCAACGGCGTCCACGCACCCACCTGGGTCGGCCGCGAGCTCATGGAGCTGGCCGGCCGCGAGCTGCCCTCGCTGATCGAGCGGGCGCGCGGCTGGGAGGGCGTCCAGAAGGTCCCCGACTCGGACCTCTGGGACATCCGGGGTACGCTCCGGCGCCGGCTCGTCGAGGGGGCCAGGGTCAGGCTGCGCAAGGCGTGGCGCGACCGCGGTGCCTCCGACGCCGAGCTCGGCTGGATCGACGACGTGCTCGACCCCGACGTGCTGACGATCGGGTTCGCCCGGCGCGTGCCGTCCTACAAGCGGCTCACGCTCATGCTGCGCGACGCCAAGCGCCTGTCGGACCTGCTGCTCGACGCCGACAAGCCGGTCCAGATCGTGATCGCGGGCAAGGCCCACCCCGCCGACGAGGGCGGCAAGAAGCTGATCCAGCAGATCGTCAAGTTCGCCGACCGGCCCGACGTGCGGCACCGCATCGTGTTCCTGCCCGACTACGACATGGCGCTCGGCCAGCTGCTCGTCCAGGGCTGTGACGTGTGGCTGAACAACCCGCTCCGGCCGCTGGAGGCGTCCGGCACCTCGGGCATGAAGTCGGCGCTGAACGGCGGGCTCAACCTGTCGATCCGCGACGGCTGGTGGGACGAGTGGTACGACGGCACCAACGGCTGGGCCATCCCCACAGCCGACGGGGTGACCGATCCCGACCGGCGCGACGAGCTGGAGGCCGCCGCCCTCTACGACCTGATCGAGAACGAGGTGGCCGACCGCTTCTACGACCGGGCCGGTGACGGGCTGCCGCGCCGCTGGCTGGAGATGGTCAAGCACACGCTCACCTCGCTCGGCCCCAAGGTGCTCGCGGGCCGGATGCTGCGCGACTACGTGGTCGGCCTCTACCTGCCCGCCGCGCGGGCCGCCCGCGCGCTGGAGGCCGACTCCTCCGCCGGGGCCAAGGCGTTCGCGGCCTGGCGCGTCCGCGTCACGCGGGCCTGGCCGGGCGTCCGGGTCGAGCACGTGGAGTCGTCGGGCGTCGGAGACGCGCCCGAGGTCGGCGCGGCGCTCGAAATACGCGCCACCGTCGCGCTCGGCGACCTGGAGCCGGGTGACATCCTGGTCGAGGCCGCCTACGGCCGGGTCGGGCCGCACGACGAGCTGATCCACCCGGCCTACGTCGAGCTGCGGACCGAGGGCGCCGACGACGACGGCCGGGCCCACTACGTGGGTGAGGTGCCGCTGGACCGTACCGGCGCGTTCGGCTACACGGTCCGGGCGGTCCCGCACCACCCGCTGGCCGCCTGCCGCGCCGAGCTCGGCCTCATCGCCGTTCCCGAGGAGCCCGCGGGGATGACGAACGGCATGCTCCGCTGAACGTGGTGATCGGGCTGGGTGGGCCGTGCAATAGGGAAAACGCTGGAGGAGCGTCATAATCGAGACCGTGGACGACAGCGCGAACGGCCTGCGGGCAGACACTCTGGTGGCGACGGTCCGCGGCGTGCTTCCGTCCCTGACTCCGGCCGCGCAGACCGTCGCCCGGCTCATCCTGGAAGACCCGGCGACGGTGGCCCGCAGCACGATCACCGAGCTGTCCGCCGCCTCGGGCACCAGCGAGGCGACGATCGTACGTACGGCCAGGCTCCTGGGCTTCGCCGGCTACCCGCAGCTGCGCCTCGCCCTGGCCGCGGCGGCCGCCCAGCCGGACCGTCTGGTGCCGGGTGACCTGGCGCCCGACGATCCGCTGTCGGAGGTCATCCAGAAGGTGGCCAGGGCCGAGTCGGAGGCGATCAACGACACGGTCGCCCAGCTCACCTCGGAGCGCCTTGGCCTGGTCGTCGACGCGATCGTCGGCGCCCGGCGGGTGGACGCCTACGGCGTGGGCGCCTCGGGTCTGGTCGCCGAGGACGTGGCGCAGAAGCTGCTGCGCATCGGCCTGTCCAGCCACGCCTTCCAGGACGCCCACCTGGCGCTGACCAGCGCCGTGCTGCTCAAGCCCGGCGACGTGGCGATCGGCATCAGCACGTCGGGCGAGACGCCCGACGTGCTCGAACCGCTGTCGAGGGCGGGGGAGGCCGGCGCGACGACCGTCGCCATCACCAACAACCCCCGCTCGTCGATCGCGGAGCTGGCCGAACACGTGCTGATCTCGGCCGGGCGCGAGACGGAGTTCCGTCCCGGCGCCCTGGCCAGCCGGATCAGCCAGCTCCTCGTCGTCGACTGCGTGTTCGTCGGCGTCGCCCAGCGCACCTTCGACTCCTCTCAGGAGGCGTTGCAGAGCACCAGGCGCGCCGTCAAGGAGTTCACCAGGCGAGCGACACCCGCACGTCGTCAGCCTTGACGAACATCACCCGGTGCCCGAACTGGATCTGCAGGTACTTCGTCTTGCCCTTGACCACCTTGTGGCCGGCCTCGTCGAAGGTGACCGCCCGGTAATACTCGGTGGCCGCCTTCCCGGCCAGGGTGTACTTCTCTCCGGCCGAGAACGTGTACTGCAGCGGGGTCACCGCCTGGTACGGGATGTCGGCCGGGTAGGCCTCCTGCTCCGGGTAGGCCCTGCCGTACACCGGGACGGTCGCCAGACCCGGTTTGGGCGTGACCACCAGGCCCGCGGACGGGACGGCGGTCGGCGCGGAGCGCGGGTTGTAGAACCAGCTCTTCTGGCCGAGGTACCAGATCGCGGTCCAGTCGCCCTGCCGGTCGGCGACGGCGAACCGCTGGCCGGTGCTCGCCCTGGCACTGTGGTCGTACACGCTGTACAGCGAGTCGTTGGTGCCCGTCGGGTGCTTGCCGATATCCTTGATCAGCGGCGCGTCGTCACGCGGCTCGGTGCGCAGCCACACGGTCCCGGCGGGGAGCGGCGGGCAGGCGGCCTCCGGGTTCTTGCGGTCGCAGCCGTAGAAGTACGGCTTGTTGGTGGCGAAGTCGGGCCTGATCATGATGGAGCCCGCCTTGGGGCCGCCGAAACCATGCAACGGCGCGCCGATCAGGTCGAAGTAGTGCTTCCAATCCCAGAACGGGCCCGGGTCCTCGTGCATGCCCCGCACCGTGGTCGGCAGCGTGCCCGGCACGTTGTCGTGGCCCAGGATGTGCGCCCGGTCCAGCGGCACGTCGTACCTGGCCGCCAGGTAGCGCACGAGCTTGGCGGACGAGCGGTACATCGCCTCGGTGTACCAGGTGCTGCCCTCGGCCAGGAAGCCCTCGTGCTCGATGCCGATCGACTTGGCGTTGATGTACCAGTTGCCGGCCTGCCAGGCGACGTCCTTGCCCTTGACGTGCTGGGCGATGTGGCCGTCGGTGGAGCGCACCGAGTACTGCCAGCTCGCGCCGTAGTTGACGTCCTGGTTCAGCTTGATCGACGGGAGGAAGTAGCCCTCCATGTCATGGATGACGATGTACTGGATCTTCTGGCTGACGGGCCGGTTGGCCAGGTCGTAGTGGCCGTAGTCGCCGTTCGGCTTCTGCGCGTAGGCCGACGGGATCCACTCGCAGGAGATCGACCTCGGGCATTCGACACCGTCGCGGCGCGGCGGCCGCAGGCCGAGCTTCTCCAGCCACTTCTCGATCCGCTCCAGGCCGGGGATCGGCGTGAGCTTGACCTGCTGCCCGTCGTCGGTGACCCGCTCGGCGCCGTCCTCGATCGTGCTGTAGACCTCGTCGGCGAAGACCTTGGCCGCCTCGGACTCGTCGGCGCCGGAGTATTTGGCGACCGCCCCGTACCACTGGGCCGGGTCCGCGCTCAGCGGCGCGCCGATCGACTTCTGGTAGTCGGCCAGCAGCGCCGCGCCGCCCCTGATGTTCGTGGCGGCGTCGGACCGGAGCGCCTCGTGGCTCGCGCCGGTCAGCTGGGCGGCCTTCTCCATGGTCTTGAGCGAGGCTGGGATCTCGGTGGGCGCGACCGCCGTCGCGACCGGGGGTAACGGCCTGGTCTCGTCGCCGCGCGCGTCCTCCTCACCCTCGCCGTGGTGGTTGGACCCGGTGAAGGCGGCGGCGTCGGTCAGGTGCATGGGGCCGAATCCGGCGTCGTTGCTGGGCTGCCCGGCGTGGGCGTCCCAGCGCGACTCCAGATAGGAGACACCGAGCAGGACGCTCTCCGGAACCTGGAACTCCTTGGCGGCCGCGGCGAACGCCGCCTGCCGATCCGGGGGTTGCTCGGCAGTGGTGCCGGCCGCGGCCGTCATGTTGACTAATGGCAGCAAGGCGACCACCGCGATCGCCAGTGCTCTGCGCATCTACTGCTCCTCGACTGGGGGAATATCGGAGCCAGCGTCTCAACAATTTCCTTCTTCGGCGAGAGCTTTGCGAAGACATTTTTCAGGACATCACGCCCTATGGTGGGGCGGGTGACGTCGATCGTGACCGGTGCGGCCGGGTTCATCGGCCGCGCGCTGACGTCGGCCCTGCTCGCGTCCGGCTCTCCGGTCATCGCCATCGACCGCCTGCCTGTCGAGGAACAACCCGGACTCACCGTGATCAAGGCCGACCTGCTGGACCTGGAGCCAGGGGCCTTCTCCGGCGCGGAAGAGGTCTACCACCTGGCCGGGTGCGCGGGCGTGCGCGACGCCGCTCCCGGAATCGCCTGGCGACGCCATCGGGACAACGTGCTCGCGGGCGCGCGGGTGCTGGCCCTCACGCCGCCCGGCGTCCCGCTCCTGATCACCTCCTCCAGTTCGGTGTACGGCGGAGCGTCCCACGGCCGGCCCAGCGCGGAGTCCGACCCGGTCCGCCCCGCCGGCGGCTACGCCACGAGCAAGGTCGCCCTCGAACGGCTCTGCCTCGACCGCCCTGACATCACGATCGTCCGGCCGTTCACCGTCGCGGGGGAGGGGCAGCGGCCCGACATGGCGCTGTCGATCTGGTTACGCGCCGCCCAGGAGGGCCGTCCTTTGCGCGTGCTCGGCTCGCTCGACCGTACGCGGGATGTCACCGACGTACGCCAGGCCGCCCGCGCGATGATCGAGCTCATCGGCGCGCCCGGCATCGTGAACCTCGGCACGGGCCGCGGCCACACCCTGCGGGCCATGGCGGAGGCGGTCGCCACGGTGACCGGAGCCGATCTCACCTTCGACGTCGTGCCCGCCCCGCTCGAGGAGCCCGGCGACTCACTGGCCGACACCCGCCGCCTCCACTCGCTGCTCGGCTGGACGCCGCGTACCGATCTACTGGACTTGGTCCGGCGCCAGCAGCTTGTAATGTCCTGAGCATGGGTGATTTCGTACGCGTTGAAGTGGCCGACCAGATCGCCACGATCCGGCTTGACCGTCCCAAGATGAACGCCCTCAACGGCCAGATGCAGCACGAGCTCGGCGAAGCCGCCCGAGCCGTCGACGCCGATCCCGAAGTGCGCGCCGTCGTCGTCTACGGCGGCGAGCGGGTCTTCGCGGCCGGCGTCGACATCAAGGAAATGGTCGTCATGTCCTACGCCGACATGGCCGCCCACTCCCGCGGGCTCCAGGGCTGCTTCACCGCGGTGGCCGCCATCGGCAAGCCCGTCATCGCCGCCGTCACCGGCTACGCGCTGGGCGGCGGCTGCGAGCTGGCCCTGTGCGCCGACTTCCGGGTGGCCGGCGAGTCGGCCAAGCTGGGCCAGCCGGAGATCCAGCTCGGCCTCATCCCCGGCGCGGGCGGCACCCAGCGCCTGCCCCGCCTGATCGGCCCCGCGCGGGCGAAGGACCTCATCTACTCGGGTCGCCACGTACCGGCCGCCGAGGCGCTGTCGATCGGGCTGGTGGATCGGGTGGTGCCGGACGAGGAGGTGTACGCGGCGGCGCTGGCCTGGGCGGGGACCTTCACAGGCGGGCCCGCGGTGGCGCTGCGGGCCGCCAAGCAGGCGGTGGACCAAGGGGTGGAGGTCGATCTGGATACGGGGCTGGAGATCGAGCGGCTGCAGTTCTCGGGTCTGTTCGCGACGGACGATGCCAAGATCGGGATGCGGGCGTTCACGGACAAAGCCGAACCGAAGTTCACGGGCCGCTGACGGACAGCCACTCGCCATCGGCCACTCGCCGTCGGCCGGCGGCGAGTGGCCGCTTCGGGCTTAGGCGTGGCGGCCTGGGATGACGACGGTCGTGAGTGCCCGGGGCTGGAGGACCACGGTCCCACCGGTGACCGGACTCGCGGTGAGCGCGTTGGCGTTGTCGGTCACGTACGCGGTGGCCCGGCCGTACACACCGTGCCACGTCACGGCGGCGGTGCCGGTGTTGAGCACCTCGACCACCTGGGAGCCGTCGGGGTTGCGGAACGCTGAAACTTTCAGCGCCGGATCGGCCGCCGCCGCGTCCACCCGTACCGCGCCGGGCCGGATGAACCGGCTGTACGCCGCCAGCGCCCACAGCCGCTTGGAGACGTGATACGTACCCGCGGCCTCGTCTATCTGGAGCAACGCCCGGGTGGCGCCGCGCGAGGCGCCCAGCCAGTAGACGTAGCCGCTGACGTTGCCGAGCGTGAGCGCGTCATGGACGGCCTGTGCGATCGTGAAGCCGTCGTAGCCGCTGCCGTCGTCCCAGCTCTCGTCCCAGGTGGAGCCGTTGGGGTTCCACTCAGACATCCAGGTGTTTCCGCTGGTCGGCAGCGGTCCGTCCACTGGGCTGGCGTACGTGTGGCCGGTGTGCGTCTTCACCCAGCGGCGGGCCTCGGGGTCGGCCTCGATCGCGGCCGTGTACGCCTTGGCCTCGGTCCAGCCGAAGGAGTCACAGCAGGCCACCTTGAGACCCTTCACGCCCTTGGCGATCGGGCCGAGCACCTTGACGAACTCGGCGGCCTGCTGCGGGGTGAACCGCATGGAGGCGTACGTCGCCGTCCAGTCAGGCTCGTTGGTGAAGCCGAGGTCGGTGATCCTGATGCCCTCACGAGCGTAGAACTTCGCGTATTGCACCAGGTAGCGGGCATAGGCTTGCCGCCACTCCGGCTTGAGCGTGCCGCCGTTCTTGTCGTCGCCGTTGTCCTTCATGTAGGCGGGCGCGCTCCAGGCGTCGGCGTAGAACCGCTCGACCCCGTACCCCTTGGCCGCCTTCGCCACCCAGACCTGGCTGTTGTCCTCGCCGTCCCACACGTACTTGGGCGGCGCGTCCGGCCCGCCCGGGTCTTCCGGCTGGATGGAGACCATCTGGTCGTACGGGCTGCCCACGGGAGCGGAGCCGATGCCGAGCCGCAGAATGCTGAGCCCGGCGCCCTTGTCGCGGTTGAACCACAGGTCGAGGATCTCGCGCCGCTGCCCCTCGCCGAGCGCCTTGACCAGCTCGTTGCGGCGGAACGCCTGGGAGATCCCGAACCCGTCGATGTGCTGATGCCGAACGCGCTCGCGTACGGTGATCGCCGGGGGATCCGCCAGGGCCGGGGCCTGGATGATGGGTAGACCGAGCAGGGTGATCGCGACAACGCCTCGTAACATGCCGCCTCCGAAACTTTCGGAACCTTCGTGATAATTTCGCCCCCGGAACCGTAAACACCCACCGCCCCTTCGTCAACCTCTTCGGTGGTCGGCCGCCTGCTGCCTGCCATCAGCTGGTGCTGCTGAGGTCGATCGTGTTGAGGGGCCGGGTGTTCCGTCAGCTGGTGCTGCTGAGGTCGATCGCCGGAAACGTCACCGGTGTCGGTGGTTGGCCGGCCTGCACTATCCAGGCTTCGCCGGTCGCGCCGTGTCGGGTGAGGGTTTGGACCGCGTCGGCGACTTCGTCCGGGTCGGCGATGGCGAGGTGGCTACTGAGAACGTGGTCGCGGATACCGGCGAGCATCGGTGTGTCGACGAAACCCGGGCAGACGGCGTTGATGGTCACACCGGATTCGGTCAGGGCGGGCGCGAGTGACCGTACCAGCCCGATGATGGCGTGCTTACTGGCGGAGTAGACGGGGTCGAACGGGTTGGGCGCGATGCCGGCGAGGCTCGAAGTCACCACGATGGCGCCGCCGCCCGCCGAGACCAGCGCCGGCAGAGCCGCGCGGATGCCGAACATGGTGCCGTCGATGTTGACCGCGATGATGCGGCGATAGCAGTCGAGGTCGAAGTCGTCGCCGGCGCCACCGGCGCCGCCCGTCCCGGCGTTGAGATGCACGATGTCGAGCCTGCCGAAGGCGTTCACCGCGGCCTCGACGGCGATGTGGTTGTCCCGCTCGCGAGCGACATCCGCCGGCACGAACACACCTCCGACCTCGGCGGCGACGACCGGGCCCGCCACCTCGTCGAGGTCCGCGATCACCACGCGGGCCCCGGCCCGGGCGAAGCGCCTGGCCACCGCGGCGCCGATGCCGCTGGCTCCTCCGGTGATCAGCACCACGGTCGTCATGAGGACGCCTCCCGTTCCTGCCCGGTCTCGATGTCGACGCGCGCGCCCGCGCGCCGCAGGTAGATCTGGCTGCTCACCTCGAGGGCGACGAACACCGCCACGTACTGCAGCCCGCTGACCAGCGGCACCCGGTCCACGGGGAGTGTGTACGCCAGCACCACCCGTACTCCGGCGTCCAGCACCAGCCCGACGCCCCAGATCGCGGTCGCCACCCGCATCATGTGCCGGAAGGCCGGTGAGTCACGCCACGCGATCTCGGCGCGTTCGTGGGTGGCTCCGGTGGTGAACGAGCGAATGGCCTGGTGGTAGAAGGGCATACGCGGCAGTGTCGCGAGCATCCACAGTCCCGCGACGGCGGTCATCCAGCCGTCCTTGGCCAGCAGGAAGCGCGTGCTGCCGGTGAGGAACGACACCGCGACGCTGAGCACAAGGATGCTCAGGGTGAACACGGCGAGCCCGTCGACCCGCCTCCGCTTGGTCACGGTCCACACCGCTCGAACCCCCGGCGGTACCACCCCCAGGGCTAGCGCGAGCCACTGGCCGACACCGGCGGCGCGTAGGCCGTAGAAGATCGCGAGCGGGGCCGCCACGTTGAGGACGAGGTTGATGACGACCTCGCGTCGCGGGTCAGGCGATTTGCCGCCTGTGGTGGCAGGTGCGGTCATCTCTGTGCCCCCACCTGCAAGGCAATCGAGTCGACCTCGCCGCCGCCGCTGCGCGGTCGCCAGGCCCGGAAGAGGGAGCCGGTGGTGACGAGGGCGAGGATGAGAACGGCGAGCCAGGCGATCCAGCTGCCCGGCGTGGCGAGGTCGCCCGTGTCCTGGGTGAGGGCGTGGTTGAGCACCTGAGCCTGCCAGAACAGCCAGGCGAGCGGTACGGTGCCCGCGAGTGTGAGCGCCGTGGCGGCCACGGCCGTGGCGGGACTCCACTGGCGCAGCCGGAAAGTCACGGCTCTGACGACGAGAGCCAGCACGGTGACGGCGATGAAGTAGGGAACCCAGAAGGCCCAGAGCCCGGGGTTGACGATCGGCACGGACGCGCCGTCCGCGGTGGTCACCGGCGAGAGCACCCGCTGCGCGAACAGCGCGGCGATCAGCACGACGGCCAGGACGATCTCGACGATCAGGTCGCTCCAGCGCGCCGGTCGCGGATTCTCGATCGTGATCAACCGGTCCGGCGTCCAGGGCTCGATGGGTTCGGTGGTCTCGGGGTGGGCGCCGCGCTGGCGATCGGCGATGGCGAACAGGGCGGTCACGCCGACCACGAGGTACATCGCCACGGTCAGCGTGATCCCGATGGGGCGGAAGATCGCCGTCCACGCGTTCTCGCCGTGGGCCCGCAGGACGAGGGCCAGGACGACGTACAGGGCCGGCAGCACCGACCAGCACGCCACGCGCAGTGCGTGGACATAGCCGGGGTAGGTGTCGGGGCCGATGAGGGCCATGGCCCGGTGAACGTAGCGGGCGGCCAGGTGTGCGGGGTCGCCCAGCTCGCGTAACGCCGCGTACTCGGCATCGGCCGGCGCCTCGCCGTGGGCGGTGCGGGCCTCGATGTCGTCGGCGATCGCGGCACGCAGCTCGCGCTCGATCTCGCGGCGGTGCCTCTCGGGTAAGTGTCGTACGGTGTGGGCGACATAGCGGTCGGTCAGCGAAGTGGTCACAGTTCCTGCCCTTCGATCTCCAGGCGGGTGAGGGCCTTGTCGATCCCCTGCCACTCACGCAGCAGTGCCCGAGCGAGGCGGATGCCGTCCTGGCTGGTGCGGTAGAACTTGCGCGGACGGGCCTCACTGGTGTCCCACTCGCTGGTCAGCAGACCTTGGCTCTCCAACCGGCGCAGCAACGGGTAGAGGGTGTTGGCCGCGACCGGCACCCCCGCGCGATCAAGCGCCTCCAGCAGGCCGTAGCCGTACCCCGGCGTCCGCAAGGCCAGGAGGCTGGCCAGCACCACAGAGCCACGGCGCAGCTCTTGCCGGTGCGCATCGAGCAATTCGGACTCGTTCACATCGGACACGATAGTGTGCGTCACACAGTATCGTCTAGGCCACAACGATGTGCTGCACCTGCCTCCGGCTATGGCGCCAGGCGCATCACAGCCGCTTGGACCAGCCCCACCGCTGACATCGCCACAGGCGTTCACAAAGGGCTCGCCGATCGGCGCTTCGCGCTTTGAAGACTCGGCGTTCTTCCGTGGCGCTTGCGCGCACTGCACGGCCTTCGCTTCGCTCAGACGCCCCCCTGACCGCGGGCTCCGCCCGCGCGCGCTTCGCCACTGGTTTGCTTCCAGACAAATTGTCATTCGTTGGCCATAGGGGATTAGCAGGTATTTCTGCGGCGGCTATCGCACATGGCCAAAAAGCAGAGAGCTCCAGAAAGCGTCCGCAACCTCGTCTATCCAGCGATCTGTCTCATGAACCACCCTTTTCCCCTGACGCTCATTGTGCGACGGATGTAGCGCACCCCGCCGAGCGCGACCAGCTCGTACACGACCGGCTGACAGTCGCAGGTCCACCGCAACACCCGCGCTTCAGGCTCGCCCTCATGCGGCGGCATCCACAACAGCGGTTCGTATTCCGGCCGAGTGGGAATGTGCGGCGATTCGCAGTGCGGCGGAAAATCCCATCGAACCATCCAGCTCACGCCCCGATCTCTCGCGTCAGAGCATTGCCGGTCGCCTCGCACATCACCGTGGCGAACTCCGCCCAGACCGTGAGGTGGCCAGAGCCCAGCCGTCGCATACCCCATGTGGTCGAGATCTGCTCCACCAGCCTCAGGCCCCGCCCGCGAGAGTCCAGGTCATCGGACACGCGCGGACACGGAATGGTGCGGGCCCCGTCATCGGTCACCTCGATCCGAGCCACGTCGGTACCGAAGCCGACGACATCCACCGCGACGAGGCCACCACCACGACCCGAGGCCGTGTGCTGAATGGCGTTCGCGACCAACTCGCTGACGATCAACCGCGCGTTGTCCGCGTCTCGATGACCTGCACCCAGCAGGATCGCCGCGACGCTGCGACGAGCCACAGGTACCACCCAGGCGTCGCCGGGGAACACCATCTCGCCCAGAAACCGCTCCGTCACTGCGCCTCCTCCCAGACCCGTGCAACCGCGTCCTCGTCGTACGCGGCCACCCACCGACCCTGACCGTGACCCCAGGTGAAGACCCAGTCCTCACCCCTCAACGCAGCCCGCACCCGCAAAGCGCCCCGCGCCCGAGGGATGGAAATGAACGGCTCGTGCCTTCGAGGCCACTGCATCGCCAGCGCCACCCCGAGCTGAGCCAGATCCCACGTCAATCGCATTAAGTGAATGAACTGTTCCTCATCGTGATCGAAGGTACGCATGCCAGCACCTCGCTTCGGGGTGAGCGCGACTGTGTCCTTGAACTCCGTACCGGTTGCCCACGAGCTTCGCCGCGAATTGCCTCAAGTGGGCAATTCATCGCATTTCGTAATCATGAAATGGAATGATTTGCCCGCTCAGCTGCTACTCCACGGGCGATTCCCTGGCCGTTGGCGCTACCATAGTGCCGATGGGCATCGACGATTGGCAAGATGCCATCTTGATTTGTCACTTGCATGTAGCCACGGGGTGCGGAACTCTGATTGCGCAAGGAGCAAACACTTAACGTCGAGGTGAATATGGCCGCCGGGAGTAGCCCCACCGTGAGGCGCCGACGCCTTGCCAGCGAGCTGCGCCGCTTGCGCAAAGAATCGGGACTAACGTCGGAAGCGGTAGCCATCCAGCTCGAATACGACCAATCATGGGTAAGCCGCATCGAGTCGGGACGGCGTGGTATTCGCATCCCGGACCTGAAGGCGCTCCTCGACGTGTACGGGATCACGGATCAGGCTCGCGAAGAGCTTCTGCAACTGGCACGTCAAGCTCGGCAACGAGGATGGTGGCATACGTACGTAGACGTCATCCCGGATTGGTTTCAGATCTTCGTCGGCCTGGAGGCCGAAGCCTCCGAACTGCGCCGGTACGACACCGAACTCGTGCCTGGACTGCTCCAGACTGCCGACTACTACCGTGCTTACCTCCGGGTGGCCCCGATGCCCTGGAAGCCGGAGGAAGTTGACCGGATGATCGAGTTTCGCAGGGTCAGGCAAGAGCGAATCACCACCGGATCGCTACGGCTTTGGGCCATCATGAACGAGGCCGTCATCCGACGGCACGTCGCCGGTCGCCAAACCATGAAGGCCCAGCTAAACCATCTGATCGAGATGTCAGAGACGCCGAACGTCACCCTTCAAGTGCTTCCCTTTGCGGCAGGGCCACACCCAGCCATGGACGGCGGCTTTGTGATCATCGGCTTCCCAGAGGCAAATGACCCTGACGTGATCTATCAGGAGAGTCAATCAGGTAGCCTCTATATGGAGGAGTCGGCCTTGATAGACCGGTATAACGTGGTATTCAACCATCTAATGGCCAAGGCGGACGACCCAGATAGAACCCGCGATCTACTCATCTCGGCGGCGAAGGAAGCGTGAGAATGAGCAAGCAGAAGGGCGCAGAGGCGGGGATGGAGGCAGAATTCTCCCGTGCGGCGTGGCGCAAGAGCAGCTACAGCAACGCCGGTGGCGACTGTGTCGAAGTCGCCCCTCTGAGCGGGGGCCGCATTGGCGTCCGCGACACCAAGGACCGCAACGGCCCCGTACTCGTGTTCACATCTGACGAGTGGCACGCCTTCCTCAAGGGCACCAAGGGCGGCCAGTTCGACCTGATCTAGCAGGACGCTCCACAACCAACAGCAAAAGCGCCCGAGTCGTTTTCGCGGCGACCGGGCGCTCTGAGCGGGCTCCTTGCGCGCCCTACAGACAGACGGACCGCAGCGACCTGCATGGGGTTTGACGTGATCCATTTAGGGGTCATAGCTTGACGGTCGGCTTGCCAGCCCCGTCCGGTCCCAGGATGCCGATGACCTTGCCCATGGGGATCTCCAGGTCCACCCGTCCAGCGCGGTCGTCTCGCCGTACCTCCTGATCAGCCCTTCGGCTCGGATCACGTGCATCGTCCCGCCCGGCTGCTCCGCGGAATGAGATATTTGGGAGATTTCGCACGGAAGTAGAGCGCGCGACGATATAGGAACGTATTGGAGCGACTTCAAGCCATGGCGGTCAGTCCGGAAGCGACACGCGATCTGGTCGCTTGTGTGCTTGCGAGCACCAAGTGAGAGGAGTGCGGGATGGCGAAGAAGGAAGTCGATCTCTCCCGTGCCCAATGGCGCACCAGTAGTTTCAGCGGCTCGAACGGTCAGTGTGTGCAGGTCACTTTCGTTCCCGACCATGTGGCCGTTCGCGACAGCAAGGACCCGCAGGGGCCGGCGCTGATCTTCACCCTCGACGAGTGGGCCGCCTTCCTGGCAGGAGCCAGGGACGGCGAGTTCTGAGCAAGGGCATCCGTCCTTGCCGCAGACAGCCATGAACGCCCGGTCGCCCTCTACGGCGATCGGGCGTTCACGTACTGACAGGGAGCCGCAAAGGCTTCGATCATGCCTCCGGCGAGGGCTCCGCTGCGGAATGACCAGGCCAGGCCAGTTAGTGTCTACGCCATGCCTGACGCGATCACGGTCCACCCCGCGGAGCCGGGTGACGGGGACGTCCTCGGCGAGATCCACGCCCTGTCTTGGGGCGTCTCGCATGGCCCGTTTTGCACGCCGAAGGTCGCTGCGGCCGGGGTCGAGGAGCGGCGCACCAAGTGGCACGGCATTCTGGCCGAGGTCGAGGCCAAGGGCCTGGGCATGGACACGATCCTGCTGGCGCGCTTGAACGAGCGGCCGGGGGCCTTCGCCCGGTTCGGGGCCTCCACTTCCCGCCCCGGCCACGCGGAGATCCATACCTTCTTCGCCCACCCGGACGTCTGGGGCAGCGGCATCGCGATGGCCCTGTTGATGGCCGTCTTGGACCGAGTGCGAGACGCCGGGTACGACGACGTGCATCTGTGGACGCTCCGGGACTCCGCCCAAGCGCGCCGCTTCTACGCCAAGAATGGCTTCGCCGAGACCGGCAGGACTCACGACCACGACTTCGGTGAAGGTCCCCCGCTGGCCCTGGTCGAGTTGGAGCGAGCCGTGCCTGGCCGCTGAAACGCTCGATCGGCGACTTCGTCGTGGCTGACCTCCATGGCCTGGTCCGCATCGTCAAGCGTCAGCTCAAGAAGATCCAGTACCGGCCTCATCTGATCACCACAGGCCGGCCTGACTCTCGAACCACCATGATCATCCCGCTTGCCGGCCCCTATTTGGCCCCGGGATGCCGATGACCTTGCCCACGGGGACCTCCAGGTCCACCCCGTTCAGCGCGGTCGTCTCCCCGTACCTCTTGATCAGCCCTTCGGCTCGGATCACGTCCGTCGCCGTCTCCTCATCGTTCGACGAGCTAGACGATGCCGGGAGCCGCTGATACGGCGCTAACAGCGGCCCCGGGACAGGCATGCGTTGCCGTGTCAGCGGCCGCGTCAGCAC
Organism: Nonomuraea sp. NPDC049129; assembly: GCF_040648495.1. Lineage (NCBI taxonomy): Bacteria > Bacillati > Actinomycetota > Actinomycetes > Streptosporangiales > Streptosporangiaceae > Nonomuraea > Nonomuraea sp. NPDC049129. Next base: position 530,591 of record NZ_JBEZDU010000005.1, on the reverse strand, counting down.
GGCAACGGCCCGGTATCAGAGCGGTCGGCGATCGTAAACGCCATGAACGGTTCAGCGATCGCGGCCTCAAGGCCGGGTGCGATCTCCGTCCGTTCCTTGAACTTCGTAACGGATCTGAAGGAGCACAACACGATGTCGATCACCCTTAACGACCAGGACAAGCTCACCCTGCGGACCGCCGGCTGGGGCGCCGTCTCCCTGATGTCCGCCGCCGGTGCCGCCGGCTCGGCCCACAAAGCCGCCACCGAGGCCTCCATCGCCCTGATCTCCGCGACCGGGCTGGTCGGGCACGTGCTCACCAAGGCGCCCAAGGGCGTGAAGTACGGCAAGACGGTGGCCTCGCTCGCCGACCAGGTGCTGCCGGCGCTGACCGCATCCATGAGCCTGCTCAAGGCGCAGGCTCCGGAAGAGGCCGACAACTTCCGCCGTACCGTCGTCGTCGCCATCGAGGCAGCCGGCCGGCCCCAGAAGGGCGCGCCCAGCCCCACCATGACCGAGATGGCCCGCAAGATCACTGAGGCCCTCGACGCCGCTTGACGGATGCCGACCTGCGACAGCCACAGCTCGTCACGGGGTCCTCTTCGGACCCCGTGACATGGCGGCGTGATGTCCCAGGCAGGGGCGTTCCAGAAGGCAGTGCAGCGGCTCATCGATGAGCTCTTCGCCTAAGCGCGACACCAGAGACGAGGAACTATGAAACCCGCATTCCCACCAGCGATCAGGGCGACCAAGGTCTTCCGGCGAGTGGCTCTCACGGCGCTGGCGGCCGCGCTGTTAGCTGGGGTGGCCACACCCGGGGTGGCCGCGGCCGACAGTGTGGCCGTGCCGAAGGCCGCCGCCGGGCCGGATCGCCCGGAGCTGCAGCAGGTCATCCAGGAGGTCGTCGATTCCGGTTACGCCGGGCTGCAGCTACGCGTACACGATCAGCAGGGCGACTGGGTCGGCAGCGCCGGGGTGCGCAAGCTGGGCGAGGTCGCCAAGCCGCCGACCAACGGCCGGTTCTGGATCGGCAGCTCCACCAAGAGCTTTACCGCGACCCTGGTGCTGCAGCTGGTGGCCGAGGGCAAGATCGGGTTGGACGCCCCGGTAGCCGGCTACCTGCCCGAGCTCGGGCTGGACCGGCGGATCACCGTGCGGATGATGTTGCGGCACACCAGCGGGTTGTTCAACTACACCGGCGAGTACTACACCGACGGGACGTACGTGCCGGGGATCCCCGCCACGGGCAAAGATTGGGTGGACAACCGGTTCCACACTTACCAGCCCGAGGAGCTGGTACGGCTGGCGCTGTCCAAGCCGGCGAAGTTCGCGCCGGGGACGAACTGGAGCTACGCCAACACCAACTACACGCTGGCCCTGCTGCTGATCGAGAAGGTCACCGGCCGCTCGTACGCCGAGGAGATGCGGCGGCGGATCCTGGGGCCGCTCGGCCTGCGGGGCACCGTGGTGCCGGGCAACCGGACCGAGCTCCCCGGACCGTACGCCCACGGCTACTACCGTTACCAGGACGCCGACCAGTGGAAGGTGGTCGACGTCACCCGTCAGAACCTCTCCCTGCTGGCCGGCGCCGGTGACATGATCTCGACCACCCAGGATCTCCAGACGTACTTCTCCGCCCTGCAGAGTGGCAAGCTCCTGCCGGCCTCGCTGCTGGCCGAGATGCGCAAGCCGGACCCGAGGAGCACCGGCCTCTTCGGCCAGTACGGACTCGGTCAGTATGTGCTGGACACCGGCCCGGACTGCGCCGGCATCATCCTCAACCACGACGGCAGCCCTCCGGGGGGCTACGGGTCGCTGATGTACAGCACGCCTGACGGCAGCAGGACCCTGACCGCCTCGCTGACCATGGGGGACGCCGCAGTCGACCAGTCAGTGGTGTTCCCGAAGGCCCTGGACAAACTCATCAAGGCGGTGTTCTGCGGCGGGCAGGCGGGGGCGGCAGACCAGGCCAACCTGGTTCAGTAGAGCGAACCGTACGGCTTGAGGGTGGACTCCCTCCGGTCGTGCATCAGGTGGAGCAAACCGGCCACGCCGAGCTCGTTGAGCTCGGTGTGGCCGTCGCCTTGGTTCCACAGCTCGGGCCTATGTGGTGGCTGGTGTCACGTTGGTTGACGGCGTCCTAGGGCGGCCGCGCTCCCCAGGCTCACTCTCCAGACGGCGTGTCGCGCCGCTATGAGATGAACGGTGCCCAGGTGCGCACTAGACTTGGATAATTCGTTATCTTGTACCATTCGTGTTTATGTAGGTAGGTTTGGTCGCATGACCGCATCCAGCACTCCGACCATCGCCGAGGAGTTGCGCGGCGCCGGCCTGCGGGTGACAGCGGCCCGCGTCGCGCTGCTCCAGGCCGTCCGGGACGGTGACCACCTCGGCGTCGAGGCGATCGCCTCCGGGGTGCGCGATCGCGTGGGCCACATCTCGCTGCAAGCCGTTTATGAGGCGCTCCACGCGCTCACCGCGGCGGGACTCGTACGCCGCATCGAACCGGCCGGCAGCCCGGCACGGTACGAGGGGCGCGTGGGGGACAACCACCACCACATCGTGTGCCGGTCGTGCGGTGCCGTCGCCGACGTCGACTGCGCGGTCGGCGAGGCGCCCTGCCTGACCGCCTCCGACGAGCACGGCTTCGCGGTCGACGAGGCCGAGGTCATCTATTGGGGCCTGTGCCCCGGCTGTTCAACCGCCCGTACTTCCTGAGCTGTTCAACCGCCCGTACTTCCTGAGCTGTTCAACCGCCCGTACTTCCTGAGCACGTGATCCACATAGTCCGGAAGGATTCCCATGACCGAGAACCATGACGCGATCGTCACCGACCCGAAGACGGAGGGAGCAGGTGGCTGCCCGGTCGCGCACGAGCGCGCCCCGCACCCGACTCAAGGCGGCGGGAACCGCCAGTGGTGGCCGGAGCGGCTCAACCTGAGGATCCTCGCCAAGAACCCCGCCGTGGCCAACCCGCTCGGTGAGGAGTTCGACTACGCCGAGGCGTTCAAGACCCTCGACCTCGCGGCCGTCAAGCGGGACATCGCCGAGGTCCTGACGACCTCGCAGGACTGGTGGCCGGCCGACTTCGGCAACTACGGCCCGTTCATGATCCGGATGGCGTGGCACAGTGCGGGCACGTACCGGATCAGCGACGGCCGCGGCGGCGCCGGGGCCGGGCAGCAGCGCTTCGCCCCCCTCAACAGCTGGCCGGACAACGGCAACCTCGACAAGGCGCGCCGCCTGCTGTGGCCGGTCAAGAAGAAGTACGGTCAGAAGCTCTCCTGGGCCGACCTCATGATCCTCACCGGCAACGTGGCCCTGGAGTCGATGGGCTTCAAGACCTTCGGCTTCGGCGGCGGTCGCGCGGACGTCTGGGAGCCCGACGAGGACGTCTACTGGGGCCCCGAGACCACCTGGCTCGGCGACGAGCGCTACACCGGCGACCGGGAGCTCGAGAGCCCCCTCGGCGCGGTACAGATGGGCCTCATCTACGTCAACCCGGAGGGTCCGAACGGCAACCCGGACCCGCTCGCCGCGGCTCGCGACATCCGTGAGACCTTCCGCCGGATGGCGATGAACGACGAGGAGACGGTCGCCCTGATCGCGGGCGGTCACACCTTCGGCAAGACCCATGGCGCGGGCCCCGCGGACAACGTCGGCCCCGACCCCGAGGCCGCCTCGATCGAGGAGCAGGGCCTCGGCTGGCGGAACTCCTTCGGCACCGGCAAGGGCGCCGACGCGATCACCAGCGGCCTTGAGGGCATCTGGACCAACACCCCCGTGACGTGGGACAACAGCTTCTTCGAGATCCTGTTCGGCTACGAGTGGGAGCTGTTCAAGAGTCCCGCCGGCGCCAACCAGTGGCGGCCGAAGGACGGAGCCGGGGCGGACACCGTCCCCGACGCCCACGACCCGTCGAAGCGCGTCGCACCGACGATGCTGACGACCGACCTCGCGCTCCGCGTCGACCCGATCTACGAGCAGATCTCGCGCCGCTTCCTCGAGAACCCCGCCGAGTTCGCGGACGCCTTCGCCCGCGCCTGGTACAAGCTGACCCACCGCGACATGGGCCCGATCGTGCGTTACCTCGGCTCGGAGGTCCCGGCCGAGACGCTGCTGTGGCAGGACCCGCTCCCCGCCGTGACGCACGAGCTCGTCGACGCCGCGGACATCGCCGCACTCAAGGGCCAGGTCCTGGCCTCGGGCCTGTCGGTGTCCCAGCTGGTGTCCACCGCGTGGGCGTCGGCGTCCTCCTTCCGTGGCAGCGACAAGCGCGGCGGCGCCAACGGCGCGCGCATCCGCCTCCAGCCCCAGAGCGGGTGGGAGGTCAACGACCCCGACCAGCTGGCGATCGTGCTGCGTACCCTGGAGGGCATCCAGAGCACCTTCAACGCCGCCCAGACCGGCGGCAAGCAGATCTCGCTCGCCGACCTGATCGTGCTCGCCGGTGCCGCGGCCGTCGAGCAGGCCGCCAAGACCGCCGGCTTCGACGTGGAGGTCCCCTTCACGCCGGGTCGCGTGGACGCCGCGCAGGAGCAGACCGACGTGGAGTCGTTCGCCGCGCTCGAGCCGGTCGCCGACGGGTTCCGCAACTACCTCGGGAAGGGCAACCGGCTGCCGGCCGAGTACCTGCTGCTCGACCGGGCGAACCTGCTGACCCTGAGCGCCCCCGAGATGACGGTCCTCGTCGGTGGTCTGCGCGTCCTGGGCGCGAACCACCAGCAGTCGTCGCTCGGCGTCCTCACCGCGACCCCCGGGTCGCTGACGAACGACTTCTTCGTCAACCTGCTCGAGCTGGGTACGACGTGGAAGGCGACGTCCGAGGACGCGACCACGTTCGAGGCCCGCGACGCCGTCACGGGCGAGGTCAAGTGGACCGGTAGCCGGGTCGACCTCGTCTTCGGGTCCAACTCCGAGCTGCGCGCGCTCGCGGAGGTCTACGCGAGCGACGACGCGAAGAAGAAGTTCGTCGAGGACTTCGTCGCCGCGTGGGACAAGGTCATGAACCTGGACCGGTTCGACCTCGTCTGATCCTTAAGGTCTGATCCTTAAGGTCTGATCCGTCTGACCGTTGACGTCCAGGTCGGCCCACACCTCGGCCGACCTGGACGTTTTGTCATATGAACGGGCAGTACCGGGTAGCCATGCAGGTATGTCACCGGGTGTCGTGAATGACGACCTCTTTCGCGGCGTGCTCGACGAGCTCGGCGCCGTGCTCGCGAACGTCGACGAAGAGTCGATCGACGCGGCCTGCCGGCTGATCGCCGACGCCAGAACGATCGGCGTCTACGGCTGCGGCCGGGAGGCGCTGCAGATCAAGGGTTTCGCGATGCGCCTGTTCCATCTCGGTCTGCCGGTGGCGGTGGTCGGCGACATGACCATGCCGGCGCTGGGGCGCGAGGACGTCTTCCTCGCCACCTCCGGCCCCGGCGAAGCGTCCACGGTCCTGGCGCTGATGCGGACGGCGACAGCGGCGGGTGCGACGAACCTGCTGCTGACCGCCGAGCCCGAGAGCGGCGCGGTGGACCTCGCCGACGCCGTGCTCGTGATCCCGGCGCAGACCATGGCCGGCGACCGGCGTGCATCCGTGCTGCCGATGGGGTCGGCCTATGAGGGCGCGTTGTTCGTGCTGTTCGAGGTGATGGTGCTGAAGCTCGGGGCGCTGATCGGCGCCACAGGAGAGGCGATGCGCGCCAGGCACACCAACATGGAGTGACAGGTCACTGGGCCTTGACGGTGGCGGTGCTCGTCTGGCGCATGTACGCGTCGATCAGGGCGAAGGTGGCTCCCGGCTGCTCGATCTGTGGCAGGTGGCCGGCCTCGGGGATGATCTCAAGCTGGGCGTTGCCGAAGGCGGCCGCGTACGCCGCGCCGTAGGCGGGGGTGACGATGCGGTCGCTTTCCCCCCAGAGCAGCAGGGTGGGCAGGTCGACGCGGGCCAGGCGGTGGGCGAGCTTGGGGTCGTGCATGTACGGGTCGCCGGCCAGGACGCGCATGGTGGCCATGTTGCCCTGCCGGAGGGCGAGTTGCCCGGCGGGGATGTCGGCGGGATCGACGTAGAAGCGGTCCGAGTCGTGCCAGGAGTACTCGGCGACGCCACGAGCGTCGAGAGCGAAGAAGTCTCTGATCGGCTCGGTCTCGACATGCACTCCGACGGGGTCGATCAGGACGAGCCTGGTGATGATCCCCGCGTTGTCGCGTACGGCCATCTCGGCGGCGGTCCAGCCGCCGAGTGAGGAGCCGATGACCAGCACGTCGGACAGCTGCCGGTCGTGAAGATAGTGCAGGTAGGCGAGGGCGAGATCGTCGATGCCGGTGAACCAGCCGGGGCGGTCGGTGCCGTCCCAGCCGGGGTGCGTGGGGGCGATGGCGTGGCCGGTCTGCGCGAGATGGTCGACGAGCCCGGCGACGGTGGCCGGGCCGCCACCGCCGTGCAGGATCAGGACGGGCCGGCCGGTTCCGGCCTCGGACAGGGTGAGCGGTAGGTCCGGGTAGAGCGCGATGGTGTGGCTTGTCGTAGGCATGGCCACACCATAACTAAACTTGTTGATATAAGCTAGTTGAGTAGCTGCTAAACTCGATTCGTGTTCGGTGAACTGCAGGTCCTTGGAAGAGCGGTCAAGCAAGCCCAATACCGGCAGCACCGGGCGCTGGACAGCCGGCTCGCCGCCATCGGCACCACGCTGGCCCAGTGGGATGCCCTGCGGGCGATCAGCCGGTCACCTGGGGCGCCGGCGCGCGCCCTGGCCTCGGCGACATTCCAGAGCGAGCAGGCGTTCGGCACACTTGCCGGCCGGCTGACGGCTCAGGGCCTGATCGAACGCCGGCCAGGTCATGGGCGACGCATCGAGCACCATCTGACACCGGCCGGCGAGCAGATGCTCGACGCGGGGCACCGGGTCGCCGACGAGGTCCTGACCGACTGCTTTGCCCCCCTGTCGCCAGGCGACCGCGCGACCCTGCTCGATCTCCTGCAGCGCCTCAACTACGGCGAAGACGCCTGACGCCGTACACCACGCGCGTGTGGTGTACGGCGCCGCCATCTCAGGTGTCGTCGCTCAGGCGAGTCGCCACTCCTGGTTGCGCTGTCCGATCAGGCAGGTCCACTGATGGACGTTGGCTCCCTCGGCCGTGCTGACGCCCGCCACGTCCAGGCACTTGCCGCTGTGGCGAGCGACGAGGGAGAAGTAGCCGTTGTCCTTCTGGACGAGCCGCCACTCCTGGTTGCGCTGCTGGTTGAGGCAGGTCCACTGGTGGACGTTGGCGCCGTCGGCCGTGCTGACGCCCGACACGTCCAGACACTTGCCGCTGTGCGTCGCACGGAGGGTGTAGTAGCCGTCGCTGGTCGCCACGAAGTTCCACTCCTGGTTGGCCTGCCCGTTGATGCAGGTCCACTGGTGGACGTTGGCCCCGTCGGCGGTGCTGACGCCCGCCACGTCGAGACACTTGCCGCTGTGACGGGCCACCAGGGTCGCCGAGAACTTGGGAAGGAGCCGCTGCGCCGCGCCGGCGGTGTCGGCGTTCGCCGCCGACGCCGCCGTGAACGGGGCAACGAGCAGAGCGGCCGCGACAGCGACTGCTTGACCAGCGTGAATGAGTGTCATCGAACCTCCTGAGACGCTCTCGAAAGATCAGCAGGTCCGTCGTAACATGAATCACTCAGCGCATCGGCGAGTCGCTATCCGTGATGATATTCGTGTCGCGTGGCGTAGATGAGCTGGTTTACGAGGCGGCGAGTGCCGCGTCCAGGTGGTCCGGGTTCGGGCCGCCTCGCAGGGGTCCACCGGGTTGATCGATCAGGTGGGTCGTCCGTTCGGCCAGATGGGTCGCCTGGGAGTCGCCCGTTCGGTGGCTACTCCCCGGTGCGTCCGTCCACCGCCTCGCGGAGGAGGTCGGCGTGGCCGTTGTGCCGCGCGTACTCCTCGACCAGATGGAACAGGATCCACCTGAGGCTGGGTACCCGGCCGTCGGCCCAGGGGCGCACGGCCAGCCGGTCCAGGCCGCCGTCAGCCAGCGCGTCCGCGACCAGGGAGCGGGAGCGGGCCACGGTGTCCTGCCAGAGCGTGAGGAGTTGCTCAGGGGTGTCCTCGGTGGCCGAGTGCCAGTCCCAGTCGATATCGGCCTCCCAGTCCACGGTGTCCCACGGGGGCTCCGGGGCGTGCCCGTACAGTCGCTGGGAGCACCACCAGCTCTCGACATAGGCCAGGTGCTTGAGCATCCCGCCGAGGGTCATCGTCGAGGCGCCGACGGTCGCGTTCAGGCCGGCCGCGTCCAGCCCGGCGCACTTCCACTCCAGGGTCGCGCGCTGGTAGTCCAGGTAGCCGAGGAGGGTGGCGGTTTCGTCGGCCGCGACCGGAGGTTCGGGGCGGCCATGCTCGTCCAGGTCAATCACGCGCGGGGAGTCTACCCACCTTCCAGGGCGGCCGTCGCCCTCGCCCCGGTGCGTTAGCGGCCGCGCGTGAGTTCCAGCACGTCGGTCAGCTGCCGTGCGGTCGGCAGGATGCGCAGCGCCTCGTCGATCTCACGTTCCGCCCACTCGCGGTGCCGCCGCTCGGCGTGCGGGTCGAGGGCGACGCGGGCCTGGACCAGCAGGAAGTTCAGGTGGGACGCGAGAAGCATGGTGAAGTCCGCCGGGCCCGTGATGCGGCCCGGACCGCCCTCGCTTATGTACGCCTCATACATGCCGCGCATGGCTTCGAGGTCGGCGGTCGAGTCGTCGCAGAACCAGTCGAACAGCGCCCGCGCCAGTTCCCGGCCCGGCATGGCCGGTCCGAGGTTGTCCCAGTCGATGACCACGAGCGCGCCGGCGGAGTCGGCGAGGACGTTCTCCGGGTGCAGGTCGCGATGGCAGACGATCAGCTCGGCGGGATCGACCGGCGAGACGGCCGCGCACAGCTCTGGGAGCGTGGCCAGCAGATCGGCGAGTCTCGCGGCCCACACCGCACCCGATGTGGCCACCTCCGCCCACTCGGGCGTGGTGGGAACGCGGTCGTACCAGCGAGCGGGCGGTCCGCCGTCCGGCTCGACCGTCGCGGCCGGGGCGCACCGGTGCAGGCGTGCGAGCAGCGCCCCGATCTCTCCCGGTGTGGCCGGTGCCGTCAGCTCGACCGGCCGCAGGTCGAGCCAGTCGTACACGCGCAGCCACGTCCCACCGGGCGGCTCAAGCAGATGGCGCCCGTCGCGGTCGGGGTGACTGGCCGGCAGCCGTACCCCTGCCTCGGCCGCCCGCCGCCCGAACGCCAGCTCCGCCTGGATCAACGCCTCCGACGGCGGCTCGGCGAAGATCTCCTTGAGCGCGTAGCGTGCCGGGCCGACGTCCAGCCGCCAGATCTGCCCCAGCGCGCCCCGCGGCCCTGCGGACACCACAACGTCCTCACCCCACCCGAACGCCTCCCGTACGTGGGCGACCAGCTCATGGACCATGATCAGACTCCTGAGGACAGGAAGGACGACACGACCAGACTCCTGGAGACAGCAGGACGAACGGCGGACGGCGGACGGCGAACGGCGGGTGGCGGGTGGCGGACGGCGGGTGGCGGACGGCGGGTGGACGCGGCGACAATCTGGGCGACACTGCTGCTCCCGCCGCCGACGCCACGGATGCTGCTGCCGTGCCTGACGCCGCCACTGCCGACGACACCACCGCCGCGGACGCCGCCGAGATTCACACAACTGAGTATGGGCGATACGAGTGGTGGGACGCCTGCCGATTTATCCGTCGCGACAGCGGAAGTTGACACCAGTTAGATAGCTTGGTTGCCATTCGGAAACAGCGTCCTAGCGGCCGTGGATTTGCCACTATCGTGGCGTTTCATGATGCGCGTCCTGGTCCCCGCCCGCCTGCGCAAAGCCGTGCGCACGTGGTTCGATTCCCGCTACATCTCCATCGGCGATCACCGTCAGGACATCAGGGACGCTCTCTGGGAGGTCCAGACCCTGCGCCGGGAGATGGCGAGCCTGCAGGACGAGGTCGAGCGTCTACGAAACGCCAGACCCGCCACCACCACCCCCACCAGCGCCCCCACGGACAAAGCCCGGCTCGACGACACGCACCGCCTGGCTCAGGAGACGGCCAAGGCGCTGGACGGCGTGCTCCAGAACGAGGTCCTCCTCTGGCAGGCGATCGACGACCTCAAGTCACGGACGTCAGATTCCGGGGAGGGCGTACGAGCCTCCAGGTCCGGCGACGGCACGCAAACGCCGGGCCCGCGTGACGGCGCGGAGGTGTCGAGTTCGGGGGATGGTGCTCAGGCGTCGGGTCCGCGTGAGGCTGCGCGGACGGAGGATTCGTCATGCGCGTGAGCTGGTCGGGAGGCGAGCTGACGTTCCGGCTCGGGGCCGACGACGAGATCACCGGCAGAGCTGCCGACGAGCACCCGGTCAAGCTGGCCACCAACTCCTGCACCATCGCCGGGGTGCCCGGAGACGCGCACCCCGACCTCTTCGCCGTCGCCGCGTGGACCGTGGTGGCGCCGTGGACGCGTAAGGAGATCGTGTTCGACCGGGCCATCTCCCCTGAAGTGGCCGCCGCGCTGCACGACGGGTGGGGGATCGAGGCCGGGCCGGTTGGCGCGGAGGCCCGGCGTACCGGGACGAACCTGGCGATCTCCTACAGCGGTGGCGCGGACTCCGTGGCGGCGGCGACCATCTATCCCGAGGCGCCGTTCGTGCACTTCCGGCGTGTGCCGCACCCCCGCGTGCCGAACCGGTGGCCGCACTACCGCTCCGACGTCCTTGCCAGGCTGGCCAGGCGCACCGGACGGGAACTCACCGTGGTGGACTCCGACCTGGAATTCACGTTGTCCGAGCCCCGGCCCGGATACCCGGAACACCACGCGGTCGCGGCAGGGGCGTTATTGCTCGCCGACCAGATGGATCTCGGTGGACTGGCGTTCGGGTATGAACTGGGTTCACGGTGGCTCGGCGGGGATCGCTATCTTCTGCGTTACACGCCCGACAACCTGATGTGGGCGCCGCACGGGGCGTGGGGGCGGTTGTTCGCGGCGGCGGGCGTACACATCGTGCTTCCCGTGGGCGGCGTGAGTGAAGCGGTCACCATGCGGCTGGCGCTGAACTCGGAGCTCAAGGAGCACGTCCGATGGTGCCTGCAGGGCACCGACGGTCCGTGTCGCAGATGTGGCAAGTGCCTGTACAAGGAGCTCATTCAGGCCGCCGTCGAACGGCGGCCGCTCGACACGCCCTTCACCGCCGATGACCCCCGGGTGCGCAAGTGGCTCCAGCCTCCGCCGTACGGGGGACAGGAGATGGTCGAGTACGGCCTGGCGAGGGTGCCCGGCATCGAGGACACGCTGTTCGGGAAGGCGCTCGACTATTTCGACGCCACGGAGGAGTCGACGAGCTGGCTCGACCATTGCTACCCGCCGGCGCTCGACGAGATCCCGGCCCAGTGGCGTGAGCAGGCGACCGGGTTCATGACGTCCAAGGTCGGGCTCATGACCGAGGCCGAGGTCCGCCGGGTGGAGACATGGGGTATGTGACGCTCTCACGCCCTGTTCGATCCCTCTTGCTCGGCCCGCCGATGGCCGATACGGCTTCGGCCTATCGGCCTTCGGTCGATTCCCCGGCGGTCGATCGGCCTTCGGTCGGTTCTCCTTCGGCCGATCTGTCGTTGGTCGATACGATTTCGGCCGATCTGCTGTTGATCGATTCGGTTTCGGCGGATCCGCCTATGGTCGATACGCCGTTGGTCGATGTCGGGTGCGCAGGTGAGGGAGTGGGACTGTGAAGGTGTACTTGTCGGTCGACATGGAGGGCGTGACCGGGCTCACCGACCCTGAGGAGATGCACGCGGGCAAGCGGGGCTATGAGCGGGGCTGCGAGCTCATGACCGCCGATGCCAACGCCGCCGTCGAGGGGGCGTTCGCGGCCGGGGCGACCACGGTGCTGGTGAACGACGCTCACGGGTCCACCAAGAATCTGCGGATCGACCTGCTGGACCCGCGCGCCACCCTCATCCGGGGGCCGGGTAAGGCACAGCGGATGGCGCAGGGGGTTGACGGGTCGTTCCAGGCCGCGTGTTTCGTGGGGTACCACGCCCGCGCGGGGGTGACGAACGGTGTGCTCAACCACACCTGGATGGGCAAGGAGATCCAGAACGTCTACCTCAACGGCGAGGTGTGCGGTGAGACGCGGCTGGTGGCGGCGTGTGCGGGGTTCCACGGTGTTCCGGTGGTGCTGGTGACCGGTGACGAGGCCGTCGGTGAAGAGGCGCGCGAGTTGCTCGGCGATGTGGAGACGGTGGCGGTCAAGAAGGGGATCGACAAGTTCTCGGCCGAACTGCTGCCGCCGAGCGTTGCCCAGGCTCGGATTCGTGAGGCGACGGCTAGGGCGTTGGGGCGGTTGAGCGACTTCACGCCTTACCGGGTGGCTGCGCCGTACACGCTGGGGGTGGAGTGGAACTCCACCGCCATCGCGGCCGCCGTCGGACTTGTTCCCGGCGTGAAGGCGGTGGGATCGCGTCACACCGAGTTCACTACCGATGACTTCGCACAGATCATGGCGCTGTTCGGTATCTTCGCCACGATCGGTGGTCAGATCTCCTGTGGCAGCGGCCCCTACGGTTGAACGCCGCAAAGAGCAGACGCCCGCCGGCTGGTGAATGGCAGGTCAGCGCATACGGGTTGGTGAATGGCCGGTCGGCGCATGCGGGCCGGTGAGGAGCAGGTCGGCGTACGCAGGCGGGTGATGAGCCGGTCGGCAACGCAGGCGGGTGAAGAGCAGGTCAGCGCACGCAGGCCAACGGAATGGCAGGCCCGCATAGTTGGGAGCGAGTGGCATGGAGGGCGCGGCGCTGACCCGGCGGGGGTTACTCGTCGGTATCGGGGCGGTGGGTGGTGCGGGAGCCATGTACGCCGCCATGGGCGCGCTGGGTCTGGCGCCGTCCCAGCAGGACAAGGACTTCGCCGCGCCCCAGCAGGGCGACTTCTCGCTGCGCGGCAAGGCGGCCGCCAAAGTGGTGATCATCGGGGCGGGGGTCGCCGGGCTGACCGCCGCGTACGAGCTGGGCAAGGCCGGCTACGACTGCACGCTGCTGGAGGCCAAGGACCGGGCCGGCGGCCGGAACCTCACGCTGCGTGGCGGCGATCGGCTCACCGAGCTCAACGGTCCCGCGCAGGAGGTGAAGTTCGGCGAGGGCGTCTACTTCAACGCGGGCCCGGGGCGGATCGCGCCGTGGATGGTCACCCTGGACTACTGCCGCGAGCTGGGCATCCCGATCGAGACGTTCATCAACAACAACGGCCAGGCGCTCGTCCACACCAACGGGCAGACAATCCGGGCAAGGGCCGCGCGTGCGGATATGTACGGGTATGTGGCGGAGCTGCTGGCTAAAGCGACGAATGTTGGGGCGCTCGACAAGAAGGTCGGTAAGGACGATCAGGAACGACTGCTGGAGTTTCTGCGCAGGTTCGGCGATCTGGGGCCCAAGCTCGATTACGAAGGCTCCGACCGCCGGGGTTTCGTGAAATATCCGGCGCTGGACGGCGGCACCCCCATCGCGGCCCCCGGCACCCTGCACGCGGTCCTCGCCGCCGGCACCGGCCGTTCCATCACCAACGACTTCGGCTACGAGCAGTCGACCCCCATGCTGCAGCCCGTCGGCGGCATGGACGCCATCGTCGTCAAGCTCACCGAGGCGGTCGGCGCGGACCGGATCAGGACCGGCGTCAAGGTCACCAAGATCACCAACCTGGCCGACGGCGTCGAGGTGACCTGGGACGGCGGCTCTCTCAAGGCCGACTACTGCATCGCCACCCTGCCGCCCCACCTGCTCGCGAAGATCCCGCACAACCTCGGCGCCCCCGTCACGGCCGCGCTCAAGACGCCCATCCCGGTGGCAAGCGGCAAGATCGGCCTGGAGTACGGCCGGCGCTGGTGGGAGCTGGAAGACCGCATCTACGGCGGCGTGACCGAGACAGACCTGGACATCACCCACATCTGGTACCCGTCGGCGGGCTTCCACGCCCAGCGCGGCGTGCTCGTCGGCTACTACAACACCGACCAGAACGCCGAGCTCTACGGCGCCCTCACCCCGGATGACCGCAGACGCCGCGCCCTCACCCAGGGCAGGAAGATCCACGGCGACAAGTACGGCAAGGACCTCCTCTCCAGCGTCTCCATCGCCTGGGACCGCCAGGAGCACATCCAGGGCGGCTGGGTACGCTGGCCCGCCTTTGATTCGTCCTTCACTCTTCTGCAACGCCCCAGCGGAAGGGTTTACTTCGCGGGCGACTGGCTCACCCATCTGATCGCGTGGCAGGCGGGCTCCATGGAGTCGGCCCGTGGCGCCGTCACCCAGCTGCACCAACGGGTGCTGCAGTCACCGTGACGTCGCGCGCTGCTCAGGTGACCGGCGTAAGGTCCTGGGTGAGCGATCGAGGAGATGGGATGACGTTGGACTGGGTGCCCGCGACCGACCGGACCGACCTGCTGGCCGATCCGGTGGCCCTTGCCGTGCAGGGGCTGGCGGGCGTCGAAGTGGCCGAGATCGACCCCGAGCTGGCCGATACGGCGGCGTTCTGCGAGCGCTACGGCGTGACGCTCGACGAGTCGGCCAACTGCGTGGTCGTCGCGGCCAAGCGCGGCGGCGAGACGCGCTATGCGGCGTGCATGGTGCTCGCGACGATGCGGGTCGACGTCAACGGCGTCGTACGCAGGCATCTCGACGCGCGCAAGGCGAGCTTCGCCCCGATGGCGGAGGCGGTCGAGCTCACCGGGATGGAATACGGCGGCATCACCCCGCTCGGCCTGCCCGCCGACTGGCCGATCCTGGTGGACACGAAGGTCGCCGAGCACGACAGGGTAGTGATCGGAAGCGGGGTTCGGCGGTCGAAGTTGGCCGTCTCCGGGGCCGCGCTCGCCGGGTTGAAGGGGGCGGAGACCCTTCCCCTGGCCAACTGAAGCCAGAAACTGAAGCCAATTCGAGACCGTTGAATGGGAAACCGATGGGCCCCTTCGGGACGTTGTACGAGTGGGAATGTGGCCTCATGGTTCATCTCGTGGGCGGGGATTAAGCCGGTATGGTGCTTCATGCCATGAACGATGACCGACTCGGCCCTTACCGGCTGCTCAGGCGGCTCGGCGAAGGCGGGATGGGCGTTGTCCACCTCGCTGTCGACCCGCAGGGTAGGCAGGTGGCGGTCAAGGTCCTGCGCGCGGAGGTCGCCGGCGACGAGGTCGCCAGGCGGCGTCTGTCGCGTGAAGTCGAGACCATGCGCCGCGCGCGCAGCAAATACATCGCCGAGGTGATCGACGCCGATGTGACGGGTCATCGGCCCTACATCGTCACGCGTTACGTCGCCGGGCGGCCACTCGACGAGATCGTCAAGGACGACGGTCCGCTCGACCTGCCCGCGCTGGTCAAGATCGCGCACGGGGTCGCGACCGCGCTGGCCGCCGTGCACGCGGTCGGCGTGATCCACCGCGACCTCAAGCCGGGCAACGTGCTGATCATCGACGGCGAGCCGGTCCTGATCGACTTCGGCATCGCCCAGGCGGTCGACGCGACCAGGCTGACGCAGACGGGGATGTTCATCGGCACGCCCGGATACCTCGCCCCCGAGATCATCGAGGGTCAGGAGGCCGGGCCCGAGGTCGACATCCACGCCTGGGCGGGCACGCTGCTGTACGCGGGCACCGGCCAGCCGCCCTTCGGCAAGGGCACGCTGGAGATGATCTTCTACAACATCACCGCGGGCAAGGCCGACGTGAGTGCGGCCCCGAAGGAGCTGCAGCCGCTGCTCAAGGCGGCCTTCCAGCGCAACCCCGCCAAGCGGCCCAAGGCGGCCGAGCTGGCCGAGCAGACTGCCAGGATGCTGCCCAGGCCGCCGGGCAACGAGCGCGACGAGATCTCGACCGTGCCCCGGTCCGATCGCTCCAACCCGTCGCTCGAGCTGCCGACGCCGCAGCCGCTGGCCGACAAGCCCTCGTACGACATCTCGACGCCGCCCATGACGCCGCGCCGGCTCGTCGACGGCCAGCTGCGCCAGCAGCCCCCGCACCCGGGCCAGCCGCACCAGGGGTCCGGCCCGAACTGGCAGCCCCAGGGTCAGCCGCCCCAGCCGCCGCCGCAGGAGCAGCAGTACGTCTCGCTGCTCCCCGAGCAGCAGGGCGACCCCTATCCGACCCGCCGGGTGACCCCGGAAGAGCTGCGCAAAATGCAGCGCGAGGCCAACCCGCAGCCGTGGCAGGTCTCCGGGCAGGGCAACAATCAGCAGGGCAACAATCAGCCGAGCAACAGCCACACGCCGTCGCCGGCCGACGCCGACGTGCCCACCCGGCGCGTACGCCCCGACCCGCCCGACGTCCCCACCCGCCGGGTACGCCCCGAAGCGCCCGACTACGGGCGAGGCAACCCGGTCCAACCGCCGCCCTACATCCCGGTCCAGGGCCAGTTCCCGCACGATCCGCAGGCGCAGCCCTACCTGCCGCACGAGGCGCAGACCAGGAGAGACGCCTATGGGCAGCAGCCCGACCTGCGGACCAAGCGCGAGCCGTTCATCCCGGCGGCCCGCCCTGGGCAGGTGCTGCAGCGGTCCCGGGCCTACGGCCTGGCGAGCGCGATGCTGCTGATCGTGATGATCATGGTGGCCGTGGTGGCGCCCGTGCTGGTGGGCCTGCTGGTGATCCCGGTCGTGGTGCTGCTCCGCGCGGCCGACCTGGCCCAGCCGGAGCTCGTCGCGCGCAGGTCCACCGGGTCGGCAGCGCTGGACGTGGTGCGCGTCTTCGCCTTCCCCAAAAAACTGGCCAAGTCGGTGGGGATCACGTTCGCGCTGTTCTTCTACGCCCTTATTCTGGGGCTACCGGTGACGCTGCTGCTCACCGTGTTCGTCAAGATGAACCCCTACAACGCCTTGGCCTGGGGCGCGGCGATCGCCCTGTGGACCGTCTGCGCGGGCCCCGGAGTGGAGGGGCCTGGAAGGCAAATGCGCAGAACCCTCTCATCGCTCGTACCCTCGAGAACAGCGGCGATGGTGATGGTGGGAGTTCTCGCGGCGGGGGCCGCGCTCTCCCTGATCCTCGCTTACAGCTCGTTCGACAACGCGAGGAGGGCCGTATGGGCTCCGCTGAACGTCGGACCTGTGGTGACCCAGCTCAACGGACTGAAGGGGAGCACAGGGGGATGACGCCGGGACGGTGGCGATGAGCACGCAGGCGCCGGAGCGGCTCGGCCCCTACCGGCTGGTCAGGAAGATCGGCGAAGGCGGCATGGGCGTGGTCCACCTGGGCCTCGACACCGAGGGCCGCGAGGTCGCCATCAAGGTCCTGCACCCGCATGTCGCGGCCGACCTGAAGGCCCGTGACCGGCTGACGCGCGAGGTCGAGACCATGCGCCGGGTGCGCAGCCCGCACGTGGCCGAGGTGCTCGACGCCGAGCTCGTCGGCGGCCAGCCGTACGTCGTGACCCGCTTCGCCCCCGGCCGCACACTCGAGGAGACGGTGCTGGCGGAGGGCGCGCTGGAGGCGCGCGAGGTCATCAGGTTGGCCCAGGGCCTGTGCCAGGCGCTGGTGGCCATCCACGCCGCCGAGGTGATCCACCGCGACTTCAAGCCGTCCAACGTGATGCTGGTCAACGGCGATCCGCTGGTCATCGACTTCGGCATCGCGCACCTGGTCAACGCGACCCGGCTGACGCAGACGGGGATGTTCGTCGGCACGCCCGGCTACCTGGCGCCCGAGATCATCCGCGACTCGGAGATCACCCAGGCGGCCGACGTGCACGCGCTGGCCTCCACGGTGTTCTTCGCCGCGACGGGCGCGCCGCCGTTCGGCACGGGCACGTTCGAGGCGGTCTGCTTCAACATCATGGAAGGGCGCGCGCAGATCGACAAGGCGCCCGCCTGGCTGCGCGGCTGGCTGAGCCGCGCGCTGCGGGTCGAGCCCAGTGCCCGGCCCGGCGCCCAGGAGCTCCTGCGGATGGCCAGGGCGCTGGACCCGTCGGTGACCTCCTTCCACGAGACGTCCGCCGACGGGCCGACCGGGACCAAGCGGATGGGCAACCGGACGCGGGTCATGGAGAACTACTCCGACCTGCTGCCGCCGGTCGCGTACGGCACCCCGCCCGCGCCCGCGCGCGAGGAGAAGCCGCCGCGCGAGGAGCGGCCGCCGCCCTACGTCCCGGCGCCGATGCCGGAGCGGCACCCGGCCCCGCGCGTCGACCAGCGGGTCGCGGGCTACCCGGCGCCGCCGACACACCCGCCCGCCTACCGCCCGGCCACCCAGGCGGGTCAGCAGCGGCCGGTCGCGCCGCCGCCTCCCTACACACCGCCGGCCGAGCGCAAGCGCTACCTGGTCGGCAGCCAGTTCGTCGGCCTGCTGCTGCTGGTCACGCTGACCGCGCTGGCCGTCGTGCTGCCCGTCGCGGTGAGCGCGGTGGCGGTCGCGCTGGCGTTGGTGCTGCGGGTGGGCGAATACCTCTTCGGCGACATGGTCAAGCGCCGGCAGGTGCGGGGGAGCAGCGCGGCCGATCCGCTGCTCGTCCTGGTCGGCACGCCGTGGGCGCTGGTCAAGGCCGCGCTTGTGACGCTGGTCCACGTGCCGCTGGCGCTGATGTTCGGCGTCTGTGTCTGGGGCGTGCTGCGCTGGGGTGGCGGGATGAGCGTCAACGCCGCCGCCGCGTACGGCGCGGGCGCCTTCACAGCCGGGCTGTTCGTGCTGCCGGGCGGCGGCGCGCCGCGCAAGGCGGTCACGCGCTCGCTCACCGGCATCCTGCGCACTCCCGGCGCGGCCCTGGTCGCCGCACTGATCGTCGGTACGGCCGCGATGTTCGCGGTGATGTTCGCGATGGGTCAGGCCCCGACGTGGGCGCCCTGGCGGGCTCCGGAGACCGTGATCAACGAGCTGACCAGCGACGCGCGACGGAGCACGATGGGCTTGATCACCGGCCTGATCAACGATCTGCTCGACGGCGTGGGGATGGGGTTCCTGTCACCCTGGTCGTAAGTGTCTTGGCCCGCTCCGGGGGGAGAAAAGGGGTATGAGCGAGCGGCTGGGCCCGTATCAGTTACTCTCCCGGCTCGGGGCGGGCGGGTTCGGTGAGGTGCACCTGGCGCTCGACCCCGAGGGCCGTACGGTGGCGGTCAAGGTCCTGCACCCGCACGTGACGGCCGGCAGCGGCGCGCTGACCCGGCTGGCGCGCGAGGTGGAGACGATGCGGTTAGTGGGCGGGCCGCACGTGGCCGAGGTGCTGGACGCCTCGCTCGACGTCGACAAGCCCTATCTGGTGACCCGTTACGTCCAGGGCAGGCCGCTCAGCGCGGTCCCCACGCCGGTGGCCGAGCTCCGGCAGCTGGCCGCCGGACTGGCCGACGCGTTGCTGGCCATGCACGAGGCGGGCGTCGTGCATCGGGATCTGAAACCGGCCAACGTGATGATGGCCGAAGGTGAGCCGGTGGTCATCGACTTCGGCATCGCCAGCGCGCTCGACTCCCTCTCGGTCACGGCCTCGGGGGCCGTGGTGGGCACGCCCGGCTATCTGGCGCCCGAGGTGCTGGAGGGCAAGGAGTCGGGGATGGCGGCCGACGTGTTCTCGTTCGGGGCCACGCTGGCCTACGCGGCCACGGGGCGGCAGCCGTACGGGCAGGGACCGGCCTCGGCGGTCGCCTACCGCGTCGTGCACCACGACGCCGACCTGGAGGGGGTCCCCGACTGGCTGAGCCCGCTGCTGCGCGAGTGCCTGGCCACCGACCCGCTCGCGCGGCCGACGGCCGCGCAGATCTGCGCCAGGCTCGGCGTCGAGGCTGTCCATTACGCCATCCGCCCGCCCGCCACGGCCCTGCGCCCCCGGCCCGGTGAGGCGCACGACCTGGAGACCCGGGAGTGGCGGCCGGGCCAGGAGCGGGTCCGTCCGTCGGTCGAGGAGTCCAGGGCCAGGCATCGAGAGAAGGTACGCAGGCGCTGGCTGATCGGCTCCGGGCTGTTCGTGGCGCTGCTGGCCGCCGCCGCGCGGGAGCCGCTGCCGGAGGTGACGCTGTTCCTGCTGGCCGCGTACGCGCTGGTGGCGGTGGCCGACGCGGGGGTGGCGCTGTTCAGGCGCGGCCGCTTCCGGATGAGCCGGATCATCTTCGATTTCGCCGGGATGCTCGGCGCCGCGGGGCTCTGCCTGGGGCTGAGCACGGTCTTCAGTACGTTCACACTCGCACTGTTCGCCGGTACGGCGCTGGTGGTCGGGGTCGTCTTCCTGATGTCGGCCTGAACTCAGGCAACGGAATAAAGTTCGGTAGGGTGGTGGGTGCTTTGTCGTAAGCCTTGCTTGCTTGCGCCTAAGCTACTCATGGGTAACATGGCCGCGAGAGCACCCGCTGTCACGGCCCCCATGGGACACCTGGCAGTCTGTCAGCAAGCATCAGGCGCCGAGCGTCGGCGCACGCGAACACGGGAGGTCGGCCACCGGCCATGAACATCGTCGTCTGCGTGAAGCAGGTCCCCGACACGGCGACCGAGCGCAAGCTCCGGTCCGATGACAAGACGCTCGACCGTGACGCCGTCGACGGCGTGGTGAACGAGCTTGACGAGTATGCGGTCGAGGAGGCCCTGAAGCTCAAGGAAGCCCACGGCGGTGAGGTGACCGTTCTCACCATGGGACCGGGCCGGGCCACCGAGACCATCCGCAAGGCCCTGGCCATGGGCGCGGACAAGGCCGTCCACCTGACGGATGACGCGCTGCACGGCTCCGACGCCCTGTCGACCTCCTATGCGATGGCGCAGGTGCTCAAGAAGATCGGTTTCGACCTGGTCATCCTGGGCTCGGAGTCCACCGACGCGCGTACGGGCGTGCTGGCCGCGATGCTGGCCGAGCGCCTGGGCGCACCCCAGCTCACCCTCGCCAAGAAGGTCGACATCGAGGGCTCCGAGATCGTGATCCAGCGGATCACCGACTACGGGTTCGACAAGGTCGCGGCCCAGTTGCCCGCCGTCGTGTCCGTGGTGGAGAAGATCAACGACCCGCGCTACCCGTCCTTCAAGGGCATCATGGCGGCCAAGAAGAAGCCGGTGGAGACGCTGGCCATCGGCGACGCGGAGATCGCGGCCGACCAGGTCGGCCTGGACGCGGCCTGGTCCGAGGTCGTCGAGTTCGCCGCGGCCCCGCCGCGCGCGGCCGGCACGATCGTCAAGGACGAGGGCGACGGAGGCTCGAAGGCCGCCGACTTCCTCGCGTCCAAGAAGTTCATCTGAGCACGGGAGAGACAGCTGATATGTCGGAGATTCTCGTTCTCGTCGAGCACGTCGACGGCGAGGTCAAGAAGGTCACACTCGAACTGCTGACCCTGGCCCGCTCGCTCGGCACACCGGCCGCCGTCTGGGCCGGACCCGGCATCACCGACGCGGCCAAGGCCAGGCTCGCCGAATACGGTGCCGAGAAGATCTACGTCGCCGGAGCCGACGAGATCGTCGACTACGTCGTCGCGCCCAAGGCCGAGCTGCTCGCCCAGCTCGTGGCCGACAAGTCGCCCGCCGCCGTGCTGGTGGCCGCCACGACCGAGGGCAAGGAGGTCGCCGGCCGGCTCGCGGTCAAGACCGACTCGGGCGTCATCACCGACGCCGTGGGCCTCGGCGAGGGCTTCGTGGCCGACCAGTCCATCTTCGGCGGCGGCGTCAACGTCCGCTCGAAGGTGCGCAAGGGCACGCCGATCGTCGCCGTACGCCCCAACTCGACGGCCCCCGAGGCCGCCGCGGGCGCGGGCACCGAGGAGCAGGTGTCGGTCACCCTGACCGAGTCCGCCAAGGCCGCCCGTGTCCTGGAGCGCGTGAAGCAGGAGAAGGGCGCGCGCCCCGAGCTGACCGAGGCCGCGATCGTGGTCTCCGGCGGCCGCGGCGTCGGCTCGGCCGAGAACTTCTCGGTCATCGAGGGCCTGGCCGACGCCCTGGGCGCGGCCGTGGGCGCCTCCCGCGCCGCCACCGACGCGGGCTGGTACCCCCACCAGTTCCAGGTGGGCCAGACGGGCAAGACGGTGTCGCCGCAGCTGTACATCGCGGCCGGCATCTCCGGCGCGATTCAGCACCGGGCCGGGATGCAGACCGCGAAGACCATCGTCGCGATCAACAAGGACCCGGAGGCGCCGATCTTCGAGCTCGCCGACTACGGCGTCGTGGGCGACCTGCACCAGGTGGTGCCGCAGCTCACCGAAGAGGTCACCAAGCGCAAGTAGCGCTTGCCGGGGCCGGAGTCACTGGTCGATGGCGGGGAGCAGGACCTGGAAGGCCGCTCCCCGCCCCGGCGCGGAGCGGACCTCCACGCGTCCCCCGTGGGCGGCGACGATGGAGCGCACGATGGCCAGGCCGAGTCCCGCCCCTCCCGTGGACCGGGTCCTCGAGCCGTCGGCGCGGTAGAAGCGATCGAAGACGCGGGCCGACTCCTCGGCGCTGAGCCCCGGCCCTTCGTCCTCGATGACCAGCACCGCCTGGTCGCTGAGGGTGCCGACGCCGATCCTGACCGGGGAGCCGGCCGGGGTGTGGGTGACGGCGTTGCCGACGAGGTTGCTGACCACCTGCCGCAGCCTGGCCTCGTCGCCCAGCACGGGGGCGCTGGCCGCGGGGCCGCCGGCGGGGCCGGTGAACGCGATCGGCCTGGACGGGTCCAGCGCGGCGAAGTCGTGCCGCGCGTCGGCGGCCAGCGTACGCAGGTCCATGGGCGTGAGGTCGAGCCCCGCGGTCGTGGGTTCATCAAGGAAGGCGAGCAGCAGCAGGTCGTCCACCAGCCGCGCCAGACGCCCGGACTCGCTCTCGATGCGGGCCAGCGCCGCGTCGGCGTCCGTGCCGCCCATGCGATACAGCTCCGAGAACCCCTTGATGCCGAACAGCGGGGTACGCAGCTCGTGGCTGACGTCGGCGACGAACCCGCGCATACGGGCCTCGGACTCGGCGCGGGCGGCGAACCCCTGCTCGATCTGGGCGAGCATGCCGTTCAGCGCGTGCGCGAGCCGCCCGACCTCCGTCCCCGGCATGGCCAGGTACGGTACGCGCCGGGTCAGATCGCCGCCCGCGATGGCCGCCGCGGTCTCCTCGACCCGCCGCAGCGGCGCGAGCCCCGTCCGGATCGCCACGCCGCCGACGAGAGCGAGTACGGCCAGCAGCACCGAACCCGCGATGAGACAGACGACCCGCACCCGGTCGATCGTGGCGTCCATGCCGTCGAGCGAGAGCGCGACGACGACACTGGCGTGAGCGGAGCCGTCCCGTCCGGCCTTGGGCAGCGCCACCGCCCGCCATCCCGTGCCATCGGCGCCGCTCACGGTGAACGGCCGCTTCGCGCGGGTGGCGACGGTCGCGGAGTCCAGCCGGGGCAGTTCGGGGCGTCCCCCGGTGGTCAGCTCCCGCAGGAGCGTGCCGTTGGCGGACAGGTAGGCCGCGTACCCCCGCTCGTCGGGGCCGGACGGCGACCCGCCCGGCGCCAGGGGGGTGTTCGCCGCGCCCTGTCGCAGCCGGACGGCCAGGTCGGGCGGGATCATGGACAGGGCGCTGCCCATGGGTTCCAGCTTCGCGTCGATCCTGCTCAGCAGCTGGGATTCCAGCTGCTGCACGACCACCGAACTGATCACCACCAGCCCGACGAACAGCAGCGCCACCGTGATGGCCAGCAGCCTGAGCCGCAGGGACAGGCGCCTGATCATCGCTTGGGCCTGCGCAGCACGTATCCGACGCCGTGCACGGTGTGGATCAGCTTCGTCTCACCGGTGTCGATCTTGCGGCGCAGGTAACTGACGTAGGTGTCGACGATGCTGGAGTCCCCGGCGAAGTCGTAGCGCCAGACGTGTTCGAGGATCTGCGCCTTGGACAGCACCCGCCCGGCGTTGAGCACGAGATGGAGCAGCAGCCTGAACTCCGTCGGAGACAGCCGTACGGCCTGACCCGCCCTGGTCACCTGGTGGCCCTCGGGATCGACCTCCAGGTCGGCCACGCGCAGCGTGTCGTTGCCGGGAGCCGCGCCCGTGCGCCGGAGTATGGCGCTGATGCGGGCCAGGAGCTCCTCCAGGTCGAACGGCTTGGTCACATAGTCGTCGCCGCCCAGCCGCAGCCCGTTGATCTTGTCTGCCGTGGCGTCGCGGGCCGTCAGGAACAGCACCGGCACGGGTCCCGGCCGGCCGTCGCCCCGGGGCAGCAGCCTGAGTCGGCGGATGACCTCGAAGCCGTCCAGGTCGGGCAGCATGACGTCGAGCAGCACCAGGTCGGGCGGGTCGGCTCGGGCCGACTCCAGCGCCTGGACACCGCTCTCGGCCGAGCTCACGGTGAAGCCGGCGAAGCGCAGGGTCGCCGAGAGCAGCTCCCTGACGGTGGGTTCGTCGTCGACCACGAGCAGCCGTTCGCCGTCACCCAACTGCTGTCCTCCCTGTTGTGACCGAGCCTACGAGTCCGTACGAGCGGATCAGAGATCGCGGGCCTCGAACCGTACGAACGCGACACCCAGCATGACCGCCGTGAACCCGACGAGGATCCCGAACCCCACCCAAGGGGACAGGCCGGCGTCGGCCCGGCCCGAGGCGGCCGCGAAGGCCGCCACGTTCGGCCAGTAGACGCCCAGGAGCTCGCGCAGCCAGCCAGGAGAGGACCCGGCGAAGATCGGGATCAGCAGGAACGCGGTGCTGACGTTCACGGCGGCGGCCGTGGCCCGCATCAGGAAGCCGAGTGCCAGCCCGAAGAGCGCCAGCAGCGTGAGCACGAGCGGGCCGAGCGTCAGGACGCGGACGAGGGCGGCGTCGCCGAACCAGACGGCCGGCGCCCCGCGAGCCGAAAGCGTCGCCATGCAGGTCAGGACCATCAGCCACACGGCCGCCACGCTCACCGGAAGTGCGGCCAGCACGGTCATCCCGGCCTTGACGGTCAGCAGCCGTCGCCGGCCCACGGCCGCGGCGCTCGCGCGGATCGTGCCCGAGCCGTACTCGGACGAGGCCACCAGCGCGCCCAGCCCCGCGACCAGCAACTGCACGATGAACAGGCCCCGGGTGGCCGAGGTCATCGGGTCGAAGTCCAGCCGGTCCTGTACCGAGGCGGCGGACTGGTTGGCGCTCGCGGTGCCGAACAGCCAGCCGAACATCGTCGAGATCGCGACGATCGCCACGGAGAGGACCGTCGTGGAGCGGATGGTGGCGAACTTGGTCCATTCGGCGCGCAGCACACCCGCGGCGGTCATCGGGGCACTCCGTACTCGACGCTGTCACGGGTGAGCTCCATGAAGGCCTCCTCCAGGCTGGTACGGCGTGGGGCGAGCTCGAACAGGGGCACGGCCTCGGTGGCGGCCAGCCGCCCGATGTCGGGCGCGGTCAGGCCGGTCACGATCAGCTCGCCGTCGAGGCCCGCCCGCACCCGGGCTCCGGCCAGCAGCAGCAGCCGGGTGAACATCACGGCCTCAGGTGTACGGACGAGCACCCCCTCGCCGGTGTCGGTGAACGTGGCGGTGTCCGCGTCGGCGATGAGCTTGCCCTTGCCGATGACCACCAGCCGGTCGGCCGTCAGCGCCATCTCGCCCATCAGGTGGCTGGAGACCAGCACCGTGCGCCCTTCGGCGGCCAGGCCGCGCATCAGCGTGCGGATCCACAGGACCCCCTCGGGGTCCAGCCCGTTCACCGGCTCGTCGAACAGCAGCACCGGCGGGTCGCCGAGCAGGGCGGCGGCGATGCCGAGCCGCTGGCTCATGCCCAGGGAGAACGTCCCCGCCTTCCTCTTGGCCGCGTCCCGGAGCCCGACCAGGTCGAGCACCTCGGCGACGCGCCGGTCATGGATCCCGTTGGTCTGGGCAAGGTAGCGCAGGTGGTTGTAGGCGCTGCGGTGCGGATGCACGGCCTGCGCCTCCAGCAGTGCCCCCACCTCCCGCAGCGGCTGGGACAGGTCGCGGTACGCCCGCCCGTTGACGGTCACCGAACCCGCCGTGGGCAGGTCGAGGCCGACGATCATCCGCATCGTGGTGGATTTGCCCGCGCCGTTCGGCCCGAGGAAGCCCGTGACCAGGCCGGGCCGTACGGTGAAGGTCAGGTCGTCCACGGCGAGCACCTCGCCGTAGCGTTTCGTCAGTCCGTTGAGCTGGATCATGCGGCCAGCGTCGTACGCCCAGATGGAGGGCTTCTGGGGAGATCTGTGAGATTCCTGGGAACGCGAGCCCCCGAGCAGCGGATCGGCATGGAGCGTGGCCGGAATCCACAGAGAACTTCCAGCTCACGCCTCGGCGAGCGTCTCACGGCCCGCTTTCACGCGAGCGATGTAGGCCGATACGTCGAACGGGACGTTCCTCTCAGAGCCCATGCCGCGATCATGCCACCCAGCAGAGCAGCGCCGTGGAGGTCGGCGAGGGCGGTGACCGTGACGGCGACGACCGCGAGGACGACGGGGAAGAGCCACAAGGGCAGCCGCTCGTGGCGGGTCACCAGCTGGAACCCGACCGCGGTGAGGGCGATCGTCACCACCCAGCTCCAGATGCCGCTGGAGGGCGCGAGGGCGGACGCGCCCAGCATCACCGCGTAGAAGGCGCCCACGGAGCGCTCCAGTGACCCCTCGCAGGCGATGGCCAGCCCCGCCGCCAGGCCGCACAAGGCGATCGAGTTTCCGGCTCCCGGGTCGTTGAACAGGTATCCGGCCGCCTGCCCGGCCACGGCGCCCGCGCCGTACAGGATGAGCCAGCGGGCGGGCCCGAGCGAGCGCTCGGCGAGGTAGCCGAGCACCGCCAGGAACGCCAGGTTGAACAGGGTGCCGAACACGCCGCTGTCCTGGACGACGAGGGAGGTCCCCAGCCGCCACCATTCCCCGGCGCGGATGGCCGCCGGGTCGCGCATGAGTGCGGGCTCCAGGCCGGGGAGGAAGAACTGGAGGACACTCGGCACGGCGGTCACGACGAGGACCGAGGCGGTGACGATCGGTTTGACCATGGGCTCAGCCTCACACTGATCTGCGGATCGCGGCAGTGCAGAATGTAAGCCACTGAACCAGGACAAATGTCACGGGTCAGGCAGTGGCGAGTTCGGGCTCCCTGACGGCCGGGCTGGCAGTGACCACCGCGGGCTCCTCGCGCGGCAGGAAGCGGGCGGCCACCGCGATCGCCACGCCCAGCACCACCGCTATCCCGAGCGCGACACGCAGCGACGTGGCGTCCGTCAGGAAGCCGATCACCACCGGGCCGAGCAGCAGTCCCGCGTAGCCCATGGCCCCCGCCTGGGCGATCGCCGGGCCGGGGGTGTCGGTGGCGGTCCCGGCCAGCGAGAGCGTCATCGGCGAGATCGTCGCCACGCCGAGGCCGACGAAGAACATCGCCAGCACCGCCACCAGCGGCGCGGGCGCGACCAGGACGACCGCGAAGAACCCCGCCGTGGCCACGCCGGAGGCCGTCATGATGCCGCGTACCCCGAAGCGCGTCCGCAGCCTGTCGCCGGTGAGCCTGGCGACCAGCATGCCCACCTCGAAGACCGGGTAGCCGAGCGCGGCCAGCGCCTCCGGCGCGCCCAGGGTGTCGCGCATGAACAGCCCGTTCCAGTCGGCGACCGTGCCCTCCACCATGAACGCGAAGAACATCAGAGCGCCGAGCAGATAGACGATCGGGGGCAGGCGGCGACCGGCCTTGGCGGTGGTCGACACGGCCGGGGCCTCGGGCAGGTACGTACGGCCCAGCAGGACCATCACCGGCAGCGAGACCAGGCCGACCAGCGCCACGTTCACGGTGAACGACAATCCCAGGGCGATCGATAGGCTGCCCACAGCGCCGGCCGAGATCGCGCCCACGCACCAACCCGCATGCATGCCGTTCAGCAGTGGGCGCCCGTAGGCCCGCTCGACCGTGGACCCCTGGGCGTTCATCGCGATGTCCACCATGCCGAACGCCATGCCGAAGAACGCGGCCGCGACCAGCAGCAGCGGGAGGTTCGGCGCGAAGGCCACGCCCACCAGGCCGAGCGCCGTCAGCGGGCCGCCGATCCGCAGGACGGTCTTGCTGCCCGCCCGGCTCATGACCCGGCGCATGGACTGCATGGTGATCAGCGCGCCCACACCCCACGCCAGCAGGATCAGGCCGACCGCCGACTCGGACAGCCCGAGCTTGTCGGTCAACGCCGGGATGCGCACGGTCATCGTGCCCACCAGGAGTCCGGCCAGGACGAAGGTAAGGACTGCCCCGAAACGGGCAATCCTCAAGTCGCGAACCATTGGTACATACCTCGCAAATCACTCATTAACTGGCATGCGGCGCGGCCCGGAGCTCATAGTGCGAGCTCGGGCGCGAAGAAAGGTGGTGGAAGGGGGAGGTTAGGGTTTGAGGAGGGCGCGACAGCGAGCCTCCAGGGCGCGCAGGTCGCTCTCGGCGTGGAGGCCGGGATCGTGGCTCGCCACGTCCCACAGCCCTTCACACGCCAGCCGGACGATCTGGGACGCCACCCGGTCGGGCTCGTCGTCCAGCCCCTCGCGGTGCCAGCGGGCCATGGCCTCGCGGATCGGCGCGAGCAGGAAGAGATTGCCCGACGCCCCCGTGACCACGGCCCATCGTCGCAGTCGGTTGGAGCGCACGGCCTCAAGCGTCGCCGCGAGGTAGCGCTCGGTGTAGGTGGGGTCGCCCTGGGCGGCCATCAGCTCGTCGAAGTCGTCGATCAGCCGCTCCACCATGCCCTTGATCAGGGCTTCCTTGGAGGAGAAGTGATAGAGGAGGCCGCCCTTGCTCACACCGGCCCGATCGGCCACCGCGGACAGGGTCAGCGCGGTCGAGCCCTGGTCGCAGAGGAGATCCTCTGCCGCGTCCAGTAGCTCGTCCCTTCTCATGCCTCTACTGTACCGTCCGGACGGTACAGTGGCAAAGGGGATACGATTTCCTGGTGAGCAGACCGTCGGCCTACCTTGATCACGCGGCGACCACGCCCATGCTTCCCGAGGCGATCGAGGCCATGACGGAGCAACTCGGCCTGGTCGGCAACGCGTCCTCGCTGCACGCGACCGGCCGCCGAGTGCGCAGAGTGGTCGAAGAATCGCGCGAGACCATCGCCGACACGCTGGGCGCCAGGCCGAGCGAGGTGGTGTTCACCTCGGGCGGCACCGAGGCCGACAACCTCGCCGTCAAGGGCCTCTACTGGGCGCGCCGGCCGAGGAAGCGGGTGCTGGTCAGCTCGGTCGAGCACCACGCCACCCTCGATCCGGCCCACTGGCTGGCCGACAGCCAGGGCGCGCGCGTCGAGCTGCTGGAGGTCGACGAGCTCGGCCGGGTGCATCCCGACACGCTGCGCGCCGCCATCGCCCGCGACCCCGACGACGTCGCCATGATCAGCGTCATGTGGGCCAACAACGAGGTGGGCACGGTCCAGCCGGTGCACGTGCTGGCCGCCATCGCCCACGACAGCGGCATCCCCTTCCACACCGACGCCGTGCAGGCGGTCGGGCAGCTGCCGGTGTCGTTCGCCGACTCCGGCGCCGACGCGCTGACGGTGACCGGCCACAAGGTCGGCGGCCCGATGGGCGTGGGCGCGC
This sequence comes from Nonomuraea sp. NPDC049129, assembly GCF_040648495.1. NCBI lineage: Bacteria > Bacillati > Actinomycetota > Actinomycetes > Streptosporangiales > Streptosporangiaceae > Nonomuraea > Nonomuraea sp. NPDC049129. Next base: position 501,167 of record NZ_JBEZDU010000005.1, on the reverse strand, counting down.
TGCTGCTGGCCCGCGGGATGACTCCGGTCTCGGTCATGCACGGCGGCGGCCAGGAGCGAGACGTACGCTCAGGCACGCTCGACGCGCCCGCCATCGCCGGCCTCGCCACCGCCATCCGGGTCGCGGTCAAGGAGCAGGAGTCGCTGAGCCGCCGCCTGACCGCGCTGCGGGACGAACTGATCCAGCGCGTACGGCAGGCGGTCCCCGACGTGCTCCTCAACGGCGACCCGACGGACCGGCTGCCGGGAAACGCCCACTTCTCCTTCCCCGGCTGCGAAGGCGACGCCCTGCTCATGCTGCTCGACGCCAAGGGCGTGGAGTGCTCGACCGGGTCCGCCTGCTCGGCCGGGGTGGCCCAGCCCTCCCACGTACTCCTGGCGATGGGCGCCGACTCGGCGGCGGCCAGGGGCTCGCTCAGGTTCTCCCTCGGCCACACCTCGACCCACGACGACGTTGACCGGCTGATCGAAGTGCTCCCGGCGGCGGTCGAACGCGCCCGCCGCGCCGGCCTGAGCTAGCCGTACTGACCACGGACGTTCGCCGGGCATCCGCTCCCCCAGAGGGGATCCCTTCTCAGGAACCCCGAAGGGGGTCCCTCGCTAGGGACCTTAGCCACGACGGACCGGTTTCTTCCTCTCCCCCGGAGGGGGTTTCCCTCCCTGGGGACCTCAGCCCCGACGGACCGGCTTCTTTCTCTCCCCCGGAGGGGGTATCCCTCTCAAGGGACCCCAGCCACCACGGACCGTCACAGGGGCCGAGACGGTCGCGTGACGGACCAAATCAGTTGATGAAGGCCACCACCGCGCTCCACGCGGGATCGGTGGCCACGTCGACCCGTGGCTCCCCTTCCTCCCAGCCCACGATCAGCTCCTTGGCGTGGATCGCCGCGTCGCCGGTCGGGTCGGCGTAGATGTGGATGACCCGGTGGCTCTCCGCGCTCAGGTGCGCCACCAGCACGGCGTCGTCGTGGAGCTTGAGCAGCCGCGCCGCCAGCCGTTCCTCGAAGTCGCGCAGCGCCGTCAGCGACTCCCCGACGGGCAGCCCGTTCTCGTCGCGGTGCGCGTACGGGAGCGTGATCGCGATGTGCTGGTCGAAGAGCGGATAGTCGACCGGCCGCAGCGGATAGCGGGCGGTGGCGACCAGCGGCGCGCCGGCCGCCGTCTGGCCCTCCAGCAACGCCCACTGCTCCTGTTCGTAGCCGGAGGCCAGGTCGGCCACCACGGCGGGCAGGTGTACGGCGGCGACCGAGTCGATCGGCTGGAACGTCGCCGGGGTGATCTCGCCCACCCAGCGGGCCACATCGTCCTCGCCCAGCAGCCAGTCGAGGGCCAGCAGCGTGGTCTCCAGCCGGGTCTCCTCGTCGAGCTGGCCGAAGATCGGGTGGTAGGCGGCCACGTCCACGCGCGGCGAGTTGGGCGGCACCCGCAGCCCCAGCATCAGCTTGTCGAAGGCGAACTCGAAGCCGCCCACGTCGATCGTCAGCTCCAGCGCCTGCGGGTTGACCTGGCGCGACGGATGGAACTCCCACAGCAGGTCGGCGGGCGGCGCCCCCTTGACCAGGCGGTGCGCCAGCGAGCGCAGCTCGGCGTCGCCGGCGGCGGTCACGACCAGCGCGTGCGCCGCGTCCCTGCCGGGAGCCACCTCCCAGACCAGGCCGGGATGCACCGCGGCCACGGCCGGGGCGATCTTCTCCCACAGCAGCTCGGCGTCACCGGCGGCCACCAGCGAGTCGAGCTCCGGCCTGGTCTCCTCCCACCACGCCCAGAACGGCGCGATGCCGTCACTCGGCTCGATGGGCTCTTCGTCGTCGTCCTTGCGCCCGAACAGTCGCATGGCCTGAATACTCCCAGACGCGGAGCCCGGTTGTGCAGATGGCCGAGCAGGCTTGGCGGGACAGTACGCTGGAATGGTCATGGGATTGCGTGTGCTTGCCGCCATGTCGGGCGGCGTCGACTCCGCCGTGGCCGCCGCCCGGATCGCCGAGGCCGGTCACGACGTCACTGGTGTGCATCTGGCCTTGTCGGCCAACCCCCAATCCCACCGCACGGGGGCCAGGGGCTGCTGTACGGTCGAGGACTCCCGCGACGCGCGGCGCGCCGCCGACGTGATCGGCATCCCGTTCTACATCTGGGACATGGCCGAGCGCTTCCAGCGCGACGTGGTCGAGGACTTCGTGGCCGAATACGCGGCGGGCCGCACGCCCAACCCGTGCCTGCGGTGCAACGAGAAGATCAAGTTCTCGGCGGTGCTCGACCGGGCGCTCGCGCTGGGCTTCGACGCGGTCGCCACCGGCCACCACGCCAGGCTGGTCGACGGCGTGCTGTCGAGGAGCGCCGACCAGGGCAAGGACCAGTCCTACGTGCTGGGCGTGCTCACCCGCGAGCAGCTCGGCCACGCGATCTTCCCGTTGGGCGACTCGACCAAGGCCGAGGTACGCGAGGAGGCCGCCAGGCGCGGCCTGACGGTCGCCGACAAGCCCGACAGCCACGACATCTGCTTCATCGCCGACGGCGACACCCGCGGCTTCCTGGCCAAGCGGCTCGGCTCGGCCGAAGGGCCGATCGTCGACCAGGAGGGCGAGGTCGTCGGCAACCACCACGGCGCCCACGGCTTCACGATCGGCCAGCGCAAGGGCCTGCACATCGACCGGCCCGCCGCCGACGGCAGGCCGCGCTACGTGCTGTCGATCGAGCCCGTGTCCAACACGGTCACGGTGGGGCCGCGCTCGGCGCTGGAGGTCACCTCGATCACCTGCGGCCGGCCGGTCTGGAACGGGCCGACGGCCTCGCCGGGCGAGCTGAGGGTGCAGCTGCGGGCCCACGGCGAGGTCTACGGGTGCCACTTCGAGGAGGTCGGCGACGGGCTGCGCATCACACTCGACCGCCCCGCCACGGGGGTCGCGGCGGGGCAGGCGGCGGTGCTCTATTCGGGCGAGACCGTGATCGGCTCGGCCACCATCGCCTCGGCCGGCTGATCTAAAAGCAGCCCGGCTGATCTAAAGCAGCTCAGCTGATCTCAGGGCAGGTCGACCGACTCGCCGACCTTGAGCCGCCGCATGTCGGCGTGCTGCTTGTCGGACTCCAGCTTCAGGTAGTTGTCGATCAGGCTGAGGCCGATGTCGTTGAGCAGCCCGTCATGCGTGGAGAACGCCCTGGCCGGCCGGATCGTCCGCAGGTAGTCGACCATCTCCAGGAGCTTCAGCCAAGGGGCGTTCGTCGGCACCAGGAGGGTGGGCACCTCGACGCCCGGCACCGTCAGCGCGTCACCGGGGTAGAAGACCTCGTCATCGAGCATGAAGCCGACATTCTGCGCGATCGGCACGTCAGGGTGATTCTTGGCATGCCACTCGCCGAACACCTTCACCTCGAACCCCGCCGCGGTGAAGTCGTCGCCATGCCGTACGACCTGCACCTTCCCCGGAACCTCCGTCAACTGGGCGGCGACCGCCTCGCAGGTCCAGATCTCCAGGTCGGAAGAGGCGGCCTTGAGCCGCTCGACGTCGACGTGGTCCATGTGCTCGTGGGTGATGAGCACCGCGCCAGCACCGTCGAGGACGGGGCCCTCGGTGAAGGCGCCAGGGTCGACGACGAGGACGTTGCCGTCCTTCTCCAGCCGCACGCACGCGTGGCCGTATTTGGTCAGCTTCATATTCGAGAGCCTACGCTTGGCCCATGTCGATGTTCGAAGCCACCGGGGTTGGGTCGCATCCGGGTGAGGATCATTTCGAGGCCCTCCGAGTGGTATTCGGTGAGTTGCCCGGCCTGCCGTACCTGCCCGAGTTGCCAGGCCGCGGCGTGGGCGCCGACCTGGTGGGGCGGACGGCGGCGCTGCTCGTGGACCTGCCGGTGGAGGTGCAGCCGTCGGGCTGGCGGCTGTCCGACCGGCCCGGTCGCGACCACCATCGGGCGGTCGACCATCTCAGGCGTGATCTCGACGGCCTGGAGGAGGTCGGGCACGACTACGCGGGGCCGCTCAAGCTGCAGGTCTGCGGGCCGTGGACGCTGGCGGGCGCCATCGAGCTCAAGTACGGCGACAAGATGCTCTCCGACGCCGGAGCCGTACGCGACCTGACCGCCTCGCTCGCTCAGGGCGTCGCCGACCACGTCGCGGAGGTGCGGCGGCGGCTGCCCGGAGTCACCGAGATCGTCCTGCAGCTCGACGAGCCCGGCCTGCCCGGCGTGCTCGCGGGTACCGTGCCGACCGCCTCGGGCTTCGGGCGGCTGGCCGCCGTGGAGGGCTCGCGGGTGGCGGAGTCGCTGCGCCTGTTCGGCGACCCGATCGTGCACTGCTGCGCGCCGTCGGTGCCGCTCCGCCTCCTTCGTACGGCCGGTGTCCGCGGCGTCTCGGTGGACGCCTCCCTGCTCAGCCGCAGGGACGACGACGCCGTGGGGGAGGCGCTGGAGGCGGGGCTGCTGCTGTTCCTCGGGGTGGTGCCGGGGACCGACACCCGGTTGCCCGATACCGGCGTCGTCGCCAGGCCGGCGGTGGATCTGTGGCGGCGGCTCGGGTTCCCGCCCGACAAGCTGGCCGGGCAGGTCGTGCTGACCCCGGCCTGCGGGCTCGCCGGAGCCTCTCCCGGCTACGCGCGGGCCGCCCTGGCCGCCTGCCGCAAGGGTGCCCAGGTGCTGCGTGACGATCCGGCAAGCGGGCTGCAAGCCGGATGAGTAGCCTCACGTTCATGATTTTTCGCACTGTGGCGGTCGGCGTCACGCTCCTGATCGCGTCCGCGTCGATCGCCGCTCCGGCCGCGGCCGCCGCCAACCCGGAGATCTGGAACTGGGGCTCCATCTACTCCTCCGACAAGGCGGGCAAGGCCAAGGGCAAGGTCGTCCTCGACCGGCCGGGGTTCGTGGTGAACGGCAAGCTTTACGACTTCCCCGGGCGGAGCGGGTGCTCGTGGCTGAAGTTCCGGTGGGTCAAGGATGACGGTGGCAGGGGCGCCAAGACGTTCCGCAATTGCTCGAGGACCAAGCCGCTGACGTTCTCCTTCCCGACCGGTTACATGCTCTCGATCGAGGGCCGGGTCTGCCGCGGCACGGCCGTGAAGGTCACCGGCAAGTGCTCGGGATGGGACGGCGTCTGGTCCCAGGGCGGCTGACCTCCGCCTCGGGCGTTGTGGAAGGTGCCCGTTGTCGGTGCTCGGCGATAGCGTTTGCCTAGGGTGTTTGACGGAAGGAGACCCTGGTGAGCGAGCCAAGCGTCGATGGCGTGCCCGTGGCCGCGCGTGAGCGGCACGCCGAGGTGAGCGAGCTGGTGGAAGAAGCCCGCTATCGCTATTACGTGCTCGACCGGCCCACGGTCAGCGACGCTCAGTTCGACGAGTGGTTCAACGAACTGCTCGCGCTGGAGGCGGCGCATCCGGGTCTCCAGACGCCCGACTCGCCGACGCAGAAGGTCGGCGCGCCGGTGGCCGGCGACTTCGCCAAGGTCGACCACCTGGCGCCGATGGAGAGCCTCGACAACGCCTTCGACCCGGCCGGGATGGCCGCGTGGCAGGCGCGGGCCGAGCGGCTGGCCGAGGGCGAGCCAGGCCCGTACCTCTGCGAGCTCAAGATCGACGGGCTGGCCATCGCGCTGGTCTACCGCGACGGCCGCCTGGAGCGCGGCGCGACCAGGGGCGACGGCAGGACGGGCGACGACGTGACGCCCAACGTACGCACCATCGAGGGCGTGCCCCACCGGCTCAAGGGAGCCGACGTCCCCAGCCTGATCGAGGTCCGGGGCGAGGTCTACATGCCGGTCGCGGAGTTCGGGCGGCTCAACGAGCAGCTGGTCGCGCAGGGGATCGCCCTCTTCGCCAACCCGCGCAACGCCTCGGCCGGCTCGCTGCGCCAGAAGGATCCGCGGATCTCCGCCCAGCGCCCGCTGCGCATGATCGTGCACGGTGTCGGCGTCTGGGAGGGCGCGGCCGAGCCCAAGGCGCAGTCCGAGGTCTACGAGCGGCTGCGCGAGTTCGGTCTGCCGGTCAGTGACCTCTACCAGGTGGTCGGCGGCCCCGCCGAGGTCGACGCCTTCATCGAGCACTACCGCGTGCACCGCCACGACCCGCCCTATGAGATCGACGGCGTGGTGGTCAAGGTCGACGACTTCAGCACCCAGCGCGAGCTCGGCTCCACCTCGCGGGCGCCGCGCTGGGCGATCGCCTTCAAATACCCGCCAGAAGAGGTCAACACCAAGCTGCTCGACATCCAGGTGGGCGTCGGCCGCACGGGCCGCGTCACGCCGTTCGGTGTGATGGAGCCGATCAGCGTCGCCGGTTCCACGGTGGAGCGCGCCACGCTGCACAACGCCGCGGTGGTGGCCGCCAAGGGCGTGCTCATCGGTGACACCGTCGTGCTGCGCAAGGCGGGCGACGTCATCCCCGAGATCCTCAGCCCGGTCACCGACCTGCGTGACGGGTCCGAGCGGCCGTTCGTCATGCCGACCCACTGCCCCGAGTGCGGCACGGAGCTGGCCTACGAGCAGGAGGGCGACGCCGACCTGCGCTGCCCCAACGCCCGCGGCTGCCCCGCGCAGATCCGCGAGCGGTTGTTCTTCGCGGCCAGGCGCAGCGCGTTCGACATCGACGGGCTCGGCTACGTCGCGGCGACCGCGCTCAGCCAGCCGTTGCCGCCGCAGGAGCCGGTCGTACGCACAGAGGCCGACCTGTTCGATCTGACGCTCGACCAGCTGATCCCGATCAAGTCGGTGGTCCGCGACAAGGACAGCGGCCTGCCCAAGATCGATCCGAAGACGGGCGAGCAGAAGGTCGTCTCGTTCTTCTCCAACATCAACGGCGAGCCCAGCCAGAACGCCCACAAGCTCATCGAGGAATTGGCGCGGGCCAAGCAGGCGCCGCTGGCCAATGTCCTGGTCGCGCTGTCCATCCGCCATGTCGGGCCGCCCACGGCCCGCGACCTGGCCGCCGCCCTGCGCTCGATCGACGCCGTCATGGCGGCCTCGGAGGAGGAGCTGGCGGCCATCAAGGGCATCGGGCCGCGGGTGGCCGCCACGATCCGCGCCTGGTTCGAGGTCGACTGGCATCGCGAGATCATCACCCACTGGCGGGCCGCGGGTGTCCGCATGGAGGATGAGCCCGCTCCCGAGAAGGGGCCGCAGACGCTCGAGGGCCTGACCTTCGTGGTGACGGGCACGCTGCCGGGCTTCACCCGCGACTCCGCCGCCGAGGCGCTCAGCGATCGGGGCGGCAAGGTCGCGAGCTCGGTGTCGAAGAAGACCTCGTTCCTGGTGGCGGGCGACAACGCCGGGTCCAAGTACGACAAGGCGGTCAGCCTGGGCGTGCCGATCCTCGACGGCGAAGGCTTCGGGGTGCTCCTCGCCGAAGGGCCGGAGGCGGCTTCGCGGGTGGCCGTCACTCCCCAGCCGTAGATCATATACGCGCTGTTGATGACGGGTATACTAAGAGTGATTTCGGGGTATATGTCCGAAGGATAAGTGACGGAACGTACGCGGTTGGTTTCGCGAAGTGGGGTGAAGGTCGTACCCTCCCATAGTGACCTAATGGGGGTTCTGTTACTGATGGCTGACCCAACCGACACCCGCGACACAGGGCCACGCGCCGGGACGCCTCTGTGGGCGTTCCTCGTTGGCATCACCGTGATCGGCTCCACCGCGCTGGCCGTGGCCATGCTCAGACTCGACCCGGCCGGCCTGGCGGAGCTCGCCCGTACACCCTTGTTCTGGGTGCTGACCGCGCTCGTGGTGCTGGGCGAGCTCAGGCCCGTCATGGTCTCCTCGGCGACCGCCGTCGGCGGCACGTACCCCTCCACCATGTTCACCTTCGCCGTGCTCCTGCACTTCGGCCTGCCCGTGGCGGTGCTGATGCAGGCGGTGGCCGTGGTCATGAACGGCATCGTCACCCGCAAGGCGTGGCATCGGGTGATGTTCAACATCGCCCAGTCGACGCTCGCGCTGACCTCCGCCGCCGTCGTGCTCGGCCTGTTCGGGATCGTGCCGAGCCCGGCCGCGCCGTGGGTGCCCAGGGGCGCCGACCTGCTGGCGATCTTCCTGGCCGGCATCGCCTACTTCACCGTCAGGGCCGCGCTGGTGAGCGGCGCGGTGGCGCTGCACGAGCGCCGGTCGATCACCCGCGTACTGAAGGCCAGTCTCGGCCCGCAGAGCCTCGTGTACGCCGCGCTGCTCGGCCTGGCGCCCCTGGTCGTCGTCGTGATGACCCATTCGCCCACTCTCGTACCGCTGTTCGTGGCGCCCCTGGCGGCGGTCTACTTCACCGCCACCCTGTCGATGCGCCGCGACCACCAGGCCATGCACGACGAGCTGACCGGCCTGCCCAACCGCAAGATGCTGATCGTGAGCACCGAGGAGGCGCTCGCCGAGGCCCGCCAGGACGAGCGGGTCGGCCTGTTCCTGCTCGACCTCGACCGGTTCAAAGAGGTCAACGACACGATGGGCCACCCGGTCGGTGACCGGCTGCTGCAGATGGTCGCCCACCGGCTCACCCATTCCGTACGCCCCGGCGACGTCGTGGCCAGGCTGGGCGGTGACGAGTTCGCCGTACTCCTGCCCTCGATCAGGGACGCCCACGCGGCCCGCGAGGTGGCCGCCCGGCTGCGCGCGGCGCTCACCGAGCCGGTACGCCTGGAGGGCATGTCGTTCGACCTGGACGGCTCGGTCGGCATCGCGCTCTACCCCGACCACGCCCCTGACTTCGAGCTGCTGCTCCAGCGCGCCGACGTGGCCATGTACCTCGCCAAAGAGGGCCGCACCGGCGTGGAGCTCTACCAGCCGGACAAGGACCGCAACTCGCCCGAACGGCTCAACCTCCTCGGCGACCTGCGGCGGGCCGTGGACAACCGCGAGCTCAGGCTGCACTACCAGCCCAAGGTCGGCATGGCCACCGGTGCCGTACACGGCATGGAAGCCCTGCTGCGCTGGCATCACCCGGTGCACGGTCAGATCCCGCCGTCGGAGTTCATCCCGCTGGCCGAGCAGTCCTACCTCATGCGCCAGCTCACCGAATACGTCATCGAGGCGGCCCTGGAGCAGGCCGCCCGCTGGTGGCACAGCGGCCTGCGGGTGCAGGTCTCGGTCAACATCTCCGCCCGCGACCTGCTCGACTCGGCCCTGCCCGAGCAGCTGGAGGCAGGGCTGGCCAAGCTCCGGCTGCCGCCGTCGGCGATCCAGCTGGAGGTCACCGAGCGCATCCTGATGGGCGACCAGGCCTACACGCACGAGACGATCAAGGCGCTGGCGGTGCTCGGCGTGCCGCTGTCCCTGGACGACTTCGGCACCGGCTACTCCTCGCTGATCAGGCTGCAGCGGCTGGCGGTGTCGGAGGTCAAGATCGACGCGTCGTTCGTCCGGCGCATCGCCGAGTCCGACGACGACTACCGGATCGTGCGCTCCATCGTCGACTTGGTCCGCTCGCTCGGCCTGAGCTCGGTCGCCGAGGGCGTCGAATCCGACGACGTGGCCATCCGGCTCACCGAGATGGGCTGCGACATGGGTCAGGGCTGGCTGTTCCACAAGCCCATACCGCCCGCCGAGGCCACGGTCTGGCTGCGCGAACACATCGAGACCCAGCCGGAGATCGAGTACGGCTACCGCTCCGGGGTCACCCAGACCGCGTGACCCGGCGCAGCGGCCGCCGCGAGGGTGGAACCCCTGTGGCGAGGGTTAATGGGTTCGGTGCCGCTCCGTCAAGGCCCCTAGGATGACAGTGTCCCAACTCCATCCACGAAACGGGTTACACGACTCATGTCCGCCATAACCCGCGACGAGGTCGCACACCTGGCCCGGTTGTCCAGGCTGGCCCTCACCGACGACGAACTCGACCATTACGCCACGCAGCTCGATGCCATCATCGAGTCGGTCGCGAAAGTGGCAGAGGTCGCCGCCGAGGACGTTCCGCCTTCGTCGCACGCGCTTCCGCTGACCAATGTCTTCCGCGCCGACGAGGTGCGACAGTCCCTGACGCCCGAGCAAGCGCTGTCCGGCGCGCCGGCCGTCGAGGACGACCGCTTCCGGGTGCCGCGCATCCTTGGGGAGGAGGCATGAGCCTGATCCACAAGACCGCCGCCGAGCTGGGCGCACTGATCGCCGGTGGCGAGGTCACGGCCGTCGAGGTGGCCGAGGCGCATCTCGACCGCATGGCCGAGGTCGAGCCCAAGATCAACGCGTTCCTGCACGTCGATCGCGAGACCACCGTCGAGCAGGCCAGGGCCGTCGACGCCCGGCTGGGCGCCGGTGAGCGGCTCGGCCCGCTGGCCGGGGTGCCGATCGCGCACAAGGACATCTTCGCCACCTCCGACATGCCGACGACGGCCGCGTCCAAGATCCTCGAAGGCTGGCGCCCGCCGTACGACGCGACCGTCACCAGCCGCCTGCGCGCGGCCGGGCTGGTCATCCTCGGCAAGACGAACCTCGACGAGTTCGCCATGGGCTCCTCCACGGAGAACTCCGCCTACGGCCCCACGCGCAACCCATGGGACCTGTCCAGGATCCCCGGCGGGTCGTCCGGTGGTTCCAGCGCCGCCGTCGCCGCGTACGAGGCTCCGCTGTCCACCGGCACCGACACCGGCGGCTCGATCCGGCAGCCCGCGTCCGTGACCGGCATCGTGGGCATGAAGCCCACCTACGGCGGTTCGTCGCGTTACGGCCTGATCGCGTTCGCCAGCTCGCTCGACACGCCGGGCCCGTTCGCCCGCAACGTGCTCGACGCGGCGCTGCTGCACGAGGCGTTCTCCGGGCACGACCCGATGGACTCCACCTCGATCGACGCGCCCGTGCCGTCCGTGGTCGAGGCCGCCCGGCAGGCCGACATCTCCGGCATGCGCGTCGGCGTGGTCAAGGAGTTCGGCGGCGACGGCTACCAGCCGGGCGTGCTGGCCCGCTTCCACGAGGCTGTCGAGCTGCTCGAATCGCTCGGCGCCAAGGTCGTCGAGGTCTCCTGCCCGTCGTTCTCGACCGCGCTGCCCGCCTACTACCTGATCGCGCCGTCGGAGTGCTCCTCCAACCTGGCGCGCTTCGACGCCATGCGCTACGGCCTGCGCGTCGGCGACGACGGCACTCGCAGCGCCGAGGAGGTCATGGCGCTGACCAGGGCCGCCGGCTTCGGGCCCGAGGTCAAGCGGCGCATCATGCTCGGCACCTACGCGCTGTCGAGCGGCTACTACGACGCCTACTACGGCCAGGCGCAGAAGGTCCGCACGGTCATCTCGCGCGAGTTCGAGGCCGCCTACCACCAGGTGGACGTGCTGGTATCGCCGACGACGCCGACGACGGCGTTCCCGATCGGCGAGCGCGCCGACGACCCGATGGCCATGTACCTCGCCGACCTGTGCACGATCCCGTCCAACCTGTCGGGCAACGCGGCCATCTCGGTCCCGTGCGGCCTGGCCGACGAGGACGCGCTGCCGGTCGGCCTGCAGATCATGGCCCCGGTGCTGGGCGACGACCGCTGCTACCGGGTCGGTGCCGCGGTCGAGCAGGCCCTGGAAAGCCGCTGGGGCGGCAGCCTGCTGTCCAAGGCTCCGGCGCTGTAGGGAATTTTGATTTTGTAGGGAGAGGGGACGGCGGCGTGCTCACGCGCATCGAGATCGACGGGTTCAAGTCCTTCCTGGACTTCGAGCTCGACGTGCCGCCGTTCCTTGCCCTGGTCGGTCCGAATTCGAGTGGTAAGTCCAACCTGCTGGACGCGTTTGGCTTCGCCCGTGCGGCGCTCGTGGCAGGCAGGCCAGGGCTGAGCACGTCAAACGACCCGCTGCCCGCAGTACCCCGTGGTAAGCCGCAGGAGTTGTTTCACCGGCCGGTGGGGTCTGCTTCCGTCTCCAGGTTCACGATTGGCGTGGAAGCAGACATGCGGGCGTCGGATGGGCGAGATAAGACCTATGCCAGTGTCACGGCGAGCAAGGAGCCCGCTGACTGGGCTCTGACGGCGGTGCCTGGGTGGTCGGACAAGATCTGGCCGCAGGAAGCAAGATCTTGGCACTTCCATCTGCCTGACTTGGCGGCCATCCGGAAGCCGGTTACGGCGCTCGACCGCGGGCCGCTGGCGGAGAATGGCGCAAATCTGGCCGCTGTGCTGGGCCGGATGTCCCTCACCGGTGAGCTCGGCGAGCTGATGGTCGACCTGGCGGCGCTTCTACCTGATGTGACGGGCGTCCGCCCGGTGCTCGACGAGCGGCAGCAGGAGTGGTCCTTCGACATCCTCGTGGACCGAGAGCCGATGCCTGGCAGGCTCGCGTCAGACGGCACGCTCAGGGTGCTCGCCCTGCTCGCGGCCCTCTATGACCGGACATCTTCGGGTCCGCTGATGGTGGAGGAGATCGAGAACGGCCTCTATCCGAGCAGGCTCGGGGAGCTTTTGATGAGGATCGCTCAGCGAGTCGGTGCCATTGCGAGCCCCTGGCAGCAGGTGATCCTCACCAGCCATTCGCCCGTGGTCGTCTCCACTTTGTACCGGACCGCCCCGGAATCGCTTGTCTTCCTGGAGGCGGCCTGGCGTGCCGGAGGTGGTCACCCGCGATCTCGGTTGACCCTCGCCAAGCCTGTTCGTGCTGAGGGCGAGCCGGGTGCCTTCACATCTCCTCGCCAGGTTCGCTCCTATCTGAGCGCCGTTGAGCAGGCTGCATGAGCCGTCTCCTCATACCTGGGCTCGTCGTGGCGGGCGACATCGGTGAGCGAATGCGAGCTCTGAGGCGCTGGGGAGCCGTGGATTCCTCTGTGCGCCTGATTGATAGCGTGAAATGCGACGATCTGAACTAAGGACTTCATCATGACTGTCGGTACGCACATGCCGTACGACGAAGCCCTCGCCCGGTTCGAGCCGGTGCTCGGGCTGGAGACGCACGTCGAGCTCGGCACCGCGTCGAAGATGTTCTGCGGGTGCAAGACGACCTTCGGGGCCCCGCCCAACACTCAGGTCTGCCCGACCTGTCTGGCGTTTCCCGGCTCGCTGCCGACGGCCAACGCCGTCGCGATCGAGTCGACGATCCGCATCGGCCTGGCGCTGAACTGCTCGATCGCCGAGTGGTGCAGGTTCGCCCGGAAGAACTACTTCTATCCGGACATGCCGAAGAACTACCAGATCTCCCAGTACGACGAGCCGCTCTGCTTCGACGGCTACCTCGACGTCGAGGTCGACGGCCGGACCGTGCGCGTCGAGATCGAGCGGGTGCACCTGGAGGAGGACACCGGCAAGTCCACCCACGTGGGCGGGGCGACCGGCCGCATCCAGGGCGCCGACTACTCGATCGTCGACTACAACCGCGCGGGCATCCCGCTGGTGGAGATCGTCACCAAGCCGATCGAGGGCACCGAGAGCCTGGCGCCCGACGTGGCCAAGGCGTACGCGACCGAGCTGCGCGAGATCATGCGCACGCTGGGCGTTTCCGACGTGCGCATGGAAGAGGGCTCGATGCGCTGCGACGTCAACGTCTCGCTCATGCCCCGCGGCTCGTCCGAGTGGGGCACCCGTACCGAGACCAAGAACGTCAACTCGCTGCGCAGCGTCGAGCGTTCCGTGCGGAGCGAGATCGAGCGGCAGGCGGCGATCCTCGCCGACGGCGGCCGGATCATCCAGGAGACCAGGCACTTCCACGAGGACACCGGCGTCACCACGCCCGGCAGGTCCAAGGAGGAGGCGCAGGACTACCGCTACTTCCCCGAGCCTGACCTGGTGCCGATCGCGCCCGACCCGGCATGGGTGGCCACGCTCAAGGAAGCGCTGCCCGAGCTGCCGTCGGTCCGGCGCAAGCGGCTGCAGGCAGAGTGGGGGGTGTCCGACCTCGACATGCAGGCCATGCACAACGCCGACGCGTTCGACCTGGTCGAGGCCACGGTCGCGGCGGGCGCGCCGGCCGCCGACGCGCGCAAGTGGTGGATGGGCGAGCTGGCGCGGCGCGCCAACGAGTCCGCTGTGGCCCTGGCGGACCTGCCCATCACGCCCGCGCAGATCGCCCGCGTCACAGAGCTGGTGGCCTCGGGGGCGCTCAATGACAAGCTGGCGCGCGAGGTGCTCGAAGGCGTGCTGGCCGGAGAAGGCTCGCCCGACGAGGTGGTCGAGCGGCGTGGCCTGAAGATCGTCAACGACGAGGGCGAGCTGTCGGCGATCGTCGACCAGGTCCTCGCCGCCAACGCCGACGCGGCCGAGAAGGTCCGCTCCGGGAAGATCGCCGCGGCCGGTGCGCTGGTGGGCGGCGTGATGAAGGCCAGCCGCGGCAAGGCCGACGCCGCTCGGGCCCGCGAGCTGATCCTGGAGAAGCTGGGCGTCTCCGAGTAGGACGATCCGCTCGACTCAGGCCCCGTCACCGAGTGAGGTGGCGGGGCCTCTTTGGTGGTACGCCAAGGGGGCCGTTGGCCGGTCAAGTGGTCGGGCCGCGCCCCTCGGGGTCATCACGGGGTTGGGCCGCTCAGGGGTTAGCGGTCAGGCGGGGCCAGTGGGCGGTCGGCGTCGTTGGGGGCTGAGGTGGTCGTCACCAGGGAGAGCAGGCGGTCGATGAGGCCTTCGTCGTCGGGGGACTGCTCACTGGCCCAGCCGATCGCGTTGGCCAGCCGGAGGAGGTCCGTGATGTCCAACCCATCGGGTGCGGAGCCAGCGCGGCGGGCGTGGTCGAGCAGCGCGGCGCCGGTGGCGGTGATCTCCTCGTGGCAGGCCGCCAGGGCGCCGTCAGCGGGCCATGAGGCCAGTTGCGTCGCGACCAGTCCGCGCATGGCCGTCGCGTGTACGGCTACGGCCCGCAGCCACGCCCTCAACGCCCCGTCCGCCGATGCCGCGGAAATCGCCGACGCCCCGTGAATCGCTGACGCCCCGGGTGGCCCCGACGCCCCGGATGGCGCCGACGCCCCAGGCGATGTCGATGTCTCGGGAAGCGCGGACGCCTCGGAGAGCAGTGCCTGCCCCTGTGCGCAGAGCGCCGCCACGTCGTCTCTGATCACTGCCACCAGCAGGTCCTGCAGCGTCGGGAAGTGCCGGTAGAGGGTGCCCGGCCCTACCTCGGCCTGTTGCGCCACCTGGTTGAGCGAGGAGTCGGGGCCGTGCTCGGTGAAGACGGCCCTGGCCACTCGTACGATCCGCTCGCGGTTGCGCAGCGCGTCGGCCCGCATCATCAGGCGCTCCCTGGTTGCTAAGTGGAGAGGTTCTCCCTATCGTATCGAACCGGAGAAGTTCTCCGTTAATGGGGAGTTGAACACGTGAAGATCGGAATCGCCGTCGGCGACGTACGCGGTCCCGCGACGCTGGAGGAGCTGACCGAGCAGGTCAGGACCGCCGCCGAGCTCGGCTACAGCACCGCCTGGGCAAGCCAAGCGCTCGGCTGGGACGCCCTCACCGCGCTGACCGCCGTGGGCGGGCGGGTGCCGGGCATCCCGCTCGGTACGGCCGTCGTCCCGGTGCCGCAACGCCATCCGCTGGTGCTGGCCGGTCAGGCGCTCAGCGTTCAGGCCGCCACGGGTAACCGCCTCACGCTCGGGATCGGCGCGGGGATCGCGATGATGGTCGAGT
This sequence comes from Nonomuraea sp. NPDC049129, assembly GCF_040648495.1. Taxonomy (NCBI): domain Bacteria; kingdom Bacillati; phylum Actinomycetota; class Actinomycetes; order Streptosporangiales; family Streptosporangiaceae; genus Nonomuraea; species Nonomuraea sp. NPDC049129. The sequence goes on along the minus strand of NZ_JBEZDU010000005.1, from coordinate 485,704 downwards.
CGATGTACGGCCTGCCCGCCGACAAGCCCGTACGGCGGATGCGCGAATACTTGTCCGTGCTGAGACCCCTCCTGCGAGGCGAAACCGTGGCGCACCACGGCGAGCTGCTCACGGCCTCGGGCACGGCCGCCGTGCCCGGCGCGGAGCCGCCTCAGGTGCTGCTGGCGGCGATGGGTCCGGCCATGCTGTCGCTGGCAGGAGAGCTCGCCGATGGCGTGGTGACGTGGATGACCGGCCCGCGCACGCTGGCCGGGCACATCGTGCCGTCCGTCACCAAGGCGGCCCAGTCCGCCGGACGCCCCGCGCCCCGGGTGATCGCCGGGCTGGCGGTGTGCGTGACGGACGACGAGGTGGGGGTGCGCGGGCGCGTCGCGGAGCAGTTCGCGCTGGCGGGTCAGGTGCCGGAGTATCGCGCCATGCTCGACCGCGAGGGCGTGGCCGGACCGCAGGACGTGGTCATCGTGGGCGAGGAGGCGGCGGTGGCCGAGGGGATCGGCAGGCTGGCAGAGGCGGGCGTCACGGAGTACCTCGCCGCTCCGTTCGGGACCCCCGAGGAGCAGCACCGCACCATTCAGGCGGTCGCCGCCCTCGTCACGGGGGCCTAGGACGACCGCCTGGCCGGGGCCAAGACGGCGCCAGCCACCGTGTGCCCTCGTTGTGCCCTGCCCAAAGCTACGAAGCGGGAGCGAGGCGACGGGCGGCGTAGTCGCCGAACTCCCGGGCGGTTGTCGAGGGTCCGCGTGCGGCCAGCTCCGCGCGGAACGTCCGGAGCAGCCCCATGCCACGGTCGGTGTCCGCCTGGTCTGCGAGCAGGTCGACCACAGCCCGCGCGGTCGCACACCCTTCATCCATCCGCCCGCGTCGAAGTTGGGCCGTGGCCACCCGGCCGAGCCATGTCGCCCGGTCGCGCGGGTAGCGATCCCCGCATGAGGTGGCGGCGGCGACCAGCTCGCGCTCGCTGCCCGCGTAGTCCCCCAGGTCGTACAGTGCGCGGCCGAGCTGCGCCGTGATACGCGCCTCGTCCAGCCAGTACGCCCACGGCGGGGAGTCCCCCGACACCGCGCGGTTGAGCAAGGCACCGGCCCGGGTGAGCGCGGCCCGCGCGGTCGCCGGGTCGTCGACCTTCGCGTACGCCCGGCCGACCCGGGCCCAGGTCATCGCCTGCACGACCTCCGGAATCCGGGCCGGCTCCGCCGCGGCGGTGTCCATGAGCTTGGTCGCGTCGGTGAGGCGTCCGGTCGCGTACGCCTGGATAGCCATGAATCCGACGATGTTCACGCCGAGTGCCCGGTCACCGATCGCGGAGGCGGAGCGGAGCGCGGCGAGGTAGTACGCCTGGGCGGCAGCGTGCTGGCCCGAGTCGAACGCGGCCCACCCGGCGAGGCGGGCTATCTCCGCGGCCGTGCCGTACAGGCCGCGGCCGACGTCCGCCGAGTAGGTGCCGTTCTTCAGCAGCTCGGTGACGAACCGGAAGTCGGCGTGCAGCGCGTCGAGCAGCACCGCCCCGCCGTGCTCATCGTCCATCCGCCGACGGGCGGCGATGAGCTGTTGAAGCTCGGCGACGAGGGCAGCGCCGACGTGGCGACCGCGTTGCTGAGCGGCGATCCACGGCTCGGGGTTGATCCGCCATTCGTAGACGGGGAGCAGGAGTTCGGCCCCCGTGAGGATGAGGAACTCTCGGCGATCCACGAGCGCCCCTTTCGCGACGTCGTCGAGTGCGTTGACCGTGCCTTGCTGATCCCATGTCTCTGTTGCGCACGCTGCGGCCCCGGTGGGAAGCCAGTGCGGCCAGCTCGCGCGTACGTCGTGGGCGACCTCGAACAGGTCGCGTAGCGCCCGCTGGGCGGCAGCGTCGGGAGTCACGCCCCGCTCCCATCGGGTAACGGTCTTGCGAGTGGTGCCCAGTCCTTTGCCACGTAGCAGTGCGGCCAAGGTCTCCTGAGACCACCCGCGCTGCTGTCTGGCGTCGGTGAGCCGATGCCGTGCTGGTGGAGCGAGATCGGCCATAAGACCCCTCCTGACCCCTGTCTGCCTCCGGGTGTCCCCAGAGGGACACCCGGAGCCCTCCTGAAGACCCCTGTCGACGTCTTTGTTCACCTCTGCGCCTCGACTTCCATGGGGAGTGTGAAAACACGAGGTGTTGCCGTACTAGCTGGCCGAGTCCGCTGTGCGCCCGGTCCGTTGAGCCCACGCCAGGATCTGGTCTTCCCACCAGTAGTCCATGTTGGCCACCTTGCCGGCGGCCGGTGGGAAGGGCTCCACCCGCTTGGCCCCGGCCGCGCGCTTGCGCCAGGCGTTGACGGTGTTGACGCTCACGCCGAGCAGGGTGGCGACGTCGCTCATAGCGAGCGGCCGAGGACGCGCAGTGAGGTCGGACATGAACGTCAGTGTATGCGCGTTCGGCGCGCGCGGAAAGAGGGTGCACCTAACTTCGGTACAGCGAGGAGTGTACGACCAGCTCAACCCAAGTCGGGCCTGCCCGGTGCTGGAACACCGAAGCAGGCCCTTGATCCCCGATCCGACCTGGTGGGCGGTGTTCGATGAAGAGCTATCCCATTCGCCGCTGCCCAACCTGGTGCGAGATGCTGGTGCACCGCGGCCCAGAGGCCATCGAGCAGCACCAGTGCCACGTCGCCGACTTGATCCAGGACGGGAGCTACATGTCCGTGTTCCTGGAGCAGCCGAACGTGGAGTGGATGGACGAGCCGCCTAGGATCCGCATGGATGCGTTCGGCATCTTCGATTGTGCGTTCGACACTGATCTCGTGCTCACGCCCGATCTGGCCGCAGAGATCGTCGAGCTGCTCGACGGCGTCGACGGCCAGGAGGACCTCCGCGAGGCTCTCGCCGAGGCGGTCGCGCTGTCCCGGCTTCGCCCGTCGATTGGCATGTACCTCGCGATGACGGGGCAGCACTGATGGCCGACCCCGACGCCGTGCCGTGCCTGGAGTGGTGCCGCGGGCACGGCACGGGCCCGACGCCCGCCGTTACCTCGAATACATTGATCTTTTCAGTGGGCTATCCGCGGTTGTCGAGCGCCCAGACAATGAAGTTCGATTCGCCACTGTGCCGGATCGTCAGCGCTGGCTTGGCAGTCGGCTCTCGTTCACAACTGCCGAGCACACAACATGTTCGGCACATGAGCTGCCCGGCCCGCCGCGTCGCCCCCGTCGTGGCGGGCCGGGTCGGTGGCCCCGTGACTCGTTGGTTCGCAGTCCCGATGTCTGCGGCCGGAGGGACGGCGCGGAGCCACCCTCCGCCAGCCGAGGCCCGTATTCCACCGCATGCGTTGCGGTCCTAGCTGATGCAGAACTCGTTGCCCTCCGGGTCGAGCAGGGTGATCGCGTAGTAGTCGGGCAGGCCCTCCACCACGAGCACCTTGGACAGCGTCGCCCCCAGCCCGACCAGCCGCTCGGCCTCGGCGTCGAGCTGGGCCCGGCGGACCTCCACCGGCCGGTCCCCGGAGGTGACGGACAGGTCGAGGTGGAGGCGGTTTTTTAGCACCTTGCCCTCGGGCACCTTCTGGAACCACAGCCGTGGGCCCACACCGGCCGGGTCGATGACCGAGTCATAGCCGCCGTCGCCCGTCAGCTCCTCCTCGGGCAGCCCCCGGGAGCGCCAGTAGTCCTGCCAGGTGGTGAAGCCCTGCGGGGGCTCCTCCAGCTGGTAGCGGAGCGCCTCGGCCCAGAACCGGGCCAGTTTGTCGGGGTCGGCGCAGTCGAACGACACCTGTATCTTCACGGCCATGCCTGCCATGATGCCCGGCTGGCACGACATAAACGGGGCCCCACCGGTTCGGACAGGCCGGTGGAGCCCCAGAGGAAATCCCACAGGGCCGCCGCCTAGTCCTCCTCCCGGGACGCGGGCGTGGCCGGTTCGACGTGGCGCCGTTCCATCAGCTTCCTGAACAGTGGCGCGAGCAGGGCGGCCAGGGAGAGCAGCAGGAGGATCACCGCGATGGGGCTGCGCACCAGCGCTGTCACGTCGCCCCCGCCGATGGCCAGCGCTCGGCGCAGCTGGATCTCCGCCATCGGCCCCAGGATCAGGCCGATGACCGCCGGGGCGACCGGCAGGCCGAAGCGCCGCATCGCGTATCCCAGCAGGCCCAGCAGGAAGAGCGCGACCAGGTCCACCACCGAGCCGTTCAGCGCGTACACGCCGAGCGCGGCGAACAGCACGATCCCCGCGTACAGGTACGGCCGGGGGATGCGCAGCACGCGAGCCCACAGCGGCGCCAGCGGCAGGTTCAGCACCAGGAGCATGGTGTTGCCGATGAACAGCGACGCGATCATGCCCCACACCAGGGCCGGGTTGTGGTCGAACAGCTGCGGACCGGGCTGCAGGCCGTACTGCTGGAAGGCGGCCAGCAGGATCGCGGCCGTCGCGGACGTGGGCAGGCCCAGCGTCAGAAGTGGCACCAGGGTTCCGGCGGCCGAGGCGTTGTTGGCGGCCTCGGGGCCGGCGACGCCCTCGATGGCGCCCTTGCCGAACTCCTCCTTGGCCACGCCGCGCGCCAGTCGCTTCTCGGCCGCGTACGACAGGAAGGTCGGGATCTCCGCGCCGCCGCCGGGCAGCGCGCCGAACGGGAAGCCGAACGCGGTGCCGCGCAGCCAGGGCAGCCACGAGCGGCGCCAGTCGGTACGTCCCATCCAGGCCCGCCCGACCGGTACCACCTCGGGCAGCGAGTGGCGCAGCCGCGAGGCCACGTACAGGGCCTCGCCCAGCGCGAACAGCCCGACGGCCACGACCACCACGTCCACGCCGTCGAGCAGCTGGTCCAGGCCGAGCGTGAGCCGTGCCTGGCCGGTCTGCTGGTCGATGCCGATCAGCCCGATCACCAGGCCGAAGCCGAGCGAGGCCAGTCCGCGCACGACCGAGCGCGACAGCACCGACGACACGGCGGTGAAGGCCAGGATCGCCAGCGCGAAGTAGTCCTCGGGCCCGAACGAGATGGCGAAGCTCACCACCGCGGGCGCCGCCACGACCAGCAGCGCGGTCGCGATCGTGCCCGCCACGAACGAGCCGATGGCCGCCGTGGCCAGCGCCTGCGCCGCCCGCCCGCGCCGGGCCATCTTGTTGCCCTCCAGCGCGGTGATCATCGAGGACGACTCACCGGGGGTGTTGAGCAGGATGGAGGTGGTCGAGCCGCCGTACATGCCGCCGTAGTAGATCCCGGCGAACATGATGAACGCGCTGGTCGGCGGCACGGTGAAGGTGATGGGCAGGAGCAGCGCCACGGTCATGGCGGGGCCGATGCCGGGCAGTACGCCGACGAGGGTGCCGAGGGTGACGCCGATGAGGGCGTACATGAGGTTGATCGGCGTCAGCGCGCCGGCGAACCCGTCGAGCAGCAGCTGGAACGATTCCACCTAGATCACCCCCCGCAGCAGCCCGCCCGGCAGCGACACGCCCAGGCCCTTGACGAACAGCAGGTACGTGGCGATCCCCAGGACCACCCCGACACCCGCCGCGCGCAGCTTGTGCTCCGCGCCGAGCACCACCGAGAGCCCGAAGAACAGCAGGCTCGCGGCGATGATCCAGCCGAGCACGTTCAGCACCGCGGTGAACGCCAGGAAGATCCCGCTCACCAGTCCGACACTGCGCCAGTCGGCGGGGGCGTCCACGTCGACGTCCTCGCTCTCCTCGGGGTCGCCGCTGCCGCCCCTGAGCACGTCGGCCACATAGAACAGGCCGATGGCGATCATGGAGCAGCCCACCAGCATCGGGAAGAAGCGCGGCCCGATGCCGAGCTGCGAGGCGGCGGCGGACACGTCGAGCGTCCCGAGCACGACGAACACGCCGAGCGCCAGCACGATGACGGCCAACCCCAGCTCGGGCCGCCACCGCCAGCGCTGCTTCTGGCCAGTGTTGTCAGCGGACATCAGGAGACGACACCCAGCTCGGCGATGATGGCCTTGACCTTGGCCTGCTCGGCGTTGAGGTAGTCGGCGAACTGCTGACCGGTCTGGAAGGAGTCGATCCAGCCGTTCTTGGCCACCGCGTCCTTCCACACCTGCGAGTCGTGCATCTTGGTCACCTGGTCGGTCAGCGACTTCTTGGCCGCCTCGTCGAGCCCGCCGGGCGCCACGAAGCCGCGCCAGTTGGTCAGCTCCACGTCCAGGCCGGACTCCTTGAGCGTGGGCGCGTCGAGGTCGGGCAGCCGCTGGGCCGAGGTCACGGCCAGCGCGCGCAGCTTGCCGGACTTCACGTGCTCGGCGAACTCACCGACGCCCGAGATGCCCGCGCTCACCTTGTTGCCGAGCAGCTCGTTCAGTGCCTCGCCGCCGCCGGAGTGGGCGATGTAGTTGACCTGCTTCGGGTCCACGCCCGCGGCCTTGGCCATCAGCCCGGCCGCGATGTGGTCGGTGCCGCCGGCCGAGCCGCCGGAGATGGACACCTTCTTCGGGTCGGCCTTCCAGGCGGCGACCAGGTCGGCCACCGACTTGAACGGGGAGGCCGCCGGGACCACGATGATCTCGTACTCCTCGGTCAGCTTGGCGATCGGCGTCGTCTGGGCCAGGGTGACCTTGGACTTGTTCTGCTCGATGGCGCCCACCATGACCAGGCCCATGGTCATCAGCAGGTTGCCGTTGCCCTTCTCGCCCGCCAGCTGGGCCAGGCCGATCGTGCCGCCCGCGCCGGGCACGTTGAACACCTCGACCTTGCGCTTCGGGTCGACGGACTTGAGCGCCTGCTCGGCCGTACGGGAGGTCTGGTCCCAGCCGCCGCCCGGTGAGGCGGGAGCCATGATGCGCAGCGCGCCCGTGCCTCCGCCGTCGGAACCTGAGCCGGCGCCGCAGCCGGACACCGCGGCGACGGAGAGCGCCGCGACGGCGGCGAGTATGCGGAGACGCATGATCACTCCAAAGGGGGGATTTCACGTTACGGAATACTGGATGGTGAAGTCCGTTGCCGATGGAGTCGACCCTTTTCACGATAGCTGTCATATAGGTCGTATTGGTCGCAACCCCCCTCGCAACCCCCCTGTGACCTCGGCATGTTTCCATGGTGCGGTGAGACGGGTACGTGACGCCTCCCTCGGAACCCAGCTGTTCGTGCTCCAGATGGTCATCGTGCTGCTAGCCGTCGGAGGCACCGGAGGCGTGTGGGCCGAGCACACGCGCGCGCAACTGGACTCGCTGCATCAGCAGCGAGCGCTGGCGATCGCCCAATCCGTGGCGGGCCTGCCTCAGGTCCGGGCCGCGTTCAATGTCAAGGATCCGCAAAATGTGCTGCAGCCGCTCGCGCTGAGCGTCCAGCAGTCGACCGGCGCCGATTATGTGGTCATCGCCAACCGCGAGCAGACGCGGTACGCCCACCCCAACGCCGCGCTGATCGGCAAGCGGCTGTCCACCGACGGCACCACGGTGCTGAACACCGGCAAGAGCTGGGTCGGCACCGAAACCGGCACGATCGGCACCACGGTCAGGGGCAAGGCGCCGATCTTCGACGAGTACGGCGACGTCATCGGCCTGGTCTCCGTCGGCGTGCTCCAGACCACGGTCACCGGCCAGCTGGCGGGCGCGCTGCCGCCGCTGGTGTGGACCGCGCTGGCCGTGCTGCTGTCCGGTCTGGCCGCCGCGGCGCTGATCACCGCGCGGGTGCGCCGGCAGACGTTCGGCCTGGAGCCGCGCGAGATCGCCGCGCTGCTGGAGCAGCGCGAAGGCGTGTTGCACGGGGTCAAGGAGGGCGTGCTGGCGCTCGACCTCGCGGGCCGGGTGACGCTCGTCAACGACTCCGCCCGCGAACTGCTCGGCGAGGTGGGCGAGGACCTCACCCAGATGCCGGTCTCCGAGCGGATGCGCGACGTGCTCGGCGGCGCAGACCCGGGGGAGGACCGGATCGTGCTGCACGGCGAGCGGGTGCTGGTACTCAACCGCACACCGATCTCCGTACGCGGCCAGCACCGCGGCTGGGTGGTCACCCTCAGGGATCGCACCGAGCTGGTCCGGCTGGCTCGCGAGCTGGACGACACCAGCAGTGCCACGGGGGCGCTCAGGGCGCAGGCGCACGAGTTCGCCAACCGCATGCACACCGTCGTCGGCCTGCTCGAACTGGGCGAGCACGAGGCCGCGATCGGTTTCATCACCAGCACCACCCGCGGCACGTACATCACCGACCTGCGCGAGCGCGTCCAGTGCCCGACGCTGGCCGCGCTGCTGCTGGCCAAGTCGGCGGAGGCGGCCGAGCGCGGCGTCCTGCTGGTCCTGTCCGAGGACTCCGCCGTGGAGCAGGGCGCGCTGGGCGATCCGCAGGACGCGGTCCTGGTGGTCGGCAACCTGGTGGCCAACGCGATCGACGCGCTCGACGGGGCCACGGGCACGATCGAGGTGTCGGTGCTGACCGACGCCGACGGGCTGCACGTCCGGGTCGGGGACTCCGGTCCCGGTATCGCTCCGGACCTGGTCGAAGAGGTGTTCAGGGAGGGGTTCACCACCAAGGCCGCCCATTCGGGGCCACGCGGGCTCGGCCTGGCGCTGACCCGGCAGGCGTGCCTGCGCAGGGGCGGCTGGGTGAAGGTGGGCAACGCGGACGGCGCGGTGTTCACGGCCCTGCTGCCGGCCCCGGTTCGCGAGCGGGTGCGATGAGCGAGATCCGGGTGCTGGTCGTGGACGACGACTTCATGGTGGCGCGCATCCACAGCGGCTACGTGGCGCGGGTGCCCGGCTTCCGGGTGGTGGCCGCCGCGCACACCGGGGCCGCCGCGCTCGCCATGGCCGCCGAGCTCCGGCCGGACCTCGTCCTGCTCGACATCTACCTACCTGACATGTCGGGACTTGAAGTGCTCAAGGCGCTGCAGGACGTGGATGTCCTCATGATCAGCGCCGCCCGCGACGTGTCCACGGTCAGGGAGGCGATGCGCGGCGGCGCGGTCAACTATTTGATCAAGCCGTTCACCGCCGCCGCGCTGACCGAACGGCTCCAGCAGTACGTCGACACCCGCAAGCAGCTCACCGCCATTGGCGCGGAGGCCCGCCAGGACGACGTCGACCGGCTCTTCGGCACGCAGCCCGTCGCGGCGCCGCTGCCCAAGGGCCTGTCGTCGGCGACGTGCGCGCTGGTCGCCGACACCCTCCGGACTTGTGGCCGCGACCTGTCGGCGGCCGAGGCCGCCTCGCTCGCGGGGCTGTCCCGCGTCAGCGCCCGCCGTTACCTCGAATACCTCTGCGTCGCCGGGCATGCCGAACTCAGGCCCCGGTACGGTACGGCCGGGCGCCCCGAACATCGCTACCGGTGGCTAGGTTGACACACTTCCGTAGTCATTTCTCGTGACATATCCCAATGCGCGTGCCTTACTGTTGCCTGAGGATGTGGCTGCGGAGCGGGAGGAGATTGAGGCGTGCGTAACGCCGGACCGATCGAATCGCCGACCGACCCTTTCGCTTCAGTGCCTCTGCCCATGTCAGGCGGTAGCAAGAAGCCACGGGTCGAGGGCTTGCCCCCGGGAGTTTCCCGTGACATCTTCGGGCCGCCCGGTCAGCCGGAACCCCGGCCGGCGACTCCGAGCGTTGCGAACGGGTCCAATGGGCAGAACGGTCAGAACGGCAGCGGCGCTCTGCCGCCGGTGGCGCCTCCGCCCCAGCCGTGGCCGGTGAACGAGGGGCGCCGGCAGGAACCGCCCGCCCCCGTGTTCGGTGTCTCCGGCTCCGAGCGGCTGCCCGCCTTCATCGACCCGGAGCCGCCCCGCCGCCGTCGCCTCCTGCCCGCGTTGGTGCTGCTCGTGGTGATCCTGGCCGTGCTGGCGTACCTGGTACCGGCCGTGCTCATGTCGGGGTCCGTACTGCGGGGCACGCGCGTGGCCGGGGTGGACATCGGCGGGCTCACCGTGACGCAGGCGGCGGACAAGCTCCGCACCGAGCTCGCGGCCAAGCTGAACAAGCCCGTCGTCGTCGACATCGCCGGGCGCAAGGAGACCATCCAGGCCGACGAGGCCGGCCTTGAGCTTGACGTGGTGAGCACGATCGGGCAGGCGCCCAGCGGCTTCCCCGGCCCGGTCGAGGTGTGGAAGGGGCTCACCGGCACCACCGAGCTCCAGCCGAAGATGACCATCGACTCCTCTCAGCTGGCCAGGACCGTCGAGGGCCTGGCGGAGACCTATGACAAGAAGCCGCGTGACGGCCGGGTGGCCTTCAAGAACGGGCAGCCGGTCTCGTCGGAGCCGCGCGACGGCGTGGTGATCGACCGGACGGACGCCGTCCGCGTGATCACCGACGCCTTCCTGCGCGGCCGCGACTCCGCCGTCCTCACGCTCAGGCCCGCCAAGCCCGTCACCACGCCGACCGCCCTCAAGCAGGCCGAGGCCGCCGCCAAGCGGGCCGTCGCCGCGCCCCTCACGCTGAAGCTCGGCGCCAAGCAGGCCCAGCTGCTCCCGGCCGTGATCGCCGCCAACCTGACCTTCGTCTCCGACGACGAGGGCGGGCTGACCCCGCAGTTCAACGCGGCCGCGGCGCTCTCCTCGGTGGAGAGCAAGCTCGTCGACGCGGCGCAGGCGCCGCAGGACGCCACCTACCAGATCGTCAACGGCAAGCCGGTGCTGGTCCCCGCCCGCCGCGGCAGGGGTATCGACGCCAAGCAGCTGGCCCGCGACGTGGCCAAGGTGGTCAGCGGCAACGGCGCGCGGACCATCCCCGTGACCCTGTCGGTGGTCCCGCCGAAGGTGACCACCGAAGAGGTGACAGGGCTCGGCATCAAGACGAACATCGCCGAGTTCACCACGACCTTCGACTGCTGCCTGCCCCGCGTGACGAACATCCAGCGGATGGCGGCCCAGGTCGACGGCTACCTGGTGAAGCCGGGGGAGACGTTCTCGCTCAACGAGGCCGTGGGCGAGCGCACCGTCGAGGGCGGCTACGTCCAGGCGGGGCAGATCGTCGGCGGCCGGATGGTGTCCATCGTGGGCGGCGGTGTCTCGCAGTTCGCCACCACGATGTACAACGCGGCCTTCTTCGGCGGGTTCGACGACGTCTCCCACACGCCGATGGACTACCACGCCGCCCGCTACCCGGCCGGTCGTGACGCCGCCCTGCTGTACCCGGACCTGGACCTCAAGTGGCGCAACGACTCCGACTTCGGCGTGCTGATCAAGACGGCGTCGACCGGGACCTCGGTCTCCGTGCAGCTGTGGAGCACCAAGCGGTACGACAAGATCGACGCTGTCGAGTCGGAGAAGCGGGACTTCACCCCGTTCCGTCGCGAGACCAGCTCCGCCCCGGGATGCATGGCCACGGTCGGGGAGCAGGGCTTCACGATCGACGTGACCCGCGTGTTCATCAAGGACGGCAAGGAAGTCAAGCGGGACAAGAAGCTGACCACGAAGTACCGGCCGCAGGCGCAGACCACGTGCGTCGCTGGTAACTAGCGCGGTGGATACCCCCTTCGGGGGAGCGGACGAAGGCGGTCCGTCGTTGCTGCGGGTTGGCGGCTAGGAGCGGCTTGGGTTCACGGACAGGATGCGGTCGTCGCCGTCCCTGGGGTCGCCGCGGCCGTCCTTGTTGCTGGTGGACAGCCACAGCGTGCCGTCGGGGGCCGTGGCCAGGCCGCGGAGCCGGCCGTACGTGTCGGTGAAGTGGGCGACCGGCGTGCCGGGCGAGCCGTCCTGACCGAGGGGGATCTGCCACAGGCGCTCCCCGCGCAGCGCGGCCACCCAGAGGGAGCCCGCCGCGTAGGCCGCGCCCGACGGTGAGGCCTCCGACGTGGGCCAGGTGATGATCGGGTTGACGAACCTCGGGTCGTCGCCCTTGCCCTCCACCTCGGGCCAGCCGTAGTTGGCGCCCGGCTTGATGAGGTTGACCTCGTCGAAGGCGTTCTGGCCGAACTCCGAGGCGTACAACCGGCCCGCCGGGTCCCAGGCCAGACCCTGGACGTTGCGGTGGCCGAGGCTGTAGACGAGCGTGCCGAACGGGTTGCCGGGCGCGGGGGCGCCGTCCACCGTCATGCGCAGGATCTTGCCGCCGAGGGAGTCGCGCCGCTGGGCGAGCTGCCGGTCGCCCGTCTCGCCCGTGGTGGCGTACAGGAAGCCGTCGGGCCCGAACGCCAGCCGGCCGCCGTTGTGGATGGCGCCCTTGGGGATGCCGCGCAGGATCACCTTCGGGTCGGACACGGTGTCGCCGGTGAAGCGGTAGCGGACGATCCGGTTGTCGTCGGCGGCGGTGAAGTAGACGAAGACCTGATCTCCCTTGACCGCCACGCCCATCAGCCCGCCCTCGCCGTCCGGGGTGACCCCGTCGATGCGGCCCACCTCGGTGACCTTGCCCGCCGGCGTCACGCGCAGCAGCCTGGCCGTGTCGCGCTCGGTCACCAGCGCGTCGCCGCCGGGGACGAAGGCGATCCCCCACGGCACCGCCAGATCACGCGCCACCGTCTTCGGCTCACCGGGCGGCGGCGCGGCGGCGACGGCCGCGTCCGGCACCGCCCCTCCGGCACTGGAGCAGGCGGTCAGCACAGCGGTCAGCAGGGCGAGCGGCATCAGGGTCATGAGCTTTCTCATGTGGTTCATACTTCCTCCCTAGCCGTAAGGTTCTCGGCATGAAGATCTGGGTCCCGTCTGATGCCGTTGCCGGGGTTTTGACCGATCTGCCCGGGGTGGAATGCGATATTTATGACGGTACGGGGCCAGTTCCCGATGGCGTAGGCCAGGTGGAGGTGTGGATCCCGCCGCTGATCACCGTTCCGGACGTGCCGGGCCTGCTGGCCGCGATGACCTCGCTGCGTCTCGTACAGACCGTGAGCGCGGGGGTGGAACCGTACCGGCCCCACATGCCGGACGGCGCGGTGCTGTGCAACGCGCGCGGCGTGCACGACGCCGGGACCGCCGAGTGGGCGGTCGGCGCGATGATCGCGGTGCTGCGGGAGTTCCCGGGGTTCGTCGACGCGCAGCGTCAGGGGGAGTGGACCTACCACCACACGGACGTACTGGCCGATTCCACCGTGCTGATCGTGGGCTACGGCTCCATCGGGGCGGCGCTGGAGCGGCGGCTCGGCGGCTTCGAGGTCGAGGTCGTCCGGGTGGCCAGGAGCGCGCGTGACGGCGTGCACCCCCTCGACGAGTTGCCCGCGCTGCTCCCGGCCGCCGATGTCGTGGTGCTGCTCGTGCCCGCCACGTCGGAGACCGCCGGGATGGTCGACGCCGGGTTCCTGGCCCGGATGAAGGACGGCGCGGTGCTGGTCAACGCGGCGCGTGGCGGGGTCGTCGACACCGACGCCCTCGTCGCGGAGCTGAAGACCGGCCGGCTGCGCGCGGCCCTGGACGTGACCGCCCCCGAACCCCTGCCGGCGGGCCATCCCCTGTGGAGCGCGCCCGGCTTGCTGATCACCCCGCACATCGCGGGCAGCACCCCCGCGTCCGGGCGGCGCATGCTGCGCCTGATGCGCTCGCAGCTCCTCCGCTACCTGTCCGGTGAGCAGCTGAACAACATCATCACCGACACGTATTGAGAGGATTCCGGAACGTGGCTGGCCCGTGACCTTCGGTGCGTACGGTTGCCTCTAACCGAGGATTCCTGACTCGCTGTCAAGTGAATCTTCGGGGCAATTGGTCTGTGTGGTTATCAGATCGGTGACGACATCGCCGTTGTCACCACCCGCACACCCGCAAACGCACACACTGGCGATGTGATCGACCGGACTTCGGCGATCACTGGACAGTGTTCGAGACGGGATGGGCTAACGACTGTGATCCGCTGGCGTGATCCACGGGCACCGCTGACCGCCGCAGCGGCGTTCGGTGCGGCGGGGTTCGCGGCTGCGCTCCTTGCGGGCGGCCCGGCTCTGCTCACCGGCGCGATCTCCGGACTCCTCGCGGCGCTGCTCGCCGCGGTCTCCCTGCTCGTCGCCTCGGTCAAATTGGACGAGCACCGCTCGACCGCGCTGGGCGCTCGCTGGATGGGCAGCGGCGCCATCGTCTGGGCCGCCGGAGTCGGGGTGCGTCCGATCGCCGACACCTCCAGCGTCGCGGTGAGTTTCGCGGACCTGCTCGTGCTGCTCGGCGTGGTGCTCACCGCGGGCGGCGTCCTCATCGCGGCCCGGCGCAGGCTGCCCGCCACCGTGGTGCTGCGCCACGTCACCGGCGCCTACCTGTGCGCCGCCTCACTCTTCGTGATCGCCTGGGTGGTGGCGCTGCGGCAGGTCTACGCCGAGGCCGCAGACCCGGCGATGTTCACCTTCGCCATGCTGCCACCGATGATCGCGCTGCTGGTGACCTGCGCCGTGATCCCCTCCGTGATCACCAGCAGGACCGCGGCCTGGCCCCTCGGGCTCGCGGGCACCGGCGTGCTCGCCACCACCTCGATCGCCGGGGTGGCTGCCGCGACCGCGCGCCTCACCGGCGGAGTGCCGCCGACGTGGAGCATCATGATCACGCCCGTGGCGTTCCTGCTCCTGGCCGCCATGCCCTGGGGGCCGCGCCCCGCCGAGCCGCAGGCCCGCGCGAGCGGCAGCGGCATCGGCAACCTGATCGCGACGGTGCCGATGGCGCTGGTCGCGATCGCGACCTGCACGCTGCTCGTGCACCTGGTGGGCGGCCAGCCGCAGACACCGGTCACCGGGGTCGTCGTGCTCATCGCCTCGGTGGTCCTGCTCCTGGTCGTACGACTGTTCGTGCTCGCGGCCGCCAACATCCGGCTGCGCAGGAAGGTCTCGCTCGGCGACCGGCAGCTCAGGGAGCTGGCCGAGAGCACCGGCGACGTGGTGTTCATCTGCGACTACGACGGCCTCATGTACGAGATCGGCGCCGGGATGCAGGTGACCTACGGCTACCGCCCCGAAGACCTCGTCGGCGGGTCGATCTTCGACTACATCCACCCAGAAGACGTCCCCGGCATCCAGGCCGCGCTGAACGCGATGGGCCTCGACGACGAGGGCGCCACGTCCGGCGCCTGCCTGATCGCCTGCCGCGTACGCGCGGCCGACGGCACCTGGCGGCCCACCGAGTCCGTCGCCACCCGCCACGTGGGCGGTGAGGACCAGCTGCTGGTGACCACCCGGGACGTGAGCGACGAGGAGGCCCTGCGCAACCAGGTCGCCCACCTGACCTTCCACGACGGCGTCACCGGGCTGCCCAACCGCTCCTACTTCGAGGAGCGCACGCGCGAGGTGCTGTCCGGCCGGATGTCCGGCCACGTGGCGGTGATCTTCCTCGACCTCGACGGGTTCACCTCGGTCAACGACTCCGTCGGCCATGCCAGCGGCGACTACCTGCTCGGGCAGGCCGCGCGCCGGCTGCGCGGGGCCGTGCGCCCCGACGACACGCTCGCCCGGTGGGGCGGCGACGAGTTCGCGGTGCTGCTGGAGACCGGCGGTGAGGCGCAACTGGCGGTCGATCTGGCCGAGCGGTTGGTCAGGGCGGTCTCGCAGGAGCCGTTCCGGGTGGCCGACCGCGACGTGGCGCTGACCGCGAGCGTGGGGGTGGCCTTCGCCGAGGAGGACATGCCCTCTGGGGATCTCATCCGCAACGCCGACGTGGCGATGGCCAGGGCCAAGGAGCTGGGCGGGCGGCGGGTGGAGGTGTTCGCCGCGCAGATGCACGCCGACGTGGTGCGCAGGCTGGAGCTGGCGGCCGACCTGCAGCGGGCGCTGATCGAGCACCAGTTCGCCATCGAATACCAGCCGGTCGTCGACCTGGCCACCTCCCGGGTGACCGCGGTGGAGGCGCTGGTGCGGTGGTGGCGCGGCTCGGAGTTCGTCCCGCCGGACCAGTTCCTCGGCCCGGCCGAGGACACCGGCCTGATCGTGCCGCTGGGCGAGTGGATCCTGCACGAGGCGTGCCGGGAGGTGGCCGCCTGGCGGGCCTCCTCCTGGGACATCGGGCTGTCGCTCAACCTGTCGGCCCGCCAGATCACCGCGCCGCGCTTCGTCGAGACGGTCGAGGAGGCGCTCGCCGAGAGCGGGCTGCCCGCCTCCGCCCTCACCCTTGAGGTGATCGAGGAGATGCTCGTCGAGGACGCCGAGGAGACGGTCAAGCGGCTGTCCGAGCTGCGCGCTCTGGGCGTACGTCTGGCCATCGACGACTTCGGCACCGGCTACGCCTCGCTGGCGTTCCTCAGGCAGCTCCCGGTCGACATGATCAAGATCGACCCGTCGTTCGTGTCCGGGCTGGGCCGCGACGAGACCCTGACCCTGCTCACCCGCACGATCGTCCGGCTCGGCCATGACCTGGGCCTCATCGTGGTGGCCGAGGGCATCGAACGCCCCGAGCAGCTCGAACTCCTGCGGGAAATGGGCTGCACCAGGGGCCAGGGTTTCCTGGTGGCACGCCCGATGGCGGCTCGCGGAGTGGACTCGCTGATGAGGACCAGTCTCACGGTTTGAGACATCTGTCCCAAGAAGTTGACATCAGGGCCCGCACAGGGGCTAAGGTGTGGCCATGCTTCGCAGTGAGATCCTCGTAGTACTTCGCCGGCGCGCAGGCCGATAGCGAAGCACTACAGCCTGCGCGCCGCCCCACTCCCACCCTCGGGTGGATGGGGCATTTTTTATGTCCTTAAGGTGTAGCCACGCAAGGAACGAGCCGATGACCGAACGGATGACAGGTGCACAGGCCCTGGTCAGGGCGCTGGAGCACGTGGGAGTCGACACTGTGTTCGGGATCCCCGGCGGCGCCATCCTGCCCGCCTACGATCCCCTGTACGACTCGACCAAGGTCCGGCACGTGCTCGTACGGCACGAGCAGGGCGCGGGCCACGCGGCCGAGGGATACGCGCAGGCCACGGGCAGGGTCGGGGTCTGCATGGCGACCAGCGGACCGGGTGCGACGAACCTGGTCACGCCCATCGCCGACGCCTACATGGACTCGGTGCCGATCGTGGCGATCACCGGCCAGGTGGCCAGCGCGGCGATCGGCACGGACGCCTTCCAGGAAGCCGACATCTCCGGCATCACCATGCCGATCACCAAGCACAACTTCCTGGTCACCGATGCGCTGGACATCCCCCGCACGATCATGGAGGCCTTCCACATCGCCTCCACGGGCCGTCCCGGTCCGGTGCTGGTCGACATCTCCAAGGACGCGCTGCAGGCCGACACCACCTTCAGCTGGCCGCCGACCATGCAGCTGCCCGGATACCGGCCGGTGACCAGGCCGCACTCCAAGCAGATCCGCGAGGCCGCGAAGCTGATCGCCGAGGCCAGGCGCCCGGTGCTCTACGTGGGCGGCGGCGTGCACAAGGCGGGCGCCTCGCCCGAACTCCTCAGGCTGGCCGAGCTCGCCAACATCCCGGTCGTCACCACGCTGATGGCGCGCGGAACGTTCCCCGACAGCCATCCCCAGCACATGGGGATGCCGGGCATGCACGGCAGCGTCACGGCCGTCGGCGCGCTGCAGAAGTCCGACCTGCTCATCGGCCTGGGTGTGCGCTTCGACGACCGGGTGACGGGCCAGCTCTCGACGTTCGCGCCGCACGCGAAGGTCGTCCACGCCGACATCGACCCGGCGGAGATCTCCAAGAACCGCCACGCGGACGTGCCGATCGTGGGCGACTGCAAGGAGGTCATCACCGACCTGATCGCCGCCGTCGAGGCCAGTGGCCAGCAAGGCGACTACGCCGCCTGGTGGAAGCTGCTCAACAGCATGAAGGAGACCTACCCGCTCGGCTACGAGGAGTTCGAGGACGGGTCGCTGGCCCCCCAATACGTCATGGAGCGGCTCAGCGCCATCGCCGGGCCCGACACCTACTACGTGGCGGGCGTGGGGCAGCACCAGATGTGGGCCTCGCAGTTCATCGACTACGAGAACCCCGGCACGTTCATCAACTCCGGCGGCCTCGGCACGATGGGATTCGCCGTGCCGGCCGCGATGGGCGCCAAGATGGGGCAGCCGGGCAGCACGGTGTGGGCCATCGACGGCGACGGCTGCTTCCAGATGACCAACCAGGAGCTCGCCACCTGCGCCCTGGAGGGGGTGCCCATCAAGGTCGCGGTCATCAACAACGGTAAC
The DNA here is from genome assembly GCF_040648495.1 of Nonomuraea sp. NPDC049129. Classification (NCBI taxonomy): domain Bacteria; kingdom Bacillati; phylum Actinomycetota; class Actinomycetes; order Streptosporangiales; family Streptosporangiaceae; genus Nonomuraea; species Nonomuraea sp. NPDC049129. The sequence goes on along the minus strand of NZ_JBEZDU010000005.1, from coordinate 467,775 downwards.
CTCGGCATGGTCCGCCAATGGCAGACGCTCTTCTACGACGAGCGCTACTCCAACACCAACCTCCAGACGACGCGCCGCATCCCTGACTTCGTCAAGCTGGCGGAAGCCTATGGTTGTGTCGGTCTGCGCTGCGAGCGGCCGGAGGACGTCGACGAGACCATCAAGAAGGCCATGGAGATCAACGACGTGCCCGTCGTGGTCGACTTCGTGGTCCACCAGGACGCGATGGTCTGGCCGATGGTCGCGGCGGGCACGAGCAACGACAGCATCAAGATCGCCCGTGACATGGCGCCGAAGTGGGAGAGCGAAGAATGAGCAGGCATACGCTTTCTGTGCTTGTCGAGAACAAGCCGGGCGTCCTCGCGCGTGTGTCCGCGCTGTTCAGCAGGCGCGGCTTCAACATCGACTCGCTGGCCGTCGGGCAGACCGAGCACGACGACATCTCACGCATGACCATCGTCGTGAGCGTCGAGGAGCTGCCGCTGGAGCAGGTCACCAAGCAGCTCAACAAGCTGGTGAACGTCCTCAAGATCGTCGAGCTCGACCCGACCCAGTCCGTGCAGCGCGAGCTCATGCTGGTCAAGGTCAAGGCCGACGCCGACAGCCGCTCGCACGTGCTGGAGCTCGTCCAGCTCTTCCGCGCCCGCTGCATCGACGTGGCGGCCGACGCCGTGACCATCGAGGTCACCGGCACTCCGGACAAGCTCGAGGCCTTCGTCAAGGTGCTCGAACCGTTCGGGATCAAGGAGCTCGTCCAATCGGGCATGGTGGCCATCGGCCGCGGCGCCCGTTCCATCACCGACCGGTCCCTCAGGGCACTGGACCGTACCGCCTGAAAGGTTTATGCAAGTGACCGAGATTTACTACGACGACCAGGCCGACCTCTCGATCATCCAGGGGCGTCACGTGGCCGTGCTGGGGTACGGCAGCCAGGGCCACGCCCACGCGCTCTCCCTGCGTGACTCGGGTGTCGACGTGCGCGTCGGCCTGCCGGAGGGCTCCAAGAGCCGGGAGAAGGCCGAGAACGACGGTCTGCGTGTCCTGACGCCTTCGGAGGCGGTCGAGGAGGCCAACCTCACGATGATCCTGGCGCCGGACCACATCCAGCGCCACCTGTACGCCGAGCATGTCGCGCCGAACCTCGTCGAGGGTGACGCGCTGTTCTTCGGCCACGGCCTGAACATCCGCTACGGCCTCATCGAGGCCCCCGAGGGCGTCGACGTCTGCATGGTCGCCCCCAAGGGTCCCGGTCACCTGGTGCGCCGTCAGTTCGAGGCCGGGCGCGGCGTGCCGGTTCTCGTGGCGGTGGAGAAGGACGCCTCGGGCAAGGCGCTGGACCTGGCTCTGTCGTACGCGAAGGGCATCGGCGGCACCCGGGCCGGCGCGCTGCGCACCACCTTCACCGAGGAGACCGAGACCGACCTGTTCGGTGAGCAGGCCGTGCTGTGCGGCGGCGTGTCGGAGCTGATCAAGGCCGGGTTCGAGACGCTGATCGAGGCCGGCTACCAGCCCGAGGTCGCCTACTTCGAGTGCCTGCACGAGATGAAGCTGATCGTCGACCTCATGTACGAGGGCGGCATCTCCAAGATGTACTGGTCCGTCTCCGACACGGCGGAGTACGGCGGCTACACCCGTGGCCCGCGCGTCATCACCGACGAGACCCGCGCCGAGATGCGCCGCATCCTGGGCGAGATCCAGGACGGCACCTTCGCCCGGCAGCTGGTGGAGGAGTTCGACGGCGGCCAGAAGGAGTTCACGCGTCACCGCGAGGAGCTGGCCGAGAACCCGATCGAGAAGACCGGCGCCAAGCTGCGCCCGATGATGAGCTGGCTCAAGGCATAACCAAAGGGCCACCAAAGGGCCTCGCTACGCTCGGGCTGTTCTTTCTTTGGGGCTACAGGCGAGGTCCTCGTTTCGGGGGCTTCGCCCAATGGCTCGGGCTGTGTTTTGTGGGGGGCTCGGCGCCCCCCACACCCCCACAAGGGCGTGGTCCTCGCTGCGCTCGGGCGCTTTGCCCGAGGCGAGGGCTGCGCCCTCGCGCTGTCGCCAGGGATCGTTGTGCCATCCTCATGAGGGATTCGGCCGGAAGCGACAGAGAAGAATTACGGAAGCCTTCGCTGCGACGCTTTTCGGGTAATCCGAGCGAAGGCAGGTTCTCCATGCGGAACAAGATCATGAGAGTGATGGTCCCGGCAGCCGCCCTGGCGATGGCGGCGACACTCGGCACCAGCGTGTCCGCGAGCGCGGATGTGGCGACGACCAAGGCCGGCCACATCAAGAGCGTCCACAAGACCCTCAAGGCGTGCGAGGCGGCGGGCCGCAAGTACTCCGGGGACGGCGAGTACTGGGACTGCCAATGGGACAGCCCTTTCTGGGCGCTCTGGGTCCTGAAGTAAGGCGCCGGACCTTCCTTTGCGCCATCCGGGAGAGGTCGTCCGCAAGGGCGAGAGCCGCATCCTCACGCTGCGGCGAGGTGCGGCTGTTTGGGCCCTCATTCTGGGCTGAGCCCATGAGGCCCTTAACGCGTGTCAGGCGACACGTACCGAGTTAGGTCCGCTGATCGTCACATCGACATGTCCGCCGAGCACCAACTCGGCTGTGGGTAGCCTGGTCGGCTCTCCAATCTCCCCACACCATGTCGTCTGCGTGGTGCTCATCGGTATTCGCTTCGCCTTCCTGAGCGCCGCCGCGTACTTGATCCGCTGATCGACCGCCTGCGGTAGCCACCCCCAGAAAACGGGCTGGCCTGCGGCCGATTGAGGGTGGTCCCAGCATGGTCCTGCTGATTTCCGTTTCGGCAGTGGGGAATGGCGGTTGCTGCCTCCAGGGAAGACGAAGCAGCCCGACCCGGCTGGCCTAGGAGGAACACGGCCAATGATCGGAATGACGAAACCGCAGCAACGACAGGAATGGATGCGCGCGCCCGACCGGTCGGCGTGGTGGTCCAGCCCGAGAAAACGTCACTACCTAATGGTGATGTCTCTTCCATGCTTCAGGGAGAGTTGTGGCGTGAAAGCGGTAGGTTCTGCGACCTGGCCCACCCGAACAGATCCGCACGTGCCGCGCTCGGGAAGCGGGCGTCGGTGTCCGCCAGGCATCTGATCAAATCCTGGGCGCTGGATTCGCTCAGAGCGCTGGCGCGGTATCCATTGATGATGAGTTGCAGCGTGCGGTGCACGCGCACGCCGCGAGAGCGTCCCACGCTGCAGGCGACTTGGTCATCGACATATGCGGTGGCCGAGTGAGCCTCGGCCCAGGCGAGGACGGACGCTTCTCCTGCGTTGCGCTGGATGTTGCCGAGCCGGTTCATATACTGCCCGAACAAATACAGTTCATCGAGGTCATCGCATGACACGGTCGCGATCCAGTCAAGGTCCATGACCTTTAGTATTTCCGGATACTCGTCCGTTCCTTTGCGGAGTTCTCCTAGTACGGCTTTGGTGGTCACGCATTCAAAATCGGCGACGAGGTGTCGCAGTGCGGTGAGCTCGCCGGCCCGGGCGAAGTGGTTGAGCGGGCTCGCGTCGAACACGAGTATGCCCTTTGGTGCCATCAGATGATGTCTTCGAACTCTGAGGCCAAGGCTTCGATGGGCATCTCGTGCGGGCGAGGCAGATCCTCGGCGGCAACAGTTCGCCGGAGCAATTCGATCGTCCGGTCCGCGGTGATGACGCCTCTACGGTATGCGCGAACGGCGGCCTGAGAATAGGCCGGAGCCAATGCGACCGGCTGGAGTTCTTCGTCGAAGCGGGCGCCTACTTCCAGGTAGTCGCCAGACGTTGGGCGTCTGACCTTGAGAAGCTCGAAGTCGCTACGAGAGATCAGTTCCAAGGTCAGCGCATGTGAGATGGTCGCTGACCAGCTCACCCGAAATTCTGCGGCCAGCACGACCAATCGATGTCGAGGATCGGGCCATTGCCCCGACAACTCCGTCCAGCGGGTGTGGAAGGAGGAGCGAGGCATCAGGAAATGGATGGCGAACACATTGATCAATGCCTCACGGTCCGCACGGGTCGTCCCGAGGCCGAAATCGGCGGTGTATTCGTCGGCCAGCAGATGGTGGCCCAGCTCATGGGCCAGGTTGAACCGCCGCCGACCAGGGTCGGCTGTGCCGTTGACCAGGGCTACGCCGATATCGCCGAGTCGGACGTAGCCGCCGTCTATTACGCTCGGCCCGAGGTCCAGAGAGAACGCGAGAAGCCCGAGGGGTTCCACCGCCGCCTGAAGGTCGAGGAGGGGGCCGTCCCCACGTCCCAACAGGGAGCGTGCCTCCAACGCCCTGGCCTCTGCCTCGTCACGGGAGGTGACGCCTGGATGAAGCGCTGCGGACGGAACGGACAGGACATTAACGTCGTTCAGCAGTTCGACATCGCGGCAGGTACGTTCCAGCTCGTCTTCCAGTCGCTGTACGTTGCGGTCCGCCGACAGGCCGTCACGATGGCTCGCGATCACGGCTGGGGGCTCGGTGAGGAACCACTCCACGGATCGCCCAAGGGCGTCGGCGAGTTGCGCCAGCTCCAGGGCGTCAAGATGGCGCTGGCCAAGCTCGATGCGAGTGATCGCGGAGCGGTGGAGTCCCAGGCGATCACCGAGCTCACGTTGCGTGAAGCCGCCACGTTCGCGGGCCGTGGCCACTCTGCTTCCCACTTCGGCCCAGCTGCCCAATCGCGCACGTTCCATGACGCGTACTCCCTAGGTGCGGTGCGATTTACGCACCTCCTCAGGATACACATGGCCATCAGAGGCGCTAGGACCGTGATTGAGGCTTCTGTAAGGAGTGTCTCGCGGTTGCTTGACCAGTACTGGGCGGCGCATACGAAGGGCGAGGAGTTCGATGGCGGCGGTCAACGCCAAGCAGGAGAGTGCGGGCTTGGCCTTCACGCACAGTGAGGCGGACGAGTGTGTAGGTCGGTCACCGGCGCTTTGCCCACGGACGGACGATCTGTTCGGCGTAGCACGCCGGACCCTCCTTTGTGTCATGCGGGAGAGGTCGGCCGCAAGGGCGATAGCTGCTGATATTGACTAGATCACTTGATATGTCTTGCCGCTCACCCGGCTCGTTCGCCGCTGCGATGATCTCTGTGCATTGCCCCAGCGGTGAAAGGGAGTCAAGAATGCGTGTACGGACAGCGGTAGCGGGCGCGGGAATCGCCGTCCTGGCGGTCCTGGGACTCGGCCTGCCCGCCCAAGCGGCCGACTGGGTGTCCTACGGACAGTTCCCCACCAAGAAGAAGTGTGTCGACGCGGGCCAGCAGTATGTGCGTGAGAACTTCAACGCGTACAAGTGCACCGAAATACCCGGAGCCTGGGTCCTCTGGCTCAAGTAGCCCCGCTGCCGGTCCCCTGCTCGCCGGGGACCGGCACTCGTTCGCCGCCGGTCGGCAAGGCAGGCGCCTGTCAGCGAGGCAGGCGCAGGTCAATAGGGTAGGCACATGTCGCCGCTCCGGACCCGCATGGCCGCTCGCGATCTGACAGAGCCGCATCGTGTCTCGAGCCCGCTCGAGCTGCTCTTCGATCTCACCTTCGTCGCCGCCGCGTCCCAGATCGTGGGCCGGCTCGCCCACGCCACCGAGCAGGGGCACGGCCTCGAAGCGGTCGGGCCCTTCCTGATGGTCTTCTTCGCCATCTGGTGGGCGTGGATGAACTTCACCTGGTTCGCCTCCGCGTACGACACTGACGACGTCCCGTACCGCGTCATGACGCTCCTGCAGATGGCCGGCGTGCTGGTGCTCGCGGCCGGGGTGCCCGCGGCGTTCGAGGGCGACTTCACCGTCGTGACGATCGGCTACCTCGTCATGCGCGTCGGGCTCGTCAGCCTGTGGCTGCGCGCGGCGGTCGCGCACCCCGAGGGACGGGCGACGGCGCTGCGCTACGCGATCGGCATCTCGTTCGTTCAGGTGCTCTGGGTGTCCAAGCTCGCGCTGCCGGGGGGCGGGCCGGTCTGGTTGTTCATCGTGTGCGCGGTCCTCGACCTCGCGGTGCCGCCGATCGCGGAGCGTACGGGCTCGACGAGCTGGCACCCGCACCACATCGCCGAGCGCTACGGGCTGTTCACCATCATCCTGCTCGGCGAGAGCGTGCTCGCGGCGACGAACGCGGTGCAGGGCGCGGTCGCCCACGGGCTGAGCGTCGAACTCGTCGTCATCGCGATGACCGGCCTGGTCATCCTTTTCGCGCTGTGGTGGATCTACTTCTCCGAGCCCGCCGGCCACGGACTTGAGGAGCGACGGGAACAGTCCTTCGTCTGGGGATACGGGCACTATCTGATCTTCGCGGCGCTGGCCGCGCTCGGCGCCGGGCTCGAGGTCGCGGTGGCGTCGGCAGGGGAGGGGGAGCACCACATCGCGGCGGATGCGCGGGCCGTGGTGGCCTCGGTCGCCATTCCGGTCGTCGTCATGCTCGTCCTGCTGTGGGCGCTGCATGCCCCCTTGGTGAGCAGGACCGTCGTGCGGCCGGAGGCGATCGGCGTGGCGGCGGTGCTCGTGGTGCTCGCCGTGTTCGCGGCGCCCAGCGTGGGGGTGGCCGCGGGACTCACCGTCATCGCCGCGGTGCTCGTACTCCTGCTCGTGACGACACTCGCGCGCGAGGGGCGCAGGCCGCTCCCCTAGCGCATGTGCGTGCCCCCGCCCATGCCGCGCAGCAGGAGGGCAAGTCCGCCCCGGAACTCCTCGTCCGTGGTGACGTCGTGGGCGTGCCGGGCGGTCTCGGACAGGTAGGGGAGCTCGGCCCGGTCCGCGATGACCTGGGTGCCCGCTCCGGCCAGCGGTCCGAGCTGTTCGAGCTGGATCGCCCCCACCACGTACGCGAGCAGGGAGCGCAGCGCGATCACCCGCTCGCGTCCGTCCAGCCCGGCCTCGGCGAGGATGGCGGCCAAGGGCTCTGACCAGCGCAGTATGGCCACCGACCGGTGCCGATGGGCGATGATCAGCGGCACGAGCCACGGGTGGGAGCCCACGACGTCGCGCAGCCGCTCGACCATGATCTCGATTCGCTCGTGCCAGGTCCGGTCCTTGTCGGGCGGCATGGTGTCGACGGTGTCGAGGACTCGGTCGATGACGAGTTGTTCGAGCTCGCCGCGGTCGTCGACGTAGCGGTAGAGGCCCATGGTGCTCATGCCGATCTCCTGCGCGACCGCGCGCATCGACAGCCCGGCGAGTCCGTCCCGGTCGATGACGGCGAGGGCGGCCGTGGCCAGCTGGTCGGGAGTGAGTGAACGGGGTCGCGGCATGACAGTTGACAGCGTACGGCATACGCCTATCATCGTAAGCGTATGCCGTACGCCTATAGGGGGTTCACATGCGCGTCGTCGCTGCCAGAGAGCTGAGCGCGGTGTCCGGTGAGTCGGTCGCCATCCCTGACCCGGAGCGGCTGGTCCACCTGCAGTTCCGGCGGTTCGCCGGGTGCCCGGTCTGCAACCTGCACCTGCGGTCCATCGTGCGCGGGCACGACGAGATCGAGGCGGCGGGCGTCCGCGAGGTCGTGGTCTTCCACTCACCGGCAGAAGAGCTGGCCGAGCACACGCCCGATCTGCCGTTCCCGGTGATCGCCGACCCGGACAAGCTGCTGTACGTCGAGTTCGGCGTGGAGTCGGCGGCCCGCTCGCTGCTCGACCCGCGCGTGTGGGGAACGATCCTCCGCGTGGTCGCCGTGATTACGTGGCGGGTCCTGCGGGGTCGCGAACGCGGCCCGGCGGCCAAGCCGCACGGCGGTCGGCTGGGCCTGCCCGCCGATTTCCTGATCGGGCGGGATGGCCGGGTGCTCGCCGCCAAGTACGGCGAGCACGCCTACGACCAGTGGTCGGTCGACGAGATCATCGACCTGGCGTCCCACGCGCCGAAACCCGTCCAGAAATAGCTTCTCAAGACGGCAGCCGCACCACCGTGAGCACCCCGTCGCCGACCTCGTGGAGCTGTACGGCGAACCGTCCGTCCGCCGTCACCAGGTCACGAAAGGCCGCCACCTGCTCCTGATGGCTGAGCGCGTTGTCCACCGCGACGACACCCCGAGGGGTGAGCACCCGCTGCAACTGCGGCCAGTAACCCACGTACGCGGGCCGTTCCGCGTCGAGCACCACCAGGTCGACCGACCCGTCCGGGCTGGCCGCCAGCACCTCCCCGCCATCCGCGTGGATCACGGTCACGTGGTCGGCCACCTCGGCCGCCGCGATGTTGGCCCGCGCCTGGGCGACCCGTGCGGCGTCGATCTCCACCGTCTCCAGATGCCCGCCGGTGTCCCGTACGGCGTCGCCGAACCAGATGGCCGAATAGCCGTTGGACGTACCGATCTCCAGCACCCGCCGGCTCCCCTGGACGCGGATCAGCAGCGCGACGAGACCCGCCGCGCCCGGGGTCATGTTGCGCAGCCGCAGCAGCCGGTCGGCCAGGGGCGCGTCGTGGTCGCGGCCCAGCTGGTAGAGGCTGTCGAGGTAGTCGGCCAAGGATGTGTTCACCTGCGCTCCTTCCTTCTCCTACCGAACCTAGAGTCAGCTCGTCCGGCGCCGTCATCCGCCCCGCGGTTTCGGGTCCCCGAGCACATCAGTTCGTCCAGCGAGGCGAGGCCCTTGCGGATGCGCAGTTCGCCTTATTGACCGGCTGACGGAACCTCGACGAACGATGCCGCGAAGGAGTTGCGGGCGATCTCATCCAGCTGCGTCTCCGTCATGCCCAGCTCGTCGCGCAGCGCCCGGTAGTTGTCTTCGACGTAGCCGCCGAAGTACGCCGGATCATCGGAGTTGACGGTCACCATCAGGCCCTCGTCCAGCATCGCGGGCAGGATGTGGTCCCGCAGCGACGGCACCGTGCGCAGCCGGACGTTCGACAGCGGGCACACCGTCAGCGGGATCCGCTCCTCTCGCAGGCGGGCGACCAGCGAGGGGTCCTCCATGGCGCGGATGCCGTGGTCCACCCGCTCCACCTTGAGCACGTCCAGGGCCTCCCACACGTAGTCCGGGCCGCCCTCCTCGCCGGCGTGCGCGACCCGGCGCAGGCCCTCCGCGGCCGCCATGTCGAACACCCGGCGGAACAGCGACGGCGGATGACCGACCTCCGCCGAGTCCAGCCCGACGCCGATGAAGTGGTCCCGGTACGGCAACGCGGCCCGCAGCACCTGCTCGGCCTCCTCAGCCCCCCGGTCACGCAGGAAGCACATGATCAGGGCCGCCGAGACGTCGCTGTCCTTGAGGGCGGCCGACAGCCCGCCGAACACCGCCTCCAGCGATACGCCCCTGCTCAGATGCGCCTGCGGGTCGAAGAAGATCTCGGCATGCCGTACGCCCTGCGCCTGGGCCCGCCCCAGGTAGGCAGTGGCGAGGTCGTAGAAGTCCCGGTCGGTGCGGAGGACCGCCATGTTCTCGTAGTAGATGTCCAGGAACGACTGGAGATCGGCGAAGTCATAGCGTGCCCTGATGGCCTCCGCGTCGAAGGTCGGCAGCTCGATCCCGTTGCGCCTGGCCAGCTCGACGACGAGCTCGGGTTCGAGGGTGCCTTCGATGTGCAGATGGAGTTCGGCTTTGGGACGCATGTGATCGAGTAAACCTGACAAGACGCCGGCCACGGTATCGTGCGAACCTCCGAACTCTCGCCCGATGACCTGGCATAACATCACATTCATGAGGCTGGCGGATCTGGTGGCGCGCGAAGACCTGAGTCTCGTGCCGGTGACCGGACATGACGGGCTCGGCAGGGAGGTGGGGCGAGCCTATCCGACGGATCTGCCCGACCCGCGACGCTACCTGCGCCCCGGCGACCTCGTCCTGACCAGCGGGGTCTGGTACACCCAGCCGTCCGACTGCGAGACGTTCGCCGACGCGCTGTGGACGAGCGACGCCGCCGGGTTGATCGTCGGGCTGGTCGTGCTGGGGGAGCTGCCGGAAGCGCTGGTCAAGGCGTGCGAGCGCCGCCGGTTGCCGCTGCTCCTGGCCGCGCCCGACCAGTCGTTCGGCGCGATCACCGAGGTGGTGATCGAGGAGGCGTTCGCGGCCGAGCGGCGCAGGGACGAGCGGGCCCGTGCGCAGACGCTGCTCGACCTGCTGGGCACGCAGCGGATCGCGCCCGGTGAGGTGTCAGCCCACCTGCGGCTGCTCGGCGCCGATCCAGGGCAGCCGACCACGGCCATGGTGGTGGCCAGGACCGGCGGGTCCGGGGACGACGACGTGCCCGCGATCATGTACGCGCTGGCCAGGAGAGGGCGGCAGCTGGTCGTCGGCGGGCGGTCCGACGAGGGGATCGTGCTGGTCAACGGCAAGGTGTCGCGCCAGGCGCTGACCGACGAGTTGCGCGCGCTGGTGACCAACCGGCCGGGGATGCGGGTGGCGGCCGGGATCAGCGACGCGACCGCCAGCGTGTCGCAGCTCGGCGAGGCGCTGGAGTCCGCGCGGCGGGGCATGGAGTCGGCCCGCTACGGCGAGGGGCCGGTGTCGGTCATGTCGGTCGCCGACGTGGACAGCCACGAACTCCTGCTGGCCCAGCTGCCCGTGAGCGTGCGGCGCTCGTTCAGGGAGCACCTGCTCGGGCCGATCATCGAGTACGACGCGCGGCACGGCTCCGAGCTGCTGCGCACGCTCGACGTCTTCCTGGAGACGTGCGGCTCCTGGCAGCGGACGGCCGACGAGCTGTATGTGCACGTCAACACGTTGCGCTACCGCATGCAGCGGATCGAGGAGCTGACCGGGCGGCGGATGTCGTCGATGCGCGACCGTACGGACCTCTATCTGGCCCTCAGATCAGGGCAGTCGTCCGACGGATAGCGGTCAGGGCAGCTCGCCCGCGACCAGACGTCCTCGTGAGACCACGGCGACGATGTTCTCCACGGCCAGGTCCGCGATCCGTTCCCACGGGCGCCCGCGCAGCACGATGAAGTCGGCCCCGAGTCCGGGCTCGATCCGGCCCACCGGCACGCCGATCGAGTCGGCGGCGTCCGAGGTGGCCGCGCGCAGCGCCTCCGAGGCGGACATGCCCAGGATCTCGGTCATGTGGACCACCTCGGCGAGCTGGTCGCCGAACTGGACGTGGTGCCCGTTGGCATCGGTGCCCAGGACGAAGCGGACACCCAGCCGCGCCGCCTCGGCGAGCAGCACGTTGCGCGTGGCCACGAGCTCGGCGGCCTTGGCCATCGACTCCGCGGTGACCGGGACCCGGCCTTCGGCGATGGCCTCGTTGATCAGCAGGGTCGGCGCGACGGGCGTGCGGCGGGCCGCGAGCACCTCGGCGAGATCCGCGCTCAGCAGCGTGCCGTGCTCGATCGAGTCGACGCGCTCCTCGACGGCGACGCGGATGCCCTCCTCGGAGTGGGCGTGGGAGGCCACCAGCATGCCAAGCGCGTGCGCCTCGTCGACGACGGCCCTGATCTCCTCGCGCGTGTAGTTGCGCCAGCCGTTCTTGTCGCCGATCGACAGCACGCCGCCGCTGGTGGTGAGCTTGATGCCGTCCATCCCGGCGCGGGCCCAGGTGCGTACCAGCTTGCGGCACTCGTCGGGCCCGTCGGCGGTGGGCTTGCGCTGCGGGATCGCCGGCGGCACGAACAGGTCGTTGTGCCCGGCGGTCATGCCGACCACGCCGTGGACCTGGACGCGCGGGCCGGGCAGCACGCCCGCGTCGAAGGCGCGGCGCAGCGCGATCTGCGCCTCGTCCCCGGCCAGGTCGCGCAGGGTCGTCACGCCATGGCGCATGGCCCGCTGGGCGTGGGCGACACCGTGCAGCACCTGCTCGTCGCGGGTCGTGACGAGCGGCCAGGTGGCGAAGTCGGGCATCGGGCCCGCACCGGCGTAGCCGATCAGGTGCACGTGCGTGTCGACCAGGCCGGGCAGCACGCACAGCTCGTCATACCGCTGCGTGGCGGGCCGCACCTCGCCGATCCGGTCCGGTTCCCAGCTCAGCTCGACCGGGCCGCGGAATTCGGTGCCGTCCCAAAGGGGGATTCCGTCCAGTTTCATGTCACCAAAAACGCTACCGGACGCCTTCTACCGCTGGAGGGATCTACGGACCTCGCCGAGCGCTCTCGTAGGGACCTACAGGGTCTGAAGCGCCGGTGCTGGGCTTTTCCACATCCGGGCCCCGCACCCCATGCGATGTCCGATTTTTCGTCACACGATGGTAATAATCGGTGTATAGCTTCCTGACCTGCAGGTTCACGGCTCTTCCAAGGAGAATTATGGCTACCCTCGACCGTCGCGCGTTCCTGCGGACGACGGGAATGGCCGGACTGGCGCTCGGCCTGGCCGCCTGTGGCGACAGCGGGACGTCCGGCGCGGGCGGAAGCGGGTTCGGCGCGGTCAAGATCCAGCTCTCCTGGAAGAAGAACGTCGAGTTCGCCGGCGAGTACTTCGCCGACAGCAAGGGCTACTACAAGGCCGCCGGGTTCTCCCAGGTGGAGCTGCTGTCGGGCGGCGGCTCCGGCACCTCGGTCGAGTCGGGCCTGACCACCGGCCGCTGCTGGATCGGCCTGTCGACGCCGACGATCACCGCGCCCGCCGTGCTCCAGGGCGCGCCGCTCAAGATCGTGGGCGCGACCTTCCAGAAGAACCCCTTCGCCATCGTCTCCCTCGGCAAGAACCCGATCAAGGACCCCAAGGACCTGGCCGGCAAGAAGATCGGCGTCCAGGACTCCAACGAGCTGGTCTGGAACGCGCTGCTCAAGTCCAACGGCATCGACCCGTCGAGCGTGACGCGGGTGCCGTTCCAGTCCGACCCGTCGATGCTGACCTCCGGCCAGCTCGATGGCTATGTCGGCTTCGTCACCAGCGGCCCGGTGCGGCTGAAGATGCAGGGCGTGGACGCGGCGCACATGCTGTTCGCCGACCACGGCCTGCCGCTGGTCGCCGAGACGTTCACGGTGACGCAGGAGACGATCGACAAGGAACGCGACAAGCTCAAGGCGTTCCTCACGGCGGAGATCAAGGGCTGGAAGGACGCCGTCGCGGACCCGGCCAAGGCCGCCGAACTGGCCGCGAAGACGTACGGCAAGGATCAGAACCTCGATGTCGCCGAGCAGACCGAGGAGGCCAAGATGCAGAACGACCTCGTCGTCACCCCCGACGCCAAGGCCAACGGCCTGTTCACGATGACCTCCGAGCTGATCGAGCAGAACATCGCCTCCCTCGCCAAGGCCGGGCTGACCGTCAAGGCCGAGAACCTCTTCGACCTGTCGATCCTGGACGAGATCTACAAGGCCGACGCGAGCCTCAAGCTCTCATGACCGGCATCGGCATCACGGGGCTGAGCAAGACGTTCGGCAGCGGGCTGACCGCCGTCGAGCACGTCGACCTGGAGACGCCGAAGGGCTCCTTCCTGTCCCTGCTCGGCCCCTCGGGCTGCGGCAAGTCGACCGTGCTGCGCATCCTGGCCGGGCTTGAAAAGCCCACCACCGGCGAGATCCGGGTGAACGGCGAGACCCCCGAGGAGCTCCGCAGGAGCCACCACCTCGGCATCGCCTTCCAGGACTCGGCGCTGCTGGCCTGGCGCAGCGTCGCGGCCAACATCCGGCTGCCGCTGGAGGTCGCGGGGATCAAGCCGGAGCCCGGCGTGATCGACGACCTGATCAAGCTGGTCGGTCTCCAGGGCTTCGAGAAGGCGCGGCCCGCCGAACTGTCAGGCGGCATGCGGCAGCGCGTGTCGATCGCCCGCGCGCTGGTGGTCAAGCCCAGCGTGCTGCTGCTCGACGAGCCGTTCGGCGCGCTGGACGACATGACCCGCCAGCGGCTCAACCTGGAACTTCTGCGCATCTGGACCGAGAAGCCCGCCACCACGCTGATGGTCACCCACGGCATCGGCGAGGCGATCTTCCTGTCGGACGTGGTGGCCGTCATGAGCCCGCGTCCTGGCCGCATCGAAGAGGTGGTCCCGATCGACCTGCCGCGTCCCCGGGTGCCCGAGATGATGCGTACACCGGAGTTCCACGCCATCCACGACCACCTCAGCGACCTGCTGTTCGGGCACGGCTCGTGAAGCGGATCCACGGCCTGCTCGGCGTCGTCGCCCTGATCGCCCTGTGGTGGCTGGTCGCCGTGACGGTCTTCGCCGACGGCGGCGCGGTCCCGACGCCGTGGGCGGTCCTGGCCGGGATGGGCCACGACGGCTGGGGGTTCTACGGCCCCAACACGACCGCCACCGTCAGCGCCGCGCTCCAGGGCTTCCTGTGGGGCAACGGCCTGGCCATCGGCGTGGCGCTGATCGTCCTGCTCGTCCCGCGCCTGGAGGCGGTGGCGACCCAGCTCGCGGTGATCAGCTACTGCATCCCGCTGCTGGCCATCGGCCCGATCGTCCTGGTCGTCTTCGGCGGTGAGGCCGCCGTGGTGTTCCTGGCGGCCGTCTCCGTCTTCTTCACCACGCTCATCGGCGCGCTGCTCGGGCTGCGCTCCGCCGACCGGACCAGCCTCGACCTCATCGCGGTGTACGGCGGCGGCCGCCTGGCCAAGCTGCGGCACGTCCAGGTCATCGCGGCGCTGCCGAGCACGTTCGCCGGACTGAAGATCTCGGCCCCCGGCGCGCTGCTCGGCGCGATCATCGGTGAATACCTCGGCAGCAACGACCAGGGCCTCGGCGTCTCCCTGATGATCTCCCAGCAGCAGTTCCAGGTCCCGCGCACGTGGGGGCTGGCGCTCGTGGCCGGCCTGGTCGCGGGCCTCGGCTACGCGATCGTCGCACTGGTCGCCCGCGTGGTGACACCCTGGTCATACGGCAGAGCGCGGTCCTCCTCATGATCGGCCGCATCGTGTTGCGCGTCGTCGGCCCGCTGCTGCCCTCCGTCGTCATCGTGGTGGCCCTCTGGTGGCTGTCCCTGGAGGCGTTCGGCATCAGCCCGCTGGTGGGCAAGCGGCCCCCGCAGGTCTGGGAGTACCTGTTCGGCTCGTCCCCGGCCCATCGCGACGCGGTCTTCGCCGCCCTGGGCATCACGATCAGGGACGCGGCCATCGGCTTCGTCAGCGGGATGGTCGCGGCGGTGGTCGTGGCGATGGCGTTCGTGCTGTTCAGGACCGTCGAGCAGACGTTCATGCCGGTCGCGATGCTGCTGCGCTCGGTGCCGCTCGTGGTGATGACGCCGCTGATCACGCTCGTCTTCGGCCGCGAGCTCCTCGGCGTCGCGGTCATCGGCGGCATCGTGGTGTTCTTCCCCGCCCTGGTCAACGTCGCCTTCGGGCTGCGCTCCGCCTCACCGCAGGCCACCGACCTGATCATGGCGTACGGGGGCGGGCGGCTGACCGTGCTGCGCAAGGTGGCCGTGCCGACGGCGATGCCCTCGGTGTTCGCCTCCATGCGGATCTCCGTGCCCGCCTCGATCATCGGCGCGCTCATCGCCGAATGGCTGGCGACCGGGCAGGGGATCGGCGCCGGGATCCTGCGGGCCATCGGCGGGTTCCGGTATGACGAGGTGTGGGCGGACATCGTGGTGGTCACCGCCGTGTCGATCCTGGCGTACGCGGTCGTGGGCGTCGTCGAATCCCTGGTCCTGGCCCGCTTCTCGGACAACCGCCCCTGACCCGCGCCCGCGAGTCAGGGGCGGCGGATGGGGCAGGGGTGGGTGACGTGCCGGTTCGGGCAGCAGATCACGCTGATCGTGGCGAACCTGCCCCCGGTCAGCCACTCACCCCACTGCACGTCCACCCCACGGGGTAGCGCGTCGGCGGCGCCGTCGAGCCGGGCCGTCAGCCCGACGCGGTCCGGGCGCGGGAACGCACCCCTGATCTGCGCGTACTGCGTGGCCAGCCACTCCACCGCCCGCCCCGGGTCGTCGAAGGTGGCGCGGATCCGGGAGGCCGGTCGGGCCAGCCAGTCGCCGGTACGCATCGGCGGAAGGAGCGAACCGGCGAACTCGGGCGAACCCGGACGCCGCTCGTCCTCCCTTTCGCGCTCCTCGCCGCTGCCTATCCACATGTACGCGTGCCAGTGCATGAGATCCCCACAGTTCGGTTGCCCCGTACAGGGTCATTCCCGGAAAAGGGTGCGGGCCCGGTCGCGGTCCGCTGTGCGGGGGGAGGCGCGACCGGGCCCGCCGGATGGGAGCGCCGTGGCGTTGCGGTGGGAACCGGCGCGGTGGCGCGCCTGGTGGAGGCCCGACGCTCCCTGGCTGGGTGGGGTTCTGTGGTCTAGTGGGCGGCGAAGTCCTGGGTCCAGTAGGGGCCCTTCGTGGACTGGCCGACGCCGATATGGGTGAAGGAGCAGTTCATGATGTTGGCGCGGTGTCCGGGGCTGTCGAGCCAGGCTCGTACGACCGCGGCGGCCGTCGGCTGGCCCATGGCGATGTTCTCGCCCCAGGTGCTGACCGGCGCGAAGCCGGCCGTCGATATGCGGTCACCCGGAGTCCGGCCGTCCTTGGAGTCGTGGTCGAAGTAGTCGCGCGCGGCCATGTCGGCGGAGTGCCGCTCGGCCGCCGCGTGGAGCTTGGGATCGTGGGTGAGCGGGCGGCAGCCCTTCTTGGCCCGCGCCTGGTTGGTGAGGCTGACGACCTGGTCCTCGGCGGCCGAGGCGGTGCCGGTCGTCGCCGGCGTCCGGGTCCCGCAGGACAGGGCCACCGGCCGTGACCGGCTCGGCTTGCCCTGGTAGTCCATGGCCAGGACGTAGTAGCGCCCGGGAGTCGCGCAGCCGGCGCGGACGCTGATCCGGCCGTTCAGCACGAGCTTGGCGCCGCTCTTCAGCGTACGGTCGGGGCGACCGGCCACGTCCCGGACGATCCGGACCCTGAGCGTGGCCTTGGTGTCGCAGCCGATCCTGCTTGCCGAGCCGACGATCACGCCCTTGGACAGGGACGGCTTGGCGGCCACGACCCGGCACGGAGCCTTCGTGGTCGCCGCCTGGGCGGCGGGCGTGGGGATGCTCAGTGCGGCCAGACTTCCGAGGCAGACGAGTGCCTGGAGTTGCCTGCGCATCCTGTCCCTCCGGTGCTGCTAGATACGGCGTCGATCCCGCATTCTGGTGTGCCCGCAACGGCCATGTCCCGAAAAACACCGCTATATCTGGAGTACCAGGTGACCCAATCGTAACGATTGCCCCACCGACCTCGGTAAACCTTCTCTGTCACCTGCGCGTCTTGTGCGAAAAATTAGGGCCGTGCGGCGAAATGCCGCACGGCCAGGGGTGGAACTCGGAGCGGATGGTTGGGAGCCGTCAGCTCCCAAGCGGACCGGAAGGCGTCAGCACGCGGTAGGCGTCAGCACGCGGCGGGCTTGAGCCAGGAGCACTCGAGGTCGCCGGTCGCGCTGTCATCCGCCGCGCGGAGCTGCGACACGGCGTCCACCGGCGCGGTCCGCGAGAACTGGGCGAGCCGGATGGCGATTTTGTCCTCGATGTCCTTCGGCGAGCCCGACAGGTACTGGTTGAGCATGATGGAGAACACCAGCGGCTCGCCCTCCGCGCTGTTCACGTAGCCCGACAGCGACGTGACGCCGGTCAGCGACCCGGTCTTGGCGTGCACGTTGTTGGCGGCGGCGGTGTTGCGCATCCGGCTGCGCAGCGTGCCACCGGTGAACCGGTCGGCGTTGCCCGCGATGGGCAGCGCGTCGTACCAGGTCTTGAACCACGGCTTGGCGCGTACGGCGCTGAGCAGCTGGACGATCGAGCCCGGGGCGAAGCCGTCACGGCGCGAGAGGCCGGAGCCGTCCCGCATGTTGAGCACCTGTACGCCGTTGGCCTTGGCGAAGTCGGTGCTCACCTTGAGCCCGGCCGCCCAGGTGCCCTGGCCGGAGACCTTGCGGCCCATCGCCTTGGTCAGGATCTCGGCGTGGATGTTGTTGCTGAGCTTGAGGAAGGGCACCAGCAGCTCGCTCAGCGGCATCGACTGGTGCTCGGCCAGCGTGGTCGCGCCGGACGGGGCCGCGCCGGTGACGGTCGGGCCCGCCACGCGGACGCCGTGCTTGGCCAGCGACTTGCGGAACAGCGACGCCACATAGCGGGTGGGGTCGTCCACGGCCACCCACTCCTGGTACGGGTCGGCCACGGTGCCGGTGATGACCACGGTGTTCGTGGAGTGCTGCCGTTCGATGAGCACGTCAGTCGTGGTGCCCACGGTGGCCTTGTTGACGATCTTCAGGTAGTCGGTCTCGGGCGTCGTCGACACCTTGACCTCGTTGCCGGCGGCCGCCACGGAGACGATCACCGAACCGGCGTCGTAGTCCCGGTCCGGGGAGGCGGTCAGCGCGGAGATCTGCGCCGCGTAGTAGGCCGTCTCGTCGTCCCAGGTCCAGTCGTTGCCGAGCCGTACGGAGTCGAACCACGTGTCGTCGGCGACCAGCTTGCCCGCGACCAGCTTGACGCCCGAGGCGGCGACCTTGGCGGCCAGCGCGTCGTAGTCCTCGGCCAGCATCGTCGGGTCGCCGGTGCCGCGCAGGACCAGGTCGCCGGTCAGCACGGAGCCGAGCTTGCGCCCGCCGCTCAGCACGGTGGTGGGGAAGCGGTAGTCCAGGCCGAGCGTGTCGACGGCGGCGGCGGAGGTGAACAGCTTGGTGTTGGAGGCCGGGATCATCAGCTTGCCGGCGTCCGTGGCGTACAGCTCGTCGCCGTTGGCCGCGCTCTTGACGACCACGCCGGCCCGCCCGACCGTGAGCCGCGAGTCGGCGAGTATCTGGTTGATGTCCTGGGTCAGGTCCGCGACGCCCGCCGTGGGTTCGAGCGCGACGGCGGGGGAGGAGGGGCTGGACGCCCAGGCGAGGGCCGCGACGAGCGCGCCCGCGACGAGGGATGCTGAAGTACGCCGCATGGGGTCTCCAATGAGGACTGGGGGTCTAGCTTGGGATCATGCGGCAGCGCACGCAGCCTGTAATCCGCAAATATCCGTATTTCTTGGGTCAGTCGTACGCACGCCGTCACGAAGGCGGGCCCGTGCCCGGGAAAGTGCTCAGGAGAGCTGGCCGGCGCTCACCATGAAGCCGCAGTCGCCGAAAGAGACCTCATCGCCCGACTTGATCTTGGCGGGTCCCACCAGTCGCCAGCCGTTCAGCCGTGTGCCGTTGAGTGAGCCCAGGTCGACCAGCATCCATCCGCCGTCGTCCTCGCGCCGCAGCTCGGCGTGCACCCGCGAGACCGTCAGATCGGACAGCACCAGGTCGCAGGCCGACCCGCGACCGACCACGTAGCGCATGCGGTGGTCGTCGGGCAGGGCCAGCCTGGGCAGTCGCGGCCGGCGCCACGCGGCCTGGAGGCGGGTGGTGAAGTCGGAGACGTTCGACACCGCGTCGGTCACTCGCTGGCGGAACGTCCGGCGGCGGGGCAGATCGGCGACCAGTTCGTCGAGCTCGTGGCGGTTGCGCGCCCGCAGGGCCTGATCCACCCGGCCGACGAAGGTGTCGTGGGAGATCCGGCCTTCGACGGCGCGGTCGCGGAGCTCGTCGATCGCGCGATCGCGTTCCCCGTCGGACGCGCGGAACGGTGGATGCGTCGAGCTCATGCCCCGAGTATCGGCCTGAACGGCGTTCCCTGTCCAGAATATGCGAATCAGTTGCGTTGAGCATACTCAGTATGCATACTCAGTATCCATGTCGATCAGACACGGACTGCTCGCGTTGCTGAGCAGGGGGCCGCGTTACGGCTACCAGCTCCGGGTGGAATTCGAGGCGTCGACGGGGGCGACCTGGCCGCTCAATATCGGCCAGGTCTACACGACGCTCGCCCGGATGGAACGTGACGGCCTCGTCGAGCCCGGAGGGGCCGACGAACAGGGGAGGGCCGTCTACACGGTCACCGAGGCCGGTCGGGCCGAACTGGGGCGATGGTTCAGCACCCCCGTCGACCAGACCGACCGGCCTCGGGACGAACTGGTCATCAAACTCGCCATGGCCGTCGCCGCCGGGGACGTCGACGTGCCAGCGGTGATCCTGGCCCAGCGCACCGCCACCATGCGCGCGCTGCAGGAGCTGACCAAGGCGAAACGGGCGAACACCGAAGGGCTCGCGCAGCGGCTCGTCCTCGATTCATTGATCTTTCAGGCCGAGGCGGAACAGCGCTGGCTGGACCACTGCGAGGCCGTACTCAAGGAGAAGAACACATGACTGTGCTGAGACTGGACGAGGTGACGCGCGTGCACGGTCAGGTGCACGCGCTCAAAGGGGTGAGCCTCGAGGTCTCCAGCGGCGAGCTGGTCGCCGTCATGGGCCCGTCGGGCTCCGGCAAGTCGACCCTGCTCAACTTAGCGGGCGGCCTCGACCGGCCGACCTCGGGCAGCGTGACGATCGAGGGCACGGACCTGGCCGGCGTGACGGACCTGGCGGCGCTGCGGCGCGGCAGCGTCGGGTACGTCTTCCAGGACCTGAACCTGATCCCGTCACTCACGGCCGCCGAGAACGTGATGCTGCCGAGGGAGCTCGACGGCGTCCGCTCCCGGCAGGCCCGTGAGGAGGCGCTGGCCGTACTGGCCTCGGTGGGGGTGGACCATGTCGCCGACCGCTTTCCCGGGGAGCTGTCCGGCGGGCAGCAGCAGCGCGTGGCGATCGCCAGGGCGCTGGTCGGCGAGCGGCGTCTGGTGCTGGCCGACGAGCCCACGGGGGCGCTCGACACGGCGAGCGGCGACGAGATCCTGCGACTGCTGCGCGAGCGCTGCGACGAGGGCGCGGCGGTGCTGCTGGTCACCCACGAGCCCCGCTACGCCGGATGGGCCGACCGCGTGGTGTTCCTGCGCGACGGGGAGATCGCCGACTCGACGGCCGTACCTCTGGAGAGCGCCCGATGAGCGCCTTCGCCGCCGCGCTGCGGATCTCCCGCAGGGACGCGCTGCGGTTCAAGGGACGTACGGCGCTGATCATGGTGATGATCGGCCTGCCGGTGCTGCTCATCACCGGCGTGCTCACGGGGTACGCCACCCTCGACGTGAACGAGCGGGAGGGGCTGACCGCCCTGCTGGGCGGGGCGGACGCGCGGATCGCCACGACGCACTTTCGCGCGCCGATCGAGCAGGATGTCTTAGGCCGGGGCGTGACCAACGGGCCGGAAAAGGATTCCACGGCCGCGCCGTGGAAGCAGGCCGAGGCGGCCGCGCTGGTCGGCGGCCGGATGATCCCGTACGACAGGGGCAGTGTGCTGTTCGCGGGCACGGACGGCTACGAGATGGTGTCCGCCAGTGAGGTGGACCTGCGGGATCCGATGACGCGGGGGCTGCGGCGCCTGACGGAGGGCAGGTTCCCGGCCGCTCCCGACGAGGTCGTGGTGACACCCGCGGTCTTGGAGATGGGGGTCAAGGCCGGCGACACGGTCGCCGTGACCCGGGCGAACAAGCGGGTGCGCGTGGTCGGCGTGATCGAGTACCCGAACAGACCGGGCATGACGGAGTTCGTCGGATTGCAGGGCGTGCTTCTGCTGGACAAGAGCGACGGCAGCGGCACCGGCTGGCTCGTGGACACCGCCGCGCCGTTCGACTGGTCGCGGGTGCGGGCGCTGAACGCCCACGGGCTGATGGTCGAGTCGAGGGCCGTCATCGAGAATCCGCCCGCCGCGGCTCGCCGCCTGATCGCCTCGGACGGTGACCTGCCGATCAAGATCGCACTCACTGTCGTCTTCATCGTCATGGAGACGGCGCTGCTGGCCGGGCCCGCGTTCGCCGTGGGACTGCGGCGGCGACGCCGGGAGCTGGCCGTGATCGCGGCACAGGGCGGTTCGGGCGCGCACCTGCGGGCCATCGTGCTCGCCGACGGGCTGGTGCTCGGCGGTGCGGCGGCGCTGGCCGGGACGGTCCTCGGCGTCGGAGGCGCCTTGGCGACGGTGCGGTGGGCCGGGCAGCTGCTCGGGTCGCTCGGCCCGTTCGAGGTGCCGTGGGCGAGTGTCGCGGGCGTCGCCGTGCTGGGCGTGGTCAGCGGGCTGATCGCCGCCCTGGTGCCCGCCGTGCAGGCCGCGCGGCAGAGCCCCGCCCAGGTGCTGGCGGGCCGTGAAGGCGAGCTCCGCGACCGTGCGGGCCGTCCGGTGCTCGGTCTGCTGCTGGTGGTGGCCGGGCTGGTCCTGGTCTGGCTGGTCCTGGTCCGGCTGAGCACGCGCGGCGAGGAGTTTCCGCTCGTCGCGGCCTTGGGGCTGGTCGTGCTGGGGCTGGTCGCGTTGATGCCATGGCTGGTGCGCCGGACGAGCCGCTTCGCCGCCCGGCTGCCGCTTCCGCTTCGCCTGTCGGTCCGTGACGCCTCGCGCCACCGCTCCCGTACGGCCTCCGCGACGTCCGCCGTCATGGCGGCCACCACGGCGGCGGTCGCGTTCGGCATCGGGCTCGCCAGCTCAGACGCGGCCTACAACGCCGCCTACCACCCCTACGCCCCGACGGGCAGCATCAAGATCGAAGCCGAGAACCTGGACGACAGCGGCTGGGCCAGGCTGCGGGCGGCGGCCGAGCGCGAGCTGCCGAAGACGCGGTTGATTCCAGGCCCGGTTCCCATGGACTCTCAGGGCAAACGGGGGTGGATCGACATCGAGCGCCGCTGCGCTGGGCAGTGCGAGGACTCCTTTTACGGAGGTGAGCTTCCGGTCGGCGACGTGCGGCTGCTGGCGTTCATCCAGGGACGTCAGGATCCGCAGGCCGCCGCGGCCCTGACCGCGGGCAAGATCGTGGTGTTCGATCCGGAGCTGATCAAGGACGGCCTGGCCACCCTGAAGTTTTACACGTCGACTGGCGAGATCAGCCGCAAGCAGGTTCCCGCCGTGCTGGCGAGTGCCGCCGACTCGCGGGTCAGCGGCGGGGTCATTCCACCGGCCGTCCTGCGGCCCGTTGGGCTGCAGGTGAAGGAGCGGCGGCTGTACGCCATGGAGCCGTCGGCCGATCAGGAGCGCCTGAGGAAGCATTTCTCAGTGGTCGGAGACCAGATCGACGTCTACTTCGAGTACCCCAGGGACGGCGAGCTCGCGGGGGTCCTCTGGATCCTGCTGGGTGCCGCCATGGTGCTGGTGCTCGGCGGCACGTTCGCGGCCACCGGGCTGGCCGCGGCCGACATGCGCCACGACCTGAACACCATGTCGGCGGTCGGCGCGCCGCCGCGCGTCCGGCGACTGGTGGTGGCCGGTCAGGCGGGTTACATAGCCGGGCTGGGCGCGCTGGTCGGCGTCGTGACCGGGGTCGTGGGCGGAATCGCGCTGTCGTGGCCGATGAGCCGCCATAACGGGGTCCAGGGGGCGGATTGGTTCAATCCCGGACCCACGACGATCTCCATCCCTTGGCTGTTCCTCGTCGCGTTCGCGGTGGGATTGCCGCTGCTGGCGGCGCTGGTGGCCTGGGCGTTCGCCAGGACGCGGCTGGAGCTGACCCGCCGCCTGGCGTAAGCCGTACCCGCGTGTTCGTGACCGCGGTCCGCTCGATGCGGGCCGCGGTCATGCGCGTCCGTGGCCCGGTGTCAGCCGGGCCACGGGTCGGGCCGGTTTCGGCCGCGCCAAAGGTCGAGCCGGTTTCGGGCCGCCGGGGGTTCGGGCCGCCAGGGTCGTGGCTAGTCGATCACGTCGGCGCAGACCACGTGGGCGCCGATCTCGATCATCCGGCGTTCGCTGCGCGAGTCCGCCACCCGGGCCATCAGGATGGGCGCCCCGCTCGCCGCGAACTGCGGCAGCCGGGCGCGGGCCCCACGGTGCAGGTCACGGACCACGTCCTCGGCGGCCGACATGTGCACCTTCACGTGCAGCATGATCCCCGGGGCCCCCGAGGCGGTGCGCGCCTCGGAGATCCAGACGTGGTGCACGAGCGGGTAGTCCATGAGCAGGTTCCCGATGGCCCGCCGCAGGGCGGGCAGGATCGGGTGCGTGCACCGGCGGTAGCCGGGGTCGACCTGCTGCATGGGCCCCGACAGGTGCGGTCGCGGCGCCGGTATCCACGGCAGCGCGGGCGCGTCCGGCGAGGGCGGCGCCACCTGGGCGAGCGCGGCTCCCCGTGACACCGTGGCCATCGCGCCCGTCGCGTACGCGGCGGGGACGGCTCCCGACAGCACCGGATGAGGCCCCGATCGCGTCGAAGCGAGGAAGTGCTGGAGGTCGTCGATGGGCACGGCCGCCGCCGCGGGCCCCGCCGCGTCGATCACGATCTCCCGCACACCCGTGACGCGCTGGATGTCGAGGATCGTGTCCGGATCGCAGGCGGAGAGGGAGTGACTGCCGCGGTGCCGGGCGTACGTCGCCGCGCCCGTGTATCCGAGCAGCACTCTGTCGCCGGCCTGGGTCGTACCCAGGACGACTGATCGGTCTGGTCGCACTGCCACCAGAACCCCACCGTCAGCGAGCGCCGCCAGCAGGCGATGTGGGCTGCCATGCTGGGCGAGCACGTCGGCAAGCGCAGGATTCCCGATGCTCATATGACGAACCATAGGTAGTCGGTCACGGCTTATCAGGCTAATAGCCAAGAAATCCCCCGATCAAGACAAAGATGGGAGCAGTGTGGATGAGTTTCCGGGAGCCGGGGTACGGAGGCGCTGTCTCAGATCCTGGGTCACTCGTGAACACGTTCACAAGCGCGGATAGACTCGGGGGGTCCGAGGGGCCCTCTGAGGTGTCCCTCAACGCCCGCCCGCATGCCCCTAAGGATTCACTTCCATGAGCAAGCCCGTCGTACTGGTCGCAGAGGAGCTGTCCGAGGCAGGCCTCGCCGTACTCGCCAACGATTTCGAGGTCCGCCACACCGACGGCGCCGACCGCTCGCAGCTGCTGCCCGCGCTCGCCGACGTGGACGCGCTCATCGTCCGCTCCGCCACGCAGGTCGACGCCGAGGCCATCGCCGCGGCGCCGAAGCTGCGCGTGGTCGCGCGGGCCGGTGTCGGGCTCGACAACGTCGACGTCGAGGCGGCCACCAAGGCCGGTGTGATGGTGGTCAACGCCCCGACCTCCAACATCACCAGCGCCGCCGAGCAGACCGTCGCGCTCATCCTGGCCAGCGCCCGCAACACGGCCCAGGCGCACGCCGCGCTGAAGAACGGCGAGTGGAAGCGGTCCAAGTACACCGGTGTCGAGCTCGACGAGAAGGTCGTCGGCATCCTCGGCCTGGGCAAGATCGGTCAGCTCGTGGCGCAGCGCCTGCAGCCGTTCGGCGTCGAGCTGATCGCCTATGACCCCTACCTGCCGCCGGCCCGCGCCGACCAGATGGGCGTCAAGCTGGTCAGCCTCGAAGAGGTCATCAAGCAGGCCGACTTCATCACCGTGCACCTGCCCAAGTCCAAGGAGACGCTCGGGCTGATCGGTGACAAGGAGCTGCACGAGGTCAAGCCGTCGGTGCGGATCGTCAACGTGGCCCGCGGCGGCATCGTCGACGAGGCCGCGCTCTACTCGGCGATCAAGGAGGGCCGCGTCGCCGGGGCGGGCATCGACGTGTTCTCCAAGGAGCCCTGCACCGACAGCCCGCTGTTCGAGCTCGACCAGGTCGTCGTCACGCCGCACCTGGGCGCCTCCACGCACGAGGCTCAGGAGAAGGCCGGCACCCAGGTCGCGCGGAGCGTCAAGCTCGCCCTCGCCGGTGAGTTCGTGCCCGACGCGGTCAACGTCCAGGGCGGAGCCGTCGCCGAGGACGTCAAGCCGGGCCTGCCGCTGGCCGAGAAGCTGGGCCGGGTCTTCACCGCGCTGGCGGGCGAGGTCGCCACGAAGCTCGACGTCGAGGTGCGCGGCGAGATCGCCTCGCAGGACGTCCGGGTGATCGAGCTGGCCGCGCTCAAGGGCATCTTCGCCGACGTGGTCGAGGACTCGGTCACGTACGTGAACGCGCCGCTCCTGGCCAAGGACCGCGGGATCTCCGTCAACCTGGTGACCAGCTCCGACAGCCCCGACTGGCGCAACGTGGTCACCGTGCGCGGCGTGCTCGCCGACGGCCGCCGTGTCTCGGTCTCGGGCACGCTGTCGGGCCCGCGCCAGATCACGAAGATCGTCGAGGTCAACGGCTACGAGATGGAGATCGAGCCGACCGCGCACCTGTCGTTCTTCACCTACACCGACCGGCCCGGCATCGTCGGCGTCGTCGGCCGCCTGCTCGGCGAGCACGGCGTCAACATCGCCTCGATGCAGGTGGCCCGTGACGCCAAGGGCGGCAAGGCGCTGATCGCGCTGACGGTCGACTCCGCCATCCCGGCCGAGGTGGTCGAGCAGATCGGCACCGAGATCGGCGCCGAGAGCGGCCGCTCGGTCGACCTGGAGGACTGACCCCTTCTTCAGAGCGTTCCAGGATCAACGGCTGTCGCGTCCGCGGCAGCCGTTTTTCTGTCTCAGGATGCGAGATAGTAGGACGTCCAACGAGACAGCCAAACTACCGCCAGGTATTCTTTCGGAAGATGCGCCAGGTTCTCGTACTTATTACCTGCCGCGGCGGGGCCTGTTAGGGCAGGTCGACGACCCGCCGTGGTGTGCGGCGTTGCGTCGACCGGTAAGCCCCAACGTCCGGTCCGCGATCCGGACCCCACGAGCTCAGGCCCGGTCGGATTCGTGACCGGAATCCGACCGCACAGCACACGACGCCCCGCGAAATGAGATGAGACACACATGTACGAGATGTATGCCTGGAACTCCACCGACGAGACCGCTGACGAGGCGACCGAGGCCCTGCAGACCGCCCTGGACCGCAGGGACAACGGCGGCGCCCCGCAGAACACCAGCCGGTAACGCTTAGAACTCCAGCCGGTAGAAGGCCGCCATCCTCCTGAATCCGGGCACGACCTTGGCGAGCCCGACCGAGATCCGGTGCGACGCCGACAGGCGGCCGTAGCCGGGCAGGTCGAAGGCGCTCATCGCGGTGACGAGGCGGAGCTTCGGACTGATCGACAGCAGGTCGGCCGGGCCGTCCATGCCCCAGTGCATCGTGGCCTCGGCCTTCCTGACCGGTTTGTTGAGCTTCTGCAGGCGCAGGCCGAAAGGGCTCAGCGCGTCGAAGACGAACTGGCCGCTGGGGAACCGATCGACGATCGCCCTGACCAGCGCGCGGCCCTCCGCCGGGTCGAGGTAGTAGAACAGGCCCTCGGCGATGACCAGCACCGGCTTGCCCGCGGGCACCTGGTCCAGCCAGCCGAGGTCGGTGACCGAGGTGCCGATCGTCCGGCGCTCCTCCGGATACAGCCGCCGCCGTAGGTCGATGACGTCTGGATAGTCCACGTCGTACCAGTCGACGCTCGGCGGCGGGTCCAGGCGGTGGGCCCGCGTGTCGAGACCGCAGCCCAGGTGCAGCACGGTCGCCTCGGCGTGCCGGGCGAGGAACTCCCTGGCCCAGCCGTCCAGGAAGCGGGCCCGGATCGCGACCGAGCCGGCCATGCGCTGGTCCATGCCGGTGTCGCTGAAGTCGTGGTCGATGCGCTCGACGGTCGCGGCCGCCAGGCGGTCGTCGAGTATGGGATGCGGTGAGCGGGCGTCCAGTGCCCTGCCGTACAGGGTGGCGAGGAGCGTGGCCTTCTCGGCGGCCAGGCGCACCTTTTCGGGAGCCATGCCGTCGAAGCTACACCTGTTTCACAAATTCATGAAGCCTGTGAAGCGGCGTGGGCGAGGGCCAGCGCGCCGAGCAGCGGGGCGTCGTCGGCGAACCGCGCCGGGCGTACCTCGGGCGGGAAGGGTACGGCCCGTCGCAGCTCGGCTGTCAGACGGGGCATGATCAGGTCGGCCGCGCCCATCATGCCGCCGCCGACCACCAGGCACTCGGGGTCGAAGGTCGCGCACAGGTTCGCCGCGTTCATGGCCAGCAGCCCGAGCGCCTCGTCCACCAGCTCCGCGACCGCCGAGCCGGGGGCCGAGGCGGACAGGGCGAACAGGTCGGCCGCCGTGGTCTCGCGGCCCAGCAGGGCCGTGCCCCGGGCCGCGAGTGCGCCGCCCGAGACCCGCTCCTCCAGGGGAACGTGCCCGTCGGCGAAGGCGGGCTCGCCCGGAACGGCCTGCAGGTAGCCGATCTCGCCGGCCGCGCCGTGCGCCCCGGACACCACCTGGCCGTTCACCACCAGCGCGGCCGCCAGCCCGGTGCCCAGGTTCAGGTAGACGCCCGCCGACACGCCGCGCAGCGCTCCCCAGCGCAGCTCGGCCGCGGCAGCCGCCTTCACGTCGTTGTCGATCGCCACCGGGATCGCGCCGTACTCCTCCCGCAGCAGCCGGGGCAGCTCCAGCCCCTCCCAGCCGGGCACGTTGGGGGCCAGCCAGATCCGGCCGTCGCGGATGACGCCGCAGGTCGAGAAGCCCACGGCGGCCGGCGCGCCATCCAGGTCCCGGGCCGCCGCCAGGGCCCGTTCCAGGGTGCCGGCGCCGGTGTCGAGCCGGATCCGCTCGACGATCTCCGGTCCGTCGGAGCTGGACACGCCGACGGCGACCTTCGTGCCGCCCACATCGATGCCCAGCACGCGGCTCACTGGGCGGCTCCCCGGCGGGCCAGCGAGTCGATCGCCACGGCCAGGGCCAGCACCGCGGCCGTCACCATGAAGCGTACGGAGGAGTCGACGCTGAGCAGGTACATGCCGCTGGTGATCGACTGGATCACCAGCACCCCGAGCAGCGCGTCATAGGCCCGACCCCGGCCGCCGAACAGCGAGGTGCCCCCGATGACCGCCGCGGCGATCGCCATGAGCAGGATGTCGCTGCCACCCGACTGCTGGTTGACCGCCGACAGCCGGCTGGCCGCCAGGATGCCCCCGGCCGCCGCCAGCGTGGAGGCCAGCATGAACGCCAGGATCCTGATGCGCGTCACGTTGATCCCGGCCCGCCTGGCCGCCTCCGCGTTGCCCCCGACGGCGTACACATGCCTGCCGAACGCGGTATGCCTGAGCACGAGATCGAACACCACCACCAGCGCGCCGAAGATGATCAGCAGCAGCGGCACGCCCCGGTCGGCCGACATGATGACCACGCCCGCCGCGAGCAGGACGGCCAGGCCGCCCGTTCTGACCAGCAGCCACCACAGCGGGGTGACGGGCAGTCCGGCGGCCAGCCTGAGACGCCGGGTGAGCAGCGCCGCGCCGCCCGAGACGAGCACCAAGGTCGCCACCAGCAGCCACGACAGCCAGGACGGCAGCCAGGTGTCGCTCAGCTTCGAGATGAACCCGGTGAACGGCAGGTTGATCGTGCCGCCCTGCCGCAGCAGGAACAGCAGCAGCCCGAGCCAGCCCATCAGCCCGGCCAGCGTGACCACGAACGACGGCATCCGCAGCTTGGTGAACATCAGCCCGTGGATCAGCCCGATCCCCGCCCCCGCGGCGAGTGCGATCAGGATGGCCGCCAGCGGGTTCCAGCCCTGCTTGACGTGCATGATGGTCATGATCGTCGCGCACAGGCCGCTGACCGAGCCGGCCGACAGGTCGATCTCGCCGAGCAGCAGCACCATGATGATGCCCAGCGAGATCGTGCCGGTCGCGGCCATCTGCAGGGCCAGGTTCGTGAGGTTCTCCGGCGCCAGGAAGCGGTCGTTGAGCGCGCTGAAGACGATCGCGATCGCCACCAGCCCGCCGACGACCGGCCACGCGCCGACGTCGCCCTGTCTCAGCCGCTCGACGGCGACCTTCGGCGTGTACGGCTTACGCGCCAGCGTGTCGGTCATCGCCCTGCCCCCGTGATCGCGGCCACGATCTCCTCCTGCGTGGTGTCGGCCGTACCGAAGTCGCCGGCGTTGCGTCCCAGCCGCAGCACCACCACGCGGTCGCTCACCTCCCGGACGTCGGCCAGGTTGTGCGAGATGACCAGGACCGCGAGCCCGCGGTCGCGCAGCCGCCCGATCAGCGCGAGCACCTGGGCGGTCTGCTCCACGCCCAGCGCGGCGGTGGGCTCGTCCAGGATGACCAGGCGCGGCTCGCCGATCAGCGCCCTGGCGATCGCCACCGACTGGCGCTGACCGCCCGACAGCATGGCGACGGGCACCCGGATGTCTCTGATGCGTACATCGAGCTGCTGGAGCAGATCACGGGTGGCGCGTTCCATCGCGATGTGGCGCAGCAGCGACCAGCGGCGGCGTTCCGTACCGAGGAACAGGTTGGCCACCACGTCCAGGTTCTCGCAGAGCGCGAGGTCCTGGTAGACGGTCGAGACGCCGAGCGCCTGCGCGTCGTGCGGGTTGGCGATTTTGACCGGCGTGCCGTCGAGCGTGATCGTGCCCTCGTCGGGGACGACCACCCCCGAGATGGCCTTGACCAGCGTGGACTTGCCCGCGCCGTTGTCGCCCATGAGGGCGGTGACCTCGCCGGGGCGCAGGTGGAGGCTGGCGCCGTCGAGCGCCTGGACCGCGCCGTAGCGCTTGGAGATGCCTGTCGCGGAGAGCACTACTGGATGCCCGCCTTTGCGCAGGCCGCCTTGACCTCGGCGGTGCAGATCTGGTCGGCCGTGTAGAACTTGTCCTTCACGATGGTGTCCTTGACCTTGTCCGCGGTGACGGCGATGGGGTCGAGGAGGAAGGCGGGGATGTCCACGGTGCCGTTGTTGACCTTGCTGGTCGCGGCGGGCTGCTCGCCCTTGGCCACGGCCACGGCCAGCTCGGCGGACTTCTCCGCCTCAGCCCTGATGTCCAGATATATGGTCATGTACTGCTCGCCGGTGAGGATGCGCTGCACGGCGGCCAGCTCGGCGTCCTGTCCGGTGATCGGCGGCAGCTGCTTGTAGCCCGCGCGCTTCATGGCCGCGATGGCGCCGCCCGCCATGCCGTCGTTGGCCGACAGCACGCCCACGATGTTGTCCCGGCCGATGGCGGTGATCGCCTGCTCCATCTGCTGCTGGGCCTTGTCGGGACTCCAGTCGGGCGTGTCGAACTCCCTGCCGACCTTGACCTTGCCGTCCAGGACGCTCTTGGCGCCCTTCTTGTAGTCGGCCGAGCTGGGGTCGGTCGGGGCGCCGTGGATCTCCACGATCTGTCCCTTGGCCGTCGTGCCCTTGGCGTTCATCGCGTCGAGCAGGGCCTGGCCCTGCATCTCGCCGACACGGACGTTGTTGAACGAGACGTAGTACGCGTAGTCGATGCCGGAGATCAGCCGGTCGTAGGCGATCACCGGGATCTTCTTCTGCTTGGCCTGGTTGACCAGCGGCGCCACCGCGTTGGCGTCGACGGCGTCCAGCACCAGGACGTTCGCGCCCTGGGTGAGGGCCGCCTCGACCTGTTGCTGCTGCTTGGCCGCGTCCTGCTCGGCGTTGCTGTAGAGGATCTTGCAGTCGGCGCAGAGCGACTTCACCTTCGCCTCGAACAGCGGGCGGTCGAACGCCTCATACCGCGTGGTCTTGGACTCGGGCAGGAAGAGGGCGATCGTCTTGGATGCCGCCCCGGCGCTCGCGCTCGCGCTCGCCGTGTTGCCGCCGGTGCCGGCGGAGTTTCCGCAGGCGGCGGCGGTCAGCAAGAGCGCTGCGGCCGGAATCAGTCGCCATGCTCGGTCCATCGCACATCGTCCTCTCGAGTGGCCCCGCCCGGCTGTTCGTTGTTTGGTAAGAAAGCTAATTTACTACCAGGGTTGTTGGCTAGAGTTTGGCGCGAGGAGGGCTGAAGATGCGAGGTGGGCTGGGAAATCCGCGGCTGCTGCGGGTGCTGAACGAGCGTCGGCTGCTCGACCAGCTCCACGCGAACGGCCCGGCGTCACGGGCGGATCTGGCCAAGATCACCGGACTGTCGAAGCCGACGGTCTCGGCGGCGCTCGCCGGGCTGGAGGAAGACGGGCTGGTGCACCTGGTCGGCGAGGTGTCGGGCCGGCCGGGCCCGGTGACCTCGCTCTACGACATGAACGCGGCCTCCACCCACGTGGCGGGCATCGACATCGGCCGCGACTGGATCCGCGTCGCCGTGGCCGACCTGCGCGGCACGTTCGCGGGCCGGACCGACGGGCGCAACACCGCCCGCGACTCGGCCGAGCTCGCGGTCCTCGTAGGCGACCTCTGCCGCGCCGCGGCCAGGGAGGCCGAGCTCGACTGGTCGGTGATCGCCTGCGCGGTGGTCGGCTCGCCCGGCGTCTACGACCCGGCCCAGGGCCGCCTGGACTTCGCGCCCAACCTGCCGGGCCCGCCCGACCTGGCGGGTCGCCTCCGGTCGGCGCTCGACGTAGAGCTGACCATCGAGAACGACATCAACCTGGCGGCGGTCGGCGAGCACACGTACGGGGAGGGGCGCGGCAAGGCCAACTTCGCCCTGGTCTCCATTGGTACGGGCGTCGGGATGGGCATCGTCATCAACGGCGAGCTCTATGTCGGAGCCAGGGGAGCGGCGGGAGAGGTTTCGTACGTCCCCACGGACTCGCCCCCTTACGTCCCACCCTTTACGGACGACGCCCTGGCCCACGGTGCCACGGAGACGGTGACCTCGGCCCCCGGCGTGGTCCGCGCGGCCAGAGCGGCCGGGCTGGACCTCGAGACGGCCAAGGAGGTCTTCGCCGTGGCGGCGGCCGGTGATCCGGCGGCCCGCTCAGTGGTGGAGGCCGAAGGGCGGCGCATCGGCGGTCTCCTGGTGGCGGTGGCGGCGGTCCTGGATCCGGAGGTCATCGTCCTGAGCGGCGGAGTGGGCCGCAACCTGGACCTGCTGGGCGCGGCGATAGAGGATCGGATAGCTGAGCTGGGCCCCCTGCGGCCGATGGTGGTCGCCAGCGCTTTGGGGGACAGCGGAGTATTGCTGGGCGCGGTCGCCCATGCCCGAACCAGGGCATGGGACCTGATCTTCGACGCCAGACAGGGCTGAAAGGTCTTGTCCAAGACGTGAGATGTCGTGCTCGTCAGTCGAGACAAGCGGGTAAGGTACGCACATGGAGTCGCGGAATATTCGCCTGGCCGTCATCCCCGGAGACGGCATCGGCGCCGAGGTCGTCGCCGAAGGGCTGAAGGTCCTGGAGGCCGTCGGGACCAAGATCGAGGCCACCCACTACGACCTGGGTGCCGCCCGCTATCACCGTACCGGTGAGACGCTGCCCGACGCCGTGCTCGAAGAGCTGCGCGGCTATGACGCGATTCTGCTCGGCGCCGTGGGCGATCCCAGCGTGCCGCCCGGCATCCTGGAGCGCGACCTGCTGCTCCGCCTCCGCTTCGTCTTCGACCACTACGTCAACCTGCGCCCGGTTAAGCTGTTCCCCGGCGTCGAGACCCGGCTGGCCGACACACCCACCGAGAACATCGACATGGTCGTCGTCCGCGAGGGCACCGAGGGCCTCTACGCGGGCACCGGTGGCGTGATGCGCCGTGGCACACCTTACGAGATCGCCACCCAGGAGTCGCTCAACACCGCCTACGGCGTGGAGCGGGTCGTCCGCTACGCGTTCGAGAAGGCCAAGTCCCGCCCGCGCAAGAAGCTGACGCTCGTCCACAAGACCAACGTCCTGACCTACGCCGGCGACCTCTGGCAGCGCACGGTCAACCGCGTGGGGGAGGAATACCCCGAGGTCACCACCGACTACTGCCACATCGACGCGGCCTCGATGTTCTTCGTGAGCCAGCCTGAGCGGTTCGACGTGATCGTCACCGACAACCTCTTCGGTGACATCATCACCGACCTCGGCGCGGCGATCGCGGGCGGCATCGGCCTGGCGGCCAGCGGCAACATCAACCCGGAGCGCACCGCGCCCAGCATGTTCGAGCCGGTGCACGGCAGCGCCCCCGACATCGCCGGGCAGGGCAAGGCCGACCCGACCGCCACGATCCTGTCGGTCGCCATGCTCCTGGAGCACCTCGGTCTGTCCGCCGAGGCGGCCAGGGTCGAGCAGGCCGTCGCCGACGACATCGTCGAGCGCCTGGCCGGCTGGGCCGGCCGCACCACAAACGAGATCGGTGACGACATCACCGCGCGAGTATCGAGCTAGGGCCGCCCAGCTCCCCAAGCGCCTGGCGGTCCACATAAGGACCGCCAGGCGCTTTTTCACGTCTAAACGGCCAAAGCACCCCATTAGCCACTTGCAATCCCAAATAGCGAGACACTAGGAAGTACAGGCCTGCTCATAGCAGTGACTGTCCCGAACCGTAAAGTTTGTCCAGGACCGTAGAGAGAAGGACCTCCGTCATGACCATCGCTCAGAAGCTCAGCTTCGACGTGCAGCTATCCGACCACGCTCGCACTGCGGCCGAGCGGGAGCAGGTACTGGCGAACCCCGGGTTCGGGCAGACCTTCACCGACCACATGGTCTCGATCGACTACACCGAGGGCGAGGGCTGGCACGACGCCCGGCTTGAGCCGTACGGGCCGCTGTCGCTCGACCCGGCCACCTCGGTGTTCCACTACGCGCAGGAGCTGTTCGAGGGGCTCAAGGCGTACCGCCAGGCCAACGGCTCGATCGCGACCTTCCGCCCGTACGCCAACGCGGCCCGCTTCAACACCTCGGCCGAGCGCATGGCGATGCCGACGCTTCCGGAAGAGGTGTTCGTCGAGTCGCTCGAACTCCTCGTCCAGACCGACAAGGACTGGGTCCCCACGACCGAGGGCCACAGCCTCTACCTGCGCCCGTTCATCATCGCGACCCAGGTCGGCCTCGGCGTCAACTACCCGTCCCGCACCTACCGGTACATGGTCATCGCCTCCCCGGCGGCCTCCTACTTCACCGGCGGCGTCAAGCCCGTCTCCGTCTGGCTCTCCACCGAGTACACCCGCGCCGCCCCCGGCGGCACCGGCTTCGCCAAGTGCGGCGGCAACTACGCCGCCGCCTTCGTCGCCCAGCGGCAGGCCGTCGAGCAGGGCTGCGACCAGGTGGTGTGGCTGGACGCGCACGAGCACCGGTACGTGGAGGAGATGGGCGGGATGAACCTGTTCTTCGTCTTCGGCGACAAACTTGTCACCCCCGCGCTGACCGGCACCCTGCTGCCCGGCATCACCCGCGACTCCATCCTGTCCCTCGCCGCCGACCTGGGTCTGGAGGCGTCGGAACGCCTCATCTCGACGGAGGAGTGGCAGGCCGGCTGCGAGTCGGGCGAACTCACGGAGGTGTTCGCCTGCGGGACGGCGGCAGTGGTGACCCCGGTGGGCTCCGTCAAGGGCACGGACCGCGCGTGGACCGTGGGCGACGGCAACCCTGGGGAAGTGACGATGCGCATCCGGGAGGAACTGGTGGGCATCCAGTACGGCTCCCGCCCCGACACCCACAGCTGGGTCCACAAGATCAGCTAACACGCCTCCACCGGGCATCTTTCGCCACCCACCCGTGTGGTTGGCCGTCTGATGCCCACCCTTCTACAACGGGCCTCCGCTTCGCTCCGGACGTTCTCCCAGGCGGGCTACGCCCCCTGGAGGACCTCGCTCCGCTCGGACAGCCTTCCCAGCGCTTCGCCGGGTTGGCCGGTTGGAACGCGTGAGATGCCTGGCCGGAGGCCCATGGCACGGTGAAGCCTCGCCGATCAGAAGACTTCTCCGGGGGTCGCTCCGCTCGCTGGAGGCTTGATCCTCGCGTTTGTGCAGCTAAGAGGCTGTTAGAGAAGGCAGTAGCGACTTGCGGTGCAGCGACCTCGCTGCGTGTCGGGAGCGAGGCGCGGGAACAACAGTGATGTCGCAGGCATGGTGGTCACATTGAGGCGGTCTCGGTTGTGATGAAGTCGACATAACCGAGGCGCCCTCAGAGCTTGAGGCATGCGACCTGGTGTCCCATCTTGTCATTGCGGGCGGCGTAGTCCGTCCAGTACGAGGGTGATGAGATCGTCGGCCTCGGCCCGCCAGTCGGGGCGGTCATGGGCCGCACCGATGCCGTGCAGCGCCATCATCACGGCACCGGCGTCCACGTCGTCGCGAACGGCGCCGTCCCGGACGGCGGCGGCTACCAGGTCGGTGACAGCCTGCTCCAGCGCCCGGCTGCCCTCGGCGAGGGCACCCGAGCGATCGGCCCATAGCGTGGCCAGCGTCCGGGCCAGGCCCTCGTGGGCATCGATGTGGTCGACCATGCCGCGTAGGAACGTTGCCAACGCCTCCGCTGCGGGCAGCGTGGCCTGTAGCTGGCGGGCGCGGTCGCACAGCGCGGCGACTTCCCCGTGGTAGACCGCCTCGGCCAGCGCCTCCCGGGTGGGGAAGTGGCGGTACAGCGTGCCCGTGCCCACCCCGGCCAGGCGAGCGAAGTCGTCGAAGCGCAGGTCGAAGAAGCCTCCGGCGTCGAAGACCTCTCGCGCCTTGGCGATCAGGACATCGTGGTTGCGTCGGGCGTCGGCCCGCAGCGGCTTGTCGGCGGTCATGCGCTACCTCGCGTTGACAAATGGAGATGATCTCCATATTTTGAAAGTGGAGATGACCTCCAAATCGATTGTACCCCACGAGGTGCAGCGTGAAGATCCTGATGTTCGGCCGAGGCGTGATCGCCACCATCTATGGCTGGGCCCTGGAACGGGCCGGGCATGAGATCGAGTTCTACGTCCGGCCGGGCCGCGCGGCGACGTACGGGGAAGCGATCGACCTCGACCTGCTCGATACGCGGCGCCGGGTGTGGGGGCAGCGCGTCGTCGAGCAGTGGCCGGTGCGCTACCGCGAGGCGCTGGAGCCGGATCACGACTTCGACCTGATCGTGCTCAGCGTGCCGCACCACCGCCTCGCGGAGGCGACGGCCTTCCTGGCCCCGCGGGTCGGCCAGGCCACGGTGCTGGTCTTCGGCAACATCTGGACCGAGCCGCCGGCCGCGATCGGCGCACTCCCCGTCGACCGGATCGCCTGGGGCTTTCCCCAGGCCGGTG
This sequence comes from Nonomuraea sp. NPDC049129, assembly GCF_040648495.1. NCBI lineage: Bacteria > Bacillati > Actinomycetota > Actinomycetes > Streptosporangiales > Streptosporangiaceae > Nonomuraea > Nonomuraea sp. NPDC049129. The sequence goes on along the minus strand of NZ_JBEZDU010000005.1, from coordinate 431,323 downwards.
GCGGTTTCGGCGCGGACGGCGTGCTCCGTGGGGGGATGCTGCCGTCGGCCATCTTCGGCACCCTCGGCCAGCCCCCGACCGACCGGGAGCGGGCCGTGCGCCAGGCGTTTCGCGAGGCCGGGTTCCGGCCTAAGGAGCGGCCTGACTTCCGCGGCTGGCTGTGGGTCCATTTCGTGTCGGATGCCGGCCTGTTCTCGCAGGGCTTGAGGCTGGGTTCCCTGTCCAAGCTGGCCGGGTCGACGAGCGACTTCCGCGAGGCACTGCTGACTGGCCGCGAGCTGCTGCCCCTCCTCAAGGCGCGCGGCATCGACCTGCGACGTCACCGGGGCGGTGTGCTGCTGTTCCGGGCGCCCACCTGGCTGATGGCGCCCGTGCTCGCCTGGCTGACTGCTCATGTCACGCCGCTGCGCGTAAATTTCGAGGCGCACTCCCACCCCGACGCCGAGGAGCCGCGTGAGATCTGCCGAGACACCCTCGCGGAAGCACGACGGCTGGGCATTGCGGTACCACGACTGGAAGCGGCGGAACCGAACTTTGCCCGTGAGGGGACGGGCCGAGTCTGAATTTACCGATGTTGTCGGTCCCGGTGGTCCATTGCGGCTCCTTGGTCCGCCGCATCCCAGAGCCAAACCCGGTCGCACTGTCGATCAACTGCCGTTCACACACGGCTTTCGGTGTCCAGCCTCTATCGCCTGTCCGTGACGTCGTGGAAGGAAAAAGTCATGACTACCGCCGAGAAGCATGAGTTCCCATGGCCCGTACGTGCCCGTTCGCGCCGTCGCCGGCGTACGAAGAGATCCGCGAAGAAGAGCCGGTCTTGCGGGTTCGTCTGCCAGACGGCGGGTGGGCCTGGGTGGTCAGCCGCCACGAAGACGTGCGAACCGTGTTGAACGACCGGCGGTTCAGCGCCGACCGGCAGCATCCGGACTTCCCGCATCTGGTCAAGGGCGAGGCGGCGTCCCGGCGGCCGGACGAGGAGCGCACCCTGATCGAGATGGACGCACCCGAGCACGGGCCGGCGCGCAAGGCCGTACTCGGCGAGTTCACGGTGCGCCGGTTGGAGGCGCTGCGGCCGCGGATCCAGGAGATCGTCGACGGGCAGATCGACGCGCTGCTGGCCGGGCCGCAGCCCGGTGACCTGGTGAGGCGCTGTCGCTGCCGGTCCCGTCCCTGGTGATCTGCGAGATGCTGGGTGTGCCCTACGCCGACCATGAGTTCTTCCAGAAGCACACGGTGAAGATGTTCAAGCAGTCGACACCGCCCGAGGAGCGGTGGGCGGCCATGGGGGCCATCCAGGGCTACATGGCCGACCTCATCGCGGAGAAGGAAGAGAACCCGCCGGACGACCTGCTCGGGCGGCAGATCGTCAAGCTGCGCGCGGACGGCACCTACCGGCGGACGGCACTAACCGGCATGGGCGTCCTGCTGCTCTTGGCCCTGCTGCTGGACGCCCGCGGTGTGGTGGCCGAGGTGAAGTTCGGCGGCCAGCACGACGAAGGCATGCAGTCGTGGCAGGGGAAGTTCGAGGCGGCCCATACGTCTACAGATATCAACTCATCGACCAGCGCGTATTGGACGTATCATCCCTGGTCCTCCTAGCGTTCGTCGGATGACGGAGCGACGCGCGATCCTCAGCGGATCGACCTTCGGGGAACAGCCTTTTGAGGAACAGATCGGGTACGCCAGGGCCGTGGGCGGCCGCGTGCACGTGTCGGGGATCACCGGTTCGACTACTCAACAAGGATGACCTCGGCCGTGATCAGGGAACTCCATGCGAACGAGGAGTTCGAGCAGGTCGAGGAGTTGTTCGAGCGGATCTGGAGGTTCGAGCCGGACAGCCGGCCGCCGCTCACCGCCGGGCTGATGCGGGCGCTGACCCACGCGGGCAACTACGTCTCCGGCGCCTTCGACGGCGACCGGATGGTCGGGGCGGCGGTGGGCTTCTTCGGGCAGGACTCGACCCTGCACTCGAACACCACGGGCGCGGCAGCGGGACAGGGCATCGGCTTCGAGCTGAAGCTGCACCAGCGGCTGTGGGCGCTGGACCGCGGGGTCTCCCGGATCACCTGGACCTACGACCCGCTGGTCCGCCGCAACGCGCACTTCAACCTGGCCAAGCTGGGCGCGCGGCCAACAGAGTACCTGCCGAACTTCTACGGCGTGATGGCCGACGCCATCAACCAGGACGACGAGTCCGACCGGATCCTGGCCGTGTGGCCGCTGACCGATCCGCGGGTCGAGGCAGCGGTCCGGCGGCTGCCGTACCTGCCGGCGGTGTCGGAGGACGCCGTGGTCGGGCTGGGCGACGACGGCGACCGCCCGGTCGAGGGCCGTACTGACGGGCGCGTGGTGCTCGTCGCCGTCCCCGAGGACATCGAGCGGCTGCGCGCGGTGGACGCCGGCGCCGCCAAGGCGTGGCGGCACGCCGTGCGCGACGTGCTGGGCGGCCTCATGGAGGAGGGCGCCACGGTGACCGGCTTCCATCGCAAGACCTACTACGTGGTGGAGAGGAACACCTGAAGATCACTGGGGTGGAGCTGCGGCGGATGTTGACCAGATCGTCCTGCCCTTGATCGCCAGCCACGATAGGGACATCGAGGCGCAACGGTTCCCCTTCGAGCCGTAAGAAGGCTGGGGCTTGGCGGTTGCGATTCATACGGCCGAGTCCGTCATGTCAAAGGGTACTGCCGTGTCGAGCCGTTGCTGCCGACGCAGCCCGCACCACTGAGATGCTGCGTCGGGTTGGCTGGTTGGAGTTGCCTGGGATGCCCTGGTTGGAGGCCCATGGCGGCGCTCCAGTTCGGGCTCGGTATCTACAGAGGCGGCCCTTCCTGCCGCACGGGACGGCTCAAGGGGCTGTAATCTGCGCTCCCGTGTGCTCCCCACCAGATGAGGGATAGACCGTAGGCTTGGCTCGGCGGTCAGTGATGAGGAGATGCCGAATGACAGCTCTACCGGATGACAGTTGGCTTCTCAACATCCGTCCTCAGCCCGCGCTGGTCACCGCCGAGGAGTATGAGGCGCTTCCGGAAGAGATCGCCAAAGCCATCGAGATCGTTGATGGTTACGTGGTCTACTGCGCAGCACCTACGCCAGATCATCAGACCGCCGGTCGGCGGCTGGCCAACATGCTCGAACGCCATGCCCGCGAGGCGATGGGCAAGGGCCACGAGTGTGTCACCGTGAACAACGATGTGGATCTGCGTCTCAGGGATCTGCCACTGCTCAACCGGCGTCCCGATGTCGCCCTCTATCGGTGCCTGGACCGCGAGCGGGGCGAACGGCTCCGCGCCGAGCACGCGCTGCTCGTCGTGGAGATCGTTTCTCCGGGATCCGAGACACAGGACACGACCGACAAGCTCGGGGAGTACGCCAAGGCCGGCATTCCGCACTACTGGATTGTCCGGCTTGACCGCTCTGGTGTGTCGATCATCGAACGCTATCGGTTGGACCGAGCGGCCATGCTTTACAAGCACATCGGCACGTTCATGAAGGACGAATCGGGTGGCGCTCCCAGTGTCAGCAACCCGATCCCCATGGTGATCGACTGGTCAGAACTGCAGTTCTGAGCCAAACCGCCAACCTGATCCTTGCCAGGGTCCAGCCTTCCCGATGCTTCGCCGGGGTTCGCCGGTTGGACTACGCGAGATGCCTGGCCGGAGGCCCATGGCGCGGTGATGCCGGACCTACCGTGCCTCGCCGCACAGCAGCGCGGCCCACACGTCGTGGGCCTGGCGTAGCGGCCAGCGAAAGGTCTCCTTGATGTCATGCTGGGGCTCGCATTGGAGCGTTCGCCGGATGAAGGACTGGCCACCTGCCTGGCACAGCTCGTAGAACGTCGCGCGGCATTCACAGGTCCAGGCCAGGACGCGAACCCGGCTCACCCCGCAGAACGGCGGGTGCCAGACCAACTGCATGTGGTCTTGCTGCGGCAGAGGGAGGTGCGGACTCAGGCATGCTGAGTCGATCACGATGAGTGGCCCATCAACAGCGCGGACAGCGGATGATTCTGGCGGAGGTCTTTGTAGCGAAGAGCGACTCGACGAGCAGTGGTTACCGGGTCGTCGACCGGAGTCAGCGCGTAGACCCATCGCCCACTGCGCGCAGATTTCCGCCCAGACCACCAGCGGTAGCACCAGCCGTCGGTCCAGACCACCAGATCGACCCATACGGACACCAGAGCAAGCCCGTGTCCTTCCTGGATGTCGGTTCGGATTCCCAGCGCCACCAATTCATCGCTCAATCGCGTGGCGGCGCGCAAGGGCGTTACCGGCGATTTCCCGTGTGCGTTGATGGGACGGGAGCCCATGGAGGCCGGATGCATGCTGCAACGCTATGATCAGGCCAAATAGGCTCGGAAGTGCGATTTCGTGTCACTTCCTGATGGCCTGCAGCGGAAGTGACACGAGCGGTGCCATAACTCAGTATTCAAGTCGCACAAAGTCCGCGAGATCACACATTTCATCGGTGAGAGAGCGCCGTCTGCCAATGATTCCCTTCAGGATGTCTCTGGCATAGCTCTGGTTCGTCATCCACTCCGGGGCATTGTGCCGAACACCCTGCAAGATCTCAAAGGCCTCACTCTGCCGATGCATCCGGCGGTGCGCCTCGGCCACGTCGAGGAGATGCCGATTCCGGTTGTTCGAGGTGGGGCGCAGGTCGGTGAGGGGGATCGTCTGGGAGAGCTGGAGGACCTTGTCCGGCCGGTCCTCGATCATGGCGTTCTCCACCCGCTTCATCGCTACAGTCACTGGCCCGAAGGTGCGAAGGAAGTCATCGCCCGGCGTCAGGTCACGGCCCATGGCCACGGCTGCGGTGCGCGCGAGGCGGATCGTGTCGTCCGCCTCCCCGGGCCGGTTGTCGCGGATGGCGGCGGCAGAGGAGCGCAGCAGCAGCCAGCCCCAGGCGGACAGTTGGTGCGGGGTCGCGCGGGAGATACGAGGTTCCACGTCATCGGCCCAGCGCGTCGCCATCTGGCGGGCTTCGTCGAGGCGGCCCTGACGCAGAAGAAGCCAGCAATGTGTGCTGATCGTCGCCGCCGCGTCCAGGGAGTCGTTCATGTCGTCCATGGCCCGGGACAGCGCGAACTCGGCCTCGTCGAACTGGCGTGTCTGGGTCATCAGCCAGCCGACGAGGTGCAGCAGCCTGCCTCGTACGTGACGCTGTGACAGGTCCACATCTACCAGCGCGTCCGCGTCCCTGAGCATTACCGGCAGCATGGCGGCGATCTGCGAGTAGCGGTCCTGTTTCCACAGCGGCATCGACGCTTCCAAGGCGCCGCCCAGGCCCTCTCGCGTCGGCGCCTCTGTGGGCTGACCGTCGAGTCCGTGGAGTGCCCGTTGTACCGGCGCCCACAGGTCGAGTGTCTCTTCGTCCGCTGGCTCAGCGTCCAGTCGGGCCATGAGTGAGGTCGTCGGCACCTTGAGGGCCACCGCGACCTTGCGCAGCGTCTCCAGCCGTACGTCTTTTCGCGCGTCCTGTTCCAGCTTGCGGATAAGCGAGGCGGATACGCCAGCGAGGTCGGCCAGGCCCTGCTGAGTCAAGCCCCGGCGCTTCCGGACGCTGCGAATGCGTTCGCCTATCGTGGCCATGAATCCATGCTAGAGACGGGCCGCCGAGCGGCGGGCTGACAGTGACGAGGATGCGCCGAATGACAGCTCTGCTGGATCTCCGGCCCGCGCGTCCCCTCGTGTTCGATGCCGACACCATGACGGCCGCCTATGGCATGCTCCAGCTCATCGTCGCGCTCACCCAGGCGGGCTGTGAGCACGGGGGGTGGGCCGCACAGTGTGCGGGCCACCTTCCGGCCAGCTCCTGCCTCTACACCGACGTCAATGACGCCGAAGAAGCCGATGTTGTCGCTGTGGAGGGGGCGAGATGTGCGAAAGGATCATCTCCCGCGGGTGAGCCGGAGCGCCGGGAATGCCATCGGAACTCGCCCTTGCCCCAGCACCTGCGAGTCGCCACCGAGCGCCAGGAAGCCTGACTGCCGATCAGGGGAGCCGCTCGCCGGGGCCCGCATGCGGGTCACCTCGGTGATCACGCTCGGTTGCGGCGGGTGTGCGGTCGTCTCGCGCCGACCTGTTCGCGTGGGTGAGTTCGTAGCCGGCCTCTTCGACGGCGGCGCGCACGTCCTCGGTGTCGAGTCCCTCGTCGCTGGTTACCGAGACCCTGCCGCTATCGACGTCCACCGTGACGGCGGTGACGCCGGCGATGCGTTCGATCTCCTCGGTGACGAAGGTGGCGCAGTGTCCGCAGGTCATGCCCGCGACGGTGTAACTGCTCTCGGTCATGTCGATGCGCCCCTTCCGTCGGATATGGCGGGCGCCGCCTGGTCCGGGTTGGCGGCTGGAACGGTCCGGGTGAGCATGTGCGCTTCGCGCATCCGCCCGTCGGCGGCGAACCGCCCGAAGAAGCAGACCTCGATCTCGATGTACTTGCCGCGCCGCTCGACGTGCAACGTATAGCGGGCGGCGATCTGGTCACCGTTTGCGATGGCCTCCTGCACCTCTGTCCGGTTGCTGGGTCGGGTCTTGCGTATCGGGCGGGTGTGCGCGATGAGCTTGTCGCGGTCCATCCGGTGTCCGTCGGCGACCTGGACGATGTCCGGGGTGTGGTACCGGTCGAAGATCAGCGCCGGATCCTCGTCGCTCTGAATGGAAAGACATGATGAAGTCGGCGATGAACTGCTTCGGCTCGGTGTCGGCAAGTGTGCGCATGGCGCTCCCGTTGATTGGGCGTACGATCTCTTACGCGCTGTAAGATATGCCGAAATCAACAACTTTGACAAGGTGTAAGAAATGACCTCGTCTCCGGCTCGCAACCGTCGCGCCGATGCCCGCCGCAGCAGGGCCGCCATCCTGGACGCCGCCGTCCAGATCCTCGGCGCCCAGCCCGACGCCGAAATGGAAACGGTCGCCGCGAGCGCTGGCGTGACCCGCCAGACCGTCTACGCCCACTTTTCCTCTCGAGAGCAGTTGCTGCTGGCGGTCGTCGACCGGATCACTGAGGAGGTCGTCGCCGCCATCGACGCCACCGAACCACAGGCCGGACCGGCCACTGACGCCCTGCTGCGCCTGCTCGACGCCAGCGATCAGACAGCTCGCCGCTACCCCGCGCTGCTGCAGAAAATCAGCACACTGCCGGTCAGCCCGCAAGCCGACCACGACCGGCACTCGTCTGTCGCCGACCGGATCGGACAGGTGATTGAGCGCGGCCAGCAGGCCGGAGAGTTCGACGACCGGCTCCCGCTCGGCTGGCTGGTCGCCGCCACCGTGAAGCTCGCCCACAGCGCAAGCGAGGAACGGCAAGCCGACCGGATGACCAGCCAGGAAGCCGAACACGCGCTTCGCATCAGCGTGCTCCGCATGCTTGGTGTCGCCACAGAAGAAGACGGTCCATCTCGCTCTCGGTGAGCCCCAGCGACCTTCGACCAGGCTGAGGAGTTCCTGCGCGATCAAGACCCCGACGGCCCCACCTCCTGGACCATCCCGGCAGGAGGCGATCGCGCACTATGGGACGCGGTCGGTGCCGCGATACTCCTGGGCGAACTCGTCAGTCACCGTCCCGGCAAGGGGGACACGACGCTGGCCGCGCTCATTCGTATGGCAGGGCACCCCCACCGGCCCGAACTGGACGACGCTGATCAGCTCACTCTCGACCTATAACCCGAGAGCGGAGGCATCTGATGGTGGTGCCGTGCGATCACGCCACCATCGGTTCAACGTCGATCGCCTACGCTCAGCCGTTCGTACCTCGACCAGGCCCTAAGCCGCTCTGCCGGCCGGCAAGTCCGTCGTCTCAGACGTCGGCCATGGCCCGTGGTCTGTCGGTTTTTCTCCCTGTCAAATGTCGGTTTGCTGTCTGCGGTCTGTCGGTTTTTTTTACCGTCAAATGTCGGTTGGGCCTTACGCTGGTGTCGATCGTCGCAGGGAGGGGCTGCCATGTCCGAGTTGATCTCACGCCGGGTGACCGGCCATGCCGAGGAGTTCCTCGACGCCTTCAGAATCGTGATTGTCAACGGACCGAGGCAGTCAGGCAAGACCACCCTGCTTCACCAACTCAACAAGGGGGGAGGGGGAACCTACCTCACTCTGGATGACGGTCCGTTGAGATCGGCCGCGCAGGCCGATCCGGCTGTCTTCATCGCGGATGGGTCGCGTCCGATGATGATCGACGAGATTCAGCGGGGCGGAGACGACCTGATCCTGGCGATCAAGGCGGAGGTTGATCGGAAGGCTGAGCGGGGGCAGTTCGTGCTGGCGGGTTCCACGAGGTTTCTGTCCACGCCGTCGTTGAGCGAATCGCTTGCCGGCCGCGCGGGGATCCTTGAGGTCTGGCCCTTTGCCCAGGAGGAGCTTGCCGGAACGGGCGAGTCCTTTCTTGTGACGGCCTTCAATGATCCTGGAGCGTTGCGCTCTTCGTCACTCAGCGACTACAGCCGGAGGGACTACTTCGAACTGATCTGCCGAGGTTTCTATCCGGAGGCGGTCGCGATGAGATCGGAGTTCACCCGGGACAGGTGGTATCGGACCTACGTCCAGTCGGTCATCGACACGGACATCAGGGAGATGGCGAGAGTCGATGAGCCGAGCAGTCTCCGGCAACTTCTCAACCTCGCCGCGGCGAGTACGGCGCAAGAGCCGAACTTGGTCAAGGTCGGCAACGATCTCCAACTCCATCGGAGTACGGTCACCCGTTACATCGGCTTGCTGGAAACCGTCTTCCTGATCCGTCAGGTTCCGGCGTGGTCGCGGAATCTGGTGGCCCGGTCGATTCGTCGTCCCAAGCTCCACGTCACCGATACCGGCCTCGCCGCTCATCTGATCGGTGTCGACGCGGACGGCCTATCTGCCAGGGTCTCGCCTGTGCGAGGTTCCCTTGTGGAGTCGTTCATCGTCAACGAGATCGCCAAGCAGGCCACGTGGGCGCCGTTCCGCGTCGGACTCCATCACTGGAGGGTCAGCCAGGGCGCTGAGGTGGACCTCGTACTCGAACGAAACAACGGACGGATCGTCGGTGTGGAGGCCAAGGCCACCGACTCTGTGAATCAGGATGATTTCAAGGGTCTTGTCGCTCTACGCGAGAGTCTCGGCGAAGATTTCGTACACGGGTTCGTCTTCTACACAGGAGTGAGGTCGCTCTCCTTCGGAGACCGGCTGACGGCATTGCCTCTCAGCGCCCTCTGGGACAGGTAGCACTTCCGGACTGCGATCACCCGCCGTGCCCCGCGCCGAGCACTCAACATCTCGCGCGGGTTTGGTCGATCGTCACGGCAGTACGTACCCAGCAGCGGCTAGAACGAAGTCGTATGGTGGCGGGCCCGGAACTCCGCCAAGAGCTCGTCGGTCACCTCCGCGCCACCCGCCACGGCCGCGTGCACCTCGCGGAAGTAGCCCTCGTACCCGGCCGGCGTGTAAAGGCACAATGCCTGGACCGGCTCGGTGCCGGCGTTGCGGAAGCCGTGCGGGGTTCCGCGCAGCGCGGCGAGCAGGTGTCCGGGGCCGACCGTCACCTCCCCGTCGCCCTGGTGCAGGGTCAGGTCGCCCCGCAGGACGTAGAAATATTCGTCGTGCTCTTGGTGTACGTGCGGGCGGGCCCCCATAACGCCTCCCGACAGGGTGAACTCCTCGAACGCGAATCGGCCGCCCGTGTGCTCACCCGTCAACCGGAAGAAGTGCGCCACGCCGGCCACGTCGATCAGCTCGCCGTCCTCGGGGCGGCGCAGAATGGGGCGCGGCTCCGGCATCTGCTTATCGATCATCTCAGCATTATCGGCTGACGGCACCAGAGCGGCCTTCAAGGACGCTCGCTGCAGAGACCGGAGTCGCCGATGAGTTTCGGATGGGGGAGTGGTCTCACTCTCGAAACAACGACTGGACGACGACGGGAAGGGGCGGCTTCGGTGGACTTGTACAGCGTCGTGTGCGTACGTGACCTGGCGACATCGCAGAAGTGGTTCGAGGTGTTCTTCGGGCGGCCGGCGGACGAGATCATCGGCGAGGAACTCCTGTGGCAGGTTGGTGAGAACGCGTGGGTCGTCATCGACGACCGGCACATGCGGGCCGCACGGGTGGGCGGCACCATGATCACGTTCGGCGTGACCGACCTCGATGACATCCTGGCCCGGCTGGCCGCGTACGGCGTCCAGCACGAGCCCGTGGAGACCTACGGCAACGGTGTGCGCCACGTGGAAGTCCTCGACCCGGACGGCAACAGCCTGTCGCTCGCGCAGGCACCCGCCCACACCCTCAGTACGCCGCGAGCGTAAGCGCGTTGGCGGCCTCGTTGAGCGGCTTCATGATCGGCCGCATCGCCAGGTCCTTCCACGGCAGGCGGTTGACCAGCCGCATCATCGTGGTCTGCATCTTGATCTGCATCGGGCTGCCCGCGACCATCTGCGCGGCGTTGCTCGCGCCGAGCGTCACGTTCACATCCACGTACTCGCGCATGGCTTCCCGATATCCGGCATAAGCCGCACGATGGTCGCCTGCCGCCGCGCTCAGTTCGCCGGCCAGCACGTACGCACCCACCAGCGCTAGGCTGGTGCCCTGCCCGGACAACGGGGACGGGCTGTAGGCGGCGTCGCCAACCAGGGCGGTCCGGCCGGTAGACCAGTCGTCCATGCGAACCTGGCTGACCGGCGTGAAGTAGAAGTCCGGCGAATGCGGCATCGCTCGTAGCAGCGTGTCACTCTCCCAACCGACGCCGGCGAACGCCTCGGTCAGTACGCGCTGCTGGGCGGCCCTGTCGGAGCGGTCGGGCAGGACGGCGGGGCTCGGGAAGACGAACTGCGCCTTCGCGGTGTCGGGCCGGGTGGCGTAGACGTTCACCACCTTGCCGGGCGTCGGATAGAGCAGTTCCCAGTGGTCGAGTCCGAGGTGGTTGGGGACGGTGAAGACGGCCGCGTGCATCCCGAGGGGGTGTACGTAGCGCTCCTCCGGACCGAAGGCCAGGCGGCGCACGGTCGAGTGCAGGCCGTCGGCGCCGATGACGAGGTCGAAGCGGCGTGGCGGGGCGTGTCGGAAGGTGACGTCGACTCCGTCGGGGCCTTCGCGGAGCGAGGTGATGGTGTCGCCGAACAGGTATTCGCAGCTGTCACGTGTCGCGTCGTAGAGGAGCCGGGCGAGGTCGCCGCGCATCACCTCGTCGTCGCCGGGAGCGCGCATGCCGATGAGGTCGGGGCCCAGGTTGGCCAGTGGCTTGCCGCTCTTGGCAACCCACGAGCCGCCGCGGATGGCGGTACTTGCCCGCCGTACGGCCTCCAGCATGCCCATCCGCTCGACGACCTGCATGGCCACGCCGCGCAGGTCGACCTTGTAGCCGCCCTCGCGCACCTCGGGCGCCAGTTCGACCACGGTAGGGGTGAATCCGTAGCGGCGCAGCCAGTAGGCCAGAGCGGGGCCGGCCACGCTGGCGCCGGAGATCAGGACGTTGCGGTTGGCGAGTCGCCGTGAGTTCGTCATGCCAAGAACCGTAACAGCCTTGCCAGACACTTGGCAATAGCTTTCCAATTAAGTTGCCATCATGCTCTGACTGGCCTACTCGACCCTGCTAGAAGCTTTGGCAAGGATTTGCCAGGTGTATGTCACGTGGCTAACATGAACTGCGGCAGAGGGCCGGTCGGCCCGGCGCTTCGACCTGGCAAGGAGACGACAGGCAGATGTTGACGCAGCCAGCCTTCGGCCGACGGCTCAAACAGCTGAGGACCGAACGCGGCCTGACCCAGGCTGAGCTCGCGGGCGAGGGCATGTCCACCGGCTACCTCTCCCGCCTGGAGTCCGGGGCCCGGCCCCCCACCGATGAGGCCGTGACCCACCTGGCCCGCCAGCTGGGCGTCGCTCCCCAAGACCTGGCCGAACCGCCGGCCTGGTCGCTGGCGCGCAGCCTGGCCACCACCGTCGGACTCGACGTGGACGAGGCGGGCGAGCTGCTGGCCCGAGCTCTGCGTACGGCGGGCGGCGAGGACCACCTGCTGCGTTGGCAAGCGCTCTGGCAAGTCGCCGAATGGCGACGTCTCACCAATGAGCCCACCGAGGAGCGCACCTGCCTGGACGAGCTGGTGGCGCTCGCCGACGAGCTCGACCTGCCCGAGCTGCGCGCCCGAGCCGGGGCGCGGCTGGCGCGCGCGCAACGCGGGGCGGGCCAGGTGCCGGCCGCGGTCGAGGCCGCGATCGGCGCCTACCGCCTGGCGGTCGACGAGGGCCTGCCACCGCATATCGTGGCCGACACCCTCTTGGCGCTGGTGTCCTCGCTGGCCGAGGCGGGCCGGATGGCCGAGGCTCGACAGCACGCCGACGAACTGCTCACCCTGGTCGCGGGCTTGCCCGCCGGCAGGCTCCTGGCGGAGGCTGCGTGGACCGTGGCCGGCGTCCGGCTCCGACAGGGCGAGCCCCAGGTCGCGCTGAAGCTGGTCAATGACGCACTGGAGCAACTCCAAGGCCGCCTCGACCCGGCCATGTGGGTACGGCTGCGCATCGTCGCGGCCCGCCTCCACCTCAATTTCACCCCGCCCGAGACCGAGCCCGCGCGGCGCCGTATCGAGGAGGTCGAGGCGTGCCTGCCGTTCGCCGGCACGCCCACGGTCGAGCAGGAACTACTCGCGCTACGCGCCCGACTGGCCTTCCACACCGGGCACACCGACGAAGCCCGCGCCCTGCTCGACCAGCTCGCCGACGCGCACGACCACCTGGCCTACCAGGAGCAGATCCGCTTGGACGTACTGCGCAACCAGCTCCTGCTGCTGGACGGGAAGCAGGACGAAGGCATGCGGGGCCTTCGAGCGCTGGCCGAGCAGGCGCAGGAGCGCGCCAACTTCGACCTTGCCGCGGAGATCTGGCGCCACGCCGCCGAATCACTGGCTCGAACCGGCGGCGAGAACCAGCCACGGGAACCCGCCACGTAGGCCGTCACGAGGAGGAGCACCAACAGAGCAGCGTAGGCTTGCACAACAGTCCATCAGCACTTACCGTCACATCCGCCCTACTCCCAGGATTGAGGCGAAGCGGGCTCAGCGGGCGATGCGTGCCGTGGCGCAGATCTCCCGCCACGTCTCAGGTGTCGACGCGGCTGTGCTCAACGCCGGAGCGGCCCGCGTCAAGGGAAAGTTCCGGGAGCGTCCGGTGTCGATGGGCCGGCTGTGTGACGTGCGGTCAGTCCCGTGTCGCCTGCTCCGTGATGACGGTCGCATCGAAGCCGGTCACGCGCCCAACGCCTCTTGCTTGATCTGCTCGAACTGCGCGCCCATCGCCTCGGCCAGCGCGTTGGCTCCTGACAGCGGCCGCACCATGACCGTCAAGTCGTCGATGAGGCCGTTGTCGTCCATGTGCAGGAAGTCGCAGCCGTGGACCTGCTTGCCGTTCACCTTCGCCTTGAACTCCAACGCGAGGTCACGGCCGTCCGCGTTGGCGATCTCGCGGACGTAGTGGAAGTCCTCGAACACCCTCGAGACGCCACGGATGATCGCCGCCGTGAGCGCCCTGCCCGGATAGGGCTGGTACGCGACCGGGCTGGTGAACACGACGTTCTCGGCGAGTAGCGCCTCGATCGCCGCCATGTCGTGGGCCTCGACGGCCTTACGGAACGGATGCACGCCTACCCCTACTCAATTTGTTGACTATACGCCGTTGACAGTAACTCCGACGTGGTGTGCCGTCCAGGGGATGGGCGAGTGTCGATAGTCACATCGTTGACTAGGAAATGGGACGGTTAATCAACCCGGCGATATCGTTGGCAGATGTCGTTGCGCCACGCGGTGATGGCCGCGCTCCTGGAGGGCGAAGCGTCCGGATACGACCTGGCCAAGGGGTTCGACGCGTCGGTGGCCAACTTCTGGATGGCCACGCCCCAGCAGCTGTACCGGGAGCTGGACAGGATGCGGGCCGAGGGCCTGGTCCAGGCGCGCGTCGTCGAGCAGGAACGCCGCCCCAACAAGCGGCTGTTCTCCCTGACCGAAGTCGGACGCCAAGCGCTGCGTGATTTCACCGCCGCACCGCCGCGTCCGGGCGCGATCCGCGACGAGTTGATGGTGAAGGTTCAGGCCGTGGACGCCGGCGACTCCGAGGCCGTGCGCGCCGCTGTGGAGGAACGCATGGTCTGGGCTCAAGCCAAGATCGCTCGATACGAACGGCTACGCGCCCGGTTGCTGAACGGCCGCAGCGAGGAGGAGTACCTGGCTCAAACCGACCACATCGGCCCCTACCTGACCCTGATGCGCGGCTTGGCCTTCGAACGCGAGAACCACCAGTGGGGCGAGTGGGCCCTGGCCGTACTGAAGCGGCGCTCGACCGCCACCACCTGAAGCCCCCGAACGCGGCCCCGTGGATTAGGTGCGTCCGTGGGGGAATTGAGGCATCTGTTCAGCTTGGCCCGGCTGGTCGGCCGAGCTTGGCCTCCCATCAGGGGCTTGATCAAGGCTCCAGCAGGCGGCGCGGGCCCGGGCCCTGCTGGGCGAGCGTGTCGCCCGGATTGACCAGTACGCACTGCTCGAACGACAGGCACCCGCACCCGATGCACTCCGTGAACCGGTCCCGCATCCGTTCCATCCGCTCGATCCGGGCGTTGATCTCCTCGCTCCAGCACTCCGACGCCCTGACCCAGAACTCCCGCGTCGGCGGGACGCCCTCCGGCAGGAAGGCCAGCACGCTCCCGATCACCGACAGCGGTATGCCTACGCTCTGGGACGCGCGGATGAACGCCACCCGCCGCAGCGTGGTGCGGTGATAGCGACGCTGGTTGCCGGTGGTCCGGCGGCTGTCGATGAGCCCCTGCCGTTCGTAGAAGCGCAGCGCGGACGCGGGTACGCCGCTGCGCTCGGACAGCTCACCGATGGTCAGTTCCTTGGCGATCGCTTCGGGCATGCCCCGAGCCTAGCTTGACTTAAACATTGGTTTAAGTACGAGCCTGCTCTCATGACTGATATTGCCGATGCGACGGCGGTCTGGATCAACCGTCACGCCCACCCGCTCGATCCACGGGACCCGCTCCCTGATCTACGGCCATTGCGAGACATCGTGCGTGATGCCACGGTCGTCGCCCTCGGCGCTTCGACCCGTCAGGCCCATGAGCTGTCGGTCTCCGCGCATCGGATGGTGCGGTTCCTGGTCGAGGAGCTGGGGTTCCGCTCGCTCGCGCTGGAGGGGGACGACCCGGCCCGCGTCGGGCTCGACGATTACGTCCGTACGGGGAAAGGCGACCCGCGCGCGTCGCTGGCCGGTGCGCGGGCCTTCTGGCGGACCGGGGAGATCCTCGACCTGGTCCACTGGATGCGGGCCTACAACGAGGACCATCCTGATGATCCGGTACGGTTCGCCGGCGTGCGGCCCCAAGCCGGGCCGGCCGTCGGTATGAAGGCCATCGAGCAAAGGATGGCCGAGGACACGATCTGGTGGCACGAGCGCACCGGAGACAAGATCGTCTATTGGGGCGGCCTCGCGCACACCAGCATGAGCCCCGGCAACGTGGGCGGGCATCTGCGCGAGCGCTTCGGAACCGGCTACCTGTCGATCGGGCTGACCTTCGGACACGGCACATTGCCGTTCGAGGTGCCCGCCCCGCCTCCGGACTTCGCCGAGACGGCCCTGAGCGCCGCCGATCTCGACGACTTCCTGCTGGACCTGCGCGTCGAAGCCCCGGCCGCCGTACGGGCCTGGCTCGACGCGCCGGCCAGGACGCGGCTCATCGGGCCCCGCTACGACCCGGCGGACGACGCCGCCTACCACCTGTCCGGAGGCTCGTTCGGCGGATGGTTCGACGCAGTCGTCCACCATGAGCGGGTGACGCCCGTCCGCGAGCTGTAGGCGGCTGGTCTGCGAGCCGCGGGTCGCCGGGCGGCAGGCGGCTGAAGCGTAGTCTGACGGGGTCTAGTGGCGGCGCACCATGGTGAGCCCGTCGGCGATCGGCAGGACGACCACGGTGACCCGGGGATCCTCCCGCACGAGGTCGTTGAACTCACGCATCTGCGCGGTTCGCTCATCCGTGACGGCCGGGTCGGCCACCCGGCCGCTCCACAGTGTGTTGTCCACCATGAGCAGGCCGCCCGGCCGCAGCCGGTCGATCAGCAGCTCGTAGTACGCCGGGTAATTGGGCTTGTCGGCGTCGAGAAAGGCCAGGTCGATGGGCCTCTGGAAGGCGGCGAGCGTCTCGCGCGCCGGGCCCAGGGTCAGGGTGACGCGGTCGGTCACGCCGGCCTTCTCCCAGTAGCGGCGGGCGATGGACGTCCACTCGTCGCTGACGTCGAAGCAGTGCAGGGTGCCGCCGGACAGGCCCCTGGCGATGCAGAGCGACGAGTAGCCGGTGAACGTGCCCACCTCGACCGCCACCTCCGGCCGGGTGAGCTGGGTGATCATCGTGAGGAACGTGCCCTGATCGGGCGTGATCTGCATGCCCGCGCTGTCGCCTGTCGCCGCGATCGTCTCGGCGGCGAGCTCCTCCAGCAGGTGGTCGGGCGGGGTGGAACGGTCGAGGATGTACTGGGCGACGGCGGGGTCGAGAAATTCAGCTTTCATGATTTCTATTCTTAATGGGCATGGGAGCAGCTCCGGCCACTAGCCGGGCACAATGTGGAAAGTCATAATCCCCGATATCTAAAGACATAAAACGTCCGATATGTCAAACGGGTACTCTTACGGGGTGGGTGAAACGGCGACCTCGGCGAGGGGCCTAGGGGCGACCGGGAAGGCTGCTCCGCGCGGGCGTATCGCCAAACGAGAAGCGATCATGACCGCTGCAATGAGGGTGTTCGTGCGCGACGGTTACTCGGGCGCGAGCATCGAAACCATCGCCGCTGAAGCGGCGGTATCCAAACAGACCATCTACAACCATCTGGGCGACAAGCAGCGCTTGTTCGAGTCCCTGATCGACGAGAACTTCGATCGGGTCAATGCCCAGCAATTCGCCATGATCGAGACTTTTCCCGATCGACCGGCGAACCTCATGGTGGAGCTGACGGCGTTCGCCGGTGCTCTCATGCGTGAATGTCTCATGGACGAGCGGGCGCGCGCCTTGCGCACACTCGTCCAGGCAGAGGGATCTCGGCGTCCCGACATCGCCAGGCAGTGGCGGCAGCGTGGTCAGGGCCAGCTCGCGGGGTCCCTGGCCGCCAGGTTCGCCAGGCTGGCGCTGGCCGGGAAGCTCTCCCTGGCCGACCCCGATCAGGCGGCGCGCGACTTCCTGGCGTTGATCACGTATGACGCCCAGGTCGGCTGGACCATCGGCGACGCGTCGATGCGAGACGACGAGCTCGACGCCTCCATCGCCGCCGGGGTCCGGACGTTCATGCGCGCGTACGGGAACGGCAACGGACACCACAACGGCAACGGCAACGGCAACGGACACCACAACGGCGCGGCTGGAGGCTGACAGACGCCCGCCCTTGCTCTTCGGGTAAGGTCTCGGCGATCAATGAGCTAAGGGCGGGCAAAATGAACAAAAGGGTGACGGCTGTCGTGGCCGTGGGCGTGGCGCTCGTCGTGCTGCTGACTGTCGTGGCGTTCTCCGAGCCCGGCACGTCGGCGGCGCAGGGAGTGCGACTCACCCGGCAACCCGACGGTTCCATGGTGCTCGCGGACAGGGGCGGCGACGCCCCTGTGCTCGACCTCTACGAGGACTTCGACTGTCCCGTCTGCAAGGAACTGCACACCAGGGTCAACGCGACGATCGAGCGGCTGGCCAAGGAGGGCAAGGTCAAGGTCGTCTTCCATCCGGTGACGGTCTTCGAGGACGAGCCCATGCGCTCCAACTCCGTCCGCGCCGCCGCAGCTGCCCGCTGCGTGCCCGAGGAGAGCTGGCTGGCGTTCAGGGAGGAGCTGTACGCCATGCAGCCCTCGCCACACGGACTGGCCTCGGGCTTCGACGTACAGGAGCTGGCCAAGGCGGCCAGGAAGGTCGGCGCGGACGTCGACCAGTGCGTGATCTCGCAGTCGTACGCCGACGCGCACCTGCAGGAGAGCGCGAAGGCGGGGATCGACGGGACGCCGACCCTGCTCCTCGACGGCGAGGTGCTGGGCAACGAGGCGTTCGACCCGGTCACCCTGGAGCGGGCCATCACCGGCGGAACAGGCATCACCGTCTGACACGTCCCAAGGATTGAGATCGATGTGCCGACCAGTGGATAGGTGTGGCAGACTCACAAGCACCATGTTCTACGGTCTGCTCATTATCAGCAGGCGCGCTGGCTGACAAAGGGACACCGCCAGCGCGCAGACCTCTCACGTCCGTGAGGGGTCTTTTTGTTTTCCAGGGAGACGACACCATGGCCGACGACCGCTTTCACGTCTATGACACGACGCTGCGTGATGGCGCCCAGCAGGAGGGCCTCACCCTCACCGTCGCCGACAAACTCGCCGTCGCGCGGCAGCTGGACGGCCTGGGTGTCGGCTTCATCGAAGGGGGCTGGCCCGGCGCCAACCCCAAGGACACAGAGTTCTTCAGGCGCGCTCAAACAGAGCTCGACCTGAAGCACGCGCAGCTCGCCGCGTTCGGTGCGACCCGCCGAGCAGGTGTGAAGGCAGCCGACGACCCGTTGGTGGCCGCCTTGCGCGAATCCGGCGCGCCGGTCGTGACCCTTGTCGCCAAGAGCCACGACCGGCACGTGGAGCTGGCCCTCCGCACGACTCTCCAGGAGAACCTCGCGATGATCCGCGATACGGTCTCCCACCTTCGTGCGGGGGGACAGCGAGTCTTCCTCGATGCCGAGCACTTCTTCGACGGCTACAAGTCCAACCCAGCCTACGCGCTCGAGGTCCTGCGCACGGCGGCCGAGGCGGGGGCCGACGTCATCGCTCTGTGCGACACCAACGGCGGCATGCTTCCCGACGAGCTGGCGGACATCGTCCACGCCGCCGTCCAGACCAGCGCCCGTGTCGGCATCCACTGCCACGACGACACCGGCTGCGCGGTCGCCAACACGCTCGCCGCCGTCAAGGCCGGCGCCACGCACGTGCAGGGCTGCGCCAACGGCTACGGCGAGCGGTCCGGCAACGCCAACCTGTTCACCGTGGTCGCGAACCTCCAGCTCAAGCGGGGCTTCGACCTGGTGCCGCAGGAGTCGCTCGCCGACATGACGCGCATCGCCCACGCGATCACCGAGGTCACCAACGTCACGCCCAACTCCCACGCGCCCTATGTCGGCATGTCGGCGTTCGCGCACAAGGCAGGGCTGCACGCCAGCGCCATCAAGGTCGACCCGAACCTCTACCAGCACATCGACCCCGCCCAGGTCGGCAACGACATGCGCATGCTGGTCTCCGACATGGCCGGCCGCGCCTCGGTCGAGCTCAAGGGCCGCGAGCTGGGCTACGAACTCACCCCCGAGGCCACCAAGGCGCTGGTCGAGCGGGTGAAGGACATGGAGTCCAGGGGCTTCACCTTCGAGGCCGCCGACGCCTCCTTCGAGCTGCTGCTGCGCGACACCGTCCACGGACAGCGCAAGCGCCACTTCGAGGTCGAGTCGTGGCGGGTGATCGTCGAGCGCACCAAGGGTGGCGAACTGGTCAGCGAGGCCACGGTCAAGCTGCACGCCAAGGGCGAGCGCATCGTCGCCACCGGCGAGGGCAATGGCCCGGTCAACGCGCTCGACCGGGCGGTACGCCTGGCGCTGGAGAAGCTCTACCCCGAGCTGGCCAGGCTGGAGCTCATCGACTTCAAGGTGCGCATACTCGAGGGCACCCACGGCTCCGACGCCATAACCCGCGTGCTCATCACCTCCAGCGACGACACGGCCGAGTGGTCCACGGTCGGCGTCGCCGAGAACATCATCGACGCCTCCTGGCAGGCGCTGGAGCAGGCGGTGACGTACGGCCTGCTCCGCGCGGGCCACGAAGCCGGCTCGTAAGGCGCCTACTCCTGGACCTTGCCTCCGGTGAGCCGGGACAGGACCAGGGCGATGATGATGATGGCGCCGTTGAGGGCCTGGATCCACTGGGCGGGCACGCCGGCCAGGGTGAGGACGTTCTGGATCATGTAGAGGAGGAGGATGCCGGTGAACGCCCCGAACATCGTGCCTTTGCCGCCGTTGAGGCCGACACCGCCGATCACGGCCGCGGCGAACACGGTGAAGATGGCGCCATCGCCCTGAGCAGCGGCCACCGAGGCGAGGTGACCCGACATCAGCAGGCCGCCGAGCGCGGCGAGCAGGCTGGCGCCCACCAAGGCGGTCCACAGCACCCGGTCGGTACGGATGCCGGCCGCCTTGGCCGCGTCCACGTTGCCGCCGATGGCATACAGGGCACGGCCGTACTTGGTGAAGCCGAGCAGCACGATGCCGGCGGCGAACAGCAGCAGGCACAGCCAGATCGAGGCGGGCACCCCCAGCCACATGGCCGAACCGAGGTAGAGCATCGACGACGGCAGGTTGAAGAAGGTCTGGCCGCCGGAGATGCCCGTGAGCAGGCCGCGCAGCACGATCAGCATGCCGAGGGTGACGATGAAGCCGTGGAGCCCGAACCGTACGATCAACAGGGCGTTGACCATACCGATCAGCACCCCGACGGCCAGGGTGATCGGAATCGACCAGGCGCCAGGCACCAGGCCGAGCCCGGCGCCCGAGCCGGCGGCGACGGTCAGCCAGGCGGCCACGCCCGGCGCAAGGCCGAACGTCGACTCTAGCGACAGGTCCATCTTGCCGGCGACCAGCACGATGGTCTGGGCCAGCACCAGGAGAGAGATCTCCGACATGGTCTGCAGGATGTTGATCAGGTTGTCGCCCTGCAGGAAGATCGGGTTGACGATCTGACCGACGACGGCGATCACGATGATCGCCGGGATCAGCGCGAAGTCGCGCAGCCGGGCGAGCCGCACCTGTGGCCGTGCCCGCTCCTGAGGGGCGCTCCCGGTGACGGGCGTGAGGGTTTTCTCAGGCATCGAGCCGGACTCCTTCCATGGCCGCCACCACGTCGTGGTCGTGCCACCCGGCGGCCATCTCCGCGACGATGCGACCCTGGAACATCACCAGCAGCCGGTCGCAGAGCCGCAGGTCGTCGAGTTCGTCGGAGGCGATCAGCACGCCGGTCCCCTCGGCGGCCGTCTCCTCGACCTTGCCCAGCAGGAACTCCTTGGACTTCACGTCCACCCCGGCGGTGGGGGTGATCAGTACGAGCAACCGGGGATCGGAGGCCAGCGCCCTGGCCATGACGACCTTCTGCTGGTTGCCGCCGGACAGGCCCATCACGGGCAGGCCGGGACCGGGCGTCTTGATCGCCAGGTTGGCGATCAGGGTGCCGGCCAGCCGGTCGCGCCGCCTGCCGCTGATCAGGCCGGCCTCGCCGAGCCGTTCGGGGACCGTCATGGTGGCGTTGTTGGCGATCGACATCATCGGGACGAATCCCTGATGGTGCCGGTCGCGGGGGACGAAGCCGACGCCCGCGGCGAGCGCGTCAGGCACGCTGCCGGGACGAGGGACCCGCCCGGCGACCTCGATCGTGCCTGAATCGGCCGCGCGCAACCCGGCGATGGTCTCGGCCAGCTCGGTCCGGCCGCTGCCGGCCGCCCCCGCCAGGCCGACGATCTCGCCGGCCTGGATCTGGAAGCCGACCTCTCTGTACGCGTCGCCGTACGACAGGCCGCGCACGCCGAGCACCACATCGGCGCCGGCGGGCACGGCCGTCCGGGAGGAGGTGCCGGCCAGGCCGGCGGCCTCTCCCGCCAGGGCCGCCACCAGCTCGGCGTGCGGCAGGCCGGCCACCGTGGTGGTCAGGATGTGCCGGGCGTCGCGGAAGACCGTGACCGTGTCGCAGATCTCGTAGATCTCCTGCAGGTGGTGGCTGATGAACAGGAAGGTCACTCCCTGCTCCTGCAGGGTGCGGATACGGGTGAACAGGCGGGCGATGGCGGCGGCGTCGAGCTGGGCGGTCGGCTCGTCGAGGATGATGAACCGGGCACCGAAGGACAGCGCACGGGCGATCTCCACGAACTGCCGCTGTTCGACGTCCAGTTCTCCGGCGGGCAGCCGTACGTCCACGTCCACCGACCACGTCTCCAGCAGGGCGGCGGCCTTGCGGCGCAGGTCCGGCCAGTTGACGAAGGCGGCGTGGCGGTTGAGGTAGAGGTTCTCGGCCACGGTGAGCTGGGGGATGATCGTGGACTTCTGGTAGACGCAGGCCACCCGCTGCCGCCAGGCGTCACGGTCGGCGAGGCGCGGGGCGGGTTCGCCGTCGAACCGCACCTCGCCCTCGTCGGGTGCCTGGAGCCCGGTGAGTATCGAGACCAGGGTGGACTTGCCTGCCCCGTTGCGGCCGACCAGAGCGTGGGTCTGGCCGGGCATGATCCGGATTCCGGCGCGGTCCAGCGCGACGGTCTCGCCGTATCTCTTGGTGACGTCCACCGCCTCGGCCAGAGGCGTGGGCGCCTGGTCAGCCGCCAAGATTGTTGCCCCAGAGCGAGGATTCGCCCGGCTTGACGCTCGTGACGCCCCCGTAGGTGCCGCCGTCGGCTGTGACCAGCGGCGCGGAGAGCTGGTCCTCCAGCAGGCCAGGGCGCACCTGGATGATGGTGCTGTCGTGATCGGTCGCGCCGGGCTTGAACGTCTTGCCGTCGATGGCGGCCTTGGCGTACTGCAGCGCGTACTTGGCGTACTGGTCGGCCGGCTGGGAGACGGTGGCGTCGATGTTGCCGGCGGCGATCTCCTTCAGCTCCTGGGGGATGCCGTCATTGGAGACGACGAAGACGTGCTTGGGGTTGTCCGGGGGGACCAGCAGGCCGCGCTGCTGGAGCACTTGGAGGGTGCCGGACAGGGCGAAGCTCGATTGCATATAGACGCCCTTGATGTCCGGATTGGCGGTGAGCCGCGTCTGGAGCTTCTGCGAGGCGATCGCGCCGTCCCAGTTGGCCGCCTCGCCGAACACCGTGATGCCGGGGTAACTCGCCTTCATGCAGTCGTTGAACGCCTCGGTGCGGTCACGGCCGTTGATGGAGGCCAGGTCGCCCTGGAGCATCACGACCTTGCCCTTGCCGCCCAGCTTCTCGCCGAGGAACTTGCACGCCTTCTCGCCGTACGCCCGGTTGTCGGCACGCACCACCATGAAGGCCTGGCCCTGCTCGGGACGGGTGTCGACCATGACGACGGGGATCTTCTTGGCGTTGAGCTGCTGGAGGGTGGCGGCCACGGCAGCGGTGTCCTGCGGCGCCAGCACGATGCCCTTGACGCCCTGGCTGATGAGACTCTGCACGTTGGCGGTGAGCTTGGAGATGTCGTTCTGCGAGTTGGAGGTCTTCAGCTCCAGGCCGTTCTCGGCGCCGAACTTGGGGACGTACTTGATGAAGGAGTTCCAGAAGTCGGTGTCGGAGCGGGGGTAGTCCACCCCGACGACTGGCTTGCCGCCTCCTGAGGCGGTCGTGCCGCTGCCCGCGCCACCCCCGCAGGCCGCGGCCAGTCCGGCCGACAGGGCGACGGCCGCCCCCAGGGCGAGTCCTCGTTTCATGCCTGTTCCTTTCCTGCGCTGTTCCGGGTCGCTGTTCTGGGTCACAGCCGGAGGTCGGCTGTCCACTGGGGACCGTGCGGGTAGGCGTACTCGGCGCGGGATTCCGGACGCATCTCGGCGCCCCCGCCCGGCCGTTCAGGGGCGAGGTATCGGCCTTCCCGGATCACGACCGGGTCGGTGAAGTGCTCGTGCAGATGGTCGATGTACTCGATGACGCGGTCCTCGGCGGTGCCGCTGACGGCCACGTAGTCGAACATCGACAGGTGCTGGACCATCTCGCACAGTCCGACGCCGCCCGCGTGCGGGCACACCGGGACCCCGAACTTGGCGGCCAGCAGCAGGATGGCGATGTTCTCGTTGACCCCGGCGACCCTGGCCGCGTCGAGCTGCAGGATGTCGATCGCGTCCGCCTGCAGGAACTGTTTGAACATCACCCGGTTGTGCGTGTGTTCGCCGGTGGCGACCTTGATGGGCGCCACCCGCTTGCGGATGGCGGCGTGGCCGAGCACGTCGTCGGGCGAGGTGGGCTCCTCGATCCAGTACAGGTCGTACCGCGCCAGCGGGGCCAGCCACTCGATCGCCTGGCCGACGTTCCACGCCTGGTTGGCGTCCACGGCGATGCGCACATCGGGTCCGACCGCCTCCCGGGCCAGCCGTACGCGCCGGACGTCCTCGGCTTGGTCGGCACCGACCTTCAGCTTGATCTGGCGAAAACCGTCAGCGACCGCTTCCTTGGCCAGCCGGACCAGCTTGTCGTCGGTGTAGCCGAGCCAGCCGGGGGTGGTGGTGTAGGCGGGGTAGCCCTCGGCTAGCAGACGGGCGTGGCGCTCGGCGCGGCCCGGCTCGGCGCGGCGCAGGATGGCCAGCGCCTCCTCCCGGGTGAGGGCGTCCTCCAGGTAGCGGAAGTCAACGACGTCGACGATCTCCTCCGGCGACAGCTCCGACAGCAGCCGCCACAACGGCTTGCCCGCCCTGCGCGCACGAAGGTCCCACAGCGAGTTGAGCACGGCTCCCGCCGCCATGTGGGTGACGCCCTTCTCCGGGCCGAGCCAGCGCAGCTGGCTGTCGCCGGTGAGCAGGCGGGACATCCCGCCGAGGTCGCCGAGCACCTCGGCCACCGGCCGCCCGGTGACCAGCGGTGCCAGCGACTCCACCGCGGCGACGGCGATCTCGTTGCCGCGCCCGACGGTGAAGGCGAGCCCGTGGCCTTCCTGCCCGTCGCCGGTCCGCACGATCACGTAGGCGGCCGAGTAGTCGGGCTCGGGGTTCATGGCGTCGGACCCATCGAGGTGCCGTGAAGTCGGGAACCGGATGTCGTGGGCCTCGACCGCAGTGATCAGCTCGGGCACGATGAGGTACCTCCATGGGATGTTTCCCAGCAAGTCAAATTTTTGACATGGGATGTCTTTGTAATCCCGGCCCTTGCTTCCTGTCTAGAGGTAGCCGAAAAGGACCTTAGACAGCCCATGTCTGTTCATCGCCAGATCTGGTTCTCGCTTAGACATGGGATGTCTGTTATGTTTCCCGTGTGGCTCGCGTGCCGATCGAGCCGCTCCACCCCGGGAGGCCGTACCCATGTCCCTGACCGACGAGGCGATCTCCCGCATCCGGGCGCTCATCCAGTCGGGCGAGCTGTCCCCGGGAGCGCGGCTGCCACCGGAGCACCAGCTCGCCGCCCAGCTCGGCGTCTCCCGTAACCCGTTGCGCGAGGCGGTCAAGGCGCTGGTCGTGGCCCGGGTGCTCGACATACGGCGGGGCGACGGCACCTTCGTGACCAGCCTGGAGCCACGGCTGCTGCTGGAAGGGCTGGGGCTGGCTGTCGAGCTGCTGCGCGACGACACCCTGCCGGAGATCGTCCAGGTACGGCGGATGCTGGAGCCCGCGGCGACCGGTCTGGCCGCGTCCCTGATCTCCAGCGAGCAACTTGAGGAGATCGGCGAGCACCTGAACGCCATGCGCGCCGCCAGTGACGACGTGGAGAAGCTGAATCACCACGACGCCGCCTTCCACCGCGCCGTGGTGCGGGCGACTGGTAACGAGACGCTGTCCACCCTGCTCGACGGCATCTCCGGCCGTACGCTGCGGATGCGGGTGTGGCGCGGCACCGTCGAGGCGGGCAGCTCGCACAAGACCGTCGCCGAGCACGAGGCGATCTACAACGCCCTGGCCGCCGGCGACGCGACTCTCGCCCAGGCCGCGGCGCTGATGCACATCAGCACGACCGAGAGCTGGCTCCGCTCGGTGCTGGGAGACGTCGAGGGCTCCCGTGACCAGGAGGAGTACACATCATGAAGGTCCGCCTGGCATGCGGGAAACCGGGCTGACGGCCGAGTTGCCCGAGAGGCCACTCTCGACGTGATACCTGGTTCTCTGCGACTGCGATCATTCCGCTGAAGGCCATGTAGGCCCTGAAACGGTCCCGAAACTCAAGTTTTCCGACCAAGATCATTAGTGCGTGTCAGTTTCCCAAGTCGTCTGCACGTGAGCCGCGCCTTCCAAGGGCATGTCGCTGATCAAGTCAGGCGTTGAGCGGGTCGTAGCTGTGGGTCGTGCATCGCGAACAGCTATGCCGGCGCCCGCGGGATGCTGTAGGCAGCGGTCTGACACGCACGCAGTTCGTGAGCGATGAGGTCCGGGATCGGGTATCAGTGCTTGTGTTCCAGCGCCGCCAGCCGTTCGGCTACTTTGTCGCCGATGGTGACGAGTATCGCCATCTCTGTCGCAGTGAGATGATCAATGAGCACGTCGCGGACGTCGGCCACGTGCTGCGGAGCCGCGATTTTGATCAGGTCGCTGCCCCGGGGAGTAATGGCGACTACCGCCCCCCGTTGGTCGGCGAGGCACCGCTCGCGGGACACCAGGCCGCGATTCTGCATCCGGCCCAGGTGCTGCGACAGGCGGCTCTTCTCCCAGCGCAACAACTGGCCGAGTTCGAACGACCTCAGCCGGCCTTCGGGCGCCTCAGAGAGATGGGCCAGGACCTGGTAGTCAGCGCCGGACAGCCCGCACCGGTTGCGCAGCTGCCGCTCGATGAACTCCGACAGGCCGTCCTGCATCTTCATCAAGCTGCGCCAGGCCTGCTGTTCTCGCTCGTCCAACCACCGCGGCTCGGTCACGCACGTCACTTTACCGTCTAGTTGACATGGTAACCAAGCGCCACGTACATTCTGGTTCACACGTTAACCAAATGGGTGTGTCGATGACACAGCCGTTGACAACGACGGGTGGGCATGGCGTCCTATCCAGCTCCAGAAAGCAGGCACTCCATGATCAGCATCAGCATTATCGGCCTGGGGAGTATGGGCCGCGCCATTGGCGCCCGCGCGGTCGAGGGCGGCCACGCCGTCGAGGTCGTCGGTCGCGACGCGGCCAAGGCCAAGGACCTGGCCCTCGCGCTCGGCGGCGGCGCCACGGCCGGGACATTCGGCACCGCCCCAGCCGGCGACATCGTCATCCTCGCCGTGCCGAACGCCAGCGCCGTGCCGGTCGTCGCCCAGTACGGCGACGCGCTAGCCGGCAAGGTCATCATCGACATCACCAACCCCATGAAAGCCGACGCCACCGGGCTGACCACCCCTGACGGCACTTCCGCCGCGCAGGAGATCGCCAAGGCCGCCCCGGCGAGCGCGCACGTCGTGAAGGCGTTCAACACCGTCTTCGGCCACGTCCTGACCCCGGGGCGCCCATTGGACGTGCTCTTCGCCGGCGACGACGCGCGGGCCAAGGCAAGCGTATCGGCCTTCATCGAGAGCCTCGGGTTGCGCCCGCTGGATGCCGGAGGCCTGGAGATGGCGCACTGGCTGGAAGGGACGGGCCTGCTGATGATCAACCTGGGCCGCCACGGCGTAGGGGACTTCAACTTCGCCCTCGGCGTCAGCAATCTCAGCTGAGCACACCCGCACCACCGATTCTTGCGCCAGCTCACTCATAAGGAACAGCAGAATGCGCGTTTTCGTCACTGGCGGGACCGGCCATTCCGGTTCGTACATCGTCCCCGAGCTCATCGCCGCCGGGCACGAGGTCACCGGCCTGGCCCGGTCGGACACTGCCGCGGCGGCGCTGTCCGCGCTCGGCGCGAAGGTGCGTCGCGGCGACCTCGGGGATCTCGACGGGCTCAAGGAAGCGGCTGCGGACTCCGACGGCGTCATCCACGTCGCGCACCGGCAAGACCTGCTTTTCTCCGGCGGGATCCACGCCGTGGCCGCCGCCGAGCTCCCGATCATGCTCGCCTACGGCGAGGCACTGGCGGGAACCGGAAAGCCGCTGGTCGCGGCGGGGAGCATCGGCTCGCCCGGGCAGGGATTCCTGGGCCGGACGGCCACCGAGGAGGACCCGGCCCTTCCCAGTGGCGATGAGCACAAGGGCACCCTGCGGGCTCGTAACGTCGTGGAAACCGCCGTAGTCGGCCTCGCCGAGCAGGGCGTGCGGTCTTCGGTCGTGCGGATCGCCAACATCGCGCACAGCACGACCGATCGTGCCGGCTTCCTCCCGACGCTGATCGCGCTCGCGAAGGAGAAGGGCTTCATCGGCTACCCCGGAGACGGCGCGAACCTGTGGAACGCTGTGCACATCCGCGATGTCGCCTCCTTGTTCCGCCTGGCGCTGGAGAAGGGCCCGGCCGGCAAATACTGGCACGCGGTCGACGACGGGGGCATCCCGTTCCGCGAGATCGCCGAAGCCATCGGCAGCCGTCTGGGCCTGCCCGCCGTGAGCGTTCCCGTGGACGAACTGGTGCTGCCGGGATACTTCGGGTTCCTCGCGAACATCGTCACGCAGAGCTACCCGGCGTCCAACCTCGTCACCCGCCGGACCCTCGGCTGGGAACCCGCTCAGCCCCGCCTGCTCGCCGATCTGGACAACGGCCACTACTTCCCCGCCGGCTGATGACAGGACCCGAGTCTCAACGAGTCCGGCACATGACAAGGAGGGCGGCTCAGAATATGACGACTGTGGGATTCATCGGCAGCGGCGCCATCGACAGCACCATCGCGCGGCTCGCCGTCGAGGCCGGGCATCAGGTCGTGCTCAGCAACTCGCGCCGTCCCGAAACGCTCGCGGACACGGTCGCAGAACTGGGGCCGCGGGCGTCCGCGGCGACGAGCGGGGAGGCCGCGGCGGCCGGTGACATCGTCGTGGTCACGGTGCCGGTCAAGGCGTTCCCCAACTTGCCCGCCGTGCCACTGGCCGGGAAGACGGTCATCGACACGTGCAACTACGGCCCCGAGCGTGACGGGCACATCCCCGCGCTCGACAGCAAGTCGCTCACCTCAAGCGAGCTGCTGCTGCAGTATCTCCCGGACGCCATGGTTGTGAAAGCGTTCAACAACATCTTCTTCAAGCACCTGTTGTCACTCGCCCGCCCGGCGGCGGGGGCGGCCGACCGCTCGTACCTGCCGATCGCCGGGGACTCCGCGCCGGCGAAGGCGGCGGTGACCGAATTCATCGAATCCATCGGGTACAGCGTGCTGGACGCGGGACCACTGGCCGACAGCTGGCGGCAAGCGACGGGCACCTGAAATCGTCCCAGCGGCTCCTGAGCGGGTCGGCCCCCGCGCGGCCAAGCCCACGCCGTCGGCATCGCGACATCAGAACGCGGTCCTGCGCCGTCAGGTCCCACGGGAGCGTTACGAGCCGACCGATCGCCTGTGGTCGGCTGTCTCACCAGCCCAGGTCATACCGTGATGGCGATCACCACGGCAATCCGGCGATCTTCAATCAACCTGACGTGCGGAAAACGGGGCTAGCCGTTCTAGCCAACCGGCTAGAGCAGGTTGGCGGGGAAGGTCAGGCCCTGGACCTTGACCTTCCCGCCCGAACAGGACACCTTCGGCGAATCGGTGTCGGGCACGATGACCGTCAGCAGTGACTTGGCGGCGGGGGAGACGACGACGTTCGTCGGCACCTTGGACAGGTACGTCGGCGACACCCACCCCAGTTTCCCGCCGCGCTGCACCTGCTGCCCACCCACCGGCTTGCACCCCGCCAGCTGGACCATCGTGACCCGGTACTTCCCGTCGCCCAGCACGACCCGGCCGCCGCCGTTGGAGATCACCTTGAGTGACGGGGCGAACCGCCACAGGTTCTTGACCTTCTTGCCGCCGGACGCGGTGTCGAGCACCGCCATCACGTCCTGGCCGTGGTTCACCAGCACCGATCGGGTACGGGAGGTGCCATAGGCCTTGTCGGTCAGCCGGAAGGCCTGCCGGTCCTTGCCGTACGAGGACTTGATGAGTTTGCTGGCCGTGCGCGGACGGAAGCGCCCGCCCACCACGGACGGCACGTTGTGGGCCTCGGGGGAGAGCGTCCAGTAGCGGTAGGAGCTCTTCTCGTAGGAGTTGAAACCGCCGTCGACCAGGATGTCGCGGCCCTGGGCGTAGTAGGTCACGCTCAGGTGGTCCTCGTGGCCGTGGAACTTCAGGCCGGGGCCGAACCTGATCGAGTAGAAGGCGGATTCGGGCTTGCCCCAGTCGGTCCGGCCGTACACGTAACCGGCCTTGTAGACCTTGACCTTCTCCTTGGGCGTGCCGGTCTCGATCTTGGGTTCGACCTCGGCGCTGCCGTCGCCGATCGGCACCATGAAGCCGTTGGGCTGGGTGGAGTGGGCCACGAACGTCTTGAGCGCGTCGGCCCGCCTGGTGATGTCGCCGGGCACCTTGCGGCCGCAGTCCTTCATGTTGGTCATCGCGACCATGAGCCTGCTGTGCACGTAGACGGCGTAGCGCGGCGCCTGCTCCATGAGCGCGCCCTGGGAGTCGACGTCGAGCTTGACCGTGCCGGTCAGCCGCTTGACGGCCAGGCTCAGCCAGTCCTTGCGGCCGTAGCGGCAGGCGATGCCCATGAGCGCGATGTCCTGGTCGATCCCGTGGTTGTGGCCCTTCTTGTACAGCCGCGAGTCGGTCAGGAGCTTGCCGTGCTCGGCCAGCGTCTGCTTGAGCCAGGCGTCCTTGACGTGCATGCTCAGGCAGACCAGTGCCTGGGAGCGGAGGGAGACGGGGTGGTCCTTCCAGGCGTACGACGGGGTGCCGCGGGCGCCCCGCCTGTTGCTCTGGGCCCAGTCCTTGGTGATCTCCACGGCCCGGTCGAGGTAACGCTCCTCGCCGCTGTTCTCGTACGCCACGACGAGCGTGCCCATCCAGCGCAGCGACTGGAAGACGAACTCCCACGAACGGTTGTGGTACGGGCTCATGCTCCAGTTGATCTTCTTGCCGATCTTCACCGGAGGCTGCTCGACCAGGGGCAGCTCACCCCGCATGACCTCGTCCGCAG
This sequence comes from Nonomuraea sp. NPDC049129, assembly GCF_040648495.1. Classification (NCBI taxonomy): domain Bacteria; kingdom Bacillati; phylum Actinomycetota; class Actinomycetes; order Streptosporangiales; family Streptosporangiaceae; genus Nonomuraea; species Nonomuraea sp. NPDC049129. The sequence goes on along the minus strand of NZ_JBEZDU010000005.1, from coordinate 400,643 downwards.
TGGGCGTACCGGGCAGCCAATCGCCCTGGCACTGCGAGGTGCGCTTCACCGACGTGTCGGCGTGCGCGGTGCTCACCAGCCCGGTGGAAACGAGCATGAGAGCGAGGGGGATCGCAAGGCGGCGCACGCCGGTTCCTTCCGGGCAAAAAGATGGGGGCGGAACATGCTGACCGAATCACGATCAACTGGTCAAGTTGGGTGCCGGATCGTTAGCGGCTCGATGCGGCTCGGTTTCCGGGCCGGACATTTCACGACATGCTGAGGGCATGAGATACGACGACATCGTGATCCCGGACACCCCCGTCTGCCGGGGCGCCTTGGAGGTGGCGACCAGGTATCACTCGCCCTCGTTGCTCAACCACTCCGTCCGCGCCTACCTGTGGGCGGCGGCGTACGCGGGGCTGCACGAGATCGCCTTCGACACCGAGCTCCTGTACGTGTCGTCGATGCTGCACGACATCGGGCTGACCACGGAGTTCGACAGCCACACGGTGCCGTTCGAGGAGGCGGGCGGGCATGTGGCCTGGGCGTTCGCGGCGGGGGCCGGGTGGCCGGTCGAGCGCCGGGTCCGGGCCGCCGAGGTGATCATCCGTCACATGTGGGACGCGGTGCCACTGGCGGAGGATCCCGAGGGACACCTGCTGGAGCTGTCGACCGGCATGGACATCTCGGGACGGCGTACCGAGGAGATCCCCGCGGAGTTGCGGCAGGAGGTGCTCGCCCGCCATCCGCGGCTGGAGATCGCCAAGGAGTTCGCGGCCTGCGTGACCGAGCAGGGCACCCGCAAGCCGTCCAGCCTCGCGGGCCGGTTCGTCCGGGCGGGCATCACCGACCGCATCGCCCGCAACCCGCTGGATGGCTAGCGCCGACCAGCGCCGACCAGCGCTTCAGCTGGAGCGACGTCTCAGTGGACGACGCGGTGTGCGGCAGGGGCGGGTTCCAGGGTCACCCGGGCCACCGCCGGTACGCGATCCTGATCCAGCGCGCTGCGCATGTGCGGGATCGCCACGCCCGACAGGTGGTCCCTGAGCTCGCTCATCGGCGCCTGCTCGTCCGCCACGAGGCGCAGCCGTACCAGCAGCCGGGCGCCGGAGCCGCCGAGGTCGGCCCTGGCACTCAGCACGGCGGGGTTGGTCTCGACGTCCGCCGCGACCGCGGTCGTCATGCCCTTCGCGGTGAGGTCGGTGACGCCTCCGGGGCCGGTCTCCAGCCGCAGCGAGTCGCGGCTGTCGCGGCGCCCCTGGACGAACAGCCAGCGCAGGCCGAGCAGCGCCACGATCACGGCCACCAGCGCGATGGCCCACCAGATCCACGGGCTCCAGGCCGCGAAGAACGACCGCACGGAGAAGTTCACGATCGGCGTCAGCGCGCGGGCCCGCCCGAACGCCCCCAGGCCGCGGGCCAGCGCGTAGACGCCGAGCAGGAGCAGCACGATCCCGGTCAGGGCCAGACCCCAGCGGTTGCCGCGGCTCGTTCTGCGGTTCACTTGCGCTCCCTCACGTTGACCTTCACGTGGTACGCCTCGATGGGGCTCAGCGCCACGAGCCTGGACAGCACCGCGGTGTGTACGGCCGCACCGAACCGCTCCCGATCCCACCCGGCGGTGGTCGCGGTGACGGCGGCCGTGTGGCCGCGGACCGAGGCGCGGGCCGCGTGCACGCCCGGAACCCCTTCCGCGGCATGCGCCAGTGCCCTGGCGAAGCTCCTGCGCCGCATGCCGATGATCAGGTCCGCGTCCCCGGTACGTACCGGCACCAACCGCGGCCTGCCGGGCACCAGTGCGGCCACGATCAGCGCCAGCCCGACCAGCGCGACGATCGCGGCGCCGAACAGGAACAGCCCGTTGTTCCACGGAGTGGACGCCGCCCAGCTCAGCATCCGGTCCAGGCGAGCCCACCGCAGCGGCCGCCCGGCGAGCGCCGAGATCGTCTGCGCGGCCACCACCACACCCAGGATCGTGAGCAGCGCGGCCACCACGACGGCGGGTACGGTCCGCCGCGGCCTGAAGGCCCGCATCGCCGCCCGATCCGCCGCCCGCCCGGCGCCGCTCGCGGGCCGGTCCGTCACCTGGCCGATCGCACCGCCCAGCGGCGCCTCCATCGCCTGGTCGCCCAGGGTCGTCGTCACCGGTTCATCCGCCCCGTGGGCTCCGGTACTCATGGCGAAACCTCCGGACTCATGGCGAAACCTCCGGCGGTGTCCGCGGCGGCGGCTTCGGCGGTGCCTGTCGTGCGGTCTCCCGCGAGGTCTCCTGCGGTGCCTCCGGCAAGGACTCCCGCGAGAAGGTCTCCCGCGAGAAGGTCTCCCGCGAGGACCCCCACGTCGGCGCCGGTGGGGCCGTGAGTTCCGCCATCGTGATGTCCACATGGGACACCTGGAGTCCCGTCAGCGCGGCGATCCTGCTCGCCACGTGGCTCCTGATCGCGGCCGCCACCACGCGCAGCGGCATCGGATAGGCCACGGACACGGTCAGCCCGATCTCCACGGTGTCACCCCGCACCGTGGCGCTCGCCGGGCGCGTCCCGCGTAGCCCGCCGCGCTCGATCACCTCGCCCACCCCAGCCACCTCACCGGCGGCATGGCGGGCGATCTTGACCGCCACGCGGTCCGTGACCTCGGTACGGCCACGCCCCTCGGGAGGTACCGCCGGAGTAGGACGCTGCCCCGGCACCAGCACGGCGGACGCCTGAGACGCGGGCGTGTCCGTGGTCATCTCCGCCTCACGGTGAGGTTCGACAGGTTCACCTCGCCGCCCTCCATGATGCGGCCCACCAGAAGACCGATCGCGCCCAGGACGAGCACGAGGAGGAAGGCGCCGAGCCCGCCGATGGCGCCGACGATGCCCAGCACCATGCCTACGGCCATGCCGATCACGGGCAACCATGAGATGTTCATCTTGAGGTCTCCTTCACCGCGTCTTCGGGCCTCTTGTCTGTGGGCACCGTGTTGTCTGTGGACACCGTGTCTTCGGGCACCACGTCGTCGATCAGGATGTTCACCGGACGGTCGCCGGCCAGGTCGGCCACCGCCCGCCGCACCTCTTCCGCCGTCTCAGGCAGTGGGCGGCCAAGGCGCGCCACGATGGCGATGGTCACCTCGCGCTCGTCCACGGAGACGCCCATGAGGCGCTCGCCGGGCAGGTAGGTCGCCACCGTCCCGAAGAGACCGCCCGACAGCCCGGCCACCCCGGCGCAGGCGCGAACCCGCTCGGCGACCGACTGGGCCTCGCTCATCGGGGCCTCGGCCGTTCGGGCGCCACTCGCTCGAGCGTCGCTCGTCTGGGCATCACTCGCCGGGGCGCCGCTCGTCTGAGCGCCGCTCGTTTGGGCCTCGGTCATTGGACCCTGGGCCCCTGCTCCGACTTGCCGCGAGACTGCTCGCCCGCGGCGGTGCCCATCCCGCTCTCCTCCCCGGCGGGTGTGTCCCGCATGGGCATGTGTACGTCGTCGACCCTGATGTTCACCTCGGTGACCTCGAGCCCGCACATGCGCTCGATCGCGTTGATGACGTTCCTGCGCACGGCCCCGGCCAACTCCGGGATCGCGATGCCGTACTCGGCGACCAGGTCGAGGTCCACGGCCGCCTGCCGCTGGCCCACCTCCACCGAGACGCCCTGAGAAAGGCTCTTGTCGCCGCCGACCATGCCGCGCATGGTGCTGAGTGCTCTGGCGGTGCCGCCACCCATGTCGTACACGCCGGACACTTCGCTCGCCGCGATGCCGGCGATCTTCGCGACGACCACGTCCTCGATGGTGGTGGTGCCCTTGTCGGTCACCAGTGACCCGGACGGGCCGCCTTCCATCGTCCTGGCCCGCGGTACCGTGCCCTGCTGATTGACTACCGTGTCAGCCACGATCCGTCACCTCCTGACACTCGATGTGTCACAAAGCCCTCGTAACCTCCAGGCAACCGAAAATGCGCGACAAAACGGACTTTAGGTACGTTTATGACCGATTCATGAGGCGGGCGGAGGGGGTGGCGGCGGCGATAGCCTTGTCAGGTGCGTATAGCGAGGTTCTCCACAGGCGAAGGCGTGTCGTTCGGCGTGGTCGAGGGTGGCCCTGGTGAGGAGTTCGTGTCCGCGATCTCCGGGCACCCGTTCGGGGACGTCCAGTTCACCGGCGAACGCCACCCGCTGTCCCAAGTGCGGCTGCTGGCCCCGATGCTGCCCAGCAAGGTGGTGGCCATCGGCAGAAACTACGCCGAGCACGCCCGTGAGCTGGGCAACGAGGTCCCGGACGAGCCGCTGATCTTCATCAAGCCGTCCACCTCCGTGATCGGCCACGGCGAGCCCATCGCCTACCCGACGTCGCTGTCCCACCGCGTCGACTACGAGGGCGAGCTGGCCCTGGTGATCGGCCGGCTCTGCCGCGAGGTACCGGTCGAGCGCGCCAAGGACGTCATCTTCGGCTACACGTGCGCCAACGACGTCACCGCCCGCGACCTGCAGAAGAAGGACGTCCAGTTCACCAGGGCCAAGGGCTTCGACACCTTCTGCCCGCTCGGGCCGTGGATCCAGACGGATCTCGACCCCTCCGACCTGGCGCTCACGACGACGGTCAACGGTGAGGTGCGCCAGAGCGGCCGTACCAACCAGCTCATCCACGACATTCCCGCGCTGGTCGCCTACGTCAGCGCGGTCATGACGCTGATCCCCGGTGACGTGATCCTGACCGGCACCCCGGCGGGCGTCGGCCCGGTCGAGGTCGGTGACGAGGTCAGCGTCGGCATCGAAGGCATCGGCACTCTGACGAACAAGGTGGTCTCCCGTGACTGATCTACGGGTGCGTTTCGCCCCGTCGCCTACCGGTATGTTCCACGTCGGCGGCGCCCGTACGGCGCTGTTCAACTGGGCGCTGGCCGAGCAGTCCGGCGGCCGCTTCGTGCTGCGCGTCGAGGACACCGACGCGACGCGCAACCGGCCCGAGTGGACCGAGGGCATCATCTCGGCGCTCGACTGGATCGGCATCAACGGCACCAACCCGGTGTTCGAGGGCCCCTATTTCCAGTCGGCCTACGAGCCGCAGCACCGCGAGGCCGTGGCCAAGCTGCTCGCCGACGGCAAGGCGTACTTCTGCGACTGCACCCGCGAGACGCTCGTCGCCCGCACCGGCTCCGAGCACAAGGGCTATGACGGGTTCTGCCGTGACCGGGGCCTGACCGAGGGCGCCGTCCGCTTCCGCACCTCCGACGAGGGCGTCACGGTCGTCGAGGACGTCATCAGGGGCCGGGTGGAGTTCCCCAACGACGCCCAGGAGGACTTCGTCATCGCCCGCACCGACGGCTCGCCGCTCTACGTGCTGGCCAACGCGGTCGACGACATCACCCAGGGCATCACCCACGTGGTGCGCGGTGAGGAGCACCTGGGCAACGCGGCCAAGCAGCAGCTCCTGTGGCCCGCGCTCGGCGCCAACCCGCCGGTCTGGGCGCACCTGCCGGTGATCGTCAACGAGCAGCGCAAGAAGCTGTCCAAGCGCCGCGACAAGGTGGCACTGGAGGACTACCGCGCCGAGGGCTACCTGGCCGAGGCCATGGTCAACTACCTCATGCTGCTCGGCTGGGGCCCCGGCGACGACCGCGAGATCATGCCGTGGGTGGAGATGATGCCGCTGTTCAAGCTGGAGAGCGTCAACTCCGCCAGCGCGTTCTTCGACGAGAAGAAGCTGCGGGCCTTCAACGGCGAGTACATCCGGGCCCTGCCCGTCGAGACGTTCGAGGAGCGCTGCTCGTCCTATCTCGAGGCCGACTGGGACCGGGAGATGTTCAGCAAGGTCGCGGCGCTGGCGCAGACCCGCATCACCGTGCTGTCCGAGATCAGGCAGAACGTCGACTTCCTCTTCCTCGACGAGCCCGTGTTCGACGAGGCATCCTGGGACAAGGCGATGAAGAACTCCCCGGTGGAGATCCTCGGTGGCTACCTGGAGCGGCTCCAGGGCGTCAGCTGGGACCCCGATTCGCTGAAGGAGGCGCTGGAGCAGGTCGGCGCCGCCCACGGACTCAAGCTGGGCAAGGCCCAGGCGCCCGTACGCGTCGCCGTCACGGGCCGGACGGTGGGCCTGCCGCTGTTCGAGTCGATCGAGGTGCTCGGCCGCGAACGCACCGAGGAGCGGATCCGCGCCGCCCTGGCCCGCCTCCAGGGCTGACGGCAACGATCCGGCGGGCACTCAGGGGTACGGCGCGCCGCCGCGCCCCTGAGCCGGTCGAGCACGCCGGACAGGGGGCAGCGGACAGACGCGGGGAGGTCAGAGGAGGCCGCGGCGCTCCAGCAGCGGCTGGATGCTGGGCTCCCGGCCGCGGAAGTTGCGGAAGGCGGTCAGCGGGTCGATGCTGCCGCCCCTGGACAGCAGCTCGCGGCGGAAGTGGTCGCCGTTCGCCCGCTCCAGACCGCCGTTCTCCTTGAACCACAGGACGCTCTCGGCGTCCAGCACCTCGCTCCAGATGTAGGAGTAGTAGCCGGCGCTGTAACCCCCCGCGAAGATGTGCGCGAAGTAGTTGGTCCGGTAACGCGGCCGGACCGTCGGCAGGGCGATCCCGGCCGCCTCCAGCGCCGCGGACTCGAAAGCCTCGGCGTCGGCCACCGCCTCGCCCGCGGCCAGCTTGTGCCAGGCCCAGTCGAGGAGCGTCGCGGCCAGATATTCGACCGTCATGAAGCCTTGGTTGAACTTCTCCGCGGCCTTCATCTTCTCCACCAGCTCGGCGGGCATCGGCTCGCCGGTCTCGTGGTGCTTGGCGTAGTTGGCCAGGATCTCCGGCCAGGTCGCCCACATTTCGTTGACCTGGGACGGGTACTCGACGAAGTCGCGCGGCACGCTGGTGCCCGACACGCGGGGGAAGCGCACCTCGGAGAACAACCCGTGCAGCGCGTGCCCGAACTCGTGGAAAGCCGTGTTGACCTCGTCGTAGGTCAGCAGCGTCGGCCCGGAACCCGGCTTGGTGATGTTGAGGTTGTTCATCACGACCGGCAGCTCACCGAACAGGCCCGACTGGTCGACCAGGTTGTTCATCCACGCGCCGCCCCGCTTGTTGGGCCGGGCGTACGGGTCTAGCAGGAACAGGCCGAGCCGGCCGCCGTCCTCGTTGAACACCTCGTAGACGCGTACGTCCTCGTGGTAGCCCTTCAGGTCGGGCCGCTCGGTGAACGTGACGCCGTAGAGCCGCGTGGCCGCGTAGAACACGCCGTCGCGGTAGACGCGCCACAGCTCGAAGTAGGGTCGCATGGCCCCGGCGTCGAAGTCGTAGCGGGCCTGGCGCACCTTCTCCGAGTAGTAGGACCAGTCCCACGGCTCGACCGCGAACCCGGCCTGCTCGGTGAGCGCCTCCGCCTCTTTCTTCGCATTGCGTACGGCCGGCCCGACGAGCTGCCCCAGCATGGCCTCGACCGCCTCCACGGTCTTGGCCGTCTGGTCGGCGACCGTGTGGGCGGCGTGGTTGGGGAAGCCCAGCAGCGCGGCGCGTTCGGCCCGCAGCGTGGCCATCTTGATCGCCAGCTCGAAGTTGCGCGGCGCCCGCTCCACGCTCAGCGTGTAGAGCCTGCGGCGCACGTCGCGGTCGGTGAGCTGGGCCAGCGCCGGCTGGTTGGTGTAGTTGAGCAGCGGCAGGACGTAGCGCCCGTCCTTCGCCAGCGACTGGATCGTGGCCTCGTCGAAGCCGTCGAGATCCTTGGCGTCGTCAACGACCAGCGCGGACTCGCTCAGCGCTTTCAGCAGGTTCTGGGCGAACTCGGTGGACAGCCGGGACAACTCCTCGTTGAGCCGCCGCAGCTCGCCCTGCTCGGCCTCCGTCAGGTCGGCGCCGGCCCTGACGAAGTCCTCGCGGTATTTCTCCAGCAGCCACGACTCCTCGGGGTCGTCCGTGGTCACCCGCTTGACGCGGGCCCAGAGCGCGCGGTTGAGCCGGATCGCGTCGCTGTGCTTGGCCAGCGCGGGCGAGATCTGCTTCTCCAGCTCCAGGACGCCCTCCGTGGAGTTGGAGGAGACGATGCTGAAGAAGGCCGCGGACACGCGCTCCAGGATGCGCCCGGAACGCTCCAGTGCGGCGATCGTGTTGTCGAAGGTGGGCGGCTCACCGCTGTCCGCGATCGCCTCGACCTCGGCCAGCCCTTCCGCCATCCCGCGCTCGAACGCGGGGAGGTAGTGCTCCTCGCGGATCTCCTCGAAGGGCGGCAGCTGGTAGGGCAGGCTGCTGGGGGCGAAGAAGGGGTTCTCTGCCAACGCTTGGGCTCCTCCACGTGGTGCTTTGTCCCCCTCAGCTTGGCACGCCCGGCCCTCTTCCGCGCCCTGGAAGAAGGCGGTTCGGCAATCGTTTTGGTCTTGGCGCCCAAGCTGGGCTATTCTTTCGGACGTCGCCTTAACGCGCCCCACGGGGTTCGGGCCGGTGGGGTATGGTGTAATTGGCAGCACGACTGATTCTGGTTCAGTTAGTCTAGGTTCGAGTCCTGGTACCCCAGCGCTTAACGGATGTCTCATAGAGGCGTCCGTTTTTTGCTTGTGGATGAATTTCGGATGCGGCCGGGGTCGTTCCTCGCCTTCCTGGCTCCCCTCCTGATGCCCCTCGTGCTCTTCTTCCCCGTGTGCCTGCTGCTCGGTGCGATCGTGACGGGCAGCACGGCCGCCGGAGTGCTGATCGGCGCCCTCGGCGTCGGCGCGCTCACCGGCGTGCTGGCGATCAAGCACCGCCGGATGGTGGCGGGCACCGTCGTGCGCTTCTCCCCGCAGGGCGTGGAGCTGGCCGACGCGCACGGCTTCCGCCTCCGGCTGGCGTGGGCCCGGATGGAGCGGATCGACGTCGTGGAGAGCCGGATGGCCAGCCCTCGTCCGATCGGCCGCCTCGGCGGCGTCCGGGTGCGGGCCGACGCCCTGCGGTCCGTCGGGCTGATCGGCTGGGGCGAGCGTGACGTGCCGCCGCGGATACCCCCGTGGATGCGGGCTCAGCTCGCCGCGGTGCCCGTCGATCCGGAGACCGGCCTCCAGTGGCTCGGCATTCCGCTCGGTGCCGTCGATCCACTCTGGGAACGCGGCCCGATGGGCGACTGGGTCCGCCGCCATAGGCCCGATCTGCTGGCCTGATAGTGGTTTGGTGGTGCTCCGAGGGTGCGGTAGAGTTACCTGCGTTGCCGGGGGAACCTGGCAAAATCGCTTGTGGACAGGGTCCCGTCGTCTAGTGGCCCAGGACGCCGCCCTCTCAAGGCGGTAGCGCCGGTTCGAATCCGGTCGGGACTACCACTGCCACAAGCTCACGAAGGTCCCGTCGTCTAGTGGCCCAGGACGCCGCCCTCTCAAGGCGGTAGCGCCGGTTCGAATCCGGTCGGGACTACATTTCATCACCGCTCTCGGTCGCATTTCGCGCCGGGGGCTTTTTCTTTTGCCCGTCCAAGCCGGTGGCCCGCCCAAGACGTCGCTGGAACGGCGATGGCGCCGCTCCAGCGACTGGAGCGGCGCCATCCCGTACGGAAAGTGCCTAGGAGTTGGAGCGGGCCTTGAACAGCGCCCGCCGCGCCGCCTTGGCGACCTGCTTGTCCGGGTGGACCTGAGAGATCAGGTCCAGCAGCTCCTCCACGTGCGCGTGCGGGATCTTCCAGATCACCTCGAGCAGGTTGTTGAGCAGCTCCGGCCCGATGTCCCGCAGGCTCCCGATGAACTCCGACCGGCCGAGCCCGGCCGAGATCGTCCACATGTCGAGGATCAGCCAGTGGGTGTCGTCCTGCGTCGGCTCCGGCGCGCCCTCCACCTGGAGCTGGCTCAGGTGCGTGGCCGCGTAGGGGCGCAGCGAGGACTGCTTCAGCGCCTCCTGCCAGGCCGGGATCGCCGCCTCGCCGAGCGTGCCGACCACGCTGGCCGCCTGCACCCGGATGAGCGCGTCCGACTCGTCCTGGGCGGCGGCCTCCAGCAGCTCCTCGGCTGCCTTGCCGGGCTCGCGCAGCCGCATCCAGTCGGCGAACTCGGCGTCGGCCTCCTCCTCCGGCAGCTCGGCGCTGAGCGCGAGCAGCTCGTGGGCGCTCATCGACTCGATGGCCGGCCGCGCGTCGACCTCGATGTCGGAGTCGTCCACCAGGTGGACGACGCCCTCGGTGCCGAGCGGCGTGAGGCTGACCGTCTGGCCGGTGACCTCGACCATGCCGTAGCCGGTCAGCCAGGCGAGCGCCCCGGCGAGCGGGTCGCCCGCCGCCTCCCAGGCGTCGGCGCCCAGCTCGTCGAGCTCCGCGGCCGCCTCGGCCAGCTCCTGGCCGAGCTCCGCGAGGTCGCGGGAGCCGCCACCGAGGAGCAGCCTGACCAGCGCCCCCCGCGTGAGGCCCGCCAGGGCCATGGTGAGGTCCTCGTCGGCCAGTTCGGGGTCGCCGTAGTCGACCGAGTGCAGGCCGAGCATCCAGGCGTCGAGCACGTCCTCGTCGTCGTCGAACGGCCACTCGGACGTGTCGTCCTGGACGCCCACGGTGTTGGCGTCACCCGGCTCCAGGAACTCCAGGTCGACGGCGAGGTTCCAGACGTTCCACAGGTGCGGGACGGCCTCGGCGAGCGAGCCCTCGGTCTCCGGCCTGGGCAGTCCGACGGCGGTCAGCGCCTCGGCCACCTCGTCGTCGGAGAGCAGGGTGTCTTCCCCCACCCTGCGCCCGGAGCCCACCCACACGGCCAGGTCGCGCGCCTGGGCGATCAGCGGCACCTCGCGGGCGGCCGTGGCCAGCTCGGAGTCGGGGCGCAGCCTGATCGTGTCGAGGTCGGCCAGCGCGTCGGCGAACGGCTCGAAGTCGCCCAGGTCGCCGATCTCCTCCTCCTCATCGTCGTCGCCTTCGGCGTCGTCGTCGAGGAGGTCCTCCATCAGCTCGACGAAGTCGTCCTCGACGTCGTCGAGCTCGGCCTGCAGGTCGGAGAGGGAGTCAGAACCCTCGGTGAGCCGTCCGGTCTGCGAGAGGAACGTCAGGTACGCGTCGACGGCCGGGAGCATCCCGTCGGCCGCGGCGTCGGGGTCCTCCACGACCTTGGGCATGCGGTCGAGCAGCAGGTTGCGCAGGTCGGCACGCTTCCACGTGCCGAGATCCTGGGAGAAGGCGAGGCGGTGCCACAGCGCCGCTGGTCCCACGAGCTCGGGGTCGCTCTCGGGCGCGTTGTCGCGCGCCCAGATGATGAACTCTTCGAGCAGGGGTCGCAGCTCAGTGGCGGCTACCTCGATGCGATCTGTCACGCACTCAGGCTAGTGCGCCCGCGAGGCACTCGGCTCCCCAAATAGGCGCTTTTGCTGATCATGACGTGCGGCGCATCGCTTCCGTGATGCGTTCGGCCGCCGCCATGACGGGCACCGCGTGCAGCCGGCCGGGGGCTCTCGTCAGCCGTTCGATGGGCCCGGAAACCGAGACCGACGCGATGACCTTGCCGCCGCTGCCCCTTATCGGCGCGGAGACGCTGGCCACCCCCTGCTCGCGCTCGCCCACACTGTGCGCCCATCCTCTGCGCCGCACCGACGCCAGCGTGGCGGCGGTGAACTTGGCGCCGCGCAGCCCCCGGTGCAGGCGGTCGGGCTCCTCCCACGCCAGCAATATCTGGGCGGCGGAACCCGCCGTCATCGGCAACGCCGAGCCCACGGGCACGGTGTCGCGCAACCCGCTGGACCGTTCGGCCGCCGCCACGCAGACCCGCTCGTCACCCTGGCGCCGGTAGAGCTGCGCGCTCTCGCCGGTGAGGTCGCGCAACTGCATCAGCACGGGCGCGGCCACCGCGAGCAACCGGTCCTCACCCGCCGCCGTGGACAACTCGGAAAGCCGTGGGCCGAGCACGAACCTGCCCTGCGTGTCACGGGTCACGATGCGGTGGTGCTCGAGTGCGACGGCGAGCCGATGGGCCGTGGGCCGGGCCAGGCCGGTGGCCTGGACCAGCTGTGCCAGCGAAGCGGGACCCGCTTCGAGGGCATTGAGTACCAGAACGGCCTTGTCCAGTACGCCGACTCCGCTAGAGTTGTCCATACACCGATACTGACGTCTCGACATATGAGAAGGCAAGTCGGAGGACACTCCCGCGAGGGAGCGCGATGGGGAGCATCGCATCAACCAGGAGGAGATCATGGCCCGCACATTGGCGGAGAAGGTCTGGGAGCAGCATGTCGTGCGCCGCGCCGACGGCGAACCCGACCTCCTCTACATCGACCTGCACCTCATCCACGAGGTGACCAGCCCGCAGGCGTTCGACGGTCTCCGTCTCGCCGGGCGGACCGTGCGCAGGCCTGAGCTCACCATCGCCACCGAAGACCACAACGTGCCGACCGTGCTCGGCCCGATCGCCGACCCGGTGTCCAAGACGCAGGTCGAGACGCTGCGCAAGAACGCCGCCGAGTTCGGCATCCGGCTGCATCCCATGGGTGACGCGGGTCAGGGCGTGGTGCACATCATCGGCCCGCAGTTCGGCCTGACCCAGCCGGGCATGACGATCGTCTGCGGTGACTCCCACACCTCCACGCACGGCGCGTTCGGCGGCATCGCGTTCGGCATCGGCACCTCCGAGGTCGAGCACGTGCTGGCCACCCAGACGCTGCCGGCCTACCGGCCGAAGACGATGGCCATCGAGGTCTCGGGCGAGCTGCCCGTCGGCGTCACGGCCAAGGACCTGATCCTGGCCATCATCGCCAAGATCGGCACCGGCGGCGGCCAGGGCTACATCGTCGAATACCGTGGTGAGGCCGTACGCAAGCTCTCCATGGAGGGCCGCATGACGGTCTGCAACATGTCGATCGAGGCCGGCGCCCGCGCGGGCCTGATCGCGCCCGACGAGACGACCTTCGACTACCTCAAGGGCCGTCAGCACGCGCCGACCGGCGAGGCGTGGGACCAGGCCGTCGAATACTGGAAGGCGCTGCGCACCGACGACGACGCCGTGTTCGACAAGGTGGTCGAGATCGACGCCTCGACGCTCACCCCGTACGTCACCTGGGGCACTAACCCGGGCCAGGGCCTGCCGCTGGACGCGTCCGTGCCCAGCCCCGAGGACTTCGCCGACCCGATCGCCCGCTCGGCGGCCGAGCGGGCGCTGGAGTACATGGGCCTCACGGCCGGCACGCCGCTGCGCGAGATCGAGGTCGACACGGTCTTCGTCGGCTCGTGCACCAACGGCCGCATCGAGGACCTGCGCTCCGCCGCCGAGATCCTGCGCGGCCGCCAGGTCACCACCCGCACGCTGATCGTGCCCGGCTCGATGCTGGTCAAGCTCCAGGCCGAGCAGGAGGGCCTGCACGAGGTGTTCAAGGCCGCCGGCGCCGAATGGCGCGAGGCGGGCTGCTCGATGTGCCTCGGCATGAACCCCGACACGCTCCAGCCGGGCGAGCGCAGCGCCTCCACCTCCAACCGCAACTTCGAGGGCCGCCAGGGCAAGGGTGGCCGCACCCATCTGGTGTCGCCGCAGGTCGCCGCCGCGACCGCCGTCACCGGCCGCCTGACCGCCCCCGCCGATCTCGTTTAGGAGAGCCTTCCGATGGACGCCTTCACCACCCACACCGGTACGGCGGTGCCGCTGCGCCGCAGCAACGTCGACACCGACCAGATCATCCCGGCCGTCTGGCTCAAGCAGGTCAGTCGGACCGGGTTCGAGAAGGGCCTGTTCGCCGCCTGGCGCGAGGACCCGGCGTTCGTGCTCAACGACCCGGTCTACAACGGCGCCTCGATCCTCGTCTCGGGCCCTGACTTCGGCACCGGCTCCTCGCGCGAGCACGCCGTGTGGGCCCTGCAGCAGTACGGCTTCCGCGCCGTGATCGCCGCCCGCTTCGGCGACATCTTCCGCAACAACTCCACCAAGATGGGCCTGCTCCCGGTCGTCCTGCCGGGCGACAAGGTCGAGGCGCTCCAGGCGGCCGTCGAGGCCGACCCGGGGCTGGAGGTGACCGTCGACCTCGTGGAGCGCCAGGTCCGCTGGGCCGGGGAGAGCGTCGGGTTCGAGATCGACGACTACACCCGCTGGCGCCTCATGGAGGGCCTCGACGACATCGGACTGACCCTGCGTCATGCCGACGATGTGGCGACGTACGAGAATGGTCGGCAGCCATGGCTGCCGACGACCGTCTAGAAGACGACGAACTGGCGCGGCGGCTGCGCGAAGCGCACCGCCGCGTCCGCATGCTGCCCGCCGCCGAGAAGGAACGGCTGGGCCGCCGTTACGTCGCGATCTGCGATCTGGCGAAGCGGGATCCGGAAAGGGCGGCGACCCGCCTCGACGCGTTTCTCGCCACACTCGACAGCGATTTCGACACGCCACGCGCACCCGAAAACACGCTCGGTGATTGAGTTCCCCCGCGATCCCGCCTACTTTCGAGCGCGTAAGGGGTTTCTACCGAGAACTCATGAGCTGGAACCCCGAGCCGTAACTGGGGGAGCAGACCTTTATGAACAAGCGGGAACTCGTCGACGCCATCGCAGACCGGGTGGGCGACAGGAGGACGGCCACGGAGGCCGTGAACGCGATCATCGACGCCATCCAGAAGGCGGTCGCCAGCGGAGACAAGGTCTCGATCACCGGCTTCGGCGCGTTCGAGATGGTCCACAAGGGGGCCAGGAGCGCCCGTAACCCGTCTACGGGTGCCGAAATCGCGGTCCCGGAGAGCTGGGGGCCCAAGTTCCGTCCGGGTTCGGACTTCAAGGAACTCGTGAACGTCGGCGGCAAGAAGCTCTCGAAGAAGAAGTAATCACAGGAAGTAGCCGGGCGCCCGGTCCCCTGTCGGGGGGCCGGGCGTTTCCTTATCCCTGGGACTCCTGGATTCCCGGCGAATCAGGGAGCGGAAAGGTCGACAGCGTTATGTAGGTGATCTCGTCACCCGTCATCGCGAGGCGGACCCGCTGCCCCGAGCGCAGGAGCCGCAGCGGCCCCGCGTCGAAGGCGGGCGTGCCGAACTCCAGCACGGTCCCGTCATCGAGGAAGACCGAGCCGGAACGCGTCACCGGATCGAAACTGCGTACCGTCGCCTGCATGCGGCCCAGCGTAAACGGTGCGTCCGCGCCCAGCGAGACCCCGGCACGTCACGAAGACGATCACAACTCGCCGGGTCACGCAGGCGGCCACAGTTCGGCGACGACCGCCGCGGTGTGCCGTCCCAGTCCCAGGGCGATGGCGGCCCGCAGATCGTCGGGGGTGTCCACGTCGCGCCTGACCGAGTCGATGTCCTCCGTACACAGCTCCTTGGCGCCGCCCGCCAGGTGCCTGGCCCGCGACTCCCCGCCGAAGCGCGGCGTGAACGGGCGGCCCGGCCGTACCCCGTAGAAGGTGGTGCCGACGTCGAGCGCGTCGGGCACGAAGGACTGGTCGAACTCCGCGGCGCGGGCCAGCGCGGTGGCCAGCTCCGCCGGGCGCAGGGCGGGCAGGTCCGCCTGCAGGGCACCGATCCCGTCGCCGGGCGCGATGCGTACGGCGTGCGCCGCGCCCGTACGCAGGGCGGTGTTCAGGCCGCGGTCGGGGTCGTGCACCACCTCGGCCCCCAGCGCGGTCAGCGGCCCGGCGGCGGCCGGGTCGGCGGTCACCACGATTACCCGGGCCACCAGCGGGCAGGAGAGCGCCGCCGCGACGGTGTCGCAGGCGACGGCGACGGCCAGCCGGGTGCGGTGCGGACCCGTGGCGGCCGCCAGTCGAGTCTTGGCCGCGACCAGCGTCTTCACCGGAATGACCAGTGACCAGCGGATGCTCATAGGGTTAAGCATCGCGCCTCGACATCCCATGCGGCCAACCGGGAGACTTGGGGCGCAGACCGTAGGAGGAGATCATGAGCCGCCCCACGCGCCCATCGCGTTTCTGGGAGACCCTGGCCGTAGTGATCGTGAAACCACTGTCATGGCTCCTGATCAAGAAGGACTGGCGCAAGGGCGAGCGCATTCCTCGCACAGGCGGCATCATCATCGCGACGAACCACCTCTCCTGGACCGACCCCGTGCTGCTGGCGCACTTCCTCTACAACAACGGGCGGTGGCCGGTCATCCTGGCCAAGGCCACGCTGTTCAAGGTGCCGTTCCTGGGCAACGCGGTCCGCTCCCTACGGGCCATCCCCGTCGAGCGGGGCAGCGACGAGGCGGCCAAGTCGCTGCACGAGTCGGCGGCGCGGCTGAAGGACGGCGCCGCGATCCTCTTCTATCCCGAGGGCACCTGCACCCGGGATCCCGACCTGTGGCCGATGGTCGGCAAGACGGGCGCGGCCAGGCTGGCGCTGGAGAGCGGCGCGCCGGTGATCCCGGTGGCCCACTGGGGCGCGCACGAGCTGCTGCCCTATGGGGAGAAACGGCCAAGGTTGTTCCCGCGCAAGACGTTCCGCGTGATGGTGGGGCCGCCGGTCGACCTGTCGGCGTACACAGGGCAGGAGCCGCAGGCCGACGTGCTGCGCGCGGCCACCCACGACATCGTGATGGCGATCACCGAGCAGCTCGCCGCGTTGCGCGGGCAGCAGGCTCCCGCGGCCCCCTATGACCCGGCCGGACGGTGATGGCATGACGAAGGTCGCGGTGTTCGGCACCGGATCGTGGGGCACCACGTTCGCGATGATCCTGGCCGAGGCGGGCAACCACACTGTGCTGTGGGGCCGCCGGCCGGAGCTGGTCGCGGGGATCGAGCGCAGTCACGCCAACCTCGACTACCTGCCCGGCGTGGCGCTGCCCCCGTCGTTGCGCGCGACGACGGACCCGGCCGAAGCGCTCGACGGCGCCGACTTCGTGGTGCTCGCCGTGCCGTCGCAGTCCCTGCGGCCCAACCTGGCCGCCTGGCGTGAGCACATCCCGCGCGACGCGGTCCTGGTCAGCCTGATGAAGGGCATCGAGCTCGGCACGACCAAACGGATGAGCGAGGTCATCCGCGAGGTGGCGGGGGTGCACGAGGATCGGGTCGCCGTCGTCTCGGGCCCCAACCTGGCCAAGGAGATCGCCCAGCGCCAGCCCGCCGCCACGGTCGTGGCCTGCGTGGACGAAGGGGTCGCCGCGCGCCTGCAGGCGGTCTGCCACCTGCCGCCGTGGTTCCGCCCCTACACCAACACCGACGTGGTCGGCGTCGAGCTCGGCGGTGCGGTCAAGAACGTGATCGCGCTGGCCGTCGGCGTGGCCTCGGGCATGGGTATGGGCGACAACGTCGGCGCCATGCTGATGACCAGGGGACTGGCCGAGATCTCCCGGCTGGGCGCGGCGCTCGGGGCCGACCCGCACACGTTCGCCGGTCTGGCCGGGATGGGTGACCTGGTGGCGACCTGCACCTCACCGCTGTCGCGCAACCGTACGTTCGGCGAGAACCTGGGCCGCGGCATGACGCTCGCCGAGGTCATCGCCGCCACCAGGCAGACCGCCGAGGGCGTCAAGTCCTGCGAGTCCGTGCTGGAGCTGGCCAGGAAGCACGACGTGGAGATGCCGATCACCGAGGTCGTGGTCGGCGTGGTGCACGACGGCATGTCGCCGAGCGAGGCCGGAATGCTGCTCATGTCCCGCTCGCCCAAGCCCGAGCGTTACGGCGTATGACACGTCTTCCGCTTGCCTGATTTGTGGTCCGGCGTGCGTATGGCGACGTCATCCGCGCGCTTGACTCGCTGTGCGGCGTACGCGCCGGTAGATTCGGACCTCATGAGCAAGCCACGCGTCGCCGTCGTTTTCGGAGGTCGCAATTCCGAGCACGCCGTGTCCCTGATGGGAGCCGGCAGTGTCCTGGAGGCGATCGACAGGAGCAAGTACGAGGTGATCCCCATCGGGATCGCCCAGGACGGCAGGTGGGTGCTGGCCGCGTCGGACCAGCGGTTCGCCATCGAGGCGGGCGAGCTGCCCGCCGTCGACACCACGGGCGCGGCCCTGGCGTTGCCCTCCGGCAGCGCCTCGCTGGTTGCCTACGACCCGGGCAGCATCCCGGTCGAGCTGGGCAGCGTCGACGTGGTCTTCCCCGTCATGCACGGCCCGTTCGCCGAGGACGGCACGATCCAGGGCCTGCTGGAGATGGCCGGCGTGCGTTACGTCGGCTCCGGCGTGCTGGCCAGCGCGGTGGGCATGGACAAGGCCCACATGAAGACGGTCATGGCCGCCGCCGGACTGCCGATCGGACGCCATGTGGTGGTGCGCGAGCGCGACTGGCGGCTCTACCGGGAGCGGGTGCTGAAGGAGGCCGAGGAGCTCGGCTGGCCGGTGTTCGTCAAGCCCGCCAGGGCCGGGTCGTCACAGGGCATCTCCAAGGCGCACGACCGGGCCTCGCTGGAGCGGGCCGTCGAGGTCGCCCGCGAGCACGATCCCAAGGTGCTCATCGAGGCCGCCATCGAGGGGCGCGAGATCGAGTGCGCGGTGCTCGAGTCACTCGGCGACGAGCCGGCGATCGCCTCGACGCCGGGCGAGGTCAAGGTCCAGGGCGGTCAGGAGTTCTTCGACTTCGAGGCCAAGTACTACCCCGACCAGATGTCGCTCACCGTGCCCGCCGACCTCCCGGAGGCGGTGGCCGAGGAGCTGCGGGAGATGGCCGTACGCGCGTTCGAGGCGCTCGACTGCGAAGGGCTGTCGCGGGTCGACTTCTTCTACACGCCCGAGGGGAAGCTGATCTTCAACGAGATCAACACCATGCCCGGGTTCACCTCGCTGTCGGTGGCGCCGCAGCTGTGGGCCGCCTCGGGGCTGTCGTACCCGGCGCTGGTCGACCGGCTCATCCAGCTCGCCCTGCACCGTTCACCCGGGCTGCGCTGACTGACTACGGGGTGGGCTTCTGGGAGGCCGACGCCTGGCTGATCGGCCCCGAGAGGTCCGCGAGGACCGAGGGGGCGACGTGGGTGCCCGCGATCGTGACCTCGACATAGGCGGGGTCCTCGATCGCGGTGTACAGGGTCGGCTTGTCGGGGTCGGCGAACCAGCCCACGCCGTCGATCTCCTGCAACGTGTCGGTCGGGGACATCCGCGCCGGGCGCGGCACACCGCAGCGGAGCGCGATCTCCGCCTCCCCCCAGACCGTGACGTACGGGGACGCGGGCGTGGACTCACCGCGTGCGGCGCCGTCAAGCGTCTTGGGCAGCCGCCCGGCCAGCCTCTCGCAGGCCGCCGCCGCCTCCCCCTGAGGCTTGGGCGGCTCCACGCGAACGGCGCCGCCACACCCCGCGAGGATCAGCAGGGCGAGCAGGACAGTGGTGCGGCGCATGAACTAGATTTACCTCAAATATGGACGATCGGGCACGTCAGAGTACGTGTGATGCCCTCCACGGCCTGAATCTGGGCGACCACCAGCTTGCCCAGTTCGTCGACGTTGTTGGCCTCCGCGCGCACGATCACGTCGTAGGGGCCGGTGACGTCCTCCGCCTGCGTGACTCCGGGAATGCCGGAAATCTCGCGGGCCACGCTCGCGGCCTTGCCGACCTCGGTCTGAATAAGGATGTAGGCCTGCACCATTACGTCCTCCCGGGCGATTCGATCACGCCGAAGGGCCACCGTACCCTGTGTGCGTCAGGAGGTGCGTCATCACAGTCGGAGATCTCGGCGAATTCGGAGCGGTGTCTCGTATTTCCGGGCGTTTGCCGCAAGGTGCGACGGTTCTCCTCGGACCGGGCGACGACGCCGCAATGGTAAGGGCGCCCGACGGGCGCGTCGTGGTGTCTACGGACCTGCTACTCGAGGGTAGGCACTTTCGCCGCGATTGGTCCAGCGGCTATGACGTGGGGCGCAAAGCCGCAGCTCAAAACCTTGCCGACGTGGCCGCGATGGGGGCCGTGCCGACGTCCATCGTGGTCGGCCTGGGGATGCCCGCGGACCTGCCGGTGGAGTGGCTCGACGCGCTCGCCGACGGGTTCCGCGACGAGTGCGCGATCGTGGGGGCGAGCGTCGTGGGCGGCGACATCGCGCGCGGCGACCTGGTCGTCATCGGGGTGACGGCGCTCGGCGATCTGGGCGGCCGAGCGCCGGTGACCCGGTCGGGCGCACGCCCCGGGCAGGTGGTGGCGGTGGCCGGACGCCTTGGGTACGCCGCCGCGGGGCTGGCACTGCTCGAATCCGGCTGGCCGCCCAGCCAGCCTTCGGAGCCGAGCCGTGTGGAGGGGATGCCCCTCTCTCCGCCCTTCTCTCCGCAGGGAGAGGCGCTCTGGGAGGCCGTGGCCGCGCATCGGCGGCCGTGTCCGCCGTACTCCTCGGGGCCCCAAGCCGCGGAGCTGGGGGCGAGCGCGATGCTCGACGTGAGTGACGGCCTGCTTCAGGACCTCGGGCACATCGCGGCGGCCAGTGGCGTACGCGTCGAGCTGGACCCGGCCGCGTTCGTCGTTGGGGAGCCGGTGGCGGCGGTGGCCGAGCGGCTGGGGGCCGATCCGCTGGACTGGGTGCTGTCGGGCGGTGAGGATCACGCGCTCGCGGCGGTGTTCCCCGCCGGAGTGGCGCTGCCGCCTCCGTGGCGAATCGTGGGGGACGTAGTGGCAGGTCAGGGAGTTCACGTCCGAGGGCGTGAAATTGGTCACGCCGGATGGGATCACTTTGCGTGACAAGCCGCCGCGATTTGTGTAAGGTTTGGCGGATTTGGGGTGTGACTACCGGGATTACTGGGACAAAGCCGTAGTAAAGGTGTTATGAAGATTGGCGGCCACTGTAACCTGCAGAAAGGGCAGCCATATGGGCCGCCACGGCACAGGTGGATCCGACGACGAGGATGAATGGGGGAACGAGGGCTCCGACGATTCACAGGAGGACCCCAGGTTCACCACCGACCCCGCCGCGAGGTGGGCCGCCGTCCCGGATCCGACCGCCAAGAGCGCCTTCTGGGGCCCGGACGAGCCAGGAGCCGAGCCACCCGGCTGGCCCTCGCCGCCCGACCAGGTGGAGGTGACGGGCCAGTGGGCGCCGATGCCGAAACGGGAAGGCGGACCGGCCCCGACCGGGCCTGCTCCCGGCGTACGGCCTGACCCGTTCGAGACGACGGGCGCGTTCGCGCCGCCGCCGCGGTCGAAGGCCGCCGGCCGGCCCCCGGAGTCGTCCTCCGAGCCCCCGAGCATGTTCAGCCGCCCAGAAGGACCCACGGGCGGTTTCACCCGCCCCGAAGGACCCGCAGGGGGCTTCACCGGGCCCGAAGGGCCCGCACGCGGCTTCACCCATCCGGAAGGGCCCTCAGGCGGCTTCACTCGCCCCGAAGGGCCCTCGGGCGGCTTCACTCGCCCCGAAGGGCCCTCGGGCGGCTTCGCTCACCCGGAAGGACCCGCGGACGGCTTCACCCGGCCCGAAGGGGCTTCGGTCCTCCCCTTCATGCGTCCCGACGGGTCAGCCACGCGGCCCCAGGGGCGTCCTGAGGGCTCTGGGGCGTTCCCAGAGGGGCCTTCCGAGACCACGGGGGCCTTCATCATGCCCCCCGAAGGTGGGTTCAACCAGCCGCAGCAGCCGCCGGCGGGCGGTGCCGGACAGTCCGACCGTCCCGAGGGGCCGTTCGAGACGACCGGCGCCTTCACGCGTCCGGAATGGGACACCCCCGGCCGGCCATCGGGACCCGCCGGCGAGCCCGGCTCGAACGAGACACGTGACTTCAACGAGCCCTTCGGCGCCACCCAGGTCTTCGGTTCCACCGAGGTGTTCGGGCCGCCGTCGAACGAGCCGCCCGCGCCGGGCGACATCAAGGTGTACGGCGCGCCGACCATGGTCGACGCGCCCACGCCCGCCTGGGCGGACAGCGCCGACAACGGCTTCCTCGGCTCGGGCTGGTCGTCGGACGAGCCGATCGACGAGCCGGAGCCGCGCCGCCGCCGTGGCCGCAAGAAGCCGCCCGCCGACCCCGACGTGCTCGCCGCGCCTCCCAGTGGCGGGCGGGGCAAGGTGGCGCTGCTCTCGGTCGCCGCCGTGGCGGTCGTCCTCGGCGGTACTGTCGCCGGCGTCAAGATGATGAGCTCCTCGAACGATCCGGCCAAGTGCGCCGGCGCCACCTGCGCCGCCGTACAGGTGACCAACCAGCCGGGTGCGAAGCCCAGCGAGTCCCCGGCGGATGAGGAGCCCACGGAGGAGCCCTCCGAGGAGCCGACCAAGGAGGAGACCAAGGCCGCCGACACCCCGAAGCCGTCGGCCACGGTCAACGTGCACACGCCGCACCGTAGCGCCTCCCCGACACCGACGCCGACCAAGACGAAGACGAAGAAACCGGTCAAACCCACGAGGGAGCCGGCCGACCCGAGCCCGACGGAGAGCCCCACGGAGGAGCCGACCGAAGAGGCCACGACGGTCAACAACCCCGACACCCAGACCGGCACTGTCACGACGGCCCCCGTACCCACCGACCCGGCCCAGGCCGCGGGCGGTCAGTCGGTGAGCCTGAACTTCGACGTGACCAACCAAGGGCTGGTCGGCTACACCGCGCACCTGGACGTCGTCAACTCCTCCCTGGCGGCGCTGCCGTCGCTCACGGTCTCCCTGCCGATCCGCGGCCGGGTACTGGACGTGAAGGGCGCCGGGTGGACGCAGGACGGGGATCAGCTGATCATCGACCTGCCCGAGTCGCTCGCCGAGGGCGGCACCGCCCAGCTGACGATCTCGGCCACGGGCCGGGGCGCCGCGCCGGCGAACTGCGGCCTGGTGGGCGGGGACTGCGCCGTCAGCTAAGCAGCCATGCCGGTGGGGGAGGGGCCGTCAGCTAGTCGGCCCTCCTACCGGGGACGGGCCGTTGGCTAGCCGGCCATCCCGGCGGGGGATGGTTGGATGGGGATATGACGGTTACGACCCCTCCATGCGTGCTGACCGTCGCCGGGTCCGATTCCGGCGGCGGGGCGGGTATTCAGGCCGACCTCAAGACCATGCTCGCCTTGGGCGTCCACGGCATGAGCGTCATCGCCGCGGTCACCGCGCAGAACTCGCTCGGCGTCCAGGGCTACTGGGAGCTGCCGCCCGAGGCCGTACGGGCGCAGCTCGACTCGGTGCTCGGCGACATCGGCGCCCGGTCGGTCAAGACCGGCATGCTGGCCTCACCCGGACTGGTCGAGGTCGTGGCGGCGGCGCTGGGCGCGTACTCGGCGCCGGTGGTGGTCGACCCGGTCGGCGTGTCGAAGCACGGCGACCCGCTGCTCGCGCCCGAGGCCGTCGAGACGGTCAAGACGCGGCTGCTGCCGGTCGCCACCGTCGTCACGCCCAACCTGTGGGAGGTCGAGCAGCTCACCTCGGTCAAGGTCGAGGACGAGGACGGCCTGCGCCGCGCGGCCGACGCCATCCTGGAGCTGGGCCCCGCCTGGGCCCTGATCAAGGGCGGCCACCTGCCCGGCGAGCCCGTGGACCTGCTCACGGACGGCACGAGCGAATATCGCTTCTCCGCGCCGCGCCTGGACAACCGGCACACGCACGGCACAGGCTGCACGCTCGCCTCGGCCATCGCCTCCCACCTCGCGCTGGGGGACGACGTGCCGACGGCGGTGGGCAAGGCGAAGGAGTACGTGACGGGCGCCATCGCCAAGGGCTTCCCGCTCGGCGACGGCATCGGCCCGGTCGACCACGCCTGGCGCTGGCGCTGACCCGAGCCATCCGGGGGCGCTGAGTCCACCCCGGCTGTCGGGGGCATCCCGGACGCCGGGTCACCCCCCGATGCCGGGAGAATCCCCCGACGTCGAGTCACCCTGGACACGGCGAAAGCCCGCCGCTCGGTGTCGAGCAGGCGGGCTTTGGCGAAAGTCGGGACCGGCTAGCGGGTGACCTTGCCGGCCTTGATGCACGAGGTGCACACGTTGAGCTTCTTCGGCGTGCCGCCGATGACCGCGCGGACCGTCTGGATGTTGGGGTTCCAGCGACGGCGGGTGCGGCGGTGCGAGTGGGACACGTTGTTGCCGAAGGTCGGCCCCTTGCGGCAGACATCGCAGACGGAAGCCACGGTATCGCTCCTTAAAACAGTCGATGTAGCCCTGTCCGCGTGATGCTTTCCGGGCGAAGGGCATGCCGGGACAACCGGCCAGCCTGACGAGGATATCCGATCCGCGCCACTGGGCGCGAACCACGAGCACTAGACGGGCTCAAATGCGGAGATATCCTCCTGCATTAACGGTAGCGCATGCGGGGAGGTCGGAGCGCGCAGATGGAGGTTCTCGACCCGCCCGCGGTACGCCGCTGGGCCCGCCTGGCCGCCGACGCGCTGGGCGGCGCCAGGGCGGAGATCGACGCGCTCAACGTGTTCCCGGTCGCGGACGGCGACACCGGCACCAACCTGCACCTGACCGTGCTCTCCGCGGCCGAGGCCGTCGAGGCGCTGCCGGACGACGTGGACGCCGCGGTGATGTGGCAGACGCTCTCCTACGGCGCGCTGATCGGCGCCAGGGGCAACTCGGGGGTCATCGTCAGCCAGGCGCTGCGCGGGCTCGCGGAGGTGCTGAAGGACGGCGCCGACTTACGCGCCGGGCTGCTGCGCGCCGCCACCTTGGCCAGGGAGGCCGTGGCCAGGCCGGTCGAGGGCACCGTGCTGAGCGTGCTGGAGGCGGCGGCACAGGCCGTACAGGAGATGCCCGTACAGGAGGTGCGCAGCCAGGAAGTGCGCGCCCACGAGGTGCCCGGCCAGCAGGATGAGCAGCAGGAAGTGGTCGGCCAGGAAGTGACGGGCGATCTCGCGGCGGTCGCGCGGCGGGCGGCCGGTGCGGCGCGGGCGGCGCTGCGGCGTACGCCCGAGCAGCTGGATGTGCTGGCGCGCAGCGGCGTCGTGGACGCCGGCGGTGCCGGGCTG
This sequence comes from Nonomuraea sp. NPDC049129, assembly GCF_040648495.1. Taxonomy (NCBI): domain Bacteria; kingdom Bacillati; phylum Actinomycetota; class Actinomycetes; order Streptosporangiales; family Streptosporangiaceae; genus Nonomuraea; species Nonomuraea sp. NPDC049129. Next base: position 376,047 of record NZ_JBEZDU010000005.1, on the reverse strand, counting down.
GCGATCATCCTGGAGTCGCTCGAACGGGTGATCACCGGCTCCTACAGCGACCGCTACGACGTGCCCGCGCCGACCTCACGGATCTCGCCGATGAGCGAGGTGGGGGCCGGCTATGAGGTGATGTACCTGCTCGACGCCGACGACGCCGCGGTGGCCAAGCTGCGCGAGGAGCTCGACGCGATGGGCGACTCGCTCGTCGTGGTCGGTGGCGAGGGCCTGTGGAACGTCCACGTCCACGTCGGCGAGGCGGGCCCCGCGGTCGAGGCGGCGCTGCGCGCGGGGCGGCCGCACCGGATCAGGATCACCTACCTGGCCGAGCGTACGCACCGGGCCAGCGCGGGCCGGGGCGTGGTGGCGGTCGCGGCGGGCGACGGGATCGCGGCGCTGTTCGAGGAGTGCGGCGCGGTGGTGGTACGCCGCGTCCCCGGCACGCGGCCCACGCTGCCCGCGATGCTGGCCGCCATCCGGGAGGCGGGCGGCGAGGTGGCGGTGCTGCCGAACGACGAGGGCGCCGGGGCGGTGGCGACCGCGGCGGCCGAGGTCGCCCGTGAGGACGGCGTCGTGGTCAGTGTGCTGCCCACCAGGGCCACCGTGCAGGGGCTGGCCGCGCTGGCCGTGCACGATCCGCTGCGCCGCTTCGACGACGACGTGGTGGCCATGACCGACGCGGCCGGGCACACGCGCCACGGGCACCTGGTGGTGGCCGACCGCGAGGCGGTGACGAGCGCGGGCGTGTGCCGTCCCGGTGACGTGCTCGGGCTGATCGACGGCGACGTGTCGGTGATCGGCGGGACGCTGGAGGAGGTGGCCACGCTCGTCGTGGACCGGATGGTGGCGGGCGGCGGCGAACTGGTCACCCTGGTCACGGGGGCCGACGCGCCGGTACGCCTGGCCGCGCACGTCGAAGCCCACCTCAGGGTCATCAGGCCCGACGTGGACCTGGTCGTCTACGACGGAGAGCAGGGCGGTTATCCACTGCTCATCGGTGTCGAATGATTCCTGTCGGCCGCAGGCGGTAGAACATAGTCCCGTGAGCCGTTTCGACGAGCCCCTGACGAAAGCGCTCGACCCCAAGACCGCCAAGCTGCTGCACAGCGTGCTCGGCCTGGAGACGGTCGGCGACCTGCTGCGCCACTACCCGCGCCGCTACGCCGAGCGCGGGGAGCTGACCTCGCTCGACGCGCTGGAGGTCGACGAGCACGTCACCGTGGTCGGCGAGGTCACGAGGCTGATGCGCAAACCCATGCGCAACCGCGGCGGCACCTGGCTGGAGGTCGAGGTCGTCGACGGCGGGCGCAACAAGATCTACCTGTCTTTCTTCGGCAAGGGCTCCCACGTGGCCGAGTCGCGGCTCAAGCCGGGGCGGCGGGGGATGTTCGCCGGGAAGGTGGGCATGTTCGGGTCCAGGACGACGCCGCGGTGGCAGCTGTCGCACCCGGAGTTCGAGCTGTTCGAGGAGGGTGAAGCGAGCGCCGAGGACTTCGCGGCGGCGCCCGTCCCGATCTATCCGGCGGGCAAGGACCTGACGCCATGGGCGATCAGGCGGGCGATCGGCGTGGTGCTCGACACGCTCGGGCCCCTCGACGATCCGCTGCCCGCCGAGCTGCGGGACCGGCGCGGGCTGGAGGGGCTGGGCGAGGCGCTGGAGTCCATCCACCGGCCGAAGGACTTCGCCGACATGCGGCGGGCGCGTGAGCGGCTGAAGTTCGACGAGGCGTTCGTCCTGCAGGCCGTGCTGCTGCAGCGCAGGCAGGCGGCGACCGCGTGGCCGGCCAGGTCCCGGCCCCGGCGGGCCGACGGCCTGCTGGCCGACTTCGACGGGCGGCTGCCGTTCTCGCTCACCGAAGGGCAGGCGCTCGTCGGCGAGGAGATCGCGGCCGACCTGGCGCTGGAGCATCCCATGCACCGGCTGCTGCAGGGCGAGGTGGGCGCGGGCAAGACCGTGGTGGCGCTGCGCGCGATGCTGCAGGTGGTCGACGCGGGGGGCCAGGCGGTGTTGCTGGCGCCCACCGAGGTGCTGGCCCAGCAGCACCACCGCTCGATCAGCGGCATGCTGGGCGACCTCGCGCAGGGCGGCATGTTCGGCGGCACGGCCGTCACCCTGCTCACCGGCTCCATGGGCGCGGCCGCGCGCAGGTCCGCGCTGCTCGACGCCGCCTCCGGCACCGCGGGCATCGTCGTGGGCACGCACGCCCTGCTCCAGGAGCATGTCCAGTTCGCCGATCTGGGGCTGGTCGTGGTCGACGAGCAGCACCGGTTCGGTGTGGAGCAGCGTGACGCGCTGCGCGAGAAGGCCGGCGGCGGCCGTCCGCACGTGCTGGTCATGACCGCCACCCCGATCCCGCGTACGGTGGCCATGACGGTGTTCGGCGACCTGGAGGTCTCGACGCTGTCGCAGCTGCCGTCGGGCCGCGCGCCGATCACCACCCACGTCGTGCCCGCCGCCGAGAAGCCGCACTTCCTGGAGCGCACCTGGGAGCGGGTCCGCGAGGAGGTCGCCCTCGGCAGGCAGGCCTACATCGTCTGCCCGCGCATCGGCGACCTGGAGGGCGACGAGGGGGATCTGCAGGCGCCGCCGTCCGACGACGAGCGGCGCCCGCCGCTGGCCGTCCTCGACGTGGCCGAGCTGCTCTCCAGCGGCCCCTTCCGCGACCTGCGGCTGGGCGTCCTGCACGGCAAGCTCCCGCCGGAGGAGAAGGACGCGATCATGCGCGCGTTCACCCGTGGCGAGCTCGACGTCCTCGTCGCCACCACGGTCATCGAGGTCGGCGTCGACGTGCCCAACTCGTCAGTCATGATCATCATGGACGCCGACCGCTTCGGCGTCTCCCAGCTCCACCAGCTCCGCGGCCGGGTCGGCCGGGGCGGTCTGCCCGGCCTCTGCCTCCTGATCTCGGACTTCCCCGAGGGCACCCCCGCCCGAGCCCGCCTGTCGGCCGTGGCGGCGACCCTCGACGGCTTCGAGCTGTCCCGCGTGGACCTCGAACAACGTCGCGAAGGCGACGTCCTGGGCGCGGCCCAGTCGGGCAAACGCTCGTCCTTGAAGCTGCTCCAGCTCCTGCGCGACGAGGACGTCATAGAGGCGGCCAGAGACGAAGCCGCGGCCCTGCTGGCCGCCGACCCGGACCTGAAGTCCAACGACGCCCTGCGCGCGGAGATAGACCGCCTGCTGGCGGACGAACGGGCCGAGTACTTGGAGAAGACCTGATCCAAGGGCAGCTCCGGGCATGAGATGCCACGGAATCGAGTAAGGATCGCACGTAACGGCGCCCGGCTCTGTGCGGGTTCAGCGGCCGTTTTCCTGGAGGCCCCCAGCCACGTATGGCGGGTGGCGGCCAACCCGGCCGTGCCGTAAAAACAAAAAAAGCCCTTGATCTTGATGTTGATGTGGGCCCCAGCCGCGGGGACGGCCTCCCCCCGAATGCCGTCCCCGGCTGGGCCCACCCTCGGGTCAGGTGCCGAGGGAACCGGCGTGCGGAAGGGCTCACGATCACGCCGGTCGGCCTCCAACTGGGTCACCTTGAAGGCCGCAGGACCCATCATGCGAGACCCTCCCCGCGATGGGAATCACCCTTGCGTACTCGAGGCCGACACTTGTCCACTCTTGACCTGCGTCGACATGCGGAACAATGGTCCTCATGACTCGGATCATCGCGGGGAGCGCGGGTGGCAGGCGGCTGGCCGTGCCGCCGGGGCGCGGGACGAGACCGACCAGTGACAGGGCGCGAGAAGGGATCTTCTTGACCCTTGACTCGCTGCACGGGCTGGCGGGCGCCCGGGTGATCGATCTGTACGCGGGGTCGGGGGCCGTCGGGCTGGAGGCGCTGTCCCGGGGGGCCGCCCACGCGGTGCTCGTCGAGTCCGACCCGAAGGCCGTCCGCACGATCAGGGCGAACGTCGAGACGCTGGCGCTCGACGGGGCGCGGGTGGTGGCCGACAAGGTCGAGCGGTTCCTGGCGAAGCCCGAGGAGGAGGGCTTCGACATAGTTTTCGCGGATCCGCCCTATGCCGTCACTGACGACGAGGTCACACGCGTACTGGAGTCACTGCGCGACAACGGCTGGCTGACGGATGGGGCTTTGGTGGCGTTCGAGCGGGAAAGCAGGGGAAAAGCCCTGGTGTGGCCCGAAGGCTACGCAGAGGAGAGGGTCCGTCGCTACGGCGAAGCATCCGTTTGGTACGGTCGCGCCGCCGGGAACCCGTAGACCTGGGGAGGCGTTTTGCGCCGCGTTGTCTGCCCGGGGTCATTCGACCCCATCACCAACGGCCACCTCGACATCATCGGCCGGGCTGCCCGGCTGTACGACGAGGTGACCGTGGCAGTGCTCATCAACCTCGAGAAGAGCGGCCTGTTCACGGTCGACGAGCGGATCGAGGTCCTGCACACCGTGACCAAGGAGTACGCGAACGTCAAGGTGCAGAAATTCCATGGCCTGCTCGTAGACTTCTGCAAGCAGAACGACATCCCCGCGATCGTCAAGGGGATCAGGGTGGTCAGCGACTTCGACTACGAGCTGCAGATGGCACAGCTCAACTACCGGTTGTCGGGGGTCGAGACGCTGTTCATGCCGACCAACCCCGAATACTCCTTCCTGTCCTCCAGCAGGGTCAAGGAGATCGCCCGATACGGTGGTGACGTGTCCGGACTGGTGCCTGACCTGGTGCACGAGCTCCTCATCGAGCGGCTCAGGAGCTGACACCGACCTGCTATCCTTTGATTTCGGCCTTGTACGACGGCGACATTTCGCCATGCCTAGCGAGAGCAGATGACTCAGCACCTCGACCCCCGCTCCCCTTGGGTGATCTCCACTCACGACCTGGGTAGGCGACCGGGCTCGATGAAGCGGATGACCCTGTCCCTCCCGGCACCGGTGGATCTCGGCGTCGACATGATCGGTGTCCCCAAGGACGCCGAAGTCGAGCTGGATCTCCGGCTCGAAGCAGTGATGGAAGGCGTGCTCGTCTCGGGCACGGCGCAGGCCCCGCTCGCCGGGGAGTGCGCGCGGTGCCTCGACCCGGTCACCTCGGAGATCGAGGTCGACCTGCAGGAGCTGTTCTTCTACTCCGACGAGGACGCCTCGGAGGAGGATTCACTGCTCGACGGCGAGCTGCTCGACCTCGAGCCGACGTTCCGCGACGCGGCGGTGCTCGCACTGCCGCTGAGCCCCGTCTGCGGTGAAGACTGCGCGGGTCTCTGCACGGAATGCGGGGTCAAGCTGGCCGAGGCCGGCGACGATCACCGGCACGAGAAGATCGACGCTCGCTGGGCGTCGTTGCAAGGTCTGGTTACCGAGAACGATAACGATCAGGAGAAGTGACGTGGCCGTCCCGAAGCGAAAGATGTCGCGGAGCAACACCCGCGCCCGTCGCTCCCAGTGGAAGACGACTGCTGTCGCCCTGGTGAGCTGCCCGCAGTGCCGTTCGCCGAAGCAGCCGCACATCGCGTGCCCCACCTGCGGCACCTACAACCGCCGCCAGGTGATCGAGCCGTCCGCCTGATCGCACCACCTGGTGAGCGGACCATGACCGCTCGAAGGGTTGACGCACTGCCGACCGGGTGCCATTGTGCCCCGGTCGGCGTTACCGTCTGACGCGTGCGGTGGCGGTTCGCCCGCGGCCGTGGTGGACGCCGGGGTTTGATCCCCCCGACGCCCACCACGTTTTCGGGCATCTTCCGCAGCCGTCGCGCCATGTGAAGATGTCCGAGGAGGAAGCACGTGGGCACAGGTCCTAAGCCGGTGGCCGTCGAGGTCGCCCGAGAAGAGCTGGAGCGGGTGCTGCTGGTCGGCCTCGGCTCCGACATCCTGGAGCGGGCGCTGACCCACCGCTCCTACGCGTACGAGAACGGTGGCCTGCCCACCAACGAGCGCCTGGAGTTCCTCGGCGACTCGGTGCTCGGCCTCGTCGTGACCGACACCCTCTACCGCAACCACCCCGACCTGCCCGAAGGCCAGCTGGCCAAGCTGCGGGCCGCGGTGGTCAACATGCGTGCCCTGGCCGATGTGGCCCGCACGCTCGGCCTGGGCCGGTTCCTGCGGCTCGGCAGGGGCGAAGAGGGCACCGGCGGCCGCGACAAGTCCTCGATCCTGGCCGACACGCTGGAGGCGCTGATCGGCGCCGTCTACGTCGACAAGGGTCTCGACGAGGCGTTCCGGGTCGTGCACCTGCTGTTCGACCCGCTGATCGTCCGCTCGGCCTCGCTGGGCGCCGGCCTCGACTGGAAGACCTCGCTGCAGGAGCTCACCGCCTCAGAGGCGCTCGGCGTGCCCGAATACCACGTCGAGGAGAGCGGCCCCGACCACGCCAAGTCGTTCACCGCCGAAGTGCGGGTGGGCGGCGAGTCCTACGGCGCGGGCACCGGCCGCAGCAAGAAGGAAGCCGAGCAGCAGGCGGCCGAGGCGGCGTGGACCCGCATCAGGGCCCGCCGCGAGCAGCGCGAGAGCCAGCCGGCGGGCTAGGTGCCAGAGCTGCCGGAGGTCGAGGTCGTCCGCCGCGGCCTCGCCGAATGGGTCACCGGCCGGGAGATCGCCTCAGCCGAGGTGCTCCATCCCCGTGCCACCAGGCGGCACGTGCCGGGCGTCGAGGAGTTCTGCGCGCGTCTGAGAGGCCGTACGGTGCTCTCCGCGGAGCGCCGCGGCAAATACCTGTGGCTGCCGCTCTCGGGCGACGACGAGGCGCTCCTGGCGCACCTGGGCATGAGCGGTCAGCTGCTCATCGTGCCGCCCGACTCGCCGCTGGAGAAGCATCTACGCGTACGCCTCAGCTTCGCCGACGGCGGCTCCGACCTCCGCTTCGTGGACCAGCGGACCTTCGGCCACGTCATGCTCACCCCCCTGGTCGAGGGCATCCCCGCGCCGATCGCGCACATAGCCCCCGACCCGTTCGAGAAGGCGTTCGACGAGGCCGCCTTCGCCACGAACCTGCGCAAGAAGAAGACCGAGATCAAACGGGCCCTGCTCGACCAGTCCTTGATCAGCGGAGTCGGCAACATCTACGCCGACGAGGCGCTCTGGCTGGCGAAACTCCACTGGGCCCGGCCCACCCAGACGCTCACCCGCCCCAAGATCGCCGAGCTGCTGGCCGCGGTCCGCCAGGTCATGGGCGCCGCCCTCCTGCAGGGCGGGACGTCCTTCGACAGCCTGTACGTCAACGTCAACGGGGAGAGCGGCTACTTCGAGCGCTCCCTGGAGGTCTACGGCCGGCGCGACCAGCCCTGCTCCCGCTGCGGCACCCCGATCAGGCGCGACCCGTTCATGAACCGCTCGTCCTACAGCTGCCCGACCTGCCAGCGCAAGCCTCGCTGAGCGGAGTCCTGCGGAGGACCGTGTGGTGGCCTGGATTCGGCTTGCGTAAAGGAAAAAGGGGGATCCCATGGTGCGGTTGACGGTGTGGGTGCGGGGGCGAGTGCAGGGCGTGGGCTTCCGATGGTGGACGCGCGCACGGGCTCTGGAGCTCGGACTCACGGGCTGGGCGAGGAACGCGACCGACGGCCGGGTGGAGATAGTGGCGGAAGGCACACAAGAGTCCTGCGTCAAGCTGCTGGAGCTGCTCAGAGGTTGCGACACGCCGGGCAGAGTCGATGGAGTGGTGGAACGATGGAGCGAAGCCCGAGGTAGTTTGGTGGGGTTTGTGGAGAGGTAAGGGGTTTCGTTAAACAGCTCAAATAGGGTATAGTTGTATGTCGGGAGTGCCCGAGGGTAGGTCTATGCGGTTCGTTCGACTTGACCGCCCACACTGCCGGTGCGACTCTTGTTAGGTACCACGCGCACCCCTCCCGCAGAATAAGAAGTGCGCGAACCAGTCTGGTCACTCAGCGTGGAGGACCCTTTACCATGGCGAAGGCTCTACTCGGCCACGTCGGCGGTCCTGACCCTCGAATGGTCTCGGAGATGCGCCGTCTGCAACAGCGGATCCGGGATTTGGAGGCAGAACTCATCCGACTCCAGGCCACGAATGACGCTCTTGCGGCGCAAACCCGCGACGAGGCGCTCAGCCGTATGCAAGAGCGCGAGCCGGCACTCACCTAAGAGTGTCCGGAGCGCACGACACCCCAGGGACGTCTCGAAGAGGCGTCCCTTGTTATTTGCATATTCCCTAGAGTTTTGTGCCTCCTTTACCAGACCGGCGCGGCCTCGACCGCACCCGCCCTCGTAGGGCAGGGAAGACCAGTAGGCTTTCCCGAAGTCGGTTCTCGCAGAAGGGGGCGTGGTCTTGCACCTGAAGACCCTCACCCTGCGCGGCTTCAAGTCGTTCGCCTCCGCGACCGCCCTCCGCTTCGAGCCCGGCATCACCTGCGTGGTGGGCCCCAACGGCTCCGGCAAGTCCAACGTCGTCGACGCCCTGGCCTGGGTCATGGGCGAGCACAGCGCCAAGTCGCTGCGCGGCGGCAAGATGGAAGATGTCATCTTCGCCGGCACCTCCTCCAGACCGCCGCTCGGCCGCGCCGAGGTGACGTTGACCATCGACAACTCCGACGGCGCGCTCTCGATCGACTACACCGAGGTCACGATCAGCCGCCTGATGTTCAGGTCGGGCCAGAGCGAATACGCGATCAACGGCGACACCTGCCGCCTGCTCGACATCCAGGAGCTGCTGTCCGACTCGGGCATCGGCCGTGAGATGCACGTCATCGTCGGTCAGGGCCAGCTCGACGCCGTGCTCCACGCGGGCCCCGAAGACCGGCGCGCCTTCATCGAAGAGGCCGCGGGCGTACTCAAGCACCGCAAACGCAAGGAGAAGGCGCTCCGCAAGCTCGACGCCATGCAGGCCAACCTCACCCGCGTCCAGGACCTCGCCACCGAGCTGCGCCGCCAGCTCAAGCCGCTCGGCCGGCAGGCGGAGATCGCCCGCAAGGCCGCCGTCATCCAGGCGGACCTGCGCGACGCGCGGCTGCGCCTGCTGGCCGACGACGTGTGCGTGCTACGCGACACGCTGGAGCGCGAGGCGGCCGACGAGGCGGCGATCCTGGCCCGGCGCACCAGGGTGGAGTCCGAGCTGGCCGAGGGCCAGCAGCGGGAGGCCGCTCTGGAGAGCGCCGAGGCCGAGGCCCAGCCCCGGCTGAGCGCCGCCCAGGAGACCTACTTCCGGCTCTCCTCCCTGCGCGAACGCATCACCGGCCTCGAACAACTGGCCGCCGAACGGCACCGCCACGCGCTCGACGCGGCCGCGATCGAGCGGCGCGGACGCGATCCGGAGGAGCTCGAACGCGAGGCGGCCGAGGTACGCGAGCACGAGCTGATCCTCCGGGCGGAGCTTGAGCAGGCCCAGGACCTGCTGGAAGAGGCGGTCCAGCGGCGTGCCGAGTCCGAGGCCGAGCTGAGCGCCGAGGAGCAGCGGCTCGCGATGGCCTCGCGGGCCGCCGCCGACCGGCGCGAGGGCCTGGCCAAACTGCGCGGCCAGGTCGATTCCGTACGCAGCAGGGCCCGTGCCGCCGAAGACGAGATCGGCCGCCTCACCCGCGCCGTGACCGAGGCCGCCGGACGTGAGCGCCAAGCCCGTGAGGACCTGGAGGCGCGGCGGCTGGAGGAGCCCGCCGTCGACCCGGCGCTGGCCGCGGAGCTGGTCACCGCGCAGTCGCTGGTCGACGAGGCCAAGGCGGCGGCCGACGAGGCACGCGCGGCGGTCGAGCAGGCCAAGTCCGCGCTCGACGCGCCGCGAGCGGCCCTTCAGTCCGCCCGGTCGGGCATCGGCACGGCCCGCGCCACCGACCAGGAGGCCCAGCGGTCCGTGGCCGCTCTCCGGGCTCGCTGCGAGGCCCTGGAGCTCGGCCTGGCCAAGGGCGACGGCGGGGCGGCCCTCCTTGAGACCGACCTGGCCGGGGTGCTCGGTCCGCTGGCGGCCTCGATGCAGGTAACACCGGGCGCCGAGCCGGCGGTCGCGGCCGTGCTCGGGCCGATCGCCGACGCGATCGCCGTCAAGACGGTGGACACCGCGATCGGCGCCCTCGAACTGCTCCGCGTCAAGGAGGCGGGCCAGGCGACCCTCCTGGTGGCGGGTTCCGGCGGACAGGTCGCCGACCAGGTACGCGCGGCCGCGCCTGAGGGGAGTCGCTGGATCGCCGCGCTGGTGACGGTGCCCGGACACCTCAGGGCCGCCCTCGACCATGTGCTGGCCGGCGTCGTCGTCGTGGACGACCTCGAGGCCGCCCGCGCGATCGTGGACGCCCATCCCGAGCTGCGGGCCGTGACCAAAGGCGGCGACCTCGTCGGCGCCCATCTGGCCAGCGGCGGCTCCGAGGGCGGCACCTCCGTGCTGCAGGTGCGGGCGGCGCTCGACGACGCCGTCGCGGACCTGGAGGAGGCCGAGGGCAGGGCCGAGGAGACGGCCGCCGCCCTGGAGGAGGCCGCGGCCGCCGAGCAGGCCGCGCAGCTGGCCCTGGAGTCGGCCCAGAGCCAGGTCAACGAGGCGCAGACCGCCGCGGGCACCGCCCAGGCCGGGGTCAACGCCGCCCAGGGCGCGCTCGACCAGGTCAGAGCCAGGCAGCGGGAGGCCGACCAGCGCAACGCCGCGGCGGCCAAGCGGCTGGCCCAGCTCGAAGCCGCCGCCGACGCAGCGCGCGCCGAGGCCCAGCGCCTCGCCAAGAGCGTCACGACGGCTGAGGAGTCCCGCGCCGAGGGGCTGGAGGAGCTGGCCGAGCTGGAGATCCGGCTGGCCGAGGCCGAATACGCGCAGGAGCTGGAGACCGAGCCGACCACCGAGGTCCGCGACGAGCTGGCCGCCACCTGCCAGGTCGCCAGGCAGCGCGAAATGGAGACCCGCCTGCAGGTCCGCACCGCGGAGGAGCGGGTCAAGGGCATCGAGGGCCGGGCCGACGGCCTGATCAGGGCGGCCCAGCGCGAGCGCCACGAACGCGCCGAGGCCGCCGCTCAGCGGGCCAGGCGCAGACGGCAGGCCGCGGTGGCCGAGGCCGTGAGCAGCGGCGCCAAGCAGGTGCTCACGGTCCTGGCGACGTCCATCCAGCTCGCCGCCCGCGAACGCGACGAGGCCGACCTGGCCCGCGTCGCGATCGACGCCGAGCTCAAGCAGGTCCGCCTGCACGTACGCGAGCTGGGCCAGGAGCTCGACAAGCTGGTCAACCGGGTCCACGGCAGCGCGGTCGCCCGCACCGAGCAACGGCTCCGCCTCGAACAGCTCCAGCAGCGCGCCCTGGAGGAGTTCGGCGTCGAGCCCGAGTCGCTGATCTCCGAGTACGGCCCGGAGGCCCCGGTCCCCGGCGACCCGCCCGTCCCCTACGTACGGGAGGAGCAGGAGAAGCGGGCCAAGATCGCCGAGAAGCAGATGAACCAGCTCGGCAAGGTCAACCCGCTGGCCCTGGAGGAGTTCGCGGCGCTGGAGGAGCGGCACGCCTTCCTCAACTCGCAGCTCGAAGACCTCAAGAAGACCCGGCGCGACCTGCTGCTGGTGGTCAAGGAGGTCGACGACCGGGTGGAGCAGATGTTCTCCTCCGCCTACGAGGACGTGGCGCGGGAGTTCGAGCAGATCTTCACCAGGGTGTTCCCCGGTGGCGACGGCCGCCTGGTGCTGACCGAGCCCGGCGACATGCTGACCACGGGCATCGAGGTCGAGGCCCGGCCGCCCGGCAAGAAGGTCAAGCGGCTGTCGCTGCTGTCGGGCGGGGAGCGGTCGCTGACCGCGGTGGCGTTCCTGATCTCCATCTTCAAGGCGCGGCCCTCCCCGTTCTACGTGATGGACGAGGTGGAGGCGGCCCTCGACGACACCAACACGCAGCGGCTGCTGCGGCTCTTCGAGGAGCTGCGGCAGAGCTCCCAGCTGATCGTCATCACCCACAACAAGCGGACGATGGAGATCGCCGACGCCCTCTACGGCGTATCGATGCGCGGCGACGGCGTCACCCAGGTGGTCAGCCAGCGACTCCGGGAGCGCGAGTCCGCCTGACGTCGGCCCGGTCGTCCGGTCCCGATGGTCCGGTCCCGATGGTCCGGTCCTGACGGTCGGGCCTGATCGTCCGGGCCCCGATCGGGCCGGTCCGCGCGGCGCGGGTCATCAGCATGCCGGTCCATCTGGAAAACTGACCTGTTGTGGATGGTTACCTCGGCGTCATCGTGATCGTGGTCGTCGTCGCCCTGCTGGCGGCCGGCGGCCTTTTCCTGCTCTTCAGGCCCGGTGGCAAGGGCGCGCCGCCGGTCGAACCGCCCCAGATGCCCCAGGCGCCCACGCTCCCCGAGCAGCGTCCGGCGCCCAGCGCGGAGGAGGGTGAGGGGGGAGGGGCGACCACCACGCTCCCGCCGCCCGCGCAACCCGCTGTCGTCACGCCCGAGATCGAGGTGCCGCCGCCGTCCGCCGGCCGGATGGTGCGGCTGCGCTCCCGGCTGGCCCGCTCGCAGAGCACACTCGGGCGCGGCCTGCTGGAGCTGCTGTCCCGCGACCGCCTCGACGACGAGGTCTGGGACGAGATCGAGGAGAGTCTGATCACCGCCGACGTCGGCGTGGCGCCGACGCGCGCCATGGTCGAGGAGCTGCGGACGAAGGTCAAGGTGCTCGGCAGCCGCACCCCCGAGGAGGTGCGCAAGCTGCTCCGGGAGCAGCTGCTCGCCCAGATCAACCCCGATCTGGACCGTACGCTGCACGTCCAGAAGCACGGCGAGCGGCCCGCCGTCGTGCTCGTCGTCGGCGTCAACGGCACCGGCAAGACCACCACCACGGGCAAGCTGGCTCGCGCGCTGATCGGCGACGGCAAGAAGGTCGTGCTCGGCGCGGCGGACACGTTCCGGGCCGCCGCCACCGACCAGCTCCAGACCTGGGGAGATCGGGTCGGCGCCGATGTCGTACGCGGGCCGGAGGGCGGCGATCCCGCCTCTGTCGCCTTCGACGCTACGGCCAAGGGCATCGAGGAGAAGGCCGACGTCGTCATCATCGACACCGCCGGCCGCCTGCACACCAAGACCGGCCTCATGGACGAGCTGGGCAAGGTCAAGCGGGTCATCGAGAAGAAGGCCACGGTCGACGAGGTGCTCCTCGTCCTCGATGCCACCACCGGCCAGAACGGGATGCGGCAGGCTCAGGTGTTCGCCGAGGTCGTCAACATCACCGGCATCGCGCTGACCAAGCTCGATGGCACGGCCAAGGGCGGCATCGTCATCTCGGTCCAGCGGGAGCTGGGGGTTCCGGTCAAGCTGGCGGGGCTCGGCGAGGGTCCAGACGACCTGGCGCCCTTTGATCCCGAGGTGTTCGTGGACGCCATTCTCGGCGACGACAATTCCAAGTAAATCGGGATATGAGGATGTGCGGCGGGTTGCGTGCCGACCGGCCGTCAGGGAGGCGTGCCGCCAGGGGGTTCAGGCGTGAGTGCCCTCAGCGGTGTGTGCCGATGGGGATGACGAGTGGCGTGCCCGCCACCGGGTCGGCGATGATCTTGGCGTCCAGTTCGAACACCTCCCGCAGCAGGTCCTCCGTCAGCACCTCATGCGGGTCGCCCGCGGCCACCACGCGGCCCTCCCGCATGGCCACCAGCCGGTCGGTGTAGCGGGCCGCCAGGTTGAGGTCGTGCAGGACCATGACGATGGTCCGGCCCGCCGCCCCGTGCAGGTGCCGTACCAGCTCCAGGACCTCCACCTGGTGCGCCAGGTCCAGGAACGTGGTCGGTTCGTCGAGCAGCAGCAGGTCGGTGCCCTGAGCCAGCGCCATGGAGATCCAGGCCCGCTGACGCTGCCCGCCTGAGAGCTCGTCCAGGGGGCGTTCGGCGAGGTCTGCCAGGCCGGTCATGGCCAGTGCCTCGTCCACGGCCGACTCGTCGTCCGACGACCACTGCCGGTACCAGGTCTGGTGCGGGTGCCTGCCCCTGGCGACCAGGTCGGCGACCGTCAGCCCTTCCGGCGCGGTGGGCGCCTGCGGCAGTACGCCGAGGATCTTGGCCACCTCGCGGGTGGGGGTCCGGTCGATGCGCTTGCCGTCGAGCAGCACCTCGCCGCCCTGCGGCCGGAGCAGCCGGCCGAGCGCGCGCAGCAGGGTGGATTTGCCGCAGCCGTTGGGGCCGATGATCGTGGTGACCGTGCCCGCCTCGATGCCGAGGTCGAGCCCATCGACGATGGTGCGATCGCCGTACCCGAGCTTGACGTCGACGGCCTGGAGCCTCATTTGCGCGCCTTCCAGATCAAGTGGATCAGGTACGGGGCGCCGAGGACCGCGGTCACGACGCCGACGGGCAGTTCGATCGGGGAGAAGACGGTACGCGCGATCAGGTCGGCCGCGGCGGTCAGCACGGCGCCGACCACCGCCGACGACAACAGCGGCGGCTGGCCGTAGCGGGTCAGCCGGAGCGCGACCTGCGGCGCGGCCAGCGCGACGAACGCGATCGGGCCCGCCGAGGCCGTGGCGACGGCGGCTAGGAGCACCGCGGCGAGGATCATCAGCGCGCGCGCCGGGTTCATGCGCAGGCCGAGCGCGGTGACCGTGTCGTCGCCGAAGCGCAGCGCGTCGAGCGAGCGGGTGCCGAGCAGCGTCAGCGGCACGAGTACGGTCAGCGCGAGCGCCACGGGCAGCACGTGCTCCCAGCCCCGGCCATTGAGCGACCCGCTGATCCAGACCATGGCCCGGCCGGTGTCGTTGACGTCGCCGATGGTCAGCAGCCAGTACTTGACGTTGGTGAACACCGCGGCCACGCCGATGCCGACCAGGACCAGCCGGTAGCCGTCGAGCCCGCGCCGCCAGGCCAGCGCGTACACGATCACGGCTCCCGCCAGGCCGCCGACCAGGGCCAGCAGGGGGATGCCGAGGGTCGAGAGCAGCCCGCTGACCCCGCCGTACGCGCTGCCGCTGGCCACCACCCCGGCCACGACCGTGACGGAGGCGCCGGTGGTGACACCGAGGATCTCGGGGCTGGCCAGCGGGTTGCGCGCGATGGACTGGATGATCGCGCCGGACAGCGCCAGCGCCGCGCCCACCAGGGCGCCGGTCAGGGCGCGCGGCAGGCGAAGCTCCATGATCACGAAGTGTTCGGCGCTGTTGACGTCGAACGTGCCGCCCAGCACCTGGGACAGGCTCATCGGGATGTCGCCGATGCGCATGTTCAGGGCCATGAGCAGGCCGAGGAGCGCCAGCCCGCCGAGCGTGAGGGCGACGGCGCGCGGCCGTACCCGCCAGGACAGGCCCGCCACCCGCAGCGGGATCGTCGTCATCACGGCCCAACCGGTCTTCCTGAGCGGGGTCGTCGTCACAGCCGCACCGGCTTCCTGCGGCGGACCAGGACGACGAAGAAGGGGGCGCCGAGCAGCGCGAGCACCACACCGACCTCCAGCTCGCCCGGCGGGGCGACCACGCGGCCGATCACGTCCGCGAGCAGCAGCAGCGCGGCGCCGACCAGCCCGGAGTACGGCAGCAACCACCGATGGTCGGTGCCGGACAGCGGGCGGACCAGGTGCGGCACGATCAGCCCGACGAACGCCAGCGACCCGCAGGCGGCCACCGAGGCGCCGGTGAGGAGGGTGACGGCGGCGACACCGACGGTGCGGGTGAGGGCGATGTTCTGGCCGAGGCCGCGGGCAACGTCCTCACCCAGGGCCAGCGCGTTCAGCCCCGGGGCGTTGACCATCGCCAGCACCAGGCCGGCCAGGATGAACGGCAGCACCTGCCAGACCACCTCGGAGCCCCGGGCGGCGATGGAGCCGGCCTGCCAGAACCTGAAGACATCCATCGCCTGCTCGTCCAGGAGCACGATGGCCGAGGTCAGCGCGTACAGGAAGGCGCTCACGGCGGTGCCCGCCAGGGCGAGCGTGACCGGCGTCGGGCCGCCGCGCCCGCCGACCATGCCGAGCGCGAAGACGCCGACGCTGGCGATCAGCGCGCCGGCCAGGCCGAACCAGATGTAGGCGAGCAGGCTGGAGGCGCCCAGCAGGATGATCGAGGCGACCATCGCGAACGCCGCCCCCTGCGTCACGCCGAGCAACCCTGGGTCGGCGAGCGGGTTGCGGGTGTGGCCCTGCATGAGCGCGCCCGCGACGCCCAACGCTAACCCGGCCAGTACGCCGAGCACGGTCCTGGGGACGCGTAGCGAGCGGATGACGATGTCGTTCTCGGTGCCGGTCGGGGCGGTGAGCGCGTGCCAGGCGTCGGCCGGCGGTACGGACTTGGCGCCGATCGTGATGCTCAGCACCACGCCGATCACGACGGCCCCGAGCAGAGCCAGGAGAACGGTGAGCCGCCGATGCTGAACGCCGTGCGGCCGCGGCGTCACAGCCGTAACGGTCACGCTGGTTTCCTTCCTGCCTATTCGCCGCACTCCGTGCGGCGGGCTCGGTCGCCCGATGCCGCCGTCTTCCTCCGTCTTCCTCCGTCGCTCTGGTCGCTTCGCTCCCGGCGCTCCCTCTCCTGTTTGCCTGACCTTGGTGAAGTATGCCAGGTTAGGCAGGGCTAACCTTAATTAGGGTTGCCTAACGTTTGCTGGGAAGGGATCAGATGAGACCGTTGCGCGCTCTGGTGGGGGTCGTATTCGTGGCGGTGCTCGCCGCCTGTGGTTCTTCGACTCCGGTTGCGCAGAAGCCGGCGGAGCCGTTCCGTACCGTCAAGCACGCGATGGGTGAGACCAAGATCCCGGCACAGCCCAAGCGGGTGGTGGCCCTGGACCAGAGCTTCGTCGACGCGGTGCTGACGCTGCGGACGCCGGTGGTCGGCTACACCACATACCGGTCCATCGACACGAAACTACCCGATTACCTGGGCTCCGTCGCCGCCGAGTACGGCAAGGAGGCCACCCCGGTCGGCACCCTGGAGCAGCCCAGCCTGGAGAAGATCATCGCGCTCAAGCCCGACCTGATCGTCTCGGCCAAGGTCCGCCATGAGGCCCTCTACGACAAGCTGTCCAAGATCGCCCCGACCGTCTTCAGCGAGACCACCGGTGCCATCTGGAAGGTCAACATTCGGCTCATGGGGCAGGCCCTGGGTCAGGAGCAGCTCGCCGATACGACGATCAAGTCGTACGAGGAGCGCGCCACGAAGATCGGCACTGCGATCAAGGAGAAGGACGGGAAGCTGCCCACCATCTCCATCGTCAGGTTCGCCGGTGAGCCGACGACGCGGCTGTACGTCGAGAACTCCTACTCGGGTGTCGTGATGAAGGATGTCGGCTTCCCGCGCCCGGAGGGCCAGCCCACCAAGCAGGACGCGATCGTGGTGGACGTGAGCCAGGAGCGCATCGGGGACCTGGACGCGGATCACCTGTTTGTCGCGACATATCCGGATCCGTCGTCTGAGGGGCCCAAGGAGAAGTTCGTGGGCAACCCGCTGTGGGGGAAGCTCAAGGGTGAGAAGCACGAGGTCAGTGACCTGACCTGGATGAGCGCGGTCGGCATCCAGGGCGCCCATGCGATCCTCGACGACGTGGCGAAGCTCTTCGCCGTCGATCCCGCCAGAACCACGTCCTAGCCCGCCAGAACCCCTCCTAGCCGGCCAGAACCACTTCCGGGGCCGATCCGGCCGGCGCCTCTTCCTGAGTCGATCCGGCCGGAACCGCTTCCTGAGCCGATCCGGCCGGAGCCGCTTTCTGGTCGGCCGTGACCAGGTCAGCCCGCGGACAGGAACGTACGCAGGTCTGCCAGGTGGGGTGTGAGGTCCAGGCCCTGGGCGGCGAGCCAGTCCTGGTCGCAGTAGGTGCCCCGGTAGCGCTCGCCCCCGTCGCAGATCAGGGTGACGATGCTGCCCTGGGCGCCGGACTGGCGCATCTCGCGGATCAGGTCCACGCAGGCGGCCATGTTCGTGCCGGTGGAGCCGCCCACGTCGCGGCCCGTCACCTCATGGACCCAGTGCATCGCGGCGATCGAGCGGGCGTCCGGAACGGTGATCATGCGGTCGATGACCATCGGCTGGAACGAGGGCTCCACCCTCGGCCGGCCGATGCCCTCGATGCGGGAGCCCCGCGCGGTGACGGACGTGTCGCCCGACACCCAGCTCGGATAGAAGGCGGAGCCCTCCGGGTCGGCCACCGCGAGACGCGTGGGATGGCGGCGGTAGCGGATGTAGCGGCCGATCGTCGAGGAGGTGCCGCCGGTGCCCGCGCCCACCACGATCCAGGTGGGCTCCGGGTGGGGCTCCATGGACATCTGCGAGTAGATCGACTCGGCGATGTTGTTGTTGCCCCGCCAGTCCGTGGCCCGCTCGGCGTAGGTGAACTGGTCCATGAAGTGGCCGTTGGTCTCGGCCGCCAGGCGGTAGGACTCGTCATAGATGGTGCCGGGGTCGTCGACCAGGTGACACTTGCCGCCGTAGAACTCGATCAGCGCGATCTTCTCCGGTGACGTGGACGCGGGCATCACCGCGATGAAGGCCAGACCGAGGAGCCGGGCGAAATATGCCTCGCTGACCGCCGTCGAGCCGCTCGACGCCTCCACGACCGTGGTGGCCGGCCCGATCCAGCCGTTGGCCAGGCCGTACAGGAAGAGAGATCGAGCAAGTCGGTGTTTGAGTGAACCAGTGGGGTGGACTGACTCGTCTTTCAAGTAGAGGTTTATGCCCCAGTGCGAGGGAAGCGGGAAGACGTGGAGGTGCGTATCACAGCTCCGGTTGGCGTCGGCTTCGACCTTACGAATCGCCTCCGTCACCCACAGTCGCGTCTCCATGTCATGCCGATCCACGAAATCCATGGTCTATACGCTATCCCATGTGACTCTGACCACATTAAGTGCGAAATTGGGGGTATAGTGTTATGCTAATGAGACTGGTCCCGCCGTGGACGTGATGACGCACGCCGCGAGCAGGTGGACCTTTAACCTCTCTGACCTGGCGGAACCGTTAACGCGGCCCTTACGTGCCGATTGCGAAACTGGTACCGAGGCCAGCGGCTTGGCCGAGATGGGGGATAGCGCAAGGGGGAATGATTTGATCACCATGACCGATGAACAGCGACAAGACTGGTTCGAGCGCGACGTCGTGCCCGTGACGTCGCAGCTGTTCGCCTCCGCCATGCGCCTGACCCGCAACTCCGCCGACGCAGAGGACCTGGTCCAGGAGACCGTGGCCAAGGCGTATACCTCGTACCACCAGTTCCGTGAGGGCACCAACCTGAAGGCCTGGCTGCACCGGATCCTCACCAACAACTTCATCAACGACTACCGCAAGAAGCAGCGCTCGCCCAAGCTGGCCGCCGCCGAGGAGATCGAGGACTGGCAGCTGCACGCCGCCGAGTCGCACAGCTCCACCGGCCTGAAGTCGGCCGAGACCGAGGCGATCGAACGGCTGCCCGACAACGTCGTGATGAACGCGCTGCGCTCCCTGCCGGAGGACTTCCGCGTCGCCGTCTACCTGGCCGACGTCGAGGGGTTCGCCTACAAGGAGATCGCCGAGCGCATGGGCACGCCGATCGGCACGGTCATGTCCCGGCTGCACCGGGGCCGCCGCCAGCTGCGCGGCATGCTGGAGGGCTACGCCCGCGAAGAGGGCGCCCTGCGCGTGCCGGCCCAGAGCGCCGCATAGCAGCCCAACCCCTATACCCAGGTGCCGTCTAGCCG
Source organism: Nonomuraea sp. NPDC049129 (assembly GCF_040648495.1). Lineage (NCBI taxonomy): Bacteria > Bacillati > Actinomycetota > Actinomycetes > Streptosporangiales > Streptosporangiaceae > Nonomuraea > Nonomuraea sp. NPDC049129. The sequence continues at coordinate 356,593 of NZ_JBEZDU010000005.1, read as the reverse complement.
TCCAACCCCATATGGAGCCGTACGCGGAGTGTTCCGTTCTCGGCGCGTAGGTCGACGTAGTCGCAGAGCTGTCGGCTGATCCAGAGCCCGTATCCTCTAGGGGATTCGGGCTCAGGCGGTATATAGCCCGGTAAAGGGTCATCGAGCGCGCCGCCCGGGTCGGCGATCTCGCAGATCATCTCCCCTCCGCTCACCCACATCTTGATCATGCCGTGGCCGGCGCCGTGCTCGACGCTGTTCGCGGCGATCTCGGAGACGCTGAGGACCAGGGAGCCGATGAGGTTCACGTCCATCCCCGCGGCGCTGGCGTAGTCGCGTACCGTGTGCCTGAGCCCCTTGATCTCCCGCGCCGTGAAACTGACCGTCGCCACCCGCCCGCTCGGCGCGGGCAGCGGCTCCAGGTCGCCGTTCAGTACGAGCTCGTGCGGCCGGACGAAGCCCGTGCTGACCGCCTCGCCGGTGGCGTCCAGCAGCAGGGGATGGATCGCCGGTTGATACTCCAGCACCGCCGCCGGGGTGGTTCTCGGGTTGTAGAGGCACAGCGCGACCGCTTTGGCGTCCTCCAGGGCGGCGTTCAGCACCGATTCGTACCGGATCCACTCGCGGGTCGCGCGCTCGCCACGCTCGGGCCAGGGAATCTCGCCGATGACGAGCGTGCGCCGCCCCCGGGTGTACTCGTGGTAGGCGGCCAGGGTCCGGGGCGGGTGGATGTACCAGGTGCGGGAGTCTCTGCGGTCGATCTGCCGGGCTTCGTCGCCCAGTGCCTCGTCGAGCAGCCGGAGCTTGTCCGCCGAGGTCGCCACGATGACCCGCCTGTCGTGGGCGAGGGCCGCGCGCACGCGCGGCACGGTCAGCCTCAGGAAGGCGGCATTCGAGTCGTACGACACCGCAACGTGCTTGAACGACTCGTGGTCTGGACGAGCCCGATCAGGGCGCACGGCCGAAACGTAGCAAGCGCTTGCAATCTGCGCAACGGCTGCGGTCAGCACCGCGCCGGACGGCCGAATTGACGCGCCAAGCGACCGCAACTGTCGCGCAGAGACCTCACACGACCTCGCACCAAGCGACTGGAGAGACCTCACGCGAGCCGTGCCAAGCGGCCGCGGAGACCCCGGGCGAAGCGCAGCCGCGTCAGGCGACCGCGATGAGCGCCACCGCGCCGAGCGCGCACGCGACGCCCGCCACCTGGATCGCGTGCAGCCGCTCGCCCAGCACCCGCCTGGCCAGCAGCAGCGTGCTCGCCGGATAGAGGGACACCAGCACCGCCACCAGGCTCAGCAGGCCCTGCTGCTTGGCCTCCAGGTACAGGACGTTGGCCAGCATGTCGAGCACGCCCGCCGCGATGATGATGTGCAGCGATCGGCCGCTCGGCTTCAGCGTGCGCCGCGTCGCCACCGCGAGGGCTACCACCAGCGCCACCGAGGACAGTCTGGCCCCCACCAGGGGCCACAGCCCACCGTCGGCGGGAGCCAGGGCGAGCAGGATGAAGAAGCCGCCGAACCCGGCGCCCGCGGCCAGTGCGATGAGCACCGAGCCGATCGAGCCGCTCTTGGCGGCGGAACGATCCTGGCTGACCAGGAGTACGGAGCCGAGGGCCAGCACCACCCCCACCAGCGCCACGGGCTCGGGGCGCTCGCCGGTCGCCAGGCCGTACATGACAGGGAGTGCCGCAGACGTGACCGCGGTCGTGGGCGCCACCACCGACATGACGCCGACGGCGAGCGCCCGGTAGAAGAGCACCAGCCCGGCGGCGCCCGCCACGCCCGCGCCCAGCCCCCAGAGCAGCGCCGCGTCGCTGAACACGCCCGGAAGCAGCGGCAGCAGGACGAGGATCACGGCCAGGCCGGAGAGCTGCGAGAGCGCCACGACCGAGAACACCCGCGATCGGCGGGTGGCCAGGCCGCCGAAGAAGTCGGCCGTGCCGTAGACCACCGCGCTGGCCGTCGCGAGGATCACCGTGAGCATGCTCCACCGTCCAGTTCATCAGAGTGCACTGCTAGTACAACTCATTAGAGTACAACACAGTGCAAATCGCCTTCACTACACTGCACTGCATGGAGGATCCGGAGACGATCACGCAGGCCATCGCCAACAACGTGCGCGCTCAGCGCGCGCACCGCGGGCTCACCCTCGACGCGCTGGCCGCCAGATCGGGAGTGAGCAGAGGCATGCTGGTCCAGGTCGAGCAGGCCCGGACGAACCCCAGCGTCTCCACGCTCACCCGGATCGCCTCCGCGCTGGGCGTGACCGTGGCCAGGCTGGTGGAGGTCTCCGACGTGCCGGTGGTGCGGATCGTCGAGAAGGCCGACGTGGTCACGTTCGACCAGGGCGAGGTGCAGGCGAAGCTACTGGTCGGGGCCGATACGCCGATGATCCTCGAGCTGTGGGACTGGCGGCTGCCGCCCGGCCGGCACCACGACGGCGACGCCCACCCGCCGGGCACCCGCGAGATGCTGACGGTCCTGGAAGGCGAGCTGACACTCACGGTGTACGGCAGGAGCCACGTGATCAAGGCCGACTCCGCCGTGCTCTTCACCGCCGACAGACCCCATCGCTACGCCAACCAGGGATCCGAGGAGCTCCGGCTGGTGATGGTGGTCGCCGAGCCCAGAGAGGCGCCTGACCAATAACGTCGAACAACCTCCGGATCACCTTCTGGAGTTTCATCTGAATGGTGACGCGGAAACCCGGTCCTGCAGGGCCGGGAGGAAGCCCCACCCCTCTTTCGAAAACAGCATGGAAAGGCTCGGTGACGTTAGGTAATATGTGCGGTGGGTGATGGCGCTGTGACAGGAGGTGCGCGATGGCGATCCGCCACTCCGCCACCAAACGCCACGGCCTGCCCATGGTCGTGCGGTTGCGGCTCACGCCTACCCCGGTCCAGGCTGAGGCGCCGGCGGCGGCGGTGTCGCTGTGGACCCCCACCGGCCGCGTCACCGTGCCCTACACCGGCCGGCCGGAAGACCTCAAAGCCGTGGACACGCTGCCGGTCGCCGGCAACGGCCACGTCCGCACGCTGCGGGAGCGGCGGCACCGGCAACGCTGCCGCATGCAGAAGAAGGGGACTTCTGCGGCGCGGCGGGTGCCGCGCCGTCTGTCCGGGCGTGAGCACCGGATGATGACCGACCTCAACCACCAAATCTCGAAGTTTGTGGTGCGTGAAGCCGAACGCACCGGCCGTGGCGTCGCCCTGGAGAACCTTCAGGGCATCCGCGATACAGCATGTCCTTGACGGCTGATGCCGGATGGTGGGTACATCCCGGTGTGTGCGACGTAACGTCAGCTGGGGGTGGCGCGTGACCGAAGGGCGCACGGCGACGGAGAAGCTCCACGCGGAGCTGCACGGTCTCGGTGTCACCAGCGCCTACGAGGTGGGCGACGACGCCACCCTATCGGTGTGGATCGGCCTGGTCGTGCATTACCGAGACGGGTTTTACCGCTGGCAGGAAGGGCCCGTGAAACGTCGGCATTTGGGTACGGATCCGGTTGGATGTGCCATACGAGTGGCGCGTCGATACACCGAACTGCAGGCCGATATCCCACTCTGGTGGGAGGACCTGGCCAAGGAGCTGCGGGGTAACCCGGTACAGGAATATCCGTAAACCCCGCTCTCAGGGGGGCGGCATGCGGGGCTGGGCGGTATCTCTGGCATTGCTCGTCTTCGTGGAGCTCGTCTTCGTGGAGCTCGTCGTCGTGGCGGGATGCGGGACCCGGCCGATGATCCAACCCCAGCTGACCCGCCCACAGGCGCCCATCGACCCGAAGAAGCTGGCCAGGCGGCTCGAAGCCATGCAGCCCGGCTGGCCGGCGGCCCGCAGGATCAACTGCAGGCGCATGAAGTGCGTCGCGCTCACCTTCGACGACGGGCCCGGCGACTACACCGCAAGGCTGCTGGACCTGCTGAGCGCCCGGAAGGTCAGGGCCACCTTCTTCGTCGTGGGGCAGATGGTCGCCGCGCACGGGGGCGCCCAGCTCGTACGCCGCATCGTGGCCGAGGGGCACGAGCTCGGCAACCACACGTGGAACCATCCACCGCTCACCGGGCTGACGGACCGAGGCCTGCGCTTCCAGCTGAAGCACACGAACGACCTGGTGGAGCACGTGACCGGGGTCCGGATGCGGGTGATGCGCCCGCCGTACGGGGCGACGAACCGCCGGGTGGCCGCCGAGGCGCGGCGCCTGGGGCTGGCGCAGGTCCTGTGGAGCGTCGACACCCTGGACTGGCAGGACCGGGTGCCCGCCCTCGTGGCCAGGCGCGCGGGCAAAGCGGCAGTGGGGTCGATCGTGCTGATGCACGACATCCACCGCAGCACCATCCAGGCGGTCCCTACCCTGCTCGACCTGCTGGCGAAGAAGGGCTGCGTGCCGGTGACGATCTCGGAGCTGTACGGCAGGACGCCGGCGCCGGGCCGGATGTACGCGGCCCGGACGTACACGGCCCGAATGTACAAAGCCCGATGAGCCGGTACGGCCGTGCGGCGCGTCAAACCGTCGGCCGGCCGTGGCACTCTTGACCACATGGGTTTCACCGGTTTCCCCGACGAGGCGTTCGTGTTCTACGAGGGGCTCGAGGCGGACAACAGCAAGACATATTTCACCCGGCACAAGCACTTCTACGAGGACGCGGTGCGCGCGCCGATGCTCGCCCTCACCGAGGAGCTGGCGGCGGAGTTCGGCCAGGCCCAGCTGTTCCGCCCCTACCGTGATGTCCGCTTCGCCAAGGACAAGTCACCGTACAAGACCCATCAGGGCGCCTTCGTCGACCTCACGCCCGGCATCGGGTTCTACGTCCAGATCGGCGCCGACGGACTGTTCACGGCGGGCGGCTGCTACACCCAGGCGTCCGACCAGGTGGCCCGCTACCGCGCCGCGGTCGACGAGGACCTGACGGGCAAGCCGCTGGCGGACATGGTGACGGCCTTGCGGGCCGAGGGCTACGTCATCGGCGGCGACCGGCTCAAGACCCGTCCCCGTGGCATCGCGGAGGACCATCCCCGCCTCGACCTGCTGCGCCACAGGTCCCTGCACGCGGGCCGCCGATGGGAGCCCGAGCCGTGGGTCCACACCGCCGAGGTCCTCGACCGGGTCCGCGCCACCTGGCGTGCCTTCGGGCCGCTGGTGGACTGGATGTGCGCCCACGTACGCGCCAGCGAGTTGCCGCGCCGCTGACCATGGGAGGTCAACCGAGCGTGACGGTGGGCGGGGACGACGCGGCGTCGGTCATCGCCGAGACGGGGGATCGGACGCGCCGCGATCGCGTCACGCTGGCGGCGATCACCGCCACGGCGGCCGCCCTCTACACCACCCTTTCTCTCACCAAACTGGCGAACTTCAAGGCCGGCGCCTACGACCTGGTGATCTTCGACCAGGCCATACGCTCCTACTCCCAGTTCCGCCTGCCCATAGCCATCGTCAAGGGCGTCCACAACGGCTTCGGCCCGGACTTCTCCACCCTCGGCGATCACTGGTCGCCCATCCTCGCCCTCCTGGCCCCGCTCTACTGGCTGTTCGACGGCCCGGTGACGCTGCTGGTCGCCCAGGCGGTGCTGCTGGCCGCGGCGGTGGTCCCGCTGTGGGTGTTCACGCGGCGGGCGCTGGGGCCGGGCGCCGCGCATCTCGTCGCCGTGGCCTACACGCTCTCGTGGCCCGTGGTGGAGACCGTCGCGTTCGACTTCCACGAGGCGGCGTTCGCGCCGCTGCTCACCGCCGTGCTGCTCGAACGCCATCAGGCCGGTAAACGGGTCGGCGTGGTGACGGCCGCCCTGGCGCTGCTGTGCGTCAAGGAGGACATGGGGCTGCTGGTCGCCGGGTTCGGGCTGGTCCTGCTCACCCAGCGCGGCTGGCGGGTCCTGGGCGGCGCGTTCGTGGCCGGCGGGGCGGCCTACACGTGGCTGGCGTCGCAGGTGCTCATCCCGCTGTTCGGGGGGCGGGCCGACTACTACTGGGCGTACGGCGCGCTGGGGCCGGACATGCGAGGCGTCGCGCACACCGCCCTGACCGATCCGCTCGCGGTGCTCGCCCAGTTCGGCAGCCCACCGGTCAAGCTCGTCACGCTGGCCCTGCTGCTCGGCATCACGCTGCTGGCGGCGCCGCTGTCGCCGCTGCTGATCATGGCGGTGCCGCTGCTGGCCGAGCGGATGCTGGCCAGCTCGTTCCCCAACTGGTGGGTGGCCGGCTACCACTACAACGCCTTCGTCGTGGTGGTGGTCTTCGCGGCCGGAGTGGACGGCGTCCGGCGCCTACGCGCCCGCCACGCGCCCAGCGGGGATCGGTTGACGAGGGTCTGGGCTCTGGGGGTGGTCGGGTTCGCGCTGGTCTCCGTGCCGTTCTTCTCCCTGGCCGGGCTCGCCGACCCCGACTCCTACCGGCACGACGCCCGCGAGCGGGCCGCGGCCGCCGCCGTCGCCGTGGTGCCCGACGGGGTGCTCGTGGAGGTGGCCAACAACCTGGCGCCGGCCCTGTCGGGGCGGAGCAGGGTGCTGCTGTGGGACCGCACTCAACGCGGGGCGCCGTGGGTCGTGGCCGACGTGGGGCGTAAGACCTTCCCGTTCGTGAACGTGGCCGAGCAGCGGGAGCGAGTACGGCTCCTGGTCGGCAGCGGCTACGAGGTCCGGTTCTCCCGGGACGGCTACGTGGTCCTGGCGGCTACGGCCCGGACGACGAGGACACCTGGTCCCCCTTGAGGATGCGGTCCACGGTCTGGCCCGCCGCCGACGTCGCCGCCGTGGTGCCCGCCGCGATGACGACGGCCAGCAGCGGCGTGGCCAGGCTGCGTACGCTGCGTATGTTGCGCACCCGCGCCCACGGCTCCCCGGCCAGGTGCATGACGCGCCACTCCCAGTACAGTCCGAGCCCGATGCAGACCAGCGCCACCTCGCCCACCACGATGGCCACCACCTGCACCTTGACCGCCATCCCGATGTCCGGCTCGAACAGCGTCGGCAGGTACGCCGACAGCTCCGTGACCAACGCAGCCGCCATCAGGTGGAGCGCCTTGGTCATCGGCTGGGTGCCCCGGACGCGCGGGTAGAAGTAGCCGAACACGAAGCCGAAGGCGGGCAGCGTGAGCAGGTACCGGGAGTCGAACACGAAGCTGCTCAGGTCGGCCCCCGTCGGCCAGCCGAACACCAGCACGAAGGGCAGGCTCAGCAGCAGGCTGATCACGAACGCGTACACGCCGTTGTGCCAGGGCGTGCACCCGGCGGCGGTCGCCAGGGCCGTCTCGGGGTGCCGCCCGTGCTCCTCCAGCGCGGCCTCCAGTTCGTGGCGCCGCGTGTCGAACTCGGTCATCGTCAGCTCGCCGGCGCCCAGCTTGCCCCGGCCGATGCGATAGAGCTCCTGCTCGGAGATGAGCAGGAGCCGCTTGTGCAGGGCGGCCCTGACCAGCTGCCGGTGCTCCTCGGCGGTGGCGGGCTCGACGACGGCCGGGTGGGGGCGTACGAGGAGCCAGCGGGCCGTCACCCAGGCGGCGATCGAGGTGATCGTCAGCTGCGGCAGCGCCACGTTGGCGTCGGTGAGCGTGGTGCTGCCCCGAGGGGTGAGGTAGAGCACCATCAGGCAGGCGATCACCGTGGGGTGCGTCGCCGGGTGGTCGAGCGCGGTCAGCGAGCCGCCGAGCCGCCGGAGCCGGAGCACCAGCAGCGCGAACGCCAGCAGCAGTAACCCGAGCACTCCGCGTACGAGCGGGTCGAGCGGCAGGATGCCGATCTTCGGTATGTTCGACATGTCCGCGCCGCCGAAGGGCAGGTTCCACGACCCGCTGTCCAGCCATTCGGTCGGCCAGCCCTGCACCAGCAGGCTCACCAGCACGGCGCCCACGACCGCGGTGCGGGTCCACATCTTGGTGGCCACGGCGATGGCGGCGACCGGGATCACCGCCCAGCCGAGGGCCAGCACCAGCCGGATGCTGTCCGGCGGGTACACCCCGGTCAGCAGCGCCCGCCCCCACAGGGCGAGCGCCAGCAGGCCGATCGCCGCCTCGGCCGCCAGTACCGCCAGCCGTACGATCACCACGCGGACCCCCAGGTCCACGCTGAACACCACCGCCGCCGCGGCGGCCGTCACGGCCGCGACCACGGAGCCGATCAGCAGCGTCTGGGCGGGCAGCTGCTCGTGCAGCCACGACCAGGACAGCATGCCGAGGCCGACGAGGCAGGCGAGCCCGGTGACCACGAGCATGTCGCGGGTGGTCCACGGCGGGCTGGTCGGCAGGACCCGGCTCGCGTGCCGCGCCGTGAGCGCCGGCAGCGCGAGGAACAGGGCCACGTACGCCACGGGCCGCCAGTCCGGCGCCAGGAGCGGGAGCAGCACCAGGGGCGTGATCAGGGCGATCCCCAGGAGGAGTTCGCGGTTGGGCTGCCGGTTCCACCAGGCCAGGCCGAGCGAGCGGGCCAGGAAGGCGGCCAGCGCGATCGCGGTGAGCACGCCGAGCCCGGCCGTCCACGAGAAGTCGTCGGTCTCCTCCGCGTCCGGGAACCCGTAGGAGTCCTGGGCCAGCGTCACCTTCACCAGGTACGACCCGACGGTGAATTGCAGACGCTCCGACTCCTCCCGCTCGGGATCGAGCCCTTGGGCCTGCAGCACGGTCCAGTCGCCCGGCAGCAGGCTGATCGTCCGCTGGCTCACGATGAGCGGCTTGGCGCTGGGGGCGGTGAAGTCGAGCGTCATCAGATCGCTGGGCTCGAACTGCCGCAGCAACGTCACCCGGAACTCGGCCGTGGTCAGCCCGCCGGTTGTGGTGAGGATCGGCGCCGGCCGTGTGGTCGGGGCCAGCCAGTCGCCACCCACCTTGATGGCCCCGAACCCGTCGTCGGTGAATTGCTGGATGCCGCCGGGGAAGCTGCCGCCCTGCCGCAGCGTCTCGACCAGGGGGTCGGCCCGGTTCATGCGCAGCCGGTGCGTGATGGTCACCTTCACCTGGCGCTGCCGCTCGTCGAGCCGCCCCTGGGGCACAGCGCTCAGGTCACCCGGGAGGGCCCTGGTCACCACGACCTCGGTCGTCGCCTGCCGGGCGAGCTTCACCTGCGGGTCGCCCCGGTCCTCCAGCTCCCATGGTTCGGGCACAGTGGGACCCGCGGACCGCGTGGACAGCGGCACGGGCCTGGCCGCCACCGTGCACCAGACGATCGCTCCCGCCGAGACCATCGCGAGCCCGAACGCGATGAACATCCGGAGCTTCCCCACAAGTGGATGATTCACTCACGGAGGGAGTTGTTCTCGCCACTCCGGTCACGGTGTGGTCACACCTGACTTCTACCGAATGTCAGGAAGAAGTCAGGTGTGGTCGGTGAGTGCCTGAATCAGGCGCGCTTGGCGCGAGCCGCGGAGCGGCCACGCGTGGAGGCGTCGAGGACCACCTTGCGGATGCGCACGTGGTCAGGGGTGATCTCCACGCACTCGTCCTCGCGGATGAACTCCAGCGCCTGCTCCAGCGACAGGTTGCGCGGCGGGATCACCTTCTCGGTCTCCTCGCTGGTGGAGGAGCGCATGTTGGTGAGCTTCTTCTCCTTGGTGATGTTGACGTCCATGTCGTCGGACCGGGAGTTCTCGCCGATGATCATGCCCTCGTAGACCTCGGTGGTCGGCGACACGAACAGCGTGCCGCGCTCCTGGAGGTTGAGCATGGCGAAGGCGGTCACGGGACCGGAGCGGTCGGCCACCAGGGAGCCGTTGTTGCGGGTGCGCAGCTCGCCGAACCACGGCTCGTAGGAGTCGAAGACATGGTGCACCAGGCCGGTGCCGCGCGTCTCGGTGAGGAACTCGGTGCGGAAGCCGATCAGGCCACGCGCCGGCACCACGAACTCCATCCGGATCCAGCCGGTGCCGTGGTTGGTCATGTGCTCCATGCGGCCCTTGCGGACGGCGAGCAGCTGCGTGATCGCGCCCAGGTATTCCTCCGGGCAGTCGACCGTGAGGCGCTCGACCGGCTCGTGCACCTTGCCGTCGATGATCTTGGTGACCACCTGCGGCTTGCCAACGGTCAGCTCGTAGCCCTCGCGGCGCATCTGCTCGACCAGGATGGCCAGCGCCAGCTCGCCGCGGCCCTGCACCTCCCAGGCGTCGGGCCGGTCGGTGGGGAGCACGCGCAGCGACACGTTGCCGACGAGCTCCTTCTCCAGCCGGTCCTTGACCATGCGGGCGGTGACCTTCGAGCCCTTGGACTTGCCGACCAGCGGCGAGGTGTTGGTGCCGATGGTCATCGAGATGGCGGGCTCGTCGACCGTGATGAGGGGCAGCGGGCGCGGGTCCTCGGGGTCGGCCAGCGTCTCACCGATCATGATCTCGGGAATGCCGGCGATCGCGATGATGTCGCCGGGACCGGCCTCCTCGGCCGGCTTGCGCTCCAGGGCCTCGGTCATGAGCAGCTCGGTGATCTTCACCCGCTGGATCGTGCCGTCGGTACGGCACCAGGCCACCTGCTGGCCCTTGCGCAGCACACCCTGGTGCACCCGGCAGAGCGCGATGCGGCCCAGGTAGGAGGAGGCGTCGAGGTTGGTGACGTGCGCCTGCAGCGGGGCGCTGGGGTCGTAGGTGGGCGCCGGGATCGTCGACTTGATGATGTCGAAGAGCGGCTCCAGGTCCTCGGCGTCCGGCATGCCGCCGTCCTCGGGACGGTTCAGGGAGGCGCGGCCCGCCTTGGCGGAGGCGTAGACGATCGGGAAGTCGATCTGCTCCTCGGTCGCGTCGAGGTCCATGAAGAGCTCGTAGACCTCGTCCACGACCTCCTTGATGCGCGCGTCGGGCCGGTCGACCTTGTTGATGCAGAGGATGACCGGCATCTTGGCGCCGAACGCCTTGCGCAGCACGAAGCGGGTCTGCGGCAGCGGCCCCTCCGACGCGTCGACCAGCAGCACGACGCCGTCGACCATCGACAGGCCGCGCTCGACCTCGCCGCCGAAGTCGGCGTGGCCAGGGGTGTCGATGATGTTGAGGGTCATGCCGCCGTGACTCACGGCGGTGTTCTTCGCGAGAATGGTGATGCCCTTCTCGCGCTCGAGGTCGTTGGAGTCCATGACGCGGTCGTCGACATCCTGGTTGGCGCGGAACGCCCCGGACTGCCAGAGCATGGCGTCGACCAACGTGGTCTTGCCATGGTCGACGTGCGCGATGATCGCGATGTTCCGCAGGTCGTCGCGGCTGTTCAAAGGCATGATGACGTCTCGCTCTGTGATCGTGGGGTCGGCCACGCGAAGTCGCGGCCTTATAAGTCTAGTTGATCCCCTCTGATGGCAGGAGCGGGACGAGATGCCGCCTGGCGTAGGCACGGGCTTCGTCGTCGCTGTCCAGCGGAATCGCACTGTCCGGAGTGAGCACGAACGACAGCGCGATGCGGATGAACATCTCGGCCACTGCCTCGGCGTCCGGGGCGTCTGAGGCATTGAGATGGCCGGCGAGATACGCCCTGGCGGCCGCGAGGTAGGGGCCCGCCTGCACAGTAAGGTGCGGCAGGATCATGTCGGGCTCGGTCGCCAGCAGCCTGCTCAGCAGCGGATGCCCCCGCACCAGGCGCAGCGTGACCGCGAACCCCTCCGTCACCCGGTCGGCCATGGTCGGCAGCGGCCCGACCTCCTGCTCGAACGCCCGCAGGAACCGGTGGAGCTCGCGCAGCATCACGCCCTGGATCAGGTCGCTCCTGCGGGCGAAGCGCCGGTAGACGGTGATCCGCGACAGGCCCGCCTGCCGGGCGACGTCGTCGACGGTCAGGCGGCGCAGGCCGTGCTCCAGCATCCGCGCGTAGGCCGCGTCGAGGATGCGCCCAGCCGTGGTCGGCTCGCCGGAGTCGTCCTGCATGGATCAAGACTATGGGCGGCTCGCCGGGCACCGGACGTACATAGCGGGTTGCACATTTCTACGCATGTCCCGGCCGGTGCCGGATGCCTACATTGGCGGCATGACCTGGACAGAGCTGGTGCTGGGCGCCTCTCCCGTACAGGGCGACCAGCCCGCGGTCAGTGACGTCAGAACCGGCGAGGTGCTGTCCTACAACGCGTTCGCGCGGAAGGTCACGCACGCGGCGGCGGGGCTGCGCCGTCACGGTCTGCGCTACGGCGACCGCGTGATCGTCGACATGCCGCTCGGGGTGGGATTCGCCATCGCCGTCCACTCCGTCGCCTGGTCCGGGGGAGTGGCGGTGCTCGGAGACTCCGGGACCGCCCGCATGATGATCGCCCAGCGCGGCTACGACCCGCTCGCGGTGGATGTTCAGAAGGTCTTCACCTTCGAGCCGACGCCGGGGGAGCTCCCGTTCAGCGACCTGCTGGGTGAGCGTTCGGTCCAGTTCGGGCCGCTGGCCGGCCCCGCGCTGAGCGTCGGCGGCGAATACGTCTACGACCACGACGAGCTGGCGTCGGACCTGCGCAGTCTGTCGTCCCGGCTGCTGGTCAACGAGGACGACGTCGTGCTCGCCGCGGTCAGCGATCCGCTCAAGGGGCTGCGGGTGCTCGATCTGGCGTTGATGTCGGGCGCCCACGTGGTCATCGCGCACGAGCCGAGCCTGATCGGCTGCCGCGTGCTCGCGCACGTGCACGCGGCCACCCTGGTGATCGCGCCGAACGAGGTGGTCAGACGCCTGCTCGGCGATCCGACATTGCGCGTTGTGGACGAAAGGGCCGTCGTCAGCTCGCTCAGCCGGTGAAAAGTGCGACACTGTGGGAGAGTGTGATCCTTCCGCGACGCAGGGTAACCACAATGTCCGAGCCCCCCAGGCACAATCTTCCGGCCGAGCCCAACAGGTTCGTCGGTCGCGAGCGCGACGTCGACGACCTGTGCGGGCTGCTGGGTGAGACGCGCGTGGTCACGTTGTGCGGGGTCGGCGGCATCGGCAAGACCCGCCTGGCGCTGCGGGTCGCCGCGCGTCTGGTGCCCTCCTATCCGGGCGGCGTGTGGCTGGTCGAGCTGGCCAGGCTCACCCGGGGCGAGCTGATCCTGCAGGCGATCGGCCGGGCCGTCGGCATCCACGAGGAAGGCACCCGCCCGCTGCTCGACACGGTGGCGGCCCGTCTGCGTGACACGCCCGCCCTGCTGCTGCTGGACAACTGCGAGCACCTGGTCGACCAGTGCGCGGAAGTGGCCGCCGAGCTCATCGCGGCGTGCCGGGGCCTCGGCATCCTGGCCACCAGCCGCGAGCCGCTGCGCATCGCCAGTGAGCTGGTCTGGCGGGTGCCGCCGCTCGACCTGCCCGACGAGCGGCATCCCGACGCCGAGTCCGTGCTCCTCTTCGTCGACCGCGCCACCGCCGCGGGCACCAGGCTGAGCCCGGCGAGCCTGGACGATGTCGTACGGCTGTGCCGGGCGCTCGACGGACTGCCGCTCGCGCTGGAGCTGGCCGCGGCCCGCACCAGCCTGCTCAGTCCCGGGCAGATCGTCGATCGGATCGACGGCCGCTTCTCGCTGCTGACCACCGGCGGCCGTACGGCTCCGCCCAGGCAGCGCACGCTGCTGGCCGCGGTCGAATGGAGCTACGACCTGCTGTCGGCCAAGGAACAGGTGCTCCTGCGCAGGCTGTCGGTGTTCGCCGGGTCCTTCGACCTCGAACTCGCCGAGCAGATCTGCGCCGACCGGCCCATCTCCGAGACGGAGATCGTCGACCTGCTCGGCGCCCTGGTCGACAAGTCTCTCGTGCTGTGCGACGAGGAGCGCAGGCGCTACCGGCTGCTGGAGACCATCAAGCACTACGCGGCCGAGCGGCTGGCGGAGGCGGCCGAGCGCGAGGTGCTGCGCGATCGGCACCTGGAGGTGCTGTGCGAGCTCCAGCTGCGCCACTTCGGCACCGAGATGGTCGAGCCCGACCTGCCGTGGCCGGTGCGGCTGGCCGCGCTGGAGGCCAGCCGGAGCCTGGTGGACGACCAGCGGGCCGCGCTCGACTGGGCGATCGAGTCCGGCAACGCGCCGCTGGGCCTGCGCCTGTGCGCCTACAGCACCAGCCTGCTCCCGGTCAGCAGCGCCAATCCGGCCGAGATCGTCGGCTGGGTCGAGCGGCTGCTGGCCCTCGACCTGACCCAGGTGTCCGACGAGCAGATCGCGCATGCCCACGCGTACCTGGCCTATGGGCTGGAGGGTCGCGACGAGCTGGCCCGCTCGCTGGAGTACGCCATGGCGAGCCTGGCGGGCCTGGGCGCCGACAACGTCTTCCCCAGCTGTGTCATGCACAGCCTGACGGTCGTGGTGCTGTTGCGCATGGGACGAGGTGACGAGGCGCTGCACCACGCCGAGACCGGCCTGGCCCTGGCCACCGCCTCCGGCGACCAGTGGAACCAGGCGGCCGGGCTGGCCGGGCTGTCGGCGGTCGCGCTCACCCGCGGCCGGCTGCGCGAGGCCCAGTGTCACGGCGAGGAAGCCCTGGCCAAGGCCCGCCAGCACGGGCACCGCTGGCTGCTGGCCAGGACCGCGACCCAGCTCGGCGCGGTCGCCGAGGCGCGCGGCGACCTGGTGAAGGCGATGGCCCAGTACGAGCTGGCGGTCCCGTGGCTGGAGGAGCTCAATGGCACCATCGAGCTGGCCCGCTGCCTGGCCAGGATCGGCCGGGTCGCGGCGCTGCTGCACGAGTTCGAGGTGGCCAGGGAGCGGCTGGCCGCGAGCCTGAAGCTGAGCAGGCTGACCGGGCAGCGCCAGAGCGTGGCCCGCTGCCTGGTGAGCCTTTCGGTGCTGGCGGAGACCGAAGGGGACCTGGAGAGCTCCGTACTTGCCGCCGCCTCGGCCACCGCGCTGCGCGAGTCGATGGGCCAGCACTCCGCCACGATCCGCATCGAGGAGCTGCTCACCCGCGCCCGCGCCAAGCTCGGCGAGGGCCGCACCGCGACGCTCTGGTCGCGGGGCAGGACGATGAGCCCCGACGACGCCGCCCGCCAGGTCCTCGCGGGCGAGCGGCCGGTCCCGGCCGGTCCGGTGGCGACCGAGCCCGTCAGGCACTCGCTGCTGACCGCCCGGGAGCAGGAGATCGCGGCCCTGCTGACCAGGGGCCTGTCCAACCGGGCCATCGCCGAGGAGCTCGTCATCAGCCCCGCGACCGTGGCCAGGCACATCGCCAACATCATGGAGAAGCTCGGCTACACCTCGCGCGCTCAGATCGCGGTGTGGGCGGCCGAGCAGCCGCGCGGTTCTGCATAGCGATCTGCATATTCCGCCCCATGTGTGCATGAGATGCCCTCCATAGCGTGGGCGCCATGGAGGAGCGCATCGTGATGGTGGACTCTGGCACCGGCCTGTGTCTCACCGAGGGGGAGCTGGACGAGAGGTCGGCCGCCGCGACCGTCCAGCTGCGACGCCGGGGCGTGCGCGCGGGCGACACGGTGCTCATCTGCCTGACCGTCGGTCCCGACCTGCTGGTGGCCACCGACGCGGTGATAGCCGCCGGCGGGATCGTCTGGCCGGTTCCACCGGAGCTCGACGAGGGCAAACTGCGGGATCGGATCATGGCCAGCCGGGCCCGCCTGATGATCTCTGACCTGCCGCGGGCGATGAACGCGGCGAGAGAGTCACCCGTACGCATGGTGGTGAGCGTCGCGGAGCTACATTCGTATCCGGTCAGTCGCGAACTCTGCACGGAAAGTGATCCCACCGGGCGGCGAACCAAGGGAGACTGTGAGGGAGTGTGATCCTCCCGCCAACACTTGGACCTCCGCCATGACTCCGCAAGTCCAGCACAACCTCCCCGCCGAACCCAACCGTTTCGTCGGACGGGCGCGCGACGTGGCCGAGCTGTGCGCGCTGGTCCGCGGTGAGCGCGTGGTCACGCTCAGCGGAGTGGGCGGCATCGGCAAGACCCGCCTGTCGCTGCGGGTGGCGGCCAGCGCCCTGTCCGGCTTCGCCGACGGCGTGTGGCTGGTCCAGCTCGCCCGCGTCAGCGACCCCGAGCTGATCGTGAAGGAGATGGCCGACGTGCTCGGCGTCCGCGAGGAAGGCTCCGAGCGGCTGCTCGACGGGCTGCGGATCCGGCTGCGCGGCACCAGGACGCTGCTCCTGCTCGACAACTGCGAGCATCTCGTCGAGCCGTGCGCCGAACTGGTCGCCGGCCTGCTCGCCGACTGCCCCGAGCTGAGATTCCTGCTCACCAGCCGCGAGCCGCTGCGCATCCCCGGCGAGCTGATCTGGCGGGTGCCGCCGCTCGACCTGCCCGACGAGCGGCATCCCGACGCCGAGTCCGTGCTGTTCTTCGTCGAGCGGGCGGCCGCGGCCGGGGCCCGCGCCGTGACCGACAGCATGCCCGACGTCATCCGGCTGTGCCGGGCGCTCGACGGGCTGCCGCTCGCCCTTGAGCTGGCCGCGGCCCGCAGCAGCCTGCTCAGCCCGGGGCGCATCGCCGACCGGATCGGCGACCGGTTCAAGCTGCTGACCACCGGTGACCGAACCGCCCACGCCCGCCAGCGCACGCTGCTGGCCACGGTCGAGTGGAGTCACGACCTGCTCGCCCGTAAGGAGCGGGTGCTGCTGCGGCGGCTGTCGGTGTTCGCCGGGCGCTTCGATCTCGACCTGGCCGAGCAGGTGTGCGCCGACGGCGACCTGCTGCGCCGCGGCGAGGTGCTCGACGTGCTCAGCGGCCTGGTCGACAAGTCGCTGGTGCTCCACCACGGCGACGGCGGCCGCTACCACCTGCTGGACACCATCAGGCACTACGCCGCCGAGCGATTGTGCGAGGCGGGCGAGGAAGCGCGGCTGCGCGGCGGCCACCTCAAGGTGATCTGCGCCGAGATGGAGCGCTGCAACGAGGCCGGTTCGCTCCACCGCCGGTTGTCGTGGCCGGCCCGCGCCGTCCACTTCGCCAGGGGGCGCCGCCTGCTCGACGACTGCCGGGCGGCGATCGACTGGGCCGTCGAGTCCGGTGGTGCCGAGCTGGGGCTGCGCCTGGCCCACGCGGCGCTGACCATCCTCGCGGTGCGCGGCGATCTGCGGGAGAGCGTCGGCTGGTACGAACGGCTGCTCGGCCTCGACCTGTCGGGCGTGCCCGACCAGCTGATCGGCGTGGCCAAGGGCGGCCTCGCCTACGGGCTCGAGACGCGCGACGAACTCGACCGGGCCGCGGCGCTCATCGAGGAGAGCATCGAGGAGCAGCGGCGCCACCCCTATACGCACTGGCTCGGCGTCACCTACGGCGTGGCCCTGACCGTCTTCTTCCGCACCGGCCAGACCGGCATGGCCCTGCGCCACCTGCGCGAGCTCGAAGTGGCGGCCGCCGAGCACGACGACCTGTTCAACCTGACGACCGCCCGCATCGCCCGGCTCAACCTGGCGCTCTTCCAGGGACAACCGCGTCAGGCGCAGCGGTTCGGCGAGGAGGCGCTGGCCCTGGCCATGGAGACCGGCCACCACTGGACCCTGGCCAGGGCCCTGACCCACCTGGGCGCGGTGGCCGAGGCCAGGGGCGACCTGGCGGCCGCCATGCGGCACCACACGGCCGCGCTGCCCATCCTCGAGGAGCTCGACAACCGGGTCGAGCTGGCCCGCTGCCAGGCCAAGGTCGGCAGGGTGGCGGCCAGACTGCACGACTTCCCCGCCGCCCGGCGCAGCCTGGCCGCCAGCCTGGTGCTGAGCACGCAGACCGGTCGGCGCAGCGGCGTCGTCCGCGCGCTGGTCGCCCTGTCCGTACTGGCGCAGGCCGAGGGCGATCTCGACGGGGCGGTCGTCGCGGCCGCGGCGGCGAGCGCGCTGCGCGAGTCGATCGGCCAGCACGACGCCCCGGCCCGCACCCAGGAGCTGCTCTCGCTCGCCCGCGACAAGCTCGGCGAGGGCCGGGTGGCGCTGCTCTGGGCCAGCGGCATCGCGCAGGATCCCGGCGCGGTGGCCCGGCGGATCCTCGACCAGAAGGCCGACGCCGGAGACGTGCACGAGCCCGCCGCCCTGCTCCCGTCCCTGCCCGCCACGCTGTTCGTGTCCTCGTCGGGCCCGGCCGCCCGCGAGCCGCGCTACGCGACGCTGACGGCGCGCGAGCGGGAGATCGCCGGGCTGCTCACCGAGGGCCTGAGCAACCGGGCCGTCGCGGCGCAACTGGTGATCAGTCCGGCCACGGTGGCCAGGCACGTGGCCAACATCATGGAGAAGCTGGGCTTCGGCTCGCGCGCCCAGATCGCGGTATGGGCGGCCGAGCACGGCCTCGACAACCGGTGACCATGAGCGCCGTATGGGCGGCCGAACATGGCCTCGGCAACCGGTGACCATAAGCTCGGAAACATGGCGCTCGCTCCAAACTTCCCGGTCATGCTCCGCACCGAGGACGGCGTCCGCATCGACGCCGCGCACACCCCGTCCACCCGCTCCGGCCTCGGCATCGTGGTGGCGCACGGGTTCACCGGCTCATGGCGCGACCCGGCCACGCGGCGCATCGCGCACGTGCTGAGCGGCTACGGCGGCGTGGTCGCGTTCGACTTCCGGGGGCACGGCCGTTCCGGTGGTGAGTCGACCGTGGGTGACAAGGAGATCCTCGATGTCGACGCCGCCGTACGGCACGCGCGGGTGATCGGCTATTCCAAGGTCGCCGTGGTCGGCTTCTCCATGGGCGCCGCCGTGGCCGTACGCCACGCGGGACTGCTCGGCGGCATCGACGCGGTGGTGTCGGTGAGCGGCCCGGCCCGCTGGCACTACCGCGGCACCAAGCCGATGCGTCAGGTGCACTGGGCCATCGAGCGGCCGATCGGCAGGTGGGCGGCCAGGGTGGCCAAGCGCACCAAGATCGCTCGCGGCGAGTGGGACCCGATCCCGGTGCCGCCCCACGAGGCCGCCGCGCTGATCTCTCCGACGCCGCTGCTGATCGTCCACGGCGACGCCGACGGGTTCTTCCCGCTGGAGCACGCGCACCAGCTCTACGAGGGCGCCCGCGAGCCCAAGAAGCTCTGGATCGAGCGCGGCTACGGTCACGCGGAGTCCGCGGCGACCCCGGAACTCATCCGCCGAATCGGAAAGTGGATCAGTACGAACCTTTTCTGAGTAATAGACGTCTATCTAGGGCGTAAGGAAGAAATCCGCCGGGAGAAAGTCCTACGGGAAGGAAACCGTCGAGGCGGTGGACGTAGGACATACTTCGTGGAGTAGCGGAGACCACACCAAGCGTTGCGGGGGCGCGCTGGGTGCGGGGCGCCGTGAGAAGGGCTCCGGTACGTCGTACCGGAGCCCTGTTCCTTAACCCAGGCGGGCGATCGTCTTGTACTCCAGGTAGCTGCTGAGGCCCTCGGGGCCCAGTTCGCGGCCCACGCCGCTGGCCTTGTAGCCGCCGAAGGGCGCGTTCGACTCCAGCATGAAGCAGTTGATCCCGTAGGTGCCCGTGCGGACCTGGCGGGCCACCTCCATGCCGTGGTCGGCGTCGGCCGTCCAGACCGTGCCGGCCAGGCCGTAGTCGCTGTCGTTGGCGATGCGGATCGCGTCCGCCTCGTCCTCGTACGGGATCACCGACAGCACCGGGCCGAAGATCTCCTCGCGGGCGATGCGCATCTCGTTGGTGACGCCCGCGAAGACGGTCGGGGCGACGTACCAGCCGCGGTCCATCGGCCGGTCCAGGCCGCCGACGACGACCTTGGCGCCCTCGTCCATGCCGGCCTGGATGTAGCCCTCGACGCGGTCCTGCTGCCGCTTGGCGACCAGCGGGCCGATGCCGGTGCCGGGGTCGGCGGGGTCGCCGACGGGCTGGGAGGTGACCATGTTCGCGACCGCGTCCACGACCTCGTCGTAGCGGGTCCGTGAGGCCAGGATGCGGGTCTGGGCGACGCACGCCTGGCCGTTGTTCATCAGCGAGGCGATGGCCAGCATGCCCATGCTGGAGGGCAGGTCGGCGTCGTCGAGGATGATCGCCGCCGACTTGCCGCCGAGCTCCAGGCTGACCCGCTTGAGCTGCTCGCCGCAGATGGCGGCGATGCGGCGGCCCGCGGCGGTCGAGCCGGTGAAGGCCACCTTGTCCACGCCCGGGTGGGAGACCAGGTGCTCGCCGGCCTCGCGGCCCGCGGGCACGATGTTGAGCACGCCGGCCGGGATTCCGGCCTCAATGACCATCTCGGCCAGCAGGTACGCGTCGAGCGGCGTCTCCGGCGCGGGCTTGAGCACGATCGCGCAGCCGGCCAGCAGCGCGGGCGCGATCTTGGTCATGGCGACGAACTGCGGGACGTTCCACGGCACGATGGCCGCCACCACGCCCACCGGCTCCCGCCGCACGGTCGTCGGCCCGAACAGGCCGGGCCGCTGCTCCTCCTGGGCGAAGGTCTTGCCGTAGTCGGCGTAGTACTGCAGCATGCCGAGCGGCTGGGGCGCCTGCGCCAGGTTGGAGAAGGTGATCGGTGAGCCCATCTCCTCGGTGATGAGCGCGGCCATCTCGCCCTGACGGGCGGCGTAGATCTCGGCCAGCCTGCCGATCACCTCGGCCCGCTCGGCGAACGTCATGCGCGGCCACGGACCGTGGTCGAACGCCTGCCGCGCCGCGGCCACCGCGCGGTCCATGTCCTCGGGCGTGCCGTCGGGCACGCGGCCCACGACCTCTTCGGTGTGGGGGGAGATGACGTCGATGGTGCCGGTCCCGGCCGGGGCCACCCATTCGCCCCCGATGAACAGCGTGTCGTGCTGGCGCATGTCGTGAGCCTCCTGCTTGACCGAATGCTTGCTTGGCTACGGTGCTCCTCAAGGTGACCGAACCATGTTCTGTCCACGCGCGCAAGAGGGGTCCGGCACGCGCGTACGCGTACCGGACCCCTCCGGTCGATCAGCCGAGCAGGTGCCGCAAGGACCGCTTGACCAGGTCCGTGCGCATGGCCTGGGTCGTCAGGCTCTCCACGCCGAAGCCGAGGTAGACGGTGTCCTTGGTGGCGATGCCGCCGCCCTCCTCGAACACCTGGTCCGTGCGGGCCCAGGTGTTGATCGAGGGCGAGGTGCCCTCAGGAGGCGCCGCCGCGCTCCAGCCGCCCAGGTCGCTCTCGAACGAGGTCTGCTCCGCCGTCGCGCCGTTCAGCGTGACGGTGAAGTCGTCGAGGAAGACGCCCGCGCCCTGGGTGCTCCAGTCGCTGATGTACGAGACGGACAGCTCCACCTTCTTACCCGCGTACGGGGTCAGGTCGACCTTCCACTGCTGCCAGCCGGCCGAGTTGCCCGAGGCCGCGTTCCACGAGCCGGAGGTGCCGGTCGGCTCGCAGTTGGCGCCCTGGTAGCGCTGGGTGAACGGATGGAGCGCGCGCCAGCCCTCGCCGCCGCTGGGCGGGTCACAGCTGCTGCCCGTGCTCTGTGAGGTGTGACCGTTGACGTCGGGCAGGGTCGTCCAGTCGTCGCCGCCCACGGTGTGCGCCTCGACGGTCAGGAAGTCCCAGTCGGCCTCGGTGTCGTACGAGGTCCAGAACGACAGGTCGCCACTGGTCTTGCCGGTCAGGTCGACGGTCTTGGTCAGCCGCTTCCAGGAGGCGTCGGCGATGCCGCTGTAGACGTCCCAGGAACCGGTGTGCGGGTCGAACGGTCCGCCGGGCCGTGCCCACTT
Source organism: Nonomuraea sp. NPDC049129 (assembly GCF_040648495.1). Lineage (NCBI taxonomy): Bacteria > Bacillati > Actinomycetota > Actinomycetes > Streptosporangiales > Streptosporangiaceae > Nonomuraea > Nonomuraea sp. NPDC049129. The sequence continues at coordinate 335,160 of NZ_JBEZDU010000005.1, read as the reverse complement.
GACCGGCGCGGAGCTGGCGAACTGCGGGAACTGGGCGGCCGGCAGGATCGCCGAGGTCGCCACGAACGAGTTGGTGTGGCTCGGCTCCAGCGTGCCGGTGAAGCCCTTGAACCGGCCGCTCACGCCCTGCAGCGCGTACGGGAGGCCTGTGTCGGGGTTGGCGCCCGAGTCGTCGAAGAAGACGTAGGCGCCCAGCCAGTACTGCTGGAAGTCGTTGAACACCTGGATGCACGGCGGGTCGTTGGGGGTCGCGCATTCGGGCTGGGCCGGCTGGTCGGGCTGGTAGTAATAGGCGCCGTTGTTGTTGGCCGCGTATGACGGGTACTTGCCCGAGTGCAGGAGCTTGCCGCCCTCGTTCAGGTAGTCGCGCACGGCCAGCTCGGTGTCGACGCCGCCCTTGGAGGTGGTGCCGGCCACCTGGCCGACCGATCTCGGGATGATGTCGTCGCCCGTCTCCCAGACCACCGCCTTGTAGTGGCTGAGCACACCGAGCGCGTGCGGAGCCTTGCGGCCCATCTTGTCCATGTCATAGACGTCGGAGCTGTAACCGGCCTCGTCGAGCGCCTTGACGTAGTCGTCGGCGTACTTGGCCTCGGTCACGCCCTGGACGGGGCTGAGGCCCGTGACGTCCTCGGTGGCCAGCACCAGCACCTTGCCGCCGATGTCACTGGCGACCTGGTAGGTGAAGTCTCCGCTCTTCCTGCCGATCGAGCTGAACCAGACCTTGACCTTGTCCCCGGGCCTGGTGCCGGTGATCTTGCCGCGCATCCAGTGGTAGTAGGTGTCGTAGCCCTTGCCGTAGCGCTCGCCGCCCCGCCACTCGCCGGTCAGTACGGTCTTGGTCCGGCCGCCGTTGACCTGGTAGTTCAGGAAGATCGGGCCGAGCTTGCGCTTGGCGTCGACCTGGACCACCTGGTCCCGGCCGTAGCTGACCTCGAACGGGTCGAGCACGAAGTCGGCCGTTGCGTTGCCGAGGTGGTTGACCGGCTCGGACCAGTTGGTGGCCGACTTGGCCACGTCCAGGGCAAACGGGATGTTCTTCTCGAACTCCGCCTGGACCAGCGCCTCGTCGTCGGGGAAGACGAACCCGCAGCCGTCACAGCCCTCGTCGAGCTCCGGCGTCCAGGCCAGCGTGCCGTACGAGGCGTGGGCGTGGTCGGTCGTCTCGCCGTTGGTGGTGTAGAGCTCCGCCGACAGGTCCGGGTCGAAGCCCGGGATCGCCGGCTTGGCGTCGTTCCCGGAGATGGCCTCGTAGATCGGGTTGTCCGCGGTCTTGGTGGCGACCTGCCAGCCGATCGGATAGAGCAGCAGCGGGCCGAAGGAGTGGTAGTTCACCTGGCCCTTGAACCTGATCCGCTTGAGCAGTCCGTCGAGCGCCCTGGTCTCGGGCTCGCTGGCGGGCGCCGCGCCGCGGTAGGTCTCGCTGCTCGGGATCGACGAGGAGCCCTCCTCGTCGTAGTGGAAGTTGGTGGGGTAGTTACGGTTCGGGTCGACGCCGTCGCCGGTGGTGATCCGCCCGTCGCCGTCGTTGTCACGCAGATTCTTGCGCCACAGGCGGTTGCCCTCGGTGAAGGTGAAGTCGTAGCCGTCGGGGTTGGCGACCGGCACGAACCAGAGCTCGGTCCTGTTCAGCAGGTCCTTGAGCGCGGCCCGGTTGGCGATCACATGCTTCAGCAACCGCATGTCGACCTCGGTCGAGATCCACTCGCGGGCGTGCTGCGTCGCCGAGTACAGCGTCGCCGGCTTGATGCCGTCGGGCAGCACCCTGGCCAGGGCGGTGACCTTGACGGCGAGGATGTCCTGGCCCTTCAGCGTCTTGCCGAGGGACTCGATCTTCACTATGTCCTTGTTCGCGTTGGCGATGGCCTTGAGCTGGTCGGCGATGCCGCCCGGCTCGGAGTAGGACTTCCAGACGGTGTAGCCGCCGGTGGCCTGCGCCTTGGCGGCCTCCAACTGGGTCTGGCCCTGCGGGTTGCGTACGGGCTCCGGCTTGTAGCCGAGTTTGCGCAGGCCGTCGAGGTCGGTCTGGGCGGCGGTCACCTCGACGTGCTCCTTGCCGCCCTTGGTGTCCTGCTGGACGACGTCGAAGCCCTTCTCCTTGAGGGCCTGCCCGGTGCCGGGCGTGCTCTCCAGTTGGTAGAGCTCGATCCTGTCGCGGGGTGGTAGGGGGTCCACCGACGCCTGGGCCTCCAGGGCGACGAGGGACGTGCCGAGGCCGAGGACGACGGCGGTGGACAGGGTCAGTAATCGAGACACGAGGTCTGCCCCTTCGCAGAGACGAGTTTCGTCGCCATCTCAGACCGATACGTCGCGCTCGGCAAGGCCCAATCTTTATGCCTGCCTTAGATCGGACAATCTTCAGATAATTCGCCAAAGGGGCGCGACTTGCCGTGTTCAGGTGACAATATTCAAGATCATCTTCTATAGTTTCGGTCCGTCGATGAGGGGAGGACGGACGTGAAAATCAGTCGCTTCGCCCTATTCGCCATCGTCCTGGTGGGGCTGTTCGCGTTCCCTCTCCCGGTCTCCGCGGCTCCCAACCCGGCCGAGTTGCGCAAGCTGACCAAGCAGGCGTCCCAGCTCAACGACCTCTATCGCGGCCAGATCCAGAGCCTGGAGGAAGTACGGATCCAGGCCAAGAAGGCCACCGACAACTCCGGCGACCTGGAAGCCCGGCTCGCCAGCGCCAAGGCCGAAGTGACCTCGATCGCCCAGAGCACCTACATCGCGGGCCCGCTCGACGGCGTCCAGTTGATCGCCCCGGGCGTCGACCCCACTGTCGCGCTCGGCCAGGCGGCGAACATGACCTATCTGGCCAACGAGCGCATCAGCAAGGTGCAGAGCATCCAGGCGTTGATCGACAAGGCGGCGGACGCCAAGCGGACCGCCGCCGAAAAGATCGACAAGCTGAAAAAAGAGATCAAGACCATGCAGGGCAAGCGCCGCGAGATCGAGCGGCTCCTCGCCAAGTACGGTTTCCAGCAGCCGGGCGGCTCCTCGGGGCTCACGCCGCGCATGATCGCGGTGCGTGCCGAGATCATGCGGAACTTCCCCATGCCGTACGGGGTGGGCTGCCTGCGGCCTGGTGACCCCGGTGAGCACGGCAAGGGGCGGGCCTGCGACTTCATGATGTCGAGCGGCGGGCGGGCGGCCTCGGGGGCCGACGGCGACCGGGGTGACGCGCTGGCCGAGTGGCTGATCAAGAACGGGCCCCGGATCGGGGTGATGTACATCATCTGGAAGCAGCGGTATTACGACATTCGGTCGGGGGGTGGTTGGGACCCGATGTCGGATCGGGGTGGGGTCACCGCCAACCACTACGACCATGTGCATGTGTCGGTGTTCTAGCGGCTGTGCGGAACGACGGTCCGTTGTGGTTGGGGTCCCTACAGGGAGATACCCCCTCCGGGGGAGCGGGAGAAGGCTGCGATGAGGTCGCGGAGCCAGGCGTATGACGCCTTTGGCGTGCGGTGCTGGGTGGTGAAGTCCACGTGGACCAGGCCGAAGCGCTGGTGGTAGCCCTCGGCCCACTCGAAGTTGTCCAGCAGTGACCAGACGAAGTAGCCCCGGACGTCGACGCCCTCCGCCGCCGCCTGTTCCACCGCTCTGATGTGGCCGTCCAGGAAGGCGATGCGGCCCTGGTCGTCGATCGTGCCGTCCGGGCCGGGGACATCCTCCTGGGAGCAGCCGTTCTCCGTTACGTACACCGGCGGCAGCGCGGAGCCGTACCTGGTGCGCAGGCCCGTCAGGAGTTCGCGCAGGCCGTCGGGGACGACCGGCCAGCCGAAGGCCGTGGTGGGGTAGCCGGTGATGCCGTGGTCGGTGAAGGGCAGGCCGTCGTCCGTGGGCGCGCCGATGCGGGTGGGGTTGTAGTAGTTGATGCCCAGGCCGTCCAGGGGCGCGGAGATGACGGCCAGGTCGCCGTCGCGGACCACGTCCATGGCGCCGATGGCCTTCAGGTCCGGATACTCGCCCAGCAGGATCGGGTCGTTGAACAGGCGGTTGTGCAGCGTGTCGTACGCGTCGGCCGCCGCCAGGTCCGCGGGCTCCGCCGAGGCGGGCCAGACCGGGGTGCAGTTGTTCGTGATCAGCACCTGCCGCGCCCCGGCCGCGCGCAGCGCCTGTACGGCCAGGCCGTGGCCGAGCAGCTGGTGGTGGGCGACGGGCAGGGCGTCGAACAGCAGGGCCTGGCCGGGGGCGTGGACGCCCATGCCGTACCCGAAGGCCATGTGCACGAACGGCTCGTTCAGCGTGATCCACATGGGCACCCGGTCGGCGAGGCGCTCGGCCACTATCGCCGCGTATTCGGCGAAGTAGTAGGAAATATCGCGGTTCATCCACCCGCCCATGTCCTGCAGCGCCTGCGGCAGGTCCCAGTGGAACAGGGTCGGCACCGGCGCGATCCCCGCCGCCAGCAGGCCGTCGACCAGCCGGTCGTAGAAGTCGAGGCCCCTCGGCTCCACCCGGCCCGTGCCCAGCGGAAGCACGCGGGGCCAGGCGATCGAGAAGCGGTAGGCGTTGACGCCCAGGCCGGCCATGAGCGCGAGGTCCTCGGGCCAGCGGTGGTAGTGGTCGCACGCGACGTCCCCGGTGTGCCCGTCCCGGATGTGGCCCGGCTCGTGGGCGAAGGTGTCCCAGACGGAGGCGCCCCTGCCGTCATCCTTGACGGCGCCCTCGATCTGGTAGGCGGCTGTGGCCGTACCCCATAGGAACATGCGCACTCCTAAGCGATCATCCGAGTGGGACTCATGTTAACTCGCGGAGGCTCGGGGGAGCCTACCTGGCGGTAATACGCCAAGATGGGGGGCATGACGAGTACCCTGCGCCGGCGTCCAGCCCAACGCCGCAGCGTGGAGCGAGTCGAACGGATGCTCGACGAGTGCGCACATTTGCTCGACGAGGTCGGTTACGAGGCACTGACCACCAAAGAGGTCGCGCGCCGGGCCGAGGTGCCGATAGGCACGTTCTACCAATTCTTCTCCGACAAGCAGGGTCTGGTGCGAGCGCTGGCCCTGCGCAACCTCGATGCCTTCCTGCAGCGCATCACCGAGCGGCTCACGGAGCGGATCGCCGAGTCCGGTCTCGACCACTGGACCGACCTGGTCGACCTGGCCATCGACGAGTTCGTGGTGATGAAGCGGACCACTCCGGGATTCGCGGTGGTCGACTTCGGGGAGGTGCTGACGGCGCCGGGCGGGCCGGCGCTCAAGGGCACCGACCGGATGCTCGACGCCGCCCTGGAGAACAACGTCGTGGTCGCCGACCGGCTGCGAGCCCTCACGGTCGACCTGCTCGACGCTCCTGTCGGGCCGGGGCTCGACCGCGCCCTGCTGGTGGCGGTCGAGGCCACGGACGCGGTGCTCAAGCTGGCCTTCCGGGTGCGTCCCGACGGTGATTCCGACCTGATCGCCGAGTGCAAGCAGCTGGTCCACCGCTACCTGGCCGACCACCTGCCCTGACGGTCCGTCTGTCGCTGACGGACCGCCTGCTTCTGTGTCTGCGGCACTTCGCGGGAGCGCTCCCGCAACACGCCGGGCCGCGGTGCCGGTCTCAGCACGCCGCGTCCAGCCGGGCGCGTAGCTCGTCGTCCAGCCGTACGTCCGCCGCGCCCAGAGCCTCCTCGAGCTGGGCCATCGTGGAGACGCCGACGATCGGGACGTGCCCGTCGGCCAGCAGCCAGGCCAGCACCACCTGGTTGGGCGTCGCCCCCACCTCCGCCGCCACCGCACGCAGGACCGCGAGCCGCCGGGTCGTACCCGGATGCTGGTAAATGTCGGGGATCGGGCGGTCGGGCCGTGTGTAGGCGCCCGCCATCAGCGTGTTGTACGCCCACAGCGTCACGTCGGGCTCGGCGCGTACATACTCCAGCGTCTCGTCCGTCGCCAGCGCGTGGCCAGACTCGGCCAGCCGCGTGAGCGGTCGCGGGCGCAGGTAGGTGTGCCGGAGCTGCAGGCATGTGTACGGCAGCCAGCCCCGCGCCGCCGACAGGTTCCTGGCCCGCTCGGCCCGCCAGGTGGCCAGGTTGCTGGCCCCTACGCTGCGGATCCTGCCCTGCCGGGCCAGGTCGTCGAATGCCCCCAGGGTCTCCTCCAGGGGTACGGAGCGATCCTCGATGTGCGACCAATACACATCTATGTAGTCCGTCCGCAATCTCCGCAGGCTGCCCTCGATCGCCTTGCCGATGGAGGCGGCGGACAGTCCCTCCGCCGAGGCGAGCGTGTCGTCGCCGGGTACGGTGGGCCGGGCGCCGGTTTTCGTGCTCAGGAAGATCCGGTCCCGGTTGCCGCGCGCCGCGAGCCAGGAGCCGATGGCCAGCTCGCTCTCGTCGCCCGTGCACCCCGGCACCCAGAACGGATAGTTGTTGGCCGTGTCCAGCATGGTGCCCCCGGCCTCGACGAACCGGTCCAGAATGGCGAAGGTGTCCTTCTCGTCGACCGCGGTGCCGAACGGGATCGTGCCCAGTGCGATGTTCATGGCCGTGATCGTGAAAGCTGGAGTGCGCTCCATGTCAAGCCGGCCTCTGCTGAGAAGTGGTTGACCTGGAGTCGGCTCCAGGTGCGATGCTTCTGCCGTGAGCGTCTACACACCCGCGGAAGTGGTCGAGGAGACCGGCTTCACCCTGGACACGTTGCGCTACTACGAGAAGATCGGCCTGCTGGAGCCTGTCGGCCGCAACGCCGCAGGTCAGCGCCGGTTCACCGAGGAGGACGTCGGCTGGCTCGGCACGATCCGCTGCCTGCGCGACACCGGCATGCCGATCGCCGAGATGCTCCGCTTCGCCGACCTGGTGCGGCAGGGCGACCACACGATCGCCGACCGCATCAAGCTCCTGGAGGAGCACGACGGCCGCGTCCGGGAGCAGATCGCCAACCTCACCGAGCGTCAGCGCTACATCCACAACAAGATTTCCTACTACCGCAGAGTCGTCTAGCCCTGTCTTTGGGGTCCGGTTGTTAGACCGGGACCATGGCCGGGCCCAGGGCGAGACGGATCAACATCCCGCTGCGCCGCGTCGCCAAGGGGTGCGCGATGCTGCTGTTCGCGGTGCTGGCCAACATCACGGTGATCCAGGGGTTCGGGGCGCGGGGGCTCAACGCCGATCCGCGCAACCAGCGCTCCGCCATCGCCAGGTTCGACCATCCGCGCGGCGACATCCTCACCTATGACGGCACGACCGTCGCCGTGAGCCGTCCGACGGCCCGCGGGCCGTACGCGTATCGCCGCGTCTACCCCCACGGCGAGCTGTACGCCCCAGTGACCGGGACGGCGTCGCTCAGCCGGACCACGGGCATCGAGGGGGCCGCGGACGACGTCCTGTCCGGCGACGACTCGAGGATCCAGGTCCGTTCGCTCGTCCGGCACGGCAGGGCCCGCGGCGCCGACGTCCGGCTCACGATCACCGACCGCGCGCAGACGGCCGCGTACGAAGGCCTCAGGGCGGCGGGCCGGCCGGGCGCCGCGGTCGCCGTCAACCCGGCGACCGGCGCGATCCTCGCCCTGGCCAGCTACCCGTCGTACGACCCCAACGCCTACACCACCACCGACCCCGCCGAGCTGGCCAAGACGGACCGGCGTCTGCGCGGCGACCCCGCCGGGCCGCTGGTCAACCGGGCGGTCAGCCAGAGATATCCGCCCGGCTCCGCGTTCAAGCTGGTCACCACGGCCGCCGCGCTGTCGTCGGGCGAGTACTCGCCCACCTCACGGGTCGATGCCCCCGCCCGGCTGCGGCTGCCCGGCAGCACGGCCTACCTGCCTGACACGGGCGGGTCCTGCGGCGATGCCCGTCCGACGCTGCCGGACGCCTTCCGGTCCTCCTGCGACACCGCCTTCGCCGGCATCGGCCTCCAGCTGGGGCAGGACATCCTGCGTGACCAGGCGGAGGCGTTCGGCTTCAACGACCGCGACCTCACGATCCCGCTGCAGGTCACCGCCAGCACCTACCCCCCGAACATGAACCGGGCCCAGACCGCCCTGTCGGCCATCGGGCGGCATGACGTCCGGGCCACGCCGCTGATGATCGCCATGCTGTCGGCCGCCGTCGCCAACCACGGCGTCCTCATGCGCCCGTACCTGGTGGAGGATGTACGTCTTCCGGACGGCTCGCTCATCGATCGGGCCGACCCGGCGCCGTACCGGGTGACCATCCCCGCCACCCTGGCCCGCCAGCTCACCTCGATGATGCTCACGGTCACCGGTGCCGGCGGTTCCGGTACGGCGTCCGCCATCCCGGGGGTGGAGGTGGCGGCCAAGTCGGGGGCAGGGGAGGACCACGCGCTCTTCACGGCGTTCGCCCCGGCGGACACGCCGGAGGTGGCCGTGGGCGTGGTCCTGGAGCACGCCGCGCCGTCGACCGCCGCCCTCATCGCCCGCGCCGTCCTGGAGGCGGCACTCTCCTGAAGTGGTACGCCAACACGCGCTCACCGGGATGACCTCGGCACTCTTCTCCTCCTACATATGGCGCTGCACAGACCTCTCTACACATCTCCGGGGTCGAACGGTTACATCCTCGAATGGCCATCTCGACGCATGCGGTGTCCCGTCCACATGTCTAACGTTCTGCATGTGATCGACCGCACCTTGCGATCTCGCCTCTCAGTCAGGGGGCGTCGTGGCTCGATCCAATGGGGCGTCGCGTGTCCAGGCGGAGCTTGGCCTCCTCGGAGGGGTGGGGGTCTGGTTCCGGACGCGTGACAGCGGGCTCGAGCCGCGCAGGGCTCGGGCCCGCCCACCATCTGCTGGTCGTCGCGCCTATGCGGACCTGTTATCAGCACATGCCTTGACGGCTCCAAGTGCGAAGTGGGTTGATTGCCCTACTGACAACGTTGTCAACCTTCACCACTCGGGGTTTCGAAGGGACGGTGTGCGATGCGACGACGGTGGTTGGCGGCCGTCGCGATCACTATGGCGAGCGTGCTCGGCCTGGCCGGCTGCGGTGGTAGCGGCGGCGGCGCAACGGCGAGCCCGCAGGCCACGGGTGGCGGCGAGAAGAAGCAGGTCGAGGTGTTCTCGTGGTGGACCGGGCCGGGTGAGGCCGACGGTCTGAAGGCGATGCGGGAGATCTTCGAGAAGGAGAACCCGAACTACACCTTCTTCGACGCGGCGGTGGCGGGCGGCTCCGGCGACAAGGCCAAGGCGCTGCTGCAGTCGAAGTTGCAGGCGGACACCCCGCCGGACACTTTCCAGGGTCACGCGGGCGCCGAATTGCAGGGCTACATCAAGGCAGGCGACCTGGAGGACCTCAACTCCCTCTATGACGAGTTGAAGCTGAAGGACGTCTTCCCCTCCCAGCTGATCGACCAGATCAGCGTGGACGGCAAGATCTATTCGGTGCCGGTCAACATCCACCGGTCGAACGTGCTGTGGTTCAACCCGAAGCTGCTGAAGGAGGCGGGGATCGCGGCCGCGCCCAAGTCGGTCGACGAGTTCATCGCCGACCTGGGCAAGGTGAAGGCCAAGGGCAAGATCCCGCTGTCCATCGGCTCGGAGTGGACCGTGGTGCACCTGATGGAGAGCGTGCTGCTCGGCTCGCTCGGCACCGACGCCTACAACGCGCTGTTCAAGCCGGGCGCCAACTGGGGCAGCCCCGAGGTGAAGAAGGCGCTGGAGAGCTTCAAGACGATCATGTCGTACGCGGGCGACCCGCAGGACGACTGGCAGCCCGCGGCCAAGCAGGTGGCCGACGGCGAGGCCGCGTTCAACGTCATGGGCGACTGGGCCTACGGCTACTTCCACAACCCGCCGGACGGCGGCCTGGGCAAGAAGTCGAAGGAGGACTTCGACTGGGCGCCCTCTCCCGGCACCGAGGGCACCTACCTGTGGCTGTCCGACAGCTTCACGCTGCCCAAGGGCGCCAAGAACCGTGACGGGGCCATCGCCTGGCTCAAGGTCGCGGCCAGCAAGGAGGGACAGGACGCCTTCAACCCGAAGAAGGGCTCCATCCCCGCCCGTAAGGACGCCGACCAGTCGCTCTACACCGACTACCTGGCGGACGCGCTGAAGGACTGGTCGAGCAACAAGCTGGCCGGCTCCATCCAGCACGGGGTGTCGGTGAACCAGCCGTGGCTGGCCTCGATCACCGAGGCGGTCGGCCTGTTCATCGGCAGCAAGGACGTCGCGGCCCTGCAGAAGGGGCTCGTCGACGCGGCAACGGCCAACGCGCAGTAATTGCGGTCACCCGGGTACGGCAGGCGTTTCGCGCCTGCCGTACCTCTTGGAGGGGATGTTGTGAGGCGGGCACGCACCTGGCTGCCTGGGTTACTCCTCGTCACGCCGTCCATCATCGCGATCGGCGTGTTCGTGTACGGCATGCTGGGCTGGAACTTCCAGCTGGCCATGACCGACAAGCACGACGAGGTGTCCGAGGGCAAGTTCGTCGGGCTGAAGAATTTCGTCGACATCTGGGACCTGCCTCGATGGCACATCTCGGTGCAGCACGCGATCATGTTCACGCTCGTGTTCGTGCTGGGCGCGCTGGTGCTCGGCTGGTTCCTGGCCTTCCTCATGGAGAAGGGGATCAGGGGCGAGGGGACGTTCCGGGCGATCTACCTGTTCCCGATGGCCATCTCGTTCGTCGCGACCGGCATCGTGTGGCGGTGGCTGATGAACTCGGGGATGGAGCAGCGGGCGGTCGGGCTCAACCGGCTCTTCGACTGGATCGGGCTGCCGCAGTGGCAGTGGTTCCGGGATCCGGACTGGGGGATGGCCGCGATGGCCCTTCCGGCAGTCTGGCAAATGTCCGGATATGTCATGGCACTGTTCCTGGCGGGGTTCCGTGGTGTGCCGGAGGAACTGCGCGAGGCGGCGCGGGTCGACGGGTGCAACGAGTGGGGCGTCTACCGGCACGTCGTGCTGCCGATGCTCCGGCCCGTGACGCTGTCGGCGCTGATCATCCTCGGGCACATCTCGCTCAAGGTGTTCGACCTGATCGTGGCGGTGTCGGGCAAGCAGATCATCACCGACGTGCCCGCCGTGTTCATGTGGGTGGCGGTGTTCGACTCCCACGACCCGGCCAAGGGCGCCACCATCGCCTCGTACATCGTGCTGAGCGTGGCCGTCTTCGTCATCCCGTACCTGATCTGGTCCGTGCGTAAGGAGAGGCGTTCATGACCGCGGTGATCGGGCGCCGGCGGGTGTCCACCGGGGTGCGGCTCGTCCTGCTGATCGCCTTCGTGGTGATCTTCCTGATCCCGATCTACGTCCTGCTGGTCACCAGCTTCAAGCCGCTGACCGAGGCGGACCCGAGCCAGGCGTGGAACCTGCCGCGGACCTGGACCTTCGAGGCGTGGCGCGTGGCGTGGGAGAAGCTGGCCCCGGGCCTGTGGAACTCCGTCCTGCTGGCCGTGCCGGGCTCGCTGCTGTCCTGCGTGCTCGGCTCCATGAACGGCTACGTGCTGTCGAAATGGCGCTTCCCGGGCGCGGATGTGCTGTTCACGCTGTTCCTGTTCGGCATGTTCATCCCCTACCAGGGGGTGATGATCCCGCTGGTGCAGCTCCTGGTGAACCTCAACGAGCTGACCGGGCTGCAGGGCGTCTTCTACGGCGGCATCCCCGGGCTGACGCTGGCGCACGTGGTCTACGGCATCCCGATCTGCACGCTGATCTTCCGCAACTACTACGTCACCATCCCGGACGAGCTCATCGAGGCGTCTCGGGTGGACGGCGCGGGGATGCTGCGTACGTACTGGTCGGTAGTGCTGCCGGTGTCCGCGCCGGCCATCGCGGTGGTGATCATCTGGCAGTTCACCTCGATGTGGAACGACTTCCTGTTCGCCGTCTTCCTCACCGGGCCGACCAGTTGGCCGACGACCGTCATGCTCAACAACATCGCCGGCGCCCAGGCCACGCCGTACAGCCAGCAGATGGCGGCGGCGATTCTGGCGTCGGTGCCGACGATGCTGATCTACGTGCTGCTCGGCCGGTTCTTCATGCGCGGGCTGATGGCCGGCGCGCTCAAGGGATGAGCGCCGCCGGGTTGGCCCAGTGCTTGAGCGGCTCCTTGCGGACATAGCGGGCCACGTCCTCGGCGACGATCTCGGCGGCCTTCATGGCCGTCTCCTTGCTGGCGCCGGCCAGGTGCGGGGTCATCACCAGGTTGGGGGTCGTGAGGAGCCGCGACCCCGCCGGGATGGGCTCCTCGGGGAAGACGTCCACCGCGGCGCCGAACAGGTGACCCGACTCCAGCGCGTCGCACAGGGCGTCGTAGTCGAGCAGCGAGCCGCGCGCGCAGTTGACGATGACGGACCCGCGAGGCATCGCGGCGATCTGCGGCGCGCCGATCATGCCGATGGTCTCGGGGGTGGCCCGCGCGTGCAGGGAGAGGAACTGGGAGCGTTCGAGCAGCTCGTCCAACTCCACCTGTCCTGAAATTTCCACGTAAGGGTCGTAGACCAGGACCTCCGCCCCGAAGCCCTCCAACATGCGGGCCACCCGGCGGCCGATCGCCCCATAGCCGACCAGGCCCGCCGTGGAGCCCTCCAGCTCGGGCCCGACGTTGTCATAGGTGTAGTAGTCGCCCCGCCAGACGCCCCCCGCCAGGTCGGCGTGCGTCTGGGGGATGCGGCGGGTGGCCGCGAGGAGCATGGCCAGCGTGTGCTCGGCGGTGGCCACGGCGTTGCGTCCCGGCGCGAACGTGACCGCGACCCCCGCCTCGGTGGCCGCGTCCAGGTTGGCGTTGACCGGGCCGCCCCGGCTGACACAGAACAGCTTGAGCTCCGGCGACGCGTCCAGCACCCGCTTCGTCAGGGGGGCCATCTGGGTCACGCAGACCTCGACGCCGCGCAGCGCCTCGATCAGCTCGTCCTCCACATCGGACGCCTCGTCCACCTCGCTCACCCGGCCGAACGGCACCTCCGGCCACGGCAGCGTCAGCTCGCTGATCTCCACCTCACCGGGAACCGCGTGCCGGAGCGCGTCGATGAAGAGGCGGTTCTGGACGAAGTGGTCGCCGGCGGCGAGGACTCGGATGGTCAACGAAGAGCTCCAATCGGGGAGTTGTACCGCAGGATCGCCACCTGGCCGTTCCGCGGGCGGATCTCGGTGATGGCGCAGTTGTCCAGGCTCGGGAAGAGCCGCCGGTACTCGTCCAGCGGCACGCCCATGAGCCGGCACAGCGCGATCCTGATGACGGTCGTGTGGGCGACGACCATCACCCGGCCGTCGGGATGGGCCGCGGCGATGTCCCGCAGACACTCGGTGAACCGGTCGGCCGCGAGCTTGGGGTCCTCGCCGCCCGGCAGTGGGTTCGTGGCGGGATCGGCCTCGAAGGCGGCGCGGGCCTCGGGGAAGAGCTCGCGCATCTCCGCCGCGGTCAGCCCGTCGGCCTGGCCGAAGTCGAGCTCCCGCAGCCGCTCGTCCACCCGCAGGTCGACGCCCGCCGCCTCGGCGCTGGCGGCGGCGGTGATGCGGGCCCTGCTCAGGGTGGACGCCCAGACGGCCGCAAGCCCGGCCCGGCCCGCCCAGGAGGCCAGCTGCCCGGCCTGGTCGAGGCCGCGCGGGGTCAGCTCGACGTCGCTGAGCCCGGCGTAGCGGTTCTCGGCATGCCAGACGGACTCGCCGTGGCGCACCAGTGCGATGTTGGTCATGGCGCGGTCCTCTCACGGGCGTGGTCGGCGGCGCTCGCGGGCAGCCAGCCGCGTCCTTCCAGTTCGGTGACGAAGCGTAGGTAGGTCTCGTCCATGCGGGGTCCGGCCGGGTCCACGACCGCGCGGGTGCGGATCATCCCGGCCGCGTCGCCCTTGTCTCCCGCGGCCAGTACGGCCATGCCGAGCGCGGGCTCGGCGTTCTCCCGCAGCGTGACGGGCCGCCCGAGGACGTCGGCGCGCAGTTGGTTCCAGTACGCGCTCCTGGTGGCTCCGCCGGTGAGCACGATCTCCCCGTCCGCCGGGGCGCCCAGCAGGTCGAGATAGTCGAAGCAGAGCCGCTCGACGAACGCCGCGCCGCGCAGGATCGCCACGTAGCGCTCCACGTCGTCGGCGGGCCGGCCGAGCGTGAACCCCTCGGCCTCGGGCGCCACGAACGGGAACCGCTCCCCGCGCGACACGAGCGGATAGGTGACGACTGGCTCCCCGGCGCCGCCGTTGGCGGCGGGACCGAAGTGGGCGGCGGGCCCGAAGCCGGCGGTGGGGCCGTAGCGGGCGGCGGCCCGGGTGCTCAGCGCGTCGAGGTCCTGTCCGGCGAACTCGCGGGTCAGCACCCCCGCGCCCGTGCTCGACGCGCCACCCGGCAGCCACGAGCCGTCCGGCGCGCGGTGCGAGTAGACGACGCCCAGCGGGTCGTGGATCAGCTCCCTGGTGACGCCCTTGAGCACCAGGGTGGTGCCCATGACGGAGTTCCAGCTGCCCGGCGTCATCGCTCCGGCGCCGAGCTGCGCCGCGCACCCGTCGGTGGTCCCGGCGATCACCGGGGTGCCGACCGGGATGCCGGTGCTCGCGGCGGCCTCGGCGCAGACCGTGCCGAGCGTGGTGCCGGGCCGTACGACGTCGGGCAGTGTCTCGGCGGGCACCCCCAGCTCGTCGAACACCTCGTACGGCCACCGCTCCTCGATCAGGTCCACGCCGGTCTTGAGCGCGTTGCTCAGATCGGTGGCCACGTCGCGCCCGACCAGGCGCCGGTTGACGAAGTCGTTCTGGTGCGCCAGCCGCGCGCCCGGCGGGGCGTCAGGCAGCAGCCACAGCAGCTTGGGCAGCGCCCAGTTGGCCTGCATACGCTGGTAGCCGAGCCGCTGCCAGACGGCCGCGCCGACCGAGTCGATCCGCGCCACCTCGGCCGCCGCCCGCCGGTCGTCGTACATCAGACCGGGGGTCAGCGCGGTGCCGTCGGGGCCGGTCAGCAGGATCGTGCCCGAGGTCGCGGCCACGGCGACGCCGCGGATCCGCTCCGGCGGCACGTCGCGCAGCGCCTCGCTGGTGGCGGCGGAGAGCTGCCGCCACCACTCCTCGGGGTCCTGCTCGTGCCGGGGCCCGTCGCGGTGGCTGGTCAGCGGCCTGCTCGCCGCGCCGAGCACTTCGCCGCCGTCCGTGACGGCCATCGCCCGGACGCTCTGCGTGCCCAGGTCCACACCGATCCAGACGCTCACGAGCGCCCCCGCATCTCGGCGAGCAGCGGCCATGATCGGGCGCTGGTCTCGCGCAGGGCCAGAAAGTCCTGGTACGCCGTGCCGTACGCGCCGGACTCGGGTCGTACGGCATCCCGCAACCGGACGTACCGGTCGGCCGCCGCCTCGATGCTCGTGGCCGCGCCCGTGGCGGCCAGGCCGACCAGGAAGGCGCCCCTGGCGCCGACCTCGGCGTCTCCCGATCGGAAGACCGGCAGGCCGGTGACGTCGGAGATCATCCGCAGCCACAGCGCGCTGGCCGAGCCGCCGCCGCACACCCGCAGCTCGTGCGGCCCGTCACCGGAGGCGGCCAGGCAGTCCTGGATGACGAGGGTGAGCCCTTCGAGCACGGCCCGGGCGACGTGCTCGCGCCCATGCTCGAAGGACAGGCCGAGGAAGGCGCCCCTGGCCAGCGGATCGGAGAACGGCGCGCGCTCACCGGCGGGGGAGAAGTAGGGCTGGAACGACAGCCCGCCCGCGCCCGGCGGGCCGGTGGCGGCCAGCTCGCCCAGCTCGGCCGGGCCGTCCAGGCCGAGCAGCCGGCAGGCCCACTGCAGAACCTCGGTCCCGGCGAAGGTGGGGAAGGCGCGCAGGTAGCCGTCGGGCATCGCGATCGTGATGCCGACGGGCTCGCCGTCCAGGTCGGGCCGCTCGACGACGGTCTCCGTGCAGAGCGTGGTGCCCAGGATGCTGCACGCCTGGCCGGGGCCGACGGTGCCGGCGCCGATCGCGGTGGCGGCGATGTCGTAGGGCGCCATCACGACCGGTGTCCCGGCGGGCAGCCCGAGGAGCTCGGCGGCCTCGCGGGTCAGGGCGCCCACCCGGCGCGTGTCGTCGCGCAGCTCGGGCAGCAGGCGATCGGCCCACTCCAGGCCGAACATGGCCAGGAGCGCGGGGGAGTAGGCGCGGGTGCGCAGGTCCATGAAGGGGGCCGAGCCGTCGGACTCGTCGGCGGCCAGCTCGCCGGTCAGCCTGGAGAAGATCCAGCCGCCGCACGACAGGTTGGCGGCCGAGCGGGCCAGCCGGTCGGGGTCGTGCTCGTTCAGCCAGGTCAGGATCGCGTGGGGGAGCCCGGAGGCGGCGGAGGAGCCGTTGACGCGGAAGGCGTCGGCGGCCAGCCCCGAGCGGTTCCAGTGGTCGACCGTGGCGGCGGCGCGGCCGTCGTTCCACAGGATCGCCGGACCGGTGGGGCGGCCCGCCCCGTCGACCAGCCAGCAGCCGTCACCCTGCGCGGTCACGGCCACGAAGTCGGGCGCGGTGCCGAGCCGGGACGCGACCTCGCGGACCGTGCCGGCGACCGCGTCCCAGACGGAGTCCATGTCCTGCTCGGCCTGGCCGGGCGCGGGCCTGGAGACGGTGGTGCCGTGCCGGGCGACGGCCGTCTCGGCGCCCGTCTCGTCGTATCCGACGGCTTTGATGACCGTGGTCCCCGCGTCGACGCAGATGACCGCCATCAGGCGCGTCCGTGGGAGGTCCGCGACTTGCGGGCGATCGAGTCGACGACGACCGCGAGCAGCAGGACGATGCCCGTGACCACGAAGCGGATGGAGGAGTCGAGGTTGAGCAGGGTCAGCCCGCTGGAGATCGACTGGATGACGATGATGCCGAGCAGCGCGCCGAAGGCCGTGCCGCGCCCGCCGAACAGGCTCGTCCCGCCGATCACGGCCGCCGCGATGGCGTTGAGGTTGACGTCGCCCGCGCCGCTGCTCTGGTTCGCCGCGGCCAGCCGGGCCGCCGCGAGGATGCCGCCCACCGCCGCGAACGACGAGCAGAGCACGAACACCGAGGTGTAGATGGCCCTGACGTTGATGCCCGCGCGGCGCGCGGCCTCCACGTTGCCGCCGACCGCGTAGACGGCCCGGCCCCACTTGGTACGCGACAGCATGTAGTGCATGATCAGCACCAGCGCCACGAAGAAGATGAACATCCAGCCGATGCCGCGGGTCTGCCCGAGGTAGTAGACCACGAAGGCCAGCACGGCCAGCAGCGCCAGGCTCCTGACCAGCAGCATGGACAGGCTCCTGGCCGACAGCCCGGCGCGCCGCCGCTCCTGGGCGTGCAGGTAGCCGCTGGCGAACAGCCAGACGGCCGCGATCACCGCGAAGCAGTACGACAGCCAGGCCGGTACGAAGTCGAGCTGCGCGAAGTTCACCAGGCCCGAGTCGAACGGCAGGTTGATCGAGCCCTTGGTGCCCAGCACATAGAGCTGCAGTCCGAGGAAGGCCAGCAGCCCGGCCATCGTGATGACGAAGCTCGGCACCCCGAAGCGGTTGAACAGCTGCGCGTACACCCAGCCGATCGCCGCGCCCATGATGACCGCGGCCAGGATGGCCAGCCAGACCGGCAGCCCCTTGACCACGAAGAGCACGGCGAGCACGGCCCCCGACAGGCCGCTGACCGAGCCGACCGACAGGTCGATCTGGCCGACCAGCAGCACGCAGACGATGCCCAGCGCGATGATGCCGGTCGCGGCCGACTCCAGGGTGAGGTTCACCAGGTTCGCGCTGGACAGGAAGATCGGGTTGAGGATCTGCAGCACCGTCCAGATGACGATGAGCCCCACCACGACGGGGATCACACCCAGGTCGCCGCCACGGGCCCGCTCGACCACGTCGGCGATCGCGCCGCGCACCCCTTCGTTCGCGCTCAGCCGCTCGTCCTGGCGGTCCGTGAGCGTGCTGTTCATGAGGGCAGACCTTCCTTGCGGCGCGCCTGGCGCTGGGAGACCGCATTGTCGGTGGCGCCGGTGATGGCGGCGATGATCTCTTCGGTGGAGACCGCGCCCACGTCGAACACCCCGTTGTTGCGGCCGAGCCGGAGCACGGCCACGGTGTCGGCCACGGCCTGCACGTCGGCCATGTTGTGGCTGATCATGATGACGCCGAGGCCGTTCTCGCGCAGCCGCTCGACCAGGTTGAGCACCTCCGCCGTCTGGGCGACGCCCAGGGCGGCGGTCGGCTCGTCGAGGATGATCACCTTGGGGTCGCCGAGCAGCGACCTGGCGATGGCCACCGTCTGGCGCTGGCCGCCGGAGAGCGCGGCCACCGGCACGCGGACACTCGGGATCTTCGCCGACAGCTGGCGGAGCAGGTCCCAGGAGCGGGTCTCCATCGCCACGTCGTTCAGCCGGAGCGGGCGGACCTCCTGGCCCAGGAACAGGTTCTGGATCACGTTGAGGTTCTCGCACAGGGCGAGGTCCTGGAACACGGTGGCGATGCCGAGCTTGTGCGCCGCCGCCGGCGTCGGGATGTGGATGTCCCGCGACTCGAAGGTGATCGTCCCCGAATCGGGCGGATGCACCCCCGACAGGATCTTGACCAGCGTCGACTTGCCCGCGCCGTTGTCGCCGACGATGGCCATGACCTGGCCCGCCGCGACATCGAGGTCGATGTCGGTGAGCGCGGCGACCGCTCCGAACGTCTTGCTGATCCCTCGCAGGGACAGAACGCTGTCCGCTTGCTGTGTGGGCGACAAGGCCGCTCCTCCCTAGCCTTACTTGATGCCGAGCTCGGCGC
Organism: Nonomuraea sp. NPDC049129; assembly: GCF_040648495.1. Classification (NCBI taxonomy): domain Bacteria; kingdom Bacillati; phylum Actinomycetota; class Actinomycetes; order Streptosporangiales; family Streptosporangiaceae; genus Nonomuraea; species Nonomuraea sp. NPDC049129. Next base: position 316,554 of record NZ_JBEZDU010000005.1, on the reverse strand, counting down.
AGCCCTTGGCGTATTCGCCGGTGCACACTTCGCCGGCCTTCATGATGCCGCTGTCGAACAGGACCGCCTTGATGTTCTCCTTGGTCACGACCGTGGGGACGAACAGCTGGGACGGGGTGTTGTAGAGCGTGGTCTTGCCCGCGGGCTTCTTGCCCTGCATGAACTGGTAGGCGACGTCGGCCGACGCCTCCGCCACGATCTTGATCGGCTTGGAGATCGTGTTGTACTGGTCGCCGGCGATGATCCGCTGGGCGGCGGCCGGCTCGGCGTCGTTGCCCGTGACCGGCGGCACCTTCACGCCGGCCGCCTTGAACGCGGCGATCGAGCCGCCGCCGGTGCCGTCGTTGGCCGCGACCACGCCGGCGATCTGGTCCTTGAACTGCGTGATCTGGCCGCTGACCCAGGTCTGGGCCTTTTCCGGCTGCCAGTCGGGAGTGTCGTACTCGGCCAGCAGCTTGAAGCCGCTCGGGTCGATCGCGCTGTGGATGCCCTTCTTGATCAGGCCGGCCGCCGCGTCCGTGGGCGAGCCGTTGACCTCCAGGAGGCCGCCCTGGATGTTCTCCTTCTTGAGGTGGTCGACCAGGGACTGGGCGATCATGTTGCCGATCTTCTCGTTGTCGAACGAGATGTAGTAGTCGGCGGGCGTGGCCGGGATCGGCCGGTCGTAGGCGATGACCGCCACTCCCTGCGACTGCGCCGTCTTGACCATCGTGGCCGCGGCGGCCGAGTCGACCGGGTCGAGCACGATGGCCTTGACGCCCTGCGCCAGGGCCGAGTTCGCCTGTTGCTGCTGCTTGGCCGCGTCGGAGTCGGCGTTCTGGTAGATGACCGTGCAGCTCGGGCAGAGCTGCTTCATCTTGGCCTCGAACAGCGGCTTGTCCTGCAGTTCGTACCTGGTGGAGGCGAGGTCGGGCATGAGGAAGGCCACCTTGGCGTTCTCCGCGCCGCCGCCCGCCTTGGTGCCGCTGTCACCACCGGTGGAGCCGGAGCCGCAGGCGGCCAGCGCCGACCCTGCGATGACTACAACCGCGGCGAACGCGGAGGTCCGCATCTGAACTCTCTTCACGGGATATTTCCTCACTCACTACGTCCTCACGGACTCGCTGATCGCGTCGCTCCCCCGAAAACGCCACGGGAGACAAGCCGCTCACAACCGGCCACGTCCTGTGGTGTGGCTCACGCTAGCGCGAGGTCTGAATAATTGTCCAGCAAAAGTGTTCAGGGCCTAGGCCTGGTTTTGGGCAAGAAGTGGTCGTTTGGGGTTCGTTCCCGGTTTGTCGGGTGTTTATCGGGACGTCGCTGTCAGGAGCGTCGGCTGCTTGTCAGGAACGGCGTGCCGCGGCGAGCAGGCCCTCGGCGGTCAGGACGTCGGTGACCAGCTGGTTGAAGTAGCCGCCCTTGGCGCCCGCGATGATCGACAGCACCTTCTCGGCACCCACCGCGACGGCGATCGACGACGGGATGCGGCGTAGTTCGTGCAGGCCGGGGGCCACCAGGCGCTCGCTGCCCGGGTAGGAGACCGGCTCGCCGGCGCGGTCGTACACACGCATGCAGACGTCGCCCACGGCCTCGCGCAGGCTCTCCGCGTCGCGCGGCATGAAGGCGGGCACGACCTGCCGCATCAGCGGCGCGGAGCCGACGCCGACGATGGCGCACTTGGCGTGCGCCCACAGGTCCATGACCTTGCGTACCGACGGCTCGTGCTGGAGCGAGTAGAACAGCTCGGGCCCCGGCAGCGCGGGCGCGTACAGGTAGCTGGGCACGCCGCCGACGCGTTCGGCCAGGATGCGGGTGGTCTCGTTGGTCTGGAACCACGGCTGCGGCTCCTCCTGCCCGCCGACGGCCGGTGCGATGGTGACGCCGGGGAACTGCCCCAGCCCCTCGCGCGCGCACTCGTACACCGTGCTGCCGGACGAGACCAGCACCACGTCGCCCGACTCCAGCCCGACCCCGGCCAGGGCACGGGCCAGCCCCGGCGCCAGCCAGGGTCCCAGCGCCGGGCCGCTGACCTTGGGGACCAGGTGGACGCGCCGCAGCCGCAGCGCCTCGGCCACGCTGGCGGCCAGGGGGCCGTCCTCGAGGGTGGCGGGCCGGTGCACCTTGATCTCGACGATGCCCTGGCGGCGGGCCTCGGTGAGCAGCCGGCTCACGGTCGCCCTGCTGACGCCCAGCCGCTTGGCGATGTCGGCCTGGGTGGCGTCTTCGAGGTAGTACTGGGTCGCCGCCGCGTACATGAGATCGTGCGGGAACCGGGCCTGCGCCTCTGGCGCGACATCGGCGGCCTTCATGCGCGCGCTCCCTCGGCCTGAACAGTTGTGCTGGACAGATGTGACTATACCTTCGTGCCCTCGGATCACGGGGGTATCGAGTCTGCCGAACTATCATCGGTCCTCGCGCGCGTACCCGTGCTTCAGTTGTTTCCCGCTACGAGGGCGTCGCCGAGTGGAGTGCGGGCGTACAGGACGGCGCGGCCGGTACGGGTGCCCGCGATGAGGCCGGTGCGGCGCAGGGCGGCCAGGTGGCCGCCGGTGGTGCCGAGGCTGTGCCCGAGCAGGGCCGCGAGGTGGGTGGTGGTGGCGGGCACGGCGAGCTCGGCGAGAATGCGGGCCCGGGTGCGGCCGATCAGCACCGCCAGGCCCGCCCCCGCACCCGCCGCGGGCACCTCGACGGCCGTGCCACGGGCCGGGTACGTGAGCGCGTACGGCCACGCGTCCTCCAGGTAGGCGCCCACGGCGGGCACGAACGCCGACGGCAGGAACAGCAGCCCCTTGCCGCCGAGCCGGTGCCGCTCGTCGCTCTGGCCCATCCGGACCTCGATGTACCCGTCGCCGTGCCATCGGACCTGCTCGCTCAGGTCGTCGAGCGCGGCCGCCCAGCCGTACGCGGCGAGCCGGCCCGCCCGCTGCACCACGTCGCGTTCCAGGATCGCCTGGAAGCGCGGCCAGTCCTTGGAAAGGATCTCCGTCCACAGCGTCTCGTAGGCGTCGGCCAGTACCTGGACGACGTCGGGTCCGAGCAGCAGCGCCCTGGTCCACTCCGGCACGGGTGGCCGCTGGGCCAGGACCGAGGCGATCTCGGCGTGCGCCTGCTCGACCGGAGTCGTGCGCATGGCGGCCAGTTCGGTGTCGAACGGCACGCTCATCCCGGCGGGCGGCGGCGCGATGAAATCGACGTTGCCGGTGCCCTTGTTGCCGGTGATCGCCGCCATGGCGCGCAGGGCGGGGAGGCGGCCGGCGAGCTCCTTGTACCGCTCGTGCCATCTGTCCACCCACCGCCGGTGCGCGCCCGCCCTGGTCCGCCCTTCGAGCACCCACTGCGCGTGCATGGTCTCGATCAGCGGCGAGATGGCAAACCGGCTGGCCACCACGTCCTGCGGGGTGACCTCGATCCTGAACACCTTTCGTTTATATCCGAAAGATTCGCCCTCGCCGGGCGTGGTCCCGCAGCATCGTGACCGGCGGCTCCGAGACCTCCCTCCGGAGCCGCCCTTTCACGATGGGGGTGCGGGTTGACCGAGCGTGGGGCCACCTTCGGGCAGGTGTTCGCGGTACGGGAGTTCCGGGTGCTGTTCGGCAGCTTCGCGCTGCTGATCTCCGGGGACTCGATCAAGATGCTGGCGCTGTCGGTGCTGGTGTACGCGGAGACGGGGTCGCCCGGGCTCTCGGCCGCCGCGTACATGGTCGGGTGGCTGCCGTACATCCTGGGCGGGATGTTCCTGCTCTCGCTGGCCGATCGGCTGCCGCCGCGGGCGGTGATGGTCGCGGGGGAGCTGGTCAGGGTGGTGGTGTGCCTGTTGCTGGCCTTCGCCGGACTGCCGGTGCCGGTGATGCTCGGGCTGGTGCTGGTGACGGGGTTGTTCGCGCCGGTGTTCGGGGCGGCGCGCAGTGCGTTGCTGCCGGACGTACTGCCCGGGGACGCGTTCGTGCTGGCCCGGTCGCTCATGGGGGTTACTTCGGCGGGCGCCCAGATCGCGGGGCTGGCCGTGGGGGGTGCCTTCCTGGCGGTCACGGGGCCGCGCGGGGCGCTGGCGATCACGGCAGGGCTCTCGGCGGTGGCCGCCCTGGTGCTCCGGTACGGCCTGCCTTACCGGCCCGGCCGGGGCGCGGCTGCCGGTAGTACGGCGGCTGGTGGCGCGGCGGTGGGTGGTGCGGAGGCGGCTCGCGGCGCGGGCGGTGGGGCCGTGCGGGTGACTCTGCGGGTGAATCGGTCGCTGCTGGTCGATCGGCGGGTGCGGGGACTGCTGCTGGCGAGCTGGCTGCCGAGCACGTGCATGGCCGGGGCCGAGGCGATGGTCGTGCCCTACCTGGGTGGCCAGGGGCAGGCGGGGGTGGTGCTCGCGGCGGCGGCCGGTGGGATGGCGGTCGGGGAGTTCGTGGTGGGGCGGTTCGCGGCTCCGGCGGTCAGGGAGCGGTTGTCGCTGCCGCTGGCGGTGCTGATCGGGCTGCCGTGGCTGGCCTTCCTGGCGGCGCCCGGCGTGGCGTGGGCGGCGGTGCTGGCCGCCGTGTCCGCCGCCGGGGTGTCCTACCAGCTCGGGTTGCAGCGGCGCTTCGTGGATTCGGTGCCGGAGGAGGCGCGCGGCCAGGCGTTCGGACTGCTGTCGGCCGGGCTGATGACCGGGCAGGCGATCGGCGCGGCGCTGATCGGTGTCCTGGGGGAGGCGATCGGTCCGGGACCGGCGATCTTCGCGGCGGGCGTCGCGGGCGTCCTCGTCGCCCTGGCCCTGTCCGGCGCACTACGCCCGGAAGCTCGCCCCGTCTCCGCCTCGGAGGTCACGGAGGTAGTTCGCCCGAGCCGCGGGGGATGAGGCGTACCGGCAGCTCGACGTGCTCCGACGGCCCGCCGTCCCCCGCCAGGCGGCGGAACAGCAGCTCGGCGGCCACCCGGCCCATCCCGGCCGGGTCCTGGGCCACCACCGTCACGCCGGGCGTCAGCAGGTCGGCCAGCTCGAAGTCGTCGAACCCGACCAGCCCCATCCGCCGCCCGCCCAAGGCACGCAGCGCCGTCACGGTGAGCCGCCCGTTGCCGGTGAACAGGGCGGTCGGCGGCGCGTCGAGCGCCAGCATGCGCTCCAGATCGTCCCTGACCGTCTCGGGCGTGGGGGCGCGCATCGCCACCAGCCGGGGATCGAAGAGCGGGCCGAGGGCCGCGCGGTAACCCGCCAGCCGCTCGGCCGCCGTGTAGATCGACGGATGGTCGCCGAGCATGGCGATCCGCCGGTGGCCGTGCGCCAGGAGATGGCCGACGGCCTCCCTGGCGCCGCCCGCGTTGTCGCTGAGCACGGTGTCGACGTCCAGCCCTGGTCCGGGCGGCCGGTCGGCGAACACCGCGGGCGTCCCGGCGTCGAGCTCGGGACGCAGATAGGAGTGGTCGTCACCGGCCGGCACCACGATCAGACCGTCGACCCGGCGGGCGCAGAAGGTGCGTACCAGCTCGCGCTCCCTGGTCGGCTTCTCGCCGGACGAGCCGCTCAGCAGCAGGCAGCCCTCGACGATGACCACGTCCTCGACCGCCCGGCTCAGCCCCGCGTAGAACGGGTCGGCGACGTCCTCGATGACCAGCCCGACGGTCGCGGTGCGGCCCCTGCGCAGCACGCGCGCGCTCTCGTTGCGGCTGTAGCCCAGCCGGTCGATGGCCTCGCGCACCCGTTCGGCCGTCGCCGGGTTGACGCCCGGCTCGCCGTTCACGACGCGCGAGACCGTCTTGAGCGCCACCCCGGCTGCCGTGGCGACATCCTTCATCGTCGGTCTCACCCTTGGATCCTTTCCCAAGTAAGACGGCCAGACAACGTTGTCAGAGCGTTATGCGAGAGTAGAGGTTCTATGCCCCTGAGATCCGCACTCCTCGTCGCCGGGTTCGTGCTGGCCGCGCTGAACCTGCGGCCCGCGATCGCCGGTATCTCCCCGCTCCTCGACGAGATCATGAACGACGTGGGCCTCACGCCCGCCGCCGGCGGCGGGATCACCACGGTGATGGTGGTCTGCCTGGGCGTGTTCGGGCCGATCGCGCCGCTGCTCGCGCGCCGGATCGGGCTGGACCGCACGCTGCTCGCCGGGCTCCTCGTGCTCGCCGCCGGCGTGGTGCTGCGCGGCCTCGACGGCATTCCCGCGCTGTACGCGGGCTCGGCGATCGCGGCCACCGCCATCGCCGTGATGAACGTGGCCATGCCCGGCATCACCAAGGAATATTTCCCCGACCGGGTCAATCTGATGACCGGCGTCTACAGCTCCGCGATCGTGGGCGGCGCCGCGACCGCCTCGGCACTGGTCATCCCCGTCGAGCACGCCACGGGCTACGGCTGGCGCGGTATGTCGGCGCTGATGGCCGTACCCGCGCTGATAGCCGCGTTGCTCTGGCTGCCGCAGGCGCTGCGCGGGCAGGCGGGGCCGCAGGGCGGGCCGCGGCCGTTCGGGGTGGTGCTGCGCAGCCGGGTCACCTGGTATGTGACCGCGCTGATGGGCCTGCAGTCGTTCACCTTCTACGTGCTGCTGGCCTGGCTGCCGACGATCTTCCATGACGCAGGACTGCCCGCCGACCAGGCCGGCTACCTGCTCAGCGTGACGAACCTGGTCCAGGTGGGCGCCACGCTCGGCGTGCCGATCCTGGCCGGGCGGCGGCCGTCGCAGGTGCCGTTCGTGATCGGGGCGGGGCTGCTGACCGTGGCCGGCTACCTCGGCATGTTGCTGGCCCCGGTCGCCGCGCCCTGGCTGCCGTGGCTGTGGATGGTCGTGCTCGGGGTCGGGCAGGGGGCCTCGTTCGCGCTGGCGCTGCTGCTGATCGCGCTGCGTGCGCCCGACCCGGCGTCGGTGACCGCGCTGTCGTCGGTGGCGCAGTCGGTGGGGTACGCGGTGGCCGCGCTGGGGCCGGTGCTGTTCGGGCTGCTCAGGCAGGTGTCCGGCGGGTGGACGGTGCCCTTGCTGACGGGGCTCGGGGTGCTGGGGGCGCAACTCCTGGCCGGCTGGTTCGCGGGACGCCCTGCTACGTTGGACAAGGCTTACCGGTAGCGGAAGGACTCACGTGCTGACGGAGGCGCTCCAGCGGTTGGCCGACGAGCGCGGCGGGGTGATCGGGGTCGAACCCGGCCTGGTCATCACGCCGGACGAGACCTGGACGGCCGCCTCGGAGCTGCTGCGCCCGCCGTACGCCCTGCTGGAGGAGCTGGTCGAGCAGACGGCGGCGCGCTGGAGCGCCCCGCGCCACGTCGGTGCCGCGCTGTTCTGGAAGACCTACGGCTACTGGCACACGCTGCCGATGGCGCTCGGCTGGGCGCTCGACGGGCGGGTGCCGACCATGCGGCCGGCCGAGACGTACTTCAAGGTGTCCGGGGCGGGGGTGACGATCGCGGCCTCCCGCGTGAGCTGGGGCTCCGGCGTCGCGCCGATCAGGCGGGCGCTGGCCGAGTCGCAGGAGCCGCTCGTACGCGTGCTCAGCCGGATGGCCAGAGTGGGTGAGCGGACGCTCTGGGGTTCGACCGCGGAGGCGTTCGCCCACCCGTTGACGCAGTTCGTGGCGGGTGACTACATGGCGCTGCTGGCCGAGATCGGCAAGCCGGTCGACGGGCTGATCGAGCCCGCCGACGACGGCTACTTCCGCAGGACCTGCTGTCTGTGGATCGCGCTGCCCGACGTGGAGCCCTGCGCGAGCTGCTGCGTGCTCAGGCCACCACGCCGTTCCTAGCCACTACGGCCTCTCCTAGGCCACCACGGCGTCGTCCATCGGACGAAGCTCGTCGGCGTAGCTGACCGAGACGCGGCGCATGACGCCGGTGTCGTCGATGGAGTACTGGCCGAGCCGCCACAGCGGCGGCGAGTAGGCGTGGATCGAGACGCTGTTGTCCACGGCGCCGTTGAGCCGGTGGATGTGGTCCGGGCCGAACGAGAACGACTGACCCTCCGACACCACGGTCTCCAGGTGCTCGCCGCCGATGCGCGGGTTGCACTCCAGCAGCGCCCCCTGGACCACGTGGACCGCGCCCGAGGAGATGTCGTGGTCGTGCCAGCCCGTGTCGTCCTCGGGCCGCCAGCACAGGAGCCAGACGTCGACGTAGGCGTCACGGTAGAGCGAGGCATAGTGCCGGCCGCCGTCGGCGGGGAACTCCACCTGATCGCGCCACTCGGCCGGGTTGGCCGCCAGCTCGTTCACCAGCTGGCGCAGCTCGCGCCGGTCCAGTGTGCGCTCCGGGAGCTGAGCACAGGCACCCCCGTCCTGGGTCTGGTTAATGCCGGGGTGCTCGATGGTCTGCTCGCTCACGTACGGGTCTCCTTTCGGCCGAGTAGACGACGGGGATTGGTGACCCGGATGGCGTGGGCGGCTGCCTCGCCGAGTCCCGGGTCTGGTGCGGTGGCGTAGGGGGCGTCGGAGCCGTTGACCACGACGTCGACGCCGAGCTCGCGGACGATCGCGTCGATCGCGCGCGGGCCGTACGAGGAGGTCTCCACGAAGCAGCCGGGGTCCACCAGGCCGCGGCCCGTGCCGCCCCTCGCGATCAGTCGCTCCGAGTGGAGCGGGGCCAGCCCGGCCAGCAGCGCGAAACACACGCGCAGCCTGGGGTGGCGCGGTCTGACGACCGCGTGGAAGTAGTGCCACGACGCGTGCATCTGCTGGACGTACGGCACGAGCGCGGGCCACCAGGACGGTGTGCCGGGCGTGGCCGCGGCCGGGCCCGGATGGACGAACAGCGGCAGGTCCCGCTCCGTGAGCACGTCCAGCAGCCGGTCGTCGGGCAGGGCCGTCGCCGGGATCTGCAGCCCGGCGAACCCGCGGTCGAGGTCCTTGGCCAGGCGCTCGGGATCGGGCTCGCTGTGGCAGGTCGAGGCCCACGCGCCGAACGGCGCGGGCAGCCCGAGCGCGCCCTCGTGATAGGCGTCGAGCAGCGGCCACGCCTCCTCCGGAGGCAGGAACTCGATGCCGAGCGGGCTGGACAGCGAGACCAGGGCCAGCTCCAGCCCGGTGACGTCCCGGTCGGTGTGGTCTGCGGGGTCGACCTCGTAGGGCGGTTCGCCGTCGAGGATCAGCGTCCAGCCGTCGAGGTAGGGGGGTGCGGTCCGATCGCGGAGCGCTTCGACGAATGTTCGGGTCCACAAATGCTGATGGATGTCGATGATCACGACCACACCTCCCTCTATTTCCTACTAGTATTGCAGGTAAACCTATCACGCTGGAACTTCGAGACTGTGAACCGTTTCAGTGATACGGTTCAGTGAACCGCTTCACTGGACAAATGTCAACGGTGGGCCGCTTGCCCCCCGATAGGGACGAACCCCGCCGGCGGCTTCTTTGGCATGCGAGCTTCTGTCGGTGCCACGCAATAGGCTGGCTAGATGCCACGGAAGAGAGCGACGATCCGGGAAGTGGCCCAAGCGACCGGTCTGTCGCCGGCCGCTGTCTCTTACGCGCTGCGTGGCATGCAGGTCTCCGAGGAGACCATGGAGCGGGTCCGCGCCGCCGCCGCCGAGCTCGGCTACGAGGCCGACCCCATCGCCAGGGCCCTGGCCAGCGGGCGCACCAACATGATCGGGCTGCTCTGCGGCTCGCTCGAGGACCTCTGGCAGCAGTCGCTGGCCGTCGGCATCAGCAGGGGCCTGCGGGAGAAGGACCGCTACGCGCTGATCCTCGACGCGGTCGGCGACCCGGCCCGCGAGCGGGCGCTGGCCCAGCAGCTGCGCGACCAGCGGGTCGACGGCATGATCGTGCAGCCCGTCGATCCGGCGGCGCCGTTCTGGTCGGAGCTGTGCGAGTCGCTGCCGGTGGTGGCGATCGGTGACTCACTGGCGGGCACGGCCGGCGAAGTGGTCTTCGACAACCGCGGTGGCGTCACCCTCGCGCTGGAGCACCTCCACGCGATGGGCCACCGGCGGATCGCCCTCCTGACGCCGACCATGACCAGCACCCCCGACCGGCCGGCCGACGTGCTCGTCACCGCCGAAGCCGACCGCCTCGGCCTCGACATCGTGGTGGCCACCGCGCCCCACGGCCTGGCGGCGGCCACCGACGCGGCCCACCGCATCCTCGACGCGCATCGGCCCAGCGCGGTGTTCTGCTTCGCCGACTCGATCGCCTATGGCGTCTACGCGGCGGCGGCGGAGCTGGGGCTGTCGATCCCGGGCGACGTCTCGGTCATGGGTTACGACAACCACCCGATGTCGGGCCTGCTCACACCGGGGCTCACAACGGTCGACTGGGACATCGACGGCATCGTGCGGGCTGCGGTCCGCCTCATGTCGGCGGCGGCCGACGGTGGGACGCGGCGTCGGCGGGTGGTGCAGCAGCCGACGCTCCGCGAACGCGGCTCGGTGGGGCAGCTGCCGGTCGTGGGCGGTCCGTAGCGGCGGGACTGCCTGTCTTCGGCGGGCTACTGGCCGTGGGCGGGGCTGCGGCGGTGCGCGGACAGGGTCTTCCGCGGGCCGTAACGGCGGGATATTCGTACCGGTCAGCGGCCGTCTTCCTGGAGGCCCTCAGCCCCACTGGCCGGGGTGGAGTCGGGCCTCCTGTACGGCGGCGGCCAGCGGCTCGGCCGAGGCCGCTACGGCGACGAAGCTGAAGGCCGCCACGTCGACGGCGGCGTCGAGCAGGACACGCACCCGGTGCACCGCGATGGCGGCGTCGGCCAGCGTCGCGGCCCCGGAGCTGATGAACGGCAACCGCCGGGATCGACGCCCGAGCCGCCCGCCAGCAGCTGGTGGAGCCGTACCACCAGCATCGCCTTGGCCTGTTCTGGCGCCACGAGCGGCCCCGCCCCGCCCGCGTGGCTGCGCAGCAGGTCGAGCCCGCCCTCCTCGACGGCCACGTCCTTGTTGGCCCCGACCCCGGTGCTCTGCCCATAGACGGGGCCGGTCAGCTCCTGGGCGGCCCGCCACGCGGCCCGGGCCCGATCCAGTGAGGAGATCGTGACCCGGGCCGCGCCGTACGCCGCCGCATGGACCTGCGCGCAGGTCAGACCGGCACCGTCGAGCTCCACCGAGCTCAATCGTTGTCGGGGATGAACAGGCCGAGCAGCCAGCTGACGACGCTGATGATGATCGCGCCCCAGAAGGCGGCCGGATAGAAGTTGGCGACATGGAAGGGGATGTCGAGCTGGCCGGAGATCCAGCTCGTCAGCAGCAGCATGGCCGCGTTGATCACGAGGAGGAACAACCCCAGCGTCAGCACGATCAGTGCACAGCCCAGCGTTTTGATGATCGGCTTCACGATGGCGTTGATGAGGCCGAAGATCAGGGCGACGATGAGCAGGGTGCCCCAGTATTTGTGGGTGTTCGACCCGGCGATCTGAATGCCAGGGACGAACTGGATGGCGACCCAGAGGGCGACCGCGGCCGCCAGGGTTCTGATGATGAATCTCACGCTGGTTGATCCTCCCATTACCGATCGGTGCTCCGATAGAGGCACTCCGTGATGAGCGGATATGTGCCACCCAGCCACCCACTGTGATAGGCGTTGTCGATAGGCGTTACCGAGGGCCAACGCTGGGAAGAGGCAGTCGGGGGAAGGGAGCGAGATGGACTCGGATGGATTCGAATCGCTGTCGGCCAGTGAGCTGCACGATCGCGCGGTCAGCTACGCCGTACGTCACGGCGATCTGGGCTTTCTGTGGAATCTGTTGCGGGTGATCCCGGCGGCCGAGGCCGCCAGCGGTCACGACACGGAGACCGCCAACGACCTCAGCCGGGTGTCCGCGCTGCTCAGCGATGCCCTGGCGGCCGGCGAAGGCGAGCTCGGCGAGGCTCTGCGGCCGGTCTACATCGAATATCTGAGCAAGCATCCCGAGGCCTAGCGCTTCCACCCCACAGCTGTTCTGTTCCACACCGATCGAAAGCCGCGCGACCGGCAAAGCCGCGCGACCGGCAAAGCCGCGCGACCGGCAAAGCCGCGCGACCGGCAAAGCCGCGCGACCGGCGAAGCCGCGCCGCCCGAAAGGCCGCCTCAGCCCGCCAGGAGGGCTTCCGGGCTGCTGTAGGCGGCGAAGCCGGGCGTGGTGATGACCTCCTGGCCGTCCCGGCCGATGATCATCGTCTGGTACGGCCCGGCCGCCGCGAGCTCCATGGCGAAGCGCCTGCCCAGCACCGGCCCCATGGCGTACATCGCCGTCGCGTAGGCGTCGGCGGCGCCCAGGTCGGGGCCGAGCACGGTGACCGACCCGAGGGTGTCCTGCTTGATTCCGGTGCGCGGATCGACGACCTTCGCGCCGCCCGTGGTGGCGATGCCCAGGTCGTGGGTGAACACGACGGTGCGCACCCGATCGGTACGCGGATCGCGCACGCCGATCTGCCAGCGCTTGCCGGGGGCGGCCGAGCCGCGCACCCTGATGTCCCCACCGGCGTTGATGCGGTGATCGACGGCGCCGGCGTTGGTCAGCGCGCGGGAGAGCCGTTCGAGCGCCCAGCCCTTGATGTAGCCGGAGGCGTCTATGACGCCGTTGATGCGGGACTCGAACCACCCGCCGGTCGCCTCGCTGAGCTCGTCGCAGCGATGCAGCACCTCGATGAGCTCCGGGACCTGCCGGATGGTCCCGCCGCGGTTCAGCGCGCTGATCTGGCTGCTCTCCCTGTCGGGGTTGAACGTCTCGTCCACCCAGCGCAGCCAGGCGAAGGCGTCGTCGAGTACGGGGGCCAGCTCGCGCCGTGGCAGGGCGGTACGGATGTCCACGCTGACCGGTATGCCCATGACCATTTCGACACGGGCGCTTCCGGGGAAAGTCGTCACCTTGCCTCCTTGTTCGCAGCAACCGTCCCACGGCGCGCGTAATGCCTGGTTAAACCCTAGGCTTGCGTTTGAACCGAGTTGTCCTGACCTGCGCCTTTGGTACGGATAGCCGGGTCAGGGCGCCCCGGACGTACCTCTGGAAGGGCCGGGGTCCGGCGACGATCACGGTGCGTTCGGCGATGTCGGGCACTTGGCGCCGCAGCCCCGAGGCGCTGAGCCGCTCCTTGGCCCGGGGGTCGTGCTCCTCGCCCTCGACGAGCACCAGGCCGTGCTCGGCCTCCAGCTCGCGCAGCTCGTCGGTCACCCGGTCGGTCCGGTAGACGGTCACGGTGTCGCCCGTGCGGGTGGCGAGCAGGTCGCGCAGCCCGGCGGGTTCGAGGTCGGCGACGATGAGCAGGGAGCCCCGTGTGGTGGCCCGTACGCCGTGGTGCCAGACGGCCATCACGGCCGCGATGCCGTACAGGAGGAGCGAGCCGGTGCGGCTGGCGCTGGTCACATAGGCGGTGGAGCTGAGCTGGTGCGTCACCAGCAGCGTGCCCGCCACGTACCCGGCCAGGCGCAGGCGCCGCCTGACCTGCTCCGAACGGAGGAGTTCCGGCGCCCTGGCGGACAGCAGCCCGAGCGTCACCAGCAGTCCGGCGACGGCCCACGCGGAGGGGCGCCACGGGTAACCGAACCCCGGTTGGATCGCCCCGAACTCCGCGACCGCCACACCGCACCAGAACACGATGAGAGGCTGATTCGCCTTTGCCTCGCTAGCCATGGGATAGACGATGCTCGCCGAACATGAGAGTCGTCTGAGTAGTGTCTAAAACATGGCTAACGTACGTGTTGAGCGGACCGAAGACGGCGGATTCCGGGCGACGAACGCCCGTGGCGCGGAGGTACGGATCGGGACCGGCGACGAGGAGGGCGCGTTCACGCCCGTCGAGCTGCTGCTCGCGGCGGTGGGCGGGTGCAACATCGTGACCGTGGAGCCCCTGACCGCCAAGCGCGGGCAAAGGCTGATCCGTCTGGCGATGACCGTCGAATCGGAGAAGGTCGAGCCGAACCTGCTGGGTCCCGTCACGGTGACCTATGACGTCGAAGTCCCCTCCGAGCAGGCGGATGAGGTCTTCCGGGCGGTAGCGGATCGGGTGCACGCGAAGTACTGCACGGTCAGCCGCTCCCTCCAGGAGGGTACGGAGGTCCGTTTGGTAATCCCGTAACCGGATTAGGCGGACATTCGACCCCCCTATGACACGTTCGTTGCATTCGTCTCGGTAGTGTCGAGGCAGGTCAAGAGTCCTGCGACTGACTTGCAGACTTTTACCGAAGAGCGGACGCGGAGGGGGACCGTCGTTCGCAGTGCGGGACCGCCGACGTTTTTGGGGGAAAGCGTCGGCCTGGACCGCCCTCGGTCGGGGCCGGACAGTTGGGGGACTGTCCGGCCCCGATTCATGCGTATTGTTCGGTTCTGTGACAAAGGTCCTCATTGACTGCGATCCCGGCATCGACGACGCGCTGGCCCTGGCGCTGGTGGCGGGCACCCCGGCCCTCGAACTCGTGGGCATCACCACGGTAGGCGGCAACGTCGACCTCGCGCTGACCACGGCCAACGCGCTGGCACTCAGGGAATTTCTCGACCTCGGCGACGTTCCGGTCGTTCCGGGCAGCGCGGGCGCGCTGGTGTGCCCCACGGTCCGCGCCGCCGACATCCATGGCCTGTCCGGCCTCGGCGACGCCGTCCTCCCACCGGCGACGCGCCCCGTTTCCGACGGCCACGCCGTGGACTTCATCGTGCAGAGCCTGCGAGCCGCTCCGGGCGAGATCACGCTGGTCGCCATCGGCCCGCTGACCAACATCGCGCTGGCCGTACGCCGGGAGCCACGCGTCGTGGAGTGGGCCCGCGACTTCGTGATCATGGGCGGCTCCTTCACCCGCGGCAACACGACCCCCGCGGCGGAGTTCAACATGAAGGCCGACCCGGAGGCGGCCGCCATCGTCTTCGACGCCGGCTGGACGGTGAAGATGCTCGGCCTCGACGTGACCCTCACGGCCGCGGTGACCACCGATGTCCTGGACCGGATGCGTCCGCTCGGCCGGCTGTCCGACCTGCTGGTCCCGGCCGCCCAGTCCTACGGCGAGGTCACGGCCGACTCCGGACCGGCCATCCATGACGCGTGCGCCGTGGCGTACGTGCTCGACCCCACGCTTTTCACCTGCGTACCGGCGCGGGTGGATGTGGAGACGATCGGCCGGCACACCTCGGGAATGACGGTCACCGACTTCAAGCTCCGTGACGCGCGGCCCAACGCCCTGGTGGCCACATCGCTGGATGTGAAGCGGTTCTGGGAGACGGTGCTGGAGGCCTACGAGGGGCTGGGCGAGCGGCTCGGATGATGTGCTGGGTGGTGCGCGGTGGCTGCTACAGTTACTTCTGTTGCGGGCGCCGCTAGCTCAGTTGGTTAGAGCAGCTGACTCTTAATCAGCGGGTCCGGGGTTCGAGTCCCTGGCGGCGCACCAGCGAAGGTCTTCTGGCCAGGTAAAACCGCCTAGTTCGCTAGGCGGTTTTACTGTTTTCTGGGCCGGGATCGACGTCTTCAGGCGGTGACACTCCCCACTCATGACCCCGCCGTCGCTGGAAAAGGACGGCTCTACCGGGTGGTTCGCTGGAATCTCCATGTCGCCAGTGGGATGAAGACGACGAGGATGGCGATGGACCAGGCCAGCGTGGCGGTGAGGGGGTGCTGCAGCGGCCATGATCCCTCTGCGGGGGTGATGGTGGGGTTTCCGAAGAGTTGGCGGCTGGCGGCGACGAGGGCGCTGATGGGATTCCAGTCGGCGATGAAGCGTAGCCAGGCGGGCATGCCGTCGGTGGGGACGAAGCTGTTGGACAGCGCCGAGATCGGGAAAAGGATGGGGATGAGCGCGTTCGCGGTCTCGGGGCTGATGGAGAGGCCGACGGTGACGCCGATCCAGCTGACCGCGAAGCGGACGAGAAGGATGAGGCCGAATCCGGCCAGTGTGGCGGCCAGGCCGTTGTGGGCTCGCCAGCCGACCAGGAGTCCCACGCCGGCCATCATGGCGGTGGTGACGATGCCGGTGGCCAGATCGGCGAGGGTGCGGCCGAAGGGGATGGCCGATCGTGCCATGGGCATGGAGCGGAATCGGTCCATGACGCCTTCGGCGATGTCCTTGGAGATGAGCAGGGCGCTGGCGATGACTCCGGTGATGGCGGTCATGGCGAACAGCCCCGGCATGAGATATTCGCGGTAGCTGCCGCCGCCCGGCACGTTGATGGCGCTTCCGAAGACGTAGCCGAACAGAAGCACCATGATGACCGGGACGATCATCGCGCCGACCAGTTCGCCGGGGTGGTGGCGGAGTTGGCTGAACTCCCGGCCGGCCACCGCCCACCCGTCGCGGATGGCCCAGCCCAGCCGGGAGAGCGGGCCCGCGACCGCGGGCGCTGCGGATGTGGACGTCACGGTGTCTCCTGCTCTTCGGTGGTGGTGTGGCCGGTCAGACGGAGGAAGACGTCGTCGAGTGTCGGTCTGCGCAGGGTGATGTCCTCGACAGTGACGTCCGCCGCGTCCAGCGCGCGGACGGCGGTCAGCAGATCGTCCCTGGCACCTTCGGTCAGCGCGCTGACCCGGCGGGCACCCGGGGTGATGTGGGGTTCGGTGGTGAACGCCCGGGCGAGTGCCGCTGCGGCGGCCGGCAGGGTGGCCGGGTCTTCGACCACGACCTCGATGCGTGCGCCGCCGATGCCGGCTTTGAGGTCGGTAGGGGTGCCGTCGGCGATCAGCCGGCCGCGGTCGATGACCGCGATCCGGTCGGCGAGCTGGTCGGCCTCGTCGAGATATTGCGTCGTCAGGAGCACCGTGGTCCCGTCGCGGACCAGGCCGCGGACCAGGTCCCAGACCTGGTTGCGGCTGCGTGGGTCCAGCCCGGTGGTCGGCTCGTCGAGAAACAGCACGGCCGGCTCGATCATGAGGCTGGCCGCCACGTCCAGGCGGCGCCGCATGCCGCCGGAGTAGGTCCGCACCACCCGTCCGGCGGCCTCTAACAGGTCGAACCGAGCCAGCAGTTCCTCGGCACGCTGCCGGATCAGTTGTCCCGGCAGATGGTAGAGGCGGCCGAACAGGCGTAGGTTCTCTCGTCCCGTCAACTTCTCGTCCACAGCGGCGAACTGGCCGGTCAACCCGATCTGATAGCGCACCGCGGTGGCCTGGCGGACGACATCGTGTCCGGCCACCCGGGCGGTGCCGGCGTCCGGCCGCAGAAGGGTCGACAAGATCCGGATCATCGTCGTCTTGCCCGCGCCGTTGGGGCCGAGCAGGCCGTAGACGGTGCCGGTCGGAACGGACAGATCAACGTCCTGCAGGGCGGTCGTCGAGCCGAAGCGTTTCACGATGCCGCGCGCTTCGACAACGGGCTGCATTGTCATACCTGCTCCCAGAGAGTTGCGAGTGGCGCACCTTGGGGGGCTTCTCCGGCGGCGGAGCCACTACTCGGATGGCGTTTCCGATCCGCCGAGGCCGGTGTCCAGGATGTCCAGTGCGCGGCCGACCGTCTCGGTGAGGGCGGCAGTGATCTGCTCGGCCGGTTGGCCTTCGGCCCGTAGCCGCATCGCCTCTTCGACCATGGCGGTGACCGTGGTCAGGATGAAGGCGGCGAGTGCGCGCGCCGCGACGGGTCCCAGGCGCGCGGGCACCCGGTCGGACAGGATCGCCGCCAGGTCCTCCTGGTAACGGCTGCCGCGCCGCCGCAACGCGTCCTGTATCGAGGGGCTCTTCATGATGATCGCCCCCACGCGGGCGAGGCGCGGGTCGCCCCCGGCCCGCCCGCCGCCGCCTTGCGGGTCGCCCGCGGCCCGTCCGCCGCCTTGGGGACCTGCGGCCCGTCCGCCACCGCCTTGGGGGGCCTTCGGTGTCTCCGGCAGTTTCGCGAACATGCGCGGCAGTTCCTCCTTGAGGAACTCCGGTAGCGGGGTGCTCAGGGGAAGCTGGTCGATCAGGTCGATCACGTCGGCCTCCACCGGGCGGTGCCAGGCGAGGAGGAGGTCCTCCTTGGCCGGGAAGTGGTTGACGACGGTCTGTTTCGCGACGTCCGCGGCCTCGGCGATCTCGGCGATGGTCACCGCGTCGTAGCCGCGCTCGCTGAACAGGGTCAGGGCCGTGTCGGCGATCCGTTCCCTGGTCTGGATCCGCCGCCGTTCGTGTCGGGTCTTCACGGTCTCTTGGTGAGGCTGGTCTGTACTCATAGAAGTACCGTACCAAAGTTGGCCTCATATCAATATTGGGATCAGTCTTATTTTCCGGAGTCGATGGCGTTCCGATGGCGCCTGGTGAGGTTGCCCTCAGTACTCGCGGATCCTTCCGACCGACGATGAGGACAAAGCATGGGCAGCAAGGTTCAGATCGGCCTGGCGGTGAGCCGGGGCACGGGTGCCGAACTGGCGAGCGCGTTCGAGCAGGTCATCGGGAAGCTCGGGGACATCTACGCGGTGCGGCCCGTGATCAGCCGATCACCTCGGATCTACGGCTCGTACTTCTCGCTGCTTCCAGAGCTCGACCGCCGGGCGCATCAAAGAGGCGACGGCCGAGGACGCGCGCCACTATGAGGAGTTCTGCCGCGGTCAGGCGAGCCGGGGAGTCACGGCGATATTCCGGACCGCGATCAACGCCCAGTCGCTGTACATCGTGCGAGAGCGCCTGCACTCGGTCAAGGTCGACGCCCTCGACACGGATCTCGTGTCACTCCTCCTGGCCCGCGACCAGGCCCAGGGTTTCTACACCGGCTTCAACACGTACGACGACGGTGTCGTGACGCGCACGTTCCAGTTCAGCAGGCACACCACTGAGAAGGTCGTCTCGTTCGCGCTGGTCCTCGCCCGTGGCACGGGGGGTTTCCACTCCGCCCTGGTGCTGACCGCGTCCGACGACTGACCAGACCAGACCCCACTCAGACGGCGACTGACCAGGTCAGACCCCACTCAGACGACGGCCGACCAGGTCAAGGAACGGCCAGCGGTGCACGAACTACTGGGGATCCTGATGGGCTTCAGGGGCGCCTTCGACGGTCTCCGGCGTGATCAGCTCTACCTCGTTCTCCTTCAGCGCCGCCAAAAGATCAGGCGGCGGGGTGGAGTCCGTGACGAGGTAGTCGGCGCCCCCGAGTTCGGCCACCTGGGCGAAGAGTCGGCGACCGAACTTGGAGGAGTCAGCCAGTATCGCCACGCGCGCCGCCCGAGAGATCATCTCTCGCATCATCGCCGCCTCGGCGAGGTTGCTCGTGGTGTAGCCGGCGGCCGCCGAAACGGCGCCGACCCCGATCAACGCCAGATCGCAGCTGATGTCCAGCTCGCTTCCGCCGGACGCCCGGAAGCTGACGGGGCCGATGGTGGCCAGCGTGAGAGTGCGGACCGCGCCGCCGACGACGTACACGTCTCGGACCGCCGAGGACGGCAGCGCCGGGGGTACGAGCAGGCTGTTCGTCACCACTGTCAGGTCCCGGTGGTTACGCAGGTTCCGGGCCACGGCGAGAGTGGTCGTACCGCCATTGATCATGACGATGGACCCGTCTTCCACCAGCGACCCGGCGAGTACCGCGATCTTCTCCTTCTCGCGTTCCTCCATCTTGAGCCGCACGTCCACGGCCCGGTCGACCCGGGAGAGGGTCGACTGACTGACCGCTCCGCCATAGGTGCGGACCAGGACGCCGTCGGCGCTCAGCTGGTCCAGGTCCCGGCGGATCGTGTCGATGGAGACGCCGAAGCGCTCCGCGAGCGCGCTGACCGTGACCTGCCCGGTCTCTGCGACGTATGCCGCCAGTTGGGCTTTACGTCCGGCGGGTAGACGACGCTGCCGATCCTCTTCGTCAAGGGTCACTGACCCTCCCATCTCTGCGGTAGTTGCGTTGTGGATCAACGCAACAGAGGGGTGATACAGGTCCTAGAACTGCAGACTACCGCATAACACTGCTTCTTCCAGGCGAGATGCTGCTTACTCCGCGGGCTTGGGGGCTGCGATCCACCCGCAACTGTGCGTCTCTTCCCTTTTCTTTGCCGAACTGTGCGGTTTCTAGCGGAACTTTGCTGTTGCTAGGTCTTGTGAGGCGACGTCACGCGTTGTTAATGTGGCGGAAACCGGCAAAGAGCGGTAACACCTGTACAGCAAGGAGGTCGCGATGACCGGAGGCAGCACCCGGTTGCAGGGCCGGACACGGCGACTACTCGGGGTGGTGGCGGTGGCGGTGCTCAGCGCCACGGCCGTGGGGTGTGGTTCCAATTCGGGAACCAGCGCGGGATCAAGCGGCGGCGGCCCCGTCACGCTGGAGTTCGCGCAGTGGTGGGCGCCGGAGCTACCGGCGGGATCGTTCGACAAGCTCATGACGGAATTCACCGCCCAGAACCCGAACATCAAGGTCAAACTGCTGAGCGGTCCGTACGCGTCCACCAAGCAGCAGTTGGTGTCCGGAGCGGCGTCGAGGACGTTGCCTGATGTCGTGGGCCTCGACGGCGCATGGGTGAGCGACTTCGCCAAGCAGGGTGCCATCGCCGACCTGTCCGAGCTCATGGCGAGTGCGAAGTACGACTCGAGCCAGCTCGCCAGCCAGATCCAGGTCAAGGGCAAGACCTACATGATCCCCGTGGTGAACTTCGTCTACCCCCTGTTCGTCAACAACGATCTGCTCGAGAAGGCGGGGGTCAAGAAGCCGCCGAGCACACGCACGGAGTTCCTGGACGCGGCCAAGAAGATCAGCGCGCTCGGCGGCAACGTCAAGGGCTGGGCCCTGCCACTCGACACCGCCGTCCCCAACGGCATTCAGAATGACGTGATGTCATGGCTGTGGGCATCGGGCGGCAGCATGCTCACCAAGGACGGCAAGCCCGACCTGACCGGCCAGGGCGTCAAGAGTACCGTTGAGTACGTCAAGAGCCTGAACGACGCGGGTGTCATCGCTCCCGGATCGCTCACCATGAAAGAGCAGGACAAGGTGGAGAAGTTCTCCACCGGCCAGGTCGGCATGATGATCGATTCCTTGGCTCACATCACGCTGATCAAGAAGAACAATCCCAAGCTCAACTTCACGGTGGTGCCGATCCCGGCCCAGGACGGCTACACCGGCAAGCGCGGCATCCCGTACGCGTCCTGGGGCATCGGCGTCGCCGACTCCTCGGAACACAAGGCCGAGGCGTTCAAGCTGGTCCAGTTCTTGATGGACAAGAAGGCGAACGCGGAGCTGAGCACGTTGGCGAAGGGCTTCCCCGGCAACAAGACGGCCGAGCCGGACTTCAGCAAGAGTGACTCGCTGTTCAAGACGGCCTTCGACATCTACAAGGCGGGCTACCCCGCCAACGAGTTCGTGGGCTTGCCGAAGGCCGAAGACCTCATGCGCAGCTTCGACGAGCAACTGCAGCTCCTGCTCACCGGCAAGCAGAGCATCGACGACACCCTCAACAAGGCGCAACAGGCCTGGGCACCGGTGCTCTGACCTTCCGCACTTCGTGGGCCGCGCCGACCGTGCGGCGCGGCCCCGAACCAAGGAGACATCGATGGACACCGCGAAACTCGATCCCGCGGCCTCCCCGGGAGCCGCACCATCGGCATCGGAATCCCCTGTGGGCCGACGAAGAAGTACGCGGCCTTTCCCCGTACAGCGTGTTGTCCCGTACGGCTATCTCTCGCCGACGCTGATATTGATCTTTGTGTTGATGATCATCCCCATTGCGATGGTGGTCAGCTATTCGTTCAAGGACAACGTGATCGTCGAGCAGAATCCGGTCTTCGCCGGTCTCGCCAACTACACCACGGTGCTCACCGATCCCAACTTCCTGGCCGCGCTGAAGAACACGTTCATCTTCATCACTCTGAGCACGGTCGCGCACCTGGGCCTCGGGCTGGCCTTCGCGACGATGCTCAACACGCCGTTGCTGGGCGGAGTGACGAAAGCCATCTTCCGCATCGTCTACATCCTGCCCTGGCTGTTCACGGTCGCCGTGATCGCGGTCATCTGGCGGCTCATGCTGGACCCGTCCGGGGTGGTCAACTACATCCTGACCACGATCGGCGTACTGCGCGCGGAAGTGAGCTGGCTCTCCGACCCGAACATGGCGCTCTGGGCGTTGACCTTCATCAACATCTGGGCCGGCTTCCCCTTCTTCATGATCAGCATCCTGGCCGGATTGCAGGGAATCTCGCCCGTTCTGTACGAGGCGGCCTCCGTGGACGGCGCGACCACTTACCGCAAGTTCCGCAATGTGACGCTTCCCCAGTTGAAGCCGGTGCTCCTGAGCATGGCCGTGCTCGATCTCATCTGGACCTCTCAGCAGTTCGCCCTCATCTGGATGACCACCGGCGGCGGCCCGCTGAATGTCACCGAGATGCTCAGCACCTACACCTACAAGCAGGCCTTCAGCAGTTACGAGTTCGCCACCGCGTCCGCCGCCGCCGTCATAGTCCTGCTGCTCACGATGATTCTGGCCGTCTTCTACGTTCGCCTGCAAAAGGAGAGGTGATCACCCGTGCTCACCCGCAAAAGGCGGCGCCTCTACGCGAAGAGCGCCGTGCTCGCAGGCTTGATCGTCGGCGCGCTCTTCGCCGGCCTGCCGGTCGTGTGGATGCTGTCGACGTCGTTCAAGACCAATGGAGAAGTCTTCCAGGTTCCGCCACGGCTGATCACCGACAACTTCTCGTTCGACGCCTACGCGAAGATCCTGGGCGACGCGGCCGAGTTGCGGTTTTTCATCAACAGCTACATCGTCGCGCTGTCGGTGACGGTGCTGACATTGTTCGTGGCGATACTCGCGGCATATGGATTCAGCCGCTACAACTTCCCGTTGAAGCGATCCATCAACGTCGTGATCGTCAGTGTTCAGGCTGTGCCGCCGATCACGCTCGTCATTCCCTACTTTGGTCTCGTGGTGGGGCTCGGCCTGTATAATACTTATGCGGGGTTGATTTTCACGCACATGGTCTTCACCTTGCCCTATGCGATCATCATGATGACCGCTTATTTCAATACCCTGCCCCGGGAATTGGATGAATCCGTCAAGGTGGACGGGGCGTCGAGCTGGACGGCTCTCTGGCGGATCCTGGTGCCCATTT
Organism: Nonomuraea sp. NPDC049129; assembly: GCF_040648495.1. Taxonomy (NCBI): domain Bacteria; kingdom Bacillati; phylum Actinomycetota; class Actinomycetes; order Streptosporangiales; family Streptosporangiaceae; genus Nonomuraea; species Nonomuraea sp. NPDC049129. The sequence continues at coordinate 293,764 of NZ_JBEZDU010000005.1, read as the reverse complement.
CGGTTCCCGGGCTGGTCGCCGTGGGCGTCTACACCTTCATGATCTCGTGGAACGAATACCTGTTCGCGCTGACCCTCACCCGTACCGACGACATGCGAACCGTCCCCATCGGCATTCAGTTGTTGATGGGCCAGCACTCCTACGAGTGGAACCAGATGATGGCCATGAGCATTCTGGGATCCATTCCGGTGCTCCTGTTGTTCCTCATCTTCCAGCGGCGATTCATCGGCGGCCTCACCTCGGGTGCCGTCAAGACCTGACGCATCATGCCCGTCCCGCGGCATAATCAACTATTCAGAGGAGAAATACAGTAATGCTGACGACCGGCAAGGTGCTCCTGGCCGCCGCGCACGAAAACAACTTCGCGGTGCCCGCCTTCAACATCAGCGACTACGCCATGTTCAACGGCATCGTGGACATCAGCGAAGAGAAGAACGCGCCGCTCATCGTCGGGATCCATCCTGACGAGGTGCGGCACCTCGGAGTGGACGTGATCGCCGCGATCACCCAGCGGGCCCATCGCTCGTCCGTGCCGATCGCGATTCACTGGGACCACGGCGCGACCTATGAGGAGATGCTGACCGCGATCAGGATCGGCTTCACCTCGGTGATGATCGACGCCTCGATGAAGTCCTTCGAGGACAACGTCGCGCTCTCCAAGAAGGTCACCGAGACCGCGCACGCGGTCGGCCTGTCGGTCGAGGCGGAGCTGGGGACGATCGGCAAGGCCGACAACGAGGCCGAAGACGGCAGCGACGCGATCATCTACACCGACCCGGCGGACGCCGTGACCTTCGTACGGGAGACCGGGGTGGACAGCCTCGCCGTGGCCATCGGCACCTATCACGGCATCTACCCGAAGACCCTGAAGCCGGAGCTCAAGCTCGACCTGCTGAAGGAGATCAAGGACCGGGTCAGGATCCCCCTGGTGCTGCACGGCGGCTCGGGCAACCCCGACGAGGAGATCGCGGAATCGGTCAAGCTCGGCATCAACAAGATCAATATCTCCAGTGACATCAAGCTCGCTTACCACATGAAGATGCGCGAAGTCCTGGCCGATGAGAGCCTGCGTGAGCCGAACTCCATCCAGCCGCCGTGCATCGAGGCGATGAAGGTCGTGGCCGCGCAGAAGATCGACCTCTTCGAAGCGACCGGCAAGGCGTCTCTCTACTGACATGGCCAGCCATGTGGTCCTGGGTTTGGGGGGATGCGTCGACTACGAGCTCAAGCTGTCCTCGGCGGTCTTGGAGCAGCTGGTCGACGAGTATGAGATCCACAATGCCGAGCTGACGTCATCGGTCACCGTGACCGATGAGCGCGAGCTGGTCATCTCGATTCTCACCTACCTCAAAAAGGGCGGAGGAGGCGAGCACTTCGTCGCCTCCTCCGAATGCCTGAGCGCGTTCGCGGGGCGGTTCCCCAAACGAACGACTCTGGGCGGCACCTCCGTCCGGGCGGCGCTGGAGATGAGCCGGCTCGGCGTACCCTCCACCCTGCACCTGGTCAGTCTCAACGACATCGTCCGCCGCCTGCTGCCGGCAAGCTGCGACTACATCTGCAGCGGCGACCGGGACACCCTCTATCCGCACCTGATCGTGCAGTACGACCAGGACCTGCGGGTTCGAGCAGGCGACATCGACATCCGGGCGCCGTTCCCGAACAGGTTGATCTACGTCAACGACCCGGCGAACGAGTCCATGCTGCTGAGTGATGAGCTGGGCTCGTTGCTCCGCGACGCACGGGTCTTTCTGATCTCGGGATTCAACGCGATCAGGGACCAGCAGAAACTCGACCGGCGTCTCACCACGCTGAGAAAGCACATGCGACAGCTGCCGGCCGAGGCGGTCGTCTACTACGAGGACGCCGGATTCCACGAGCCGGGCCACAGCCAATTGGTCCGCGACGCGCTTCTGGAAGTCATCGACGTCTACGGACTGAACGAAGACGAGCTGCAGCTGCACCTGGGCTACGCCGTCGACCTGCTCTCTGTGACGGAGGTGGCCCGCGCCCTCGAATCGCTGCGCGCTCTCATCCCCGCGCCGACCCTGGTCGTGCACACCAAGTACTGGTCGGCGGCATTCGGCGAGAGAGCCGGCGAGTACGCGGAGCCGCTGAACGAGGGCATCGTGATCGCCAGCACCCGCTACTCCCACGGCGATGGTTACACAGAGCACCAGTACGAACTCATGCGCAACCGGCCAAGGCGACCGGAGTCAGTGGAGTTCGCCGCGGCGCTGGAAGACCGAATGGGCGAGGTCGTTCGCTGCCTGCCCGGCTTCGACCTTGACGTCGCCGCACCCACGACCATCGGGCTCGGCGACGCGTTCGTCGGCGGTTTCCTGGCCGCGGTCGCCCAGGGCCGGTCAAGCACATGAGCTGACCCGCGCCTACGAAGCCGCGGCGAGCGTGTCCCGTACGGACATCAGGCCGAAGCCGAGAAGGTTCAGGCCCTGCCAAGTCACCGGGGAGGCAGCGCGCTCGTCGTTGGCGGTCAGGCCGATGCCCCAGATCCGGTCGTGGGGGCTGGCCTCGACCAGGACCCGGTTCCGGGTGCCGAGCAGGAAGTCGGCCAGTTCGGGGTGCTGGGCGAACTTGGCGAGGTTGCCGCGGACCACGATGTCGAAGCGGTGGGCGTTCCAGACGTCCTCCTCGAAATCGCGCACGCCCCGGCCGAGTTTCTTGGCTTCGCCGGGATGACCTGCGGCGAGGATCTCGGCGGCGGTCTGGTGGTCGTCGAACAGCCACGCCTTGTGAGCCATCATGTAGTGCTCGGCGGAGGCGAAGGTGTGGCCGTCCTCGCTGAACGTGACCGGCCACCACTGGGACAGGCAGCCGGGGCCGACGCCGCCGCGAGCCGGGCGATGGCCCCAGAAGAAGAGATAGCGCAGAACCTGGCCCGCCTGCTCGGCGGCGATCGCCTCGGCCACGGTCTGGGGAAGCGCGATGCGGGGGAGTTCGTCGGACACGCCCACACCGTCCCACAGTCGCGCTCGGATCCGCCAACGGCCGAGGCGTGCCGCGTGCGGACGCGTTCCTTGGAGCGGCTGAAAAGCCCGGGGAAGATCGTGATCTGTTGACGGGGCTTTACCGCATCGGCCCGGACCTCCGGGTCCGTGAAGATCCACGCGGCCGTGTGGAAGCCGAGGTGGCGCAGGAAGTCGCGCTCCTCGCCGAACACCAGGCCGCGGACCGTCGAGTGGATGCCGTCGGCGCCCACCAGGAGGTCGGCCTCCAGCGTGTCGCCGCCGACGGTCACCCGGACGCCGTCCGGGTGGTTCTCGACGCCGGTGAGCGCGGCGCCGTAGCGGAGGTCGACGCGGTCGGAGAGATATTCGCGCAGGGACCGTTCGAGGTCGGGGCGCATGATGCTGATCAGGCGGCCGTCCACCACCTTGGCGAACTGGTCGAAGCCGAGCCCGGAGCGGCGGCGGCCCTCCTCGTCGCGGTAGGTCATCTTCGTCACCACGTAGCCCACCTCGTGCAGGCGAGGAAGTACGCCCATGGCCTCCGCGGCGTCGAATCCCGGACCGAAGAAGTCGATCATGTAGCCCTGGGTGCGGGGGCCGGGGGACCGCTCCAGCACCACCACGTCCCAGCCGATGGCGTCGAGGCGCTGGGTCAGGGCCAGCCCGCCGATGCCGGCACCGCAGATCACGGCTTTCGTGAGAGCTCCCTTCTGTCGAGGAGCCGTCTGAGTACGGGGGCGACGGCCGGGGCGGTCAGGTCGGGAGTGAAGGCCCGGTGCAGCATGAGGCCGTCGATGGCGGCGGCGACCACCGCCGCCGTCTGGTCCGGCGCCGCCACGCCCTGGGCGGCCAGCCGCGAGGCCAGCCGGTCGCGGAAGGCGTTGATCACCTCGGCCAGCGATCGGCGCAGCGTCTCGTCGCGGGTGGCCGCCAAGTACGTCTCGGTGAACAGCAGCGACATGGGGTCGCGGCCGTCGTGCTCGTCCAGCGTGGCGAGCATGAGGTCCAGCGCCTCCTCCGCCGTGCCGGCCTGCTCCAGCAGCGGGCCCACCCCCTCGACCAGGCCCCGCATGGTGCCGATGGCGGCCTCCGTGAGCAGCGCGTGCACCGAGGAGAAGTGGTAGTGCACCAGTCCGGGCGTGACCCCGGCGCGCTCGGCGAGCATCCGCGTGCTCACCGCCGACCAGCCGCGCTCGGCGATCAGCTCCGCGGCCACGCGCAGCAGCCGCCCGCGCACCTCGCGCCCCTGGTCCGCCGACTTGGGTCCCGGCATGGACTCCTCCGTTTGGACGTACGCCCTGGGCGATCGTCCAAGGCGATTGACCAGAGGATAGCATCCGAGGCATGACTGAGATCTTCACGAGCTGGAAATCCTGGCAGGACGCCGAGCGACCGCTGGCCGCGGCGCTGCCGGGGGAGACGGTCGTGATGCTGGAGGAGGCCGTGGCCTTCGCCGAACTGCGGCACGGGGATCAGTTGCGGCCGACCGGCGTGCCCTACCTGGAGCATCTGCTGGAGGCATTGGAGGTCGCGGTGCGCGGGGCGGCGGTGCGCGACCCGGACGTGCTGGTGGCGATCGTGCTGCACGACGTGGTCGAGGACACCCCGTGCACCCGCGCGGAGATCGCCGAGCGGTTCGGAGAGCACGTCGCCGAGCTGGTCGCCTGGGTGACCAAGCCCGACGTGGCCGCCTCACAGGACGAGCCGGGCGTGGCCGCCCCACAGGACGAGCCGGGCGTGGCCGCCGGGCAGGACAAAGCAGCGGCGAGGGCGGCGGCGAAGGCGGCGGTGAAAGCGGCCTACCTGCGGGGGCTGGCGGCAGCGCCGCCGCAGGCCGTGCTGGTCAAGCTGGCCGACCGGGTGAGCAACGTGCAGGAGCTGCACCGGGTGCCGGTGGACTTCCAGCGGCGATACCACCGGGAGACGGTGGAGCACATCGTGCCGCTGGCGGCGACGTCACCGTGGTTCGCCCGCTGGTTCGCCGACTGGCGGGACGACTGGCGGGCCTTCGAATCGGAGTAACCCCTCAGCGGGTGTGGAGGCGGGCCAGCCGGTTGCGGACGCCGTCGAAGTGGGCGAAGACCGCCGCCACCGCCGCGGTCTTGTCACCGGCCTGCACGGCCGTGTAGATGTCGCGGTGCCGCTTGGCCACGTCGGCCGGGGGCTCGTCGGGCGTGCCGAGCTGGTCGCGCAGCTGGTGGTAGACGTCCCAGAACGCCCCGAGCAGCTGGCTGACCAGCGGGTTGCCGAGCGGGCGGTAGAGCAGGTCGTGGAAGAGCCGGTCCGTCTCCGGTGACACGTCGCCGACCAGCGCCTCGCTCTCCATGCGGGCCATCACGTCGGCCACCGGTGTCAGGTCGGCCTCGGGGCCCAGGTCGATGAGCCGCTGGACCAGGCCGGCCTCCAGGATCTCGCGGATCTCGGTGAGGTGGGTGAGGTGGCTCTTGCCGTCCTGGAGGGTGATGCGGCTGTGGAAGGCCAGCTCGTCGACCAGCCCGGCCAGCGACATCCGGCCCACGAACATGCCGAAGCCGTGGCGGATGTCGACGATCCCGACGGCCTGGAGCGCCTTGAGCGCCTCCCGGACGGAGTTGCGGCTGACCTGGAGCTCTTCCATGAGCTCGGTTTCGGTGGGCAGGGGATCACCCGCCACGAGCCCGCGCCGGAGGATGAGCTCTTTGACGCCCTCCTGGGCCTCGACGGCACGGCTGGGCCGCGGGCGCGGGACAGTGGTCATGAAAAATCCCTTCGTCGTAAGCGCTTAGGTAACATTCCGGAAATCTCCTGTTGACCTCAACCGGGTCCGGCCCATAGCGTCCACCCTACGCACAACATAGGACATGGGATGTCCCACGTTCTACATTAGGACCGTAACGAAGCGGCCTAATGCGGATCGCAGGATCTGCACCAACCCCCAGGAGGCATCCGTGAGCTCTGAGTTCAGCCGCCGTGATTTCCTGCGCTACAGCGGGGCCACGGGTGCGGCGGCGTTCATCGCCACCACCCTCTCCGCCTGCTCGGGTGGCCCGGCCTCGACCGGTTCGGTCGGCGCCGGATCCAACAAGGACCTGATCACCGCCGTCATCGGCTATGGCAACGACCAGAGCTGGGATCCGACGCAGACGGCCTCGGCCTTCGCGATGGCCGGCATCCAGCACGTCTACGAGGGCCTGCTCGACACCGACCCGATCACCCGCGAGCCGTACCCGGCTCTGGCGACCGCGCTGCCGACGGACCTGAACGCCACCTCGTGGAAGTTCACCCTCCGCGACGGCGCGAAGTGGCACGACGGCCAGCCGGTGACCGCCGACGACGTGGTCTTCACCTTCCAGCGCATCCTCGACCCGGAAGCCAACGTGCTGACCGGCAACTTCTTCAAGTCCTGGCTCCAGGAAGTGAAGAAGATCGACGACAAGAACGTCGAGCTGGTCTTCAAGTTCGCCTTCCCCGACGCGGCGCCCAGGCTGACCATCGCCAAGATCATGCCCAAGCACGTCTTCAGCCAGCCGGGCGCCTGGGACCAGGCCAAGACCGGCAAGGCCGTCGGCTCGGGGCCGTACAAGCAGACCGCGCACAACCCCAAGAGCAACACCACCTTCGAGGTGTTCGCCGACTACAACGGGCCGCGCCCGGCGACCGTCAAGAAGATGAACTGGCTGACGATCGTGGACGCGGCGGCCCGCGTCGCGAAGATCTCCGGCGGCTCGGCCGAGGCGCAGATCGCCGACAACATCCCGTACGCCAACGTCGAGCAGCTCAAGCAGCAGGGGCTGAGCGTCGAGGGCGGCGCGGGGATGAACCACATGTTCCTGATGTTCAACACCGGGACCAAGCCGTTCGACGACGTCCGCGTACGCCAGGCGCTGCACTACGCCATCGACAAGAAGAAGCTGATCGACGTGGCCCTCAAGGGGCACGGCACCGCCTCCAGTTCCTTCCTCAACGAGGGCCACCCCGACCACAAGCGGGCCTCGGTCGTCTACGACTACGACCAGGAGAAGGCCAAGGCGCTGCTCAAAGAGGCGGGCGTGACCAACCTGACGGTCAACCTGATGGCCGTCAACGTGAGCTGGATCGCCGACTGCCTGCCGACCATCGCCGCCTCCTGGGAGGCGATCGGCGTCAAGACGACGCTGGAGCCGCAGGACACCGCAGCGCTGTTCGCCAAGATGGACCAGTTCCAGGACTACCAGGTGGTCGCGGCGGCCTCGAACCCCAATCAGTTCGGCATGGACGCCGACCTGATCATGCGCTACAACTACGTGGCCGGCGGCCTGTGGATGAAGTACAGCCACTGGGGCGACAGCAAGGACGCCAAGGCCCTGTTCACCCAGATGGACGAGGCCACCAAAGAGCCCGACAAGGCGGCCAAGACCGCGAAGGTCCAGAAATATCTGGATCTCATCGCGGAGCAGGCGGTTCTCTACCCCGTCGTCCACACCGAGCTGATGACCGCCTGGGACCCCAAGAAGCTGACCGGGATCCGTGCGCAGGCATACCCGGGCATCAACGTCCTCCAGGCCAAGCGCACCTGAGCCCATGGCCTTCATCGTCAGAATGCTCTTCCGGCGGATCCTGGTCCTGGTTCCGCTGGTGCTCGGGGTCGCCGCGTTCGTGTTCATCGTGATGCGCTTCTCCAACAGCAAGCCGGAGTACGCCTACTTCCAGGGCGCGAACCCGACCCCCGAGCAGATCCACCAGTTCCAGGTCGAGAACGGCCTGCTCGACCCGCTGCCACTGCGCTACCTGCGCTTCGTCGGCGACCTGGTCCGCGGCGACCTGGGCACCAGCGTGCTCACCAAGAAGCCGGTGCTCGAGTCGGTCACGACCGCGTTGCCGCTGACGCTCCAGCTCACGCTGCTCGGCCTGCTCGTCGCGGTCGTGCTGGCGCTGATCTTCGGCGTCACCGGGGCGTTGTTCCGTGACCGCTGGCCCGACCAGGTGATCCGCGTCGTGTCCCTGGTGGGGGTGGCGGCCCCGGCCTTCTGGCTGGCGCTGCTGATGATCCAGTGGCTCGCGGTGGGGGAGGGGCTGTTCCCGACCGGCGGCTACATCAACCCCGCCGACTCGACGAGTGGCTGGCTGCGCTCGATGACGCTGCCCGCGCTGTCGCTGTCGCTGCCGGTCGCGGCCCAGCTCACCAGGATCATCCGCACCTCGATGGTGGAGGAGCTCGACCGCGACTACGTACGCACCGCGATCGGCAGCGGGCTGCCGCCGATCGTGGTGGTGGGCCGCAACGTGCTGCGCAACGCGCTGATCAACCCGCTGACCGTGCTCGGCCTGCGCATCGGCTACCTGATCGGCGGCGCGGTGGTCATCGAGCAGATCTACGGCCTGCCCGGCATGGGCCAGCTCATGATCAACGCGGTGCGTGACGGCGACCCCGCGGTCGTGCAGGGCGTCGTGCTGACCGTCGCGGTCGGCTTCATGGTCGTCAACCTGCTGGTCGACGTCCTGTACCTGCTGGTCAACCCCAGGCTCAGGAGCGCCACCTGATGAGACGTGGACTGACCGAACGCCTCGCCAAGCCGGGCGTCAACCTCAGACGGCTACGGCCGCTGTCGTGGATCGCCGTGGGCGTCGTCGCCGTGATCGTGCTGGCCGCGCTGCTCGCGCCGGTGATCGCGCCGCACTCGCCGTACTTCCAGGAGATCGCCGGCGGCGGCCCGTCCGCGAGCCACTGGATGGGATTGGACAGCGCCAACCGCGACATCCTGTCCAGGCTCCTGTACGGCGCGCGCTGGTCGCTGCTCATCGGCCTCGGCGCGACCGTCCTGGCCCTGGTCGTGGGGGCCGTCGTCGGCGCCGCCGCGGCCACCTCCCGCCGGGCCGTCGACGAGACGATCATGCGCTTCCTCGACGTGATCATGGCCTTCCCCGGCATCGCGCTGGCCGCGGTGCTGGTGGCGGTGTTCGGCGGCAGCATCCCGGTGCTGGTGATGGCGATGGCCTTCCTCTACATGCCCTCGGTGGCGCGCGTCGTACGGGCCAACGTGATCGCCCAGTACGGCGAGGACTACGTCGCGGCCGAGCGGATCATCGGCGCCCGCACCCCGCACATCCTGATCCGGCACATCGCCATCAACTGCGCCGCGCCGGTGCTGGTGTTCTGCACGGTGATGGTGGCCGACGTGATCGTGTTCGAGGCGTCGCTGTCGTTCATCGGCGCCGGAGTACGCCCGCCGAACCCGTCGTGGGGCAGCGTCATCGCCGACGGCAAGAACATGGTGCTCCTCGGCGGCTGGTGGGCCACGGTCTTCCCCGGCCTGCTCATCCTGATCACCGTGCTGGCCCTGAACATCCTCTCCGAGGGCATCTCCGACGCCTGGGCCGCGCCCGCGACCCGCAAGGCCGCCATCAAGAAGGACGACGCGTTCGAGGCGGCCCGGCCGGGCTCGGGCGAGGTCGTCGAGCTGCCGGGACTGGCCGAGGCCGCCCGCAGACTGGCCGAACGGGCCCGCCCCCTGCCCTCGGGCCCGCCGATCCTCGCGGTGGAGCGGCTGCGCATCGGCTTCGCCGAGGGCGTGGACATCGTCGACGGCATCGCCTTCGAGGTACGTCCGGGCGAGGTCCTCGGACTGGTCGGCGAGTCCGGCTGCGGCAAGTCGCTGACCGCGCTGACCATCATGGGCCTGCAGCCCCGCGACGCCCGCGTCAGTGGCCACGTACGCTTCGACCAGCAAGAACTCCTCTCCCTGCCGCGCCGCGCCCGCCGCCGCCTGCTCGGTCACGAGATGGCGATGATCTACCAGGACGCGCTGTCGTCGCTGAACCCGGCCATGACCATCAAGGCCCAGCTCAAGCAGGTCACCCGCCGTGGTGGCCGCCGGACACCGGCCGAACTGCTCGAGCTGGTCGGCCTGGACGCCCGCCGTACCCTGTCCTCCTACCCGCACGAGCTGTCCGGCGGGCAGCGGCAGCGGGTGCTGATCGCGATGGCGCTGTCGCGCGAGCCCAAGCTGATCGTCGCCGACGAGCCCACCACCGCGCTCGACGTGACCGTCCAGGCGCAGGTCATCGAGTTGCTGCTGGAACTGCGCGCGGAGCTCGGGTTCGCGCTGATCCTCGTCTCGCACGACCTCGCGCTGATCGCCGACGTCACCGACCGCGTCGTGGTCATGTACGGCGGGCAGATCGTGGAGACCGGCGCCACGGCGACGCTGGTCGGCGCGCCCGCCCACCATTACGCGCGCGGGCTGCTCGGCTCGGTGCTGTCGCTGGAGTCGGGGGCCGAGCGGCTGACGCAGATCCCCGGTGTGGTGCCCGCGGCGGCGGACTTCCCGGCCGGTTGCCGCTTCGCCGACCGGTGCCCGATGGCCACGGACGTGTGCCGTACCGACACTCCGATGCTGGAGGGGGACACCCAGCGGCACGCCGTGGCGTGTCACCATCCCGCCGTCGTCCTCGTGGGGAGTGATCAGCATGCTTGAGCTGAAGGACGTGCACGTCGTGCACAAGGCCCGCTCGGGCGGGGTGTTCTCGCGGGACCGCGTCTACGCGCTGACCGAGGCGAACCTCTCGGTCAGTCCCGGTGAGACGGTCGGCGTCGTGGGGGAGTCGGGCTGCGGCAAGTCCACGCTGGCCAAGGTGCTGGTGGGCCTGCAACGGCCGACCTCGGGCACCGTGACCTTCCGGGGCAAGGACCTGTGGGCGCTCAAGGAGGGGGAGCGGCGGGGGCTGATCGGATCCAGCGTCGGGATGATATTTCAGGACCCGTCCACGGCGCTCAACCGGCGGCTGCCCGTCAGCAAGGTGCTCCGCGACCCGCTCAACGTGCACGGGCGCGGCACCCCGGCCGAGCGGGACGCCCGCGTCCGCGAGCTCCTCGACCTCGTCGGCCTGCCCGCCGGCGCCGCCGACCTGCTGCCCGGCCAGCTGTCCGGCGGGCAGCGGCAGCGCGTGGCCATCGCCAGGGCGCTGGCCCTCGAACCCGACCTGCTCATCGCCGACGAGCCGACCAGCGCCCTTGACGTGTCCGTACGGGCGCAGATACTCAACCTGCTGCTCGATCTGAAGGAGCGGCTCGGGCTGGCGCTGGTGTTCGTCTCGCACGACATCCAGACGGTCCGGCGGATGAGCGATCGGGTGGTGACCATGTACCTGGGCAGGATCGTCGAGCAGACCCCCGCGCACGCCGTACCCCTGAACGCCCGGCACCCCTACACGCGGGCGCTGTTCTCCGCCACGCCGGGACTGATCTCCCCGATCAACCCGATCCCGCTGGTCGGCGCCGTGCCCTCGGCCACCAGGCCGCCGAGCGGCTGCCCGTTCCGCACCCGATGCTGGCGGGCGGACGAGGAGTGCGGCGCGGCCTGGCCCGCGGCGCGCAGCGACGCCGACCACCTCTTCCACTGCTACCACCCGGTGGCGGCGGGAGCCACCGACCTCGAACTGATCCAGGAGCGCCCATGACATTGACCGGTGTGATCCCCCCGGTGTGCACCCCGATGACCGCCGACGGCCAGGTGGACGCCGCGTCGCTGATCCGGCTGGTGGACCACCTGCTCGACGGCGGGGTGGACGGGCTGTTCGTGCTCGGGTCGTCGTCGGAGGTGGCCTACCTGCCCGACGCCCAGCGCCGGGTGGTGCTCGACACCGTGGTCGGTCATGTGGGCGGACGGGTGCCGGTGCTGGCCGGGGTGATCGACATGACGACGCCGCGGGTGCTCGAACACGTGCGTGTCGCCGTCGAGGCCGGGGTGTCGGGGCTGGTGGCGACGGCGCCGTTCTACACGCGCACCCATCCCACCGAGATCCGCACCCATTTCCGGACCATCAGCGCGGAGAGCGGCTTGCCGGTCTACGCCTATGACCTGCCGGTCGCCGTGCACACCAAGCTGACCGCCGAACTGCTGCTGGGGCTGGCCGCCGAAGGGGTGCTGGCCGGGGTCAAGGATTCGAGCGGGGACGACGGCGGTCTGCGGCAGGTGATCCTGGGCCGCGAGGCGCCGTTCAGCGTGCTGACCGGTTCCGAGGTGACGGTGGACTCCGCCTTGTGGATGGGCGCCGACGGGGTGGTGCCCGGTCTGGGCAATGTGGATCCCCACGGGTACGTCCGGCTCTACCAGGCGGCCCGGCGGGGCGACTGGGAGGCGGCCCGGCTTGAGCAGGAGCGGCTGGTACGGCTGTTCGAGATCGTCACGGTCGGCGGCGACCGGATGGGCGGCAGCTCGTCGGGGCTCGGCGCCTTCAAGGCCGCGCTGCACCTGCGCGGCGTCATCGACCACCCGGCCACCGCGCTGCCGCAGGTCCCGCTGAACGACGAGGAGACCGGCCGCATCGGCAAGCACCTGGCTGCCGCGGGTCTGTTGTAGCAGCAGGGCAGGTGGCTGCGCCTTGCATCAGTGGACAATCGTATGGCAATCGGCGTCCCGCATCCTGTCCTGGTGACTACTGACAACGCCCCTGCCATCTGGGAGATGGTGGTCGTCCACCGCGTGTTCCGCCGCGAGTTCAGGCTGGCCCCCGAGCTGATCCGGCAGGCGGCCCCCGGCGACACCGAGCGGGCCGCCACGCTGTCCGCGTACCTGGGCGAGATCCTGGCAGGCCTGCACCACCACCACGAGGCCGAGGACAAGCTGCTCTGGCCGGTGCTCCTGCGCCGCGTACGGCTGGAGGGCGCCCTCATCCGCACGATGGAGGAGCAGCACGAACGCGTCGCCGGCCACATCTCCGTGCTGGAGGAGCTGCTGCCCGCCTGGCGGGCCGAGGCCGACGCCGACCGGAGGGACCGGCTGGCCGACACGCTGACACTGCTCCACGACGAGCTGCTCGTCCACCTCGACCAGGAGGAGGAGCGCATCCTGCCGCTCGTCGCCGCGCACCTGACCAAGGCCGAATGGGACACGCTCTCGGAGTACGCCCGCGCCCAGCTGCCCAAGGACCGGCTGCTGGTCAACCTGGGCGCGCTACTGGAGGACGCCACGCCATGGGAGCGCGAGGCCTTTCTCCGCCTGATGCCGATGGCCGCCCGTGTCCTGTGGAGACTGATCGGCCAGCGGCAATACCGGCGCGAATGCCAGAAAGTCCGGCTTAGAACTTTTGGTGTGGTGCACGCGTCAAAAAGCCCATGAAGACGTTCAGGATCGCCGCACTCGTGGGCGGGCTGCTGCTGATCGGCGGTGCCGCGCCCGCGCTGGCGCAGGAGACCGGGCAGCTGGCCGCGGCTCCGCAGCGCTGCTCCACCACCCAGCTCCAGGTGCGCTTGGGCCGGGTGGACGCGGGGGCGGGCAACCGCAACGCGCCGCTGGTGTTCACCAACCGGTCGCGCGCCACGTGCACCCTGCAGGGCTATCCGGGGCTGGTGATGTTCGACAAGCAGGGTGACGCCCTGCGGACCCGCGTCCGCCGGACACCGGGAGCGCGGCCGAAGGTGACGCTCAAGCCTGGCGGCAGTGCCCGCGCCGTCCTCCACTGGACGGTCGTGGAGACCGGCACCGAGACCGCCTGCCCGGGTGCGGCCCGGCTCATGGTCATCCCGCCGGACGAGCGTGCGCACACGGAGATCGCGTTCGCCGTCGACCGCGTGTGCGACCAGGGCCGACTCGACGTCACACCGATCAAGTGACCGACTGGCGGCCCTGATGGCATGCCGGTCAGGTGTCCGACCGGCGCAGGCGCGGCCGTGCCGGGGTGGGGTGACTAGCGACTGACCCCGTCGGCGGGCCGCTGGAGCAGGTTCAGGTCGGCCCGGCTGGGCAGGCTCTCCCAGTCGCCCTGCGAGGTCACCGCGAAGGCCCCCGCCGCGCACGCCGTGCGCAGCCGCTGGTCGGCGTCCGCGCCGGCCAGCCAGTCGGCCAGCCACCCGGCCGCGAACGCGTCCCCGGCGCCGACCGGGTCCACCTCCGTCACCGGGTACGGCTGAGCCTGCCGCACGGAGCCGCCCGAGAACTCCAGGGCCCCCTTGGCGCCGGACTTCACCAGCACGTGGGCGGGACCGAGCGAGCTGAGCGCCTTGGCCAGGTCGGCGCCCCCTTCGACGTCGGTGACCAGCCGGCCTTCCGCCTCGGTCGCGAACAGGACGTCCACGTCGCCGATCGTCTCGCGCAGCCAGGCGCCGGCCTCCTCGGGCGTCCACAGCGCCCGGCGGTAGTTGATGTCCAGCGACACGAACACCCCGGCGGCGCGGGCCACGGCGATCGACCGCCGTACGGTCTCGCGGGCGGACGCCGACAGGGCCGGGGTGATCGCGGAGACGTGCAGCACCCGGGCGGCCTGGATGAGCGCGGGGTCGACGTCTTCGGGCGTGATCCGGGAGGCGGCGCTCCTCGCGCGGTAGTAGCGGACGTCGACGAGGTCGGCCGTCCGACGGCCCTTGATCATCAGGCCGGTGGGCGCCCCCGGATCCGTGACGGTCCGGACGTCGACGCCCTCGCCCTGGAGCGTGAAGCGGATCAGCTCGCCGAACTCGTCGGCGCCGACCCGGCTGATCCAGGTGGCGCTGTGACCCAGGCGGCTGACGCCGATGGCCACGTTCGACTCGGCGCCGCCGACACCCAGGTCGAAGTCGCGGGCGAAGCGCAGCGGACCGGTGCGCCGGGCCGCGAACAGCGCCATGGTCTCACCGAAGGTCACCAGATCGGTCATCGAGTCGAGCTCCCAGCTATTCGAAGATGCGCGGTGCCGTCGTAGGGACGTTCGGCCGCCCCACAGGCTACCCGCCGACCAGGAGCGGCATCACGGTGGCGCCCGTGCAGCGCCGGGCCGGGCAAGCATCGGGCAGCCATGCATCGGGCCGGCCAAGCGCCGGGTTAGCCGAAGATCTGACGCTCGCGCCGGGTGTAGCCCGGTCTGGTGGCGGCCGCGAGCAGGCGCAGCGGCCGGCCCGCCCTCTTGAGCAGGCGCGCGGCCTCCTCGGGCGTGGCGTGGCGGAGCAGCCACGGAGTGGTGAAGGCCAGTTCGCGGAGGGTGGCCCGCCTGGCGACCTGCCGCTCCACCCGTACATAGGCGTCGAACGGCACGAAGCGGAAGACGATCGGGAACAGCTCGGACTCCTCCTCGGCGAGGTGCTCCTCGAGCGGCTCCAGCAACTCGCCCAGCTCCCGGCCGAGCGCGCCCGGGTCGCCGCTCAGCGCGGCGCGGCAGCGGTCCAGCAGCGGGCCGAACGCCTGGCGGCCGACGCTGTAGGAGGTCAGGTCGACGGACTGGCCCGCCGCGCGCTCGATGGCCGGCCACAGCAGTTCGCGCTCATTGGCGTGGTGGTGGTCGACCTGGGTCAGCAGCGAGGCCGTGTAGCCGCGCACCGCCCTGCCCTTGGCCGTGCCGAGCTCGGCGGGCCCGGTCAGCAGTTCGGCGAGCCGCCGCAGGTCGGTCAGCATGGCGCGGTGGACGACGTACATCGAGGTGAGGTCGGCCATCGAGGTGAGGTCCGGCATCGGGCTCGAATCGGTGTGGGGCGCGTCGGCTTCGCGGGCGCCGGCCGCCCGCCGGGCCGCCGGGCCGTTCGTCCGCCGGGCCGGCGCGTCGCCTGAGCGGCGGGTCGCCGCGTCGTGCGCCGCCCAGTCGCGCAGCCGGGGCCAGGCGCGGAAGAGCGCGGCGCTGGCCGGGGCGACCCGGTCGTCGCTGATCGCCACCAGCTTGCCCACCTCGGTCGTGACGGGCTCGACCCGGACGCTGAGCCGTACCAGCAGGCCGGCGGCGACCAGGCGGGTCAGCACGCCCCCCTCCTCGCCGTCGTCCTTGACCTCCTCGCCGTCGAGCAGGCGCAGCAGCAGGCCGGGCAGCTCGCCCTGCTGCGCAGGGGTGAGTGAGGCGTACACCTTTTCGGCCACCTCGCCGAGCGAGCGCGGGCCGGTCAGCCCGCCGGGCGGGCGCAGCTCGGCCGGACCGCGGGCCGGCAGCTCCGTGGCGGAGGGGCGGTCGGCCGGGTTCTTCGACAGAGCGCGCCCCACCAGGTCGCGCAGCCGCGGCGGCAGCTCGCCGAGGTCCGGGTCGACGGTCAGCAGCCGGTGCATGATCGCGCCGAGGCTCTCGCCCTGGAACGGGTCGCGGCCGGTGGCCGCGTAGAGCACGACCGCGCCCCAGGCGAACACGTCGGCGGCCGTCCCGGCCCGCTGACCGGTGAGCACCTCGGGCGCCAGGTAGGTGTGCCGCCTGCCGACCGGATCGCCGGCCGCCATGCCGTAGTCGATCACTCGCGGGCCGTCGGGGGCCAGCAGCACGTTCTCGGGCTTCAGATCGCGGTGGGTGATGCCCGCCTCGTGCAGCGTCCTGAGCGCGGTCGCCAGGGCGAGCGCGAGCGCGAGCAGCTCGTCACCCGCGTACGGCCCGTGGACCGCCACCGCCTGCCGCAGATCGGGCCCGTCGGCGAACTCGCTGACGATGTAGGGGCTCTCACTGTCGAGCCCGACACCGACCACCCGGGCCAGATGGCGCGGCTTGATCAGGCCGACGGCCTCGGCGAGCTGTCTGGTGACCTCGCCCCGAGGCACCTTGATCGCGAACCGGCGGCCTTCGTCGTTGTAGGCGTCGTAGACCACCCCGCGCCCGCCCGCGCCAAGCCGCCCGGCCAGCCAGTAGCCGCCAAGTCTCTCGGGGTCACCGGGCACCAAGCGCATCGTCACTGCTGCTTAGATGCACGAAATCGTGATTTGGTTGCAAGACGTCACAGGTCCCCCGCGCGCCCCGGAGGACCCGTGCGTCATGATCATTATGTCAGGCTTTCCGATCTTGGCCGCCATTCGGTCCGCAGTACCGACATGGTGATGGCATCATGCCACTCGCCGTCCCAGAGCAGCGCGTCACGTTGTACGCCCTCCTCGACGAATCCCACCTTCTTGTAGACGTGCCTGGCACGGTCGTTGAAGGCGAAGACCTCCAGGCCGATCCGGTGCAGCGGAGTCGTCGTGAAGGCATGGTTCAGCAGCAGGTCGATGGCCTCCGTGCCGTAGCCCTTGCCGAACGCGCGAGCGCCGATCAGCGCGATCCGCATGCTGCACGAGAGATTGCCCGCGTCGAGCTCGTTGAGCACGATCTCGCCCACGAAGCCGCCTTCCGCGATGATCGCCAGGTCGAGGCGGTCGGCGTGCTGACTCCTCGTCGCGTACCAGTGGCGGCTGGCCTCCCGGTCGAACTCGCCGTGCGAGCCGGTCAGCCGCCGCACCTCGGGGTCGGTGACCAGCTCGAACAGATCGTCGGCGTATTCGGGACCGACCGGGCGCAGGGTCACTCGATCGCCCTGGAGAGTGGGCTTTTCAGCGAACATCCCCCCTCACTATCAAGCCTGGTCAGCAGGGGCAAACCCGACCCGGCCATGACCGCTGGTTTGTTTTTCGACATGGGGATAGAGGTTCATCTTGTCAAGGAGGTAAAAACATGACCATCGCCGGAAGCATCATCCTCATCATGCTGGGTGCGATTCTCACCTGGGCCGTCGAATTCGATCTTGCCGGTATCGACATCAACGTGGTCGGCGTCATCCTCATGCTCGGTGGCGTGGTCGGCCTGCTGTTCGGGATCTACCGGATCAGTGTGACCCGCAGGGCTGTGGCCCCCATCGACGAGCCGGTAGTCCGTCAGGACGTCTACGAGGAGCCCCAGGCTCGCCGGACCACCGTGTACGAGGAACGTCGCCGCTATGACGAGCCGCCCCTGTAAATCCTCCGGCCACAAGAAGGCCAACCCGCGGGCCGGCGCCAAGGCCCGCGGCTTACCCCCACAACCCAGCTCACAGCACCCGCTTGACCGCCTCGGCTATCGCGTGGCGGTCAATGCGGGCGTCTGCCAGCTGCTCCTGCGGCGTCGCCGACCCGGGCAGCTCCCGTACCGCCAGCTTCACCACGCGCGGCCCGAGCTCGCTGACGGCGTCCTGCACGGCGTCACCCAGCCCGCCCTCCGGCCGGTGGTCCTCCACCGTGATGAGGGTGCCGGTGGTGGTGGCCGCCTCCATCAGCGCGGCCGTGTCGATCGGCTTGATCGAGTACATGTCGAGCACGCCCACGGGGATCCCCTCGCGGCTCAGCTCGTCGGCCGCCGCGAGCGCCTCGTGCACGGTGATCCCGGCCGCCACGATCGTGGCCCGATCCGCCGCCGACTGCCGCAACACGGACGAGCCGCCCACGGGGAAGCGCTCGCCCGGCTCGTAGATCACCGGCAGATCGCCACGGGTGGTACGCAGGTACGACACCCCTGAGATGTCGGCCATCGCGGCCGTCAGCGCGGCGGCCTGGTTGGCGTCGCACGGGTAGAGCACCGTGCTGCCGTACACCGCGCGCATCATGGCCAGGTCCTCCAGCCCCATCTGCGACGGGCCGTCCTCGCCGATCGACACGCCGGAGTGCGAGCCGACCAGCCTGATCGACGCGTGGCTCACCCCGGCCATCCTGATGAAGTCGTACGCCCTGGTCAGGAAGGCCGCGAAGGTGGCGGCGTAGGGGATCCAGCCGCGCACCTGCAAGCCGATCGCCATCGCGACCAACTGCTGCTCGGCGATGTAGCACTCGATGAAGCGCTCGGGGAACTCCTTGGCGAAGTCCTCGGTCCTGGTCGAGTCGGCCACCTCGCCGTCGACCGCGACCACCTCGCCACGGGCCGCGCCCAGCGCGACCAGCGCCGCGCCGAACCCGTCCCGGGTGGCGACCTCGTCGCCGGTCTTGTACGCGGGCAGCGCCAGGTCCCCGCTGTGGAAGCGGAACGGCTCACCGTTGGGCTCGGGCGGCCGCACCTCGACCCGCACGTCCCGTACGCCGCCCAGCTCGCCGATGGCCTTGTCCGGGTCCTTGAGCGCCTTGCCGTGGGCGCCCTCGCGGTTCTCCACCTCCAGGACGCCCTCGCCCTTGCGCGTCTTGGCGAGGATCACGGTCGGCCGCCGGCGGGTGTTGCAGGCGTCGTTGAGCGCGAAGTCGATCTGTCCTGGGTCGTGCCCGTCGATCTCGATCGTGTGCCAGCCGAACGCCCCGAACCTGCGGGCGTACGCGCCGGTGTCCCAGCCATGCCGCGTCGGGCCACGCTGGCCCAGCCGGTTGACGTCCACGAGCAACGTCAGGTTCGCCAGCCCCTCGGCACCCGCCTGCTCGGCGGCCTCCCAAATGGACCCCTCGGCCAGCTCGCTGTCACCGCAGAGCACCCACACCTGGTACGGCAGGCGCTCCAGCCGCCCGGCCGTCGCCACCCCCACCCCGATGGGCAACCCCTGCCCGAGCGAGCCGGTGGCGACGTCCACCCAGGGCAGCTTGGGCGTCGGATGGCCCTCCATACGGCTGCCGCGCTTCCTGAACGACAGCAGCTCCTCGTCGGTGATCGCGCCCACGGCCTTGTACAGCGAGTAGAGCAGCGGCGAGGCGTGACCCTTGGAGAAGATGAGATGGTCGTTGGCGGGGTTGCCGGGATTCTGAAAGTCGTAGCGCAAGTGGCAGGCGAACAGCACCGCCATCAGGTCGGCGGCCGACATCGACGACGTCGGATGGCCGGAGCCGGCGGCGGCCGAGCTGCGTACGGAGTCCACACGCAACTGCGCGGCGAGTTCGGACAGGAAATGCAGATCGCGATCAGGCATCAGGTCCCTCCTCGTGGTTGCCCGCCGCCTACCCCCTCTGGCTTGCTTAACGCCCCGGTCTGCCGCCCCGGCTGAGGACCGCGAGGCCGGTCGCCGTCGCGGCGGCGGCCAGGGTGAGGAGCACCGCGCGCCGGTGCTGCGACAGCCAGAGCTGCGGGCTGCGGGCGTGCGAGCGCTTGTCGAAGCTGCCGTGCGCGCCGTAGTCGCGGTCGTCGTCCACGGGCTCCCAGAGGTTGGCCGCACCGCTGGGCGGCTTCTCGTCCGTCACTTGGGAGTCCACGCCGGTCCGCGCCAGGTAGCGGTCCACCAGGGCGGGCGCGATCCGCTGCGCGACCAGGGTGGCCGCGGTCGTGGCGCCGACCCAGTACTCCTTGCGCTCCGGGTGCTCGGCGGCGTACACGATGCCGTGGGCCGCGACCTCGGGCTGGTAGATCGGCGGCACCGGCTGCGGGTGGCGGCGCAGCTTGCTGAGCACCCAGTCGAACTGGGGCGTGTTGACCGCCGGCAGCTGCACCATGGTGATCTTGACGTTGCTGCGGGCCGCCATGAGCTCGACCCGTACGGACTCGGTGAAGCCCTTGATCGCGTGCTTGGCCCCGCAGTACGCCGACTGCAGCGGGATCCCCCGATACGACAGGGCCGAGCCGGTCTGCACGATGACGCCCCTGTTGCGGGGCCGCATCAGCTCAAGCGCCACCCGCGTGCCCCAGACGTAGCCGAGGTAGGTGACCCTGGTCGTCCGCTCGAACTCCTCCGGGGAGACGTCGGAGAACCTGGCGAACACCGAGGAGAACGCCACGTTGATCCACACGTCGATCGGGCCGATCTCCGCCTCGATGCGTTCGGCCGCCTGGCGTACCTGGTCGTACTCGGCCACGTCCGCCTCATAGACCTGCCCGCTCCCGCCCGCCACGGCGACGTCCACGGCGGCGGCGCCCAGGCCGGTCGTCCCGCGGGCGATCAGTGCCACCTTGGCGCCCTTCGCCCCGAGTTCGCGCACCACGGCGCGGCCCACGCCGCCGCTCGCGCCCGTCACCACGACCACGCGGTCACGCAGGTTGTCGGTGATTTCCGTCTTGGTGGTCAGATTCTCGGCACTCTGTGGCGCCATGAAGGTCATCCCGCCTCTCCTGATCTACCGCGGTGCTGCCGCCGGATGGCCAGCACCATGTCAATGACCGTGGCGATCGCCGCCACGACCGCGATGCCCGTCATCACCGGGGCCCTGGCGATGACGCCGAGCACGGCGAACGCGAACAGGAACATCAAGATGAAGGAGCCCACCCTGATGTGCGCCACATCGCGCGGTGTCGCGGGGACCATCGCGTGGGATCGCTCATCCCGGCTCTCTTCCCAACCGTTGTTCTCAGGCATAGGGCCCACCTGCCCCCGCCGTTTGCCGCGTAACGTCGCGGGTAGCCGCGCCGGCGTGCCTGAACTACGGCCGAGTGACCAGAACGAGCCGGGGATCGCGCGCCGTCGGCGCGGTCGCGGATTCAGCTACCACCGGCCCGACGGCGGCACGGTGCGCGACGCCGGGACGCTGAAGCGGATCAGGGCGCTGGCCATCCCGCCGGCCTGGACCGACGTGTGGATCTGCGCCTCGCCGGACGGGCACCTCCAAGCGGCCGGCACCGACGCCGCCGGGCGCAGGCAGTACCGCTACCACGACGACTGGCGCGAGCAGCAGGACCGGGAGAAGTTCGACCGGGTGCTGGAGCTGGCCGAGCGGCTGCCCGCCTTCCGCGAGAGCGTCGAGAAGCAGCTCTCCGGGCGCGGGCTGACCAGGCAGCGGGTGCTCGCCGCCGCCGCGCGACTGCTCGACGTGGGCTTCTTCCGGGTCGGCGGCGAAAGCTACGACTCCTACGGCCTGGCGACGCTCAAGATGGAGCACGTGTCCTGCGGCAAGGGCGTGATCACCTGCTCGTACCCCGCCAAGGGCGACATCCCCCGCGAGATCGAGGTGGCCGACCCGGGGGCGTGCGCGGTGATCAGATCGCTCAAGAGGCTCAGGGCCGAGGGCGAACTGCTGCGTTACCGGCACAACGGCGGCTGGGCCGACGTACGCAGCGAGGACATCAACGACTATCTGCGCGAGACGATCGGCTACGAGGTGACCGCGAAGGACTTCCGCACCTGGCACGCGACCGTGCTGGCCGCCGTGGGGCTGGCGGTCTCCACGCACGCCGGGACCGGCAAGCGGGCGGTCACGCGGGTGATGAAGGAGGTGGCCGAGTATCTCGGCAACACCCCCACGGTCGCTCGCGAGTCCTACGTCGACCCGCGGGTGATCAAGGCGTACGACCAGGGCAAGACGATCGCGGGCGCGCTGACCGAGCTCGGCGCCGACGCCGGCTTCGGCCAGCTGGCCACGCGTGGCCCGGTGGAACGGGCGGTCATCGGCCTGGTACGCGCCGTTTGAGCGGTTTCCCTCCGGGCATGCGGCGTCTGGAGAAGGAGGAAGTTGCGATGGAAGCTCCGCAGTACGTCGCGGCCAGGGTCCAGCGGGCGCTGGCCGAGGATGCGCGCACGCACGAGCTCGGCATCCGGGTCGACATCAGAGGCGATCAGCTGTTCCTGCGCGGCCAGGTGGACGGCGCCGAACAGCGCGAACGGCTCGGGGCGGTGGCCCACGAGACGGCGCCGGCCCTCCACCTGCACAACGAGATCAAGATCGTGGAAATCATCGAGCCCGGAGAGGATGAGCACCTTGACTGACCTGCGTATAGCGGCCGTGGGGGATGTTCACCTGGGCGAGGACAGCCGGGGCCACTACCGGAAACATCTGGAGGGCATCGAGGAGCGCGCCGACGTGCTGATGCTGGCGGGCGATCTGACCCGCCACGGCACGCTGGCGGAGGGCCGGGTGGTCGCCGACGAGTTCCGAGACCTGCCCGTCACGGTCGTCGCCGTGCTCGGCAACCACGACTACCACTCCGACCAGCAGTACGAGATCGCTTCGGAGCTCCGCGACGCCGGGGTGACCGTGCTCGACGACGACGGCGCCGTGCTCCAGTGCGGCGAGACGAAGCTGGGCGTGGTCGGCGGCAAGGGCTTCGGCGGCGGCTTCGCGGGCAAGAGCGCGAGCGAGTTCGGCGAGCGGGAGATCAAGAACTTCGTCGCGCACACCCGGCACATCGCCGAGGCGTGGAAGGTGGCGCTGAAGGAGGTTCAGGCCGATCATCGCCTGGTGCTGTCGCACTACTCGCCGATCAAGGAGACGCTGGAGGGCGAGCCGCCCGAGATCTACCCGTTTCTCGGTAGCTACCTGCTGGCCGAGGCGGTCGACACCGCCGGGGCGGACCTCTTCGTGCACGGGCACGCGCACAAGGGCACCGAGAAGGGCATGACACCGGGCGGGATCAGGGTGCGCAACGTGGCCCTGCCGGTGCTCGGCAGGGCGTACGGGGTCTACTGCCTCGACGACTGCGACTGACCGATCTGCGCCTGACCGATCTGCGACTGATCACAGGATGCGGGCGGCGACGATGCAGACGTCGTCGTCCGAGGCCCGGCCGCCCAGGTGCGACAGCACGCAGTCGATCATCTTCTCCGGGTCGTCGCCGACGCACTGGCTCCCGGCCTGGGCGAGGGCGGCGATCCCGGTGTCGAGGTCCTGGCTGCGCCGTTCGATGACGCCGTCGGTGTAGAGCACCAGGGTGTCGTCGGCCTCCAGCTGCGTGGTGGCCAGGCCGTACTGGGCGGCCTCGAAGGCGCCCAGCATGGTGCCGGGCACGCCTTCGAGCAGCTCGGCGTGGCCGTTCCTGACCAGGACCGGTGGCGGGTGGCCGGCGTTCGTCCAGGTCAGCGTGCGGTCCGCGGGGTCGAAGTGGCCGATGATCGCGGTGCCGGTGACGGTCACACCCTCGTTGGAGTGGACGAGCAGGTCGTTCAGCCAGGTAGTGAGCTGGTTGGCGGGCGCGTGCGTGTAGGCCA
Source organism: Nonomuraea sp. NPDC049129 (assembly GCF_040648495.1). Taxonomy (NCBI): domain Bacteria; kingdom Bacillati; phylum Actinomycetota; class Actinomycetes; order Streptosporangiales; family Streptosporangiaceae; genus Nonomuraea; species Nonomuraea sp. NPDC049129. Next base: position 270,367 of record NZ_JBEZDU010000005.1, on the reverse strand, counting down.
GGCCGGCCAGCGCCGAGCGCATCTGCAGCATCAGGCTCGCCGCCGCCAGCCCGTGGCCCATCGCGTCGCCGATCGCCAGCAGCACCCTGCCGTCGGGGATGGGACGGGCCTTGAACCAGTCGCCGCCCAGCCGGGCCAGCTCCTCGCCGGGCAGATACCGCACCCCGATGGACAGGCCGGGCAGCTGCATCAGCCCCCGGCGTACCGGCAGGATCGTGTTCTGGAGCTGGACGGTGACGCGGTGCTCCTCCTCGGCCCGCTCCCGCTGCCGGGAGGCCTGCGCGTGGGCCACGGCCAGGGCCCGCTCCCTGCGGCGGTTCTTGGTCACGTCCTGGACGAGGAAGCGCACCTTGATGGGCAGCCCGTCGGTGTCCAGGACCGGCTCGCTGACCACACTGAGGTGCCGCAGCCCGTGCCGGTGCTGGATGCGGAACTCCGTCTCGACCGCCTCGCTGTGCTCCAGGAGCGTGCGCAACTGGTCGTCCACGATGGACAGGTCCTCGGGCACCACCACGAGGGGCAGCTCCTCCAAGGGCATCGGGCCCTCGCCGTGTTCCCTGCCGAACATCTCGTACATCTGCGGCGTCCACAGCGTCCGCTCGGTGGCCAGGTTCCATTCGCCCCAGCCCAGCTCGGCCAGCCGCTGCGCCCGCTCCCAGCCGGCGACCAGCACTTCCTCATCGTCCAGCGCGCGCCAGGTGACGAGCAGCCCGTTGTCCATGCGCACCGCGCGGACGGTCATCGTGGCCGGCCAGAGCAGGTGGTCCCGTGCCTCGACGAACTCCAGCGGCCCCCGGTGCAGCGTCTCACCGGTCTCCAGGACGTGCAGGAGGTCGTCGAACAGCCCCGAGCTGGCCGCGCCGGGGCTGGTCTCGATGAGGCGGCGCCCGCGCAGCTCCTCGGGCGTCCGACCGGCCGGCTCGCCGGCCTGCTGGTTGGCCGCCGCGATCAGGAAGTCCACGACGCGGCCCGTGGCGTCGCGCACGGGGGTGAGGAAACACGCCGGGACGTGCACGCTTTCGAGAACTCCGGTGACCCAGCCGGGCAGCTTCGGTGGCTCGACGGGCTTGCCGGGCGGCCGATCGACCCCCATGGCGACCTCGACCAGCGAGATCCCACTGTCGTGCGCCATTCGTGACAGCTCGTCGGCCGCTTCCGCGGGCCTGACGTTCAGCCGTATCGCCAGCCGGGCGGTGGCCTCGTCGACGATCGCCTCGTTACGCATCCGGCGACGCAGCCGCGTCAGCAGCTCGCGAATCCCGGCGGCCGCCGCGCCACAGTCGTAGCGGCCGCCGAACGGCGGGTAATTGCTCACATCCTTCCCATTCCCTAGCAGAGGGCGGGAAAGAGGTGCATACGTTGCGATATTTCAGCAAAGAGTGGACAGTCCACTGGGCCGGACTCGAAGACCGGCCCAGTGGAGGGGACGGTGGGACGGGGCGTCACGCCCCTTACACATTGAAGATGCTGACACCGCCGGGACCCACCAGGAAGCCGAGTACGATGAGCACGATTCCCCAGAGAAGGTCGCGCCGGGCCAGGATCACATAGATCCCGGAGATGACGAGTATGACGGCGATGATCCAGAGCAAAGTAGCCATGAGCCGCCTCTGCCCTCAGCCATCGGCCTTTAACATGCTTTTCTCCGAAGCACCAGGTAGAAAGGTGTATAAGCCAATTTCTTGGCCTGCGAAGGGGCTCGCTAATCGGTCGCCTTGATGAGCTTGGCGTAGCCCAACTGGAGCCAGTCGGCGACGGCCACCGCGGTCATCGTCGCACCCGCCAGCCGGGTGAACCGGGGCGCGAAGACCATCCCGGCCGCGTACACCGTCGCCGCCCACTGGGCGATGCAGAACGGGCAGCCGAGCAGTTCGCCAATCGTGTTGCGGGGCGTCTCCTTCAGCTCGGCGGGCCCGCTCACTCCCTCGTAGCGGGTGAAGGGCGCCCGTATCGGGCTGGTCACCGGATCCTTGGCGATCAGCCGCGCCACCTTGTGCGTGCAGGCGGCCATCAGCGCCACGTCCATGAACCCGACGTGCTCGGGCGGCCGCCGCCCGGTGAGCGCGGCGGCCGCCACCGCCGTCGCCACCGCGCCGCCGTAGACGGCCATGATCCGTGCGTAGGTGCCGAGTGGCCGGTCGTGCTCGCCTTCGTAGTCCCGTTCTGTCTGCTCCAGGAAGTCGGTCATAAGGGCAGGCGCTACCCTCGGCCTCCAGCTCTACTCCGCCGCGCGGGGTAACGCCTACTTGTCGATCGTCCGGGTAGCCCGATCCCATGGGCAGCCATAGTCATGCGGTCACTGATGCCATCCTCGACACACTCAAGCGCGCGAGCTCCGGATTGAAGGACGCGGGGGTGAAGTTCGCCCTGGCGGGCGGCTGTGCGGCCTATGCCAGAGGTGCGGCTCCTTCGCTGCACGACGTCGATTTCGTACTGACCGAGCATGATGTGCCGGCCGCGTTGGAGGCTCTGCGGGGGATCGGCTTCAAGACCGCCAAACCGCCGGAGGACTGGCTGGTCAAGGCATTCGACGAGGACCGGCTGGTCGATCTGATCTTCCGGGTGTCCGACCAGGCGATCACGGACGAGCTCCTCGACCGGGCCGAGCCGATGACGGCGTCGGCGGTCATCGTGCCCGTGCTGGAGGCGACCGACCTGGTGATCTCGTGGCTGTTGCCGCTGTCGGAGCACGCCTGCGACTACGGGGCGCTGCTGCCCCAGGTGCGGGCCCTGCGCGAGCAGGTCGACTGGCCCCGGGCGGCCGCCGTGGTCGCCGGATCGCCGTACGCCACGACGTTCATCACGCTGCTCGAACGCCTGGCCGTACTGGAAGCGCCGGTGAAGGCGAACGGCGACCCGCACTGGCCGTGACCGTATGACGCGTCGGTGGTCGCGACGGCGGCCGCAATGGCGGTCGTGAGACGGCGAGAGCCGCGCCCGTGGTCGGGCGCGGCTCTCGTCTCGTACGGGGAGCTTAGTGCGGGAAGCGGCCGTAGTAGTCACCCAGCCGCGTCCTGTACTCGGGCTCCTTGAAGCTGCCCTCGTCGAACTCGGGCGCGTCCTTGATCTCGGCCTTGGTACGCGAGACGTGGACGTTGCGCTCCTGCGGGTCGATACGTGTGACGACCTTGGCAGGGAGCATCACCTTCTTGCCGAAGATCCACGGGCCGGTGTCGACGATGATGTAGCTCTCGCCGACCTCGTACGTGGCTTCATCGACGGACCCGATTTTCCCGTCCGTCGCCTGGACGTGGTAACCCACGAGGTCCAGACTCTGGCCGCGATTGTAGACGTCAGGCTGATAGTCCCAGAGCTCCATGGCTCATCCTCTCTCCGTCTTTCGTCTTTTCTCGGGCAGGCCCTCCGCTACCCCGTCTATGGCCGCTAAACACCGCGCTCTCGTATAGCGGTCGTCAATGAGCCGTCAAGGCGGCTGGGCGCCCCTCCTCATGACGAAGGGGGCGAATCACATGAAGAATCGGCGTTCGCGCTGGTCGCGCTCCAGGTGACCGGGCCGCTGGCCAAGCCGTGGCCGGCCACCGCGGGCGCGCTCACGTACCCGCTCGCTCAAGCGCCTGATGGCTCCCCGGCGGCGCCCCGCCAAGGTGGCCAGCAGTTTCGGAATAGCCAGCTAGCGGATAACATCCGCGTCACAGATGAGGTGAAAGGGGACAGGTGACTCTCGGGTCCGAGTGGGCGCCTCCCGGCGTGGACAGCACCACGCCGAGCGTCGCGCGCGTGCACGACGCCCTCCTCGGCGGCACCGAGAACTTCGCCGCCGACCGGGCCATCGCCCGCCGCCTGAAAGAGGCGGTGCCCGAGGTGGTGAACCTCGTCTGGTGCAACCGCGCGTTCGTCGGCCGGGTCGTCGACTTCTTCGTCCGTGAGGCCGGGATCCGGCAGATCATCGACCTGGGGTCCGGGCTGCCCACGATCGAGAACACCCATGAGGTCGCCCAGTTCGCCGACCCCTCCGTGCGAGTCGTGTACGTCGACTCCGACCCCATGGTCGAGCCGCACGCGCGGGCGATCCTGAACGGGAACGAGAACGCGCTGGCGATCACCGAGGACGCCAGGGACGCGGCGGCCGTGCTGCGGCATCCGAGGCTGACGCGGCTCATCGACCTCTCGCAGCCCGTCGGGCTGATGGCCATCGGGCTGCTGCACCTGTTCCCCGACAGGGACAATCCGCACGGGCTGGTCAAGCGATACATGGACGCGCTGGCGCCGGGGAGCTACCTGGCGGCGTCCAACATGCTGGCCTCGGTCAGCCCGCAGGCCCAGGCGCTGGAAGCCATGCTGCACGCGACGATGGGGACGGGCTACTTCCGGTCGCGGGAAGAGATCGAGCGCTTCTTCGACGGGCTGGTGCTGGAGGAGCCCGGGGTGGTGCACTTCCCGGAGTGGCGGCCGGACGAGCGGCTGCCGGGGCCGTTGGCCACGTGGGAGGCGCTCCTGCTGGGCGGCGTGGCCCGCAAACCCGCCTCAGCTGTCCGGAAGCCCGGCTGACGTCCGGGCGCTGGCCTCCGACGTCCGGGAACCTGGCTGACGTCCGGGCGCTGGCCTCCGACGTCCGGGAATCTGGCGAATCGTGGTGGATTGTCGGCGCTAGAGTGGGCGTCGTGCCGCGTCGACTGATCTGTTCCCCTCCGCCCGCCGAGTAGCGGGCGGCTTTTCCCGATTTTTCCGGATCTGACCAGATCTGGGGGTGGCTGCTGCCCGCGCGCCGGGCCCACTTCCACCACTCCATCCGGAGAGATCAGTCATGTCCCATGTCTCCGCGCGGCGGGGCGCCTTCTTCATGTCCGTGGCCGCGACCGCCTGGGGCACCGGCGGTGCCGCCGGTTCCCTGCTCTTCCAGTCGGGCGGGCTCGGCCCCGTCGACGTCTCGTTCTGGCGCTACCTTTTGGGCGCTGCCTTCCTGTACGTCACCACCCGCCTCACCACTCGCCCCACCTCTCGCCCCACCGCGACCGCCGTTCGGCGAGCCGCCGTTCGGTCGGCCATCGTTAGGCCAGTTGTTGTGCGGCCGGGTGATGTCGGCGGGCGTCGGCCTTCTCTGCTGTGGGCGCGTTTCGACCGGCGGCTTCTGGTCGTCGGGATCGGGATGGCCGTCTATCAGACGGCCTACTTCGGCGCGATCGCCCAGTCCGGCGTCGCCATCGCCACGGTGGTCACGATGGGCGCCACGCCGGTGTTCACCGCACTGGGCAGCCGCTTCCTCCTGGGGGAGCGCGTCACCCGCACCGCGCTCGCCGCGCTGGTCGCGGCGCTGGGCGGCCTGCTCCTCCTCACCGGTGAGAGCGCCTTCACTGGGGAGAGCGCCCTCACCGGGCAGAGCAACCTCTCCGGGGTGAGCGCCGTCCTCTCCGGGAGCGTCGGCGGTGGGCGGGCGGCCGGGATCGTCCTGGCTCTGGTGTCCGCCGCCGGGTACGCCGGCGTGACCCTCTATTCGCGCCACCACCGCGACGACCCCCAGCGCACGGCCATGGGCGGGTTCGCCGTCGCGGCCGCGTGCCTCGCCCCGTTCGCCCTGGTCGACGGGGTGCTACCGACGGCCGGGGCGACACCTGTGGCCCTGCTGCTCTACCTGGGCGCCGTGCCGACCGCGCTCGCGTACGGGCTGTTCTTCCGCGCCCTGACCACGCTCAACGCCACGACCGTCTCCATCATCTCGCTCGGCGAGGCGGTTGGCGCGGCCGTGCTCGGCGTGGTGCTGTTCGGTGAGCGGCTCACGCCCATGGCATGGTGCGGATGCGGGTTGCTGCTGGCGGCGGTGGTGGTTCCGGCCGTTCAAGCAGGGCGTACTACAGAGAAGGATTAGCGGTCGCGGAGCGGAGTGGCGATTGCGGGCGTCCTATGAGTTAGGGTCCGGTACGGCGATGCTTGCCGTACCGTCGCTCCGCTCCCGATAGAGCGCACTTGACACTAAATGGGAACGGCGCTGACAAAGCATGCGTTGGAGGGATTGTGGCGTCGATTTCCGGAATAGTGAGAAACCTCCTGGATCGTCCGGGCGGGGTGAACCTCAGCCCGTACAAAAAGATCGTCAAGGCGGCGGGCGAACGAGCCGAACGCGTCAGCGCGCTCGAAGAGTTGCCCAGGCCGAAAATGGATGATCTGGCGGAGTTCTGCGCCGTAGCGCGGGAGGCCGCCGACCGGACGCTCGGGCTCAGGCCGTACGACGTGCAGCTTCTTGGCACGCTCGCCCTCCTCGACGGGCAGATCGCCGAGATGGCGACCGGTGAGGGCAAGACGCTGTCGGGGGCGATGGCCGCGGCCGGCTACGCGCTGCAGGGCAAGCGCGTGCACGTGATGTCCGTCAACGACTACCTGGCCAGGCGCGACGCCGAGTGGATGGCGCCGTTCTACGAGGCCATGGGCGTCTCGGTGGGCTGGATCGACCAGAACTCCACGCCCGACGAGCGGCGCGCGGCCTACGCGCAGGACGTCACGTACGGACCCGTCAGCGAGATGGGCTTCGACGTGCTGCGCGACCGGCTGCGCACCGACGCGGCGGAGATCATCGTGCCCGCGCCCGAGGTGGCGCTGGTCGACGAGGCCGACTCGGTGCTCGTGGACGAGGCGCGGGTGCCGCTGGTCATGGCGGGGGCGGCGGACGAGGGCAGCGCGGTGCCGGAGATGGCCGCGCTGGTCAGGCAGCTGATCCGGGGCTACCACTATGAGATCGACGACCAGGCGCGCAACGTCTACCTGACGACCAAGGGCGCCGACAGCGTCGAGGGCATGCTGGACGTCGAGCTGTACGACGAGAACGAGCCCGGCACGCTGATCGAGCTCAACCTCGCCCTGCACGCCCATGCCCTGCTCACCCGTGACGTCGACTACATCGTGCGCGACGGCAAGGTCCAGCTCATCAACCCCTCGCGCGGCCGGGTGGCCGTGCTCCAGCGCTGGCCCGACGGCCTGCAGGCGGCCGTGGAGGCCAAGGAGACGCTGCCGCCGAGCGAGAAGGGCGAGATCCTCGACTCGATCACCGTCCAGGGCCTGATCCGGCGTTATCCGCAGATTTCCGGGATGACGGGCACGGCGGTCGCCGTCAGCGAGCAGCTCGGCGAGTTCTACGGCCTCAAGGTCGCGGTGATCCCGCCCAACCGGCCGTGCGTCAGGAAGGACGAGCCGGACCGCATCTATCCGACCGTTCCGGACAAGGACGCCGCGCTGGTCGAGGAGATCCAGGAGGCGCACGCCACCGGCCGGCCCATCCTCATCGGCACGCTGGACGTGGCCGAGTCGGAGAACCTGGCCAAGCTCCTGCAGCGGCGCGGCCTGGAGCCCGTCGTGCTCAACGCCAAGAACGACGCCGAAGAGGCCGCGATCATCGCCAAGGCCGGCGAGCGCGACGCCATCACCGTCTCCACGCAGATGGCCGGCCGCGGCACCGACATCCGGCTCGGTGACGGCGTGGCCGAGCTGGGCGGCCTGTACGTGATCGGCTCGGGCCGCCACGCGAGCAGCCGCCTGGACGACCAGCTGCGCGGTCGCGCGGGCCGTCAGGGCGATCCCGGCGCCTCGGCGTTCTTCGTCAGCATGCAGGACGACCTCATCACCCAGTTCGTCCCCGACGAGCGCCCGCCCGCCGCCGACGCCGACGGCCTGGTACGCCACCGCCGCGGCCCCTACCTCGTGGCCCACGCCCAGCGGGTCGCCGAGGGCGTGAACCTGGAGATCCACCGCAACACGTGGCGCTACACCCGCCTGCTGGAGCACCAGCGCGAGCTCATCCTGGAGTGGCGCGACAAGGTCCTGCACGGCGACTCGGCGGCCAAGGCGCTGGCCGAGGCCGACCCCGAGCGCTGGGAGTCGCTGCCGGAGGACACCCGCGACGAGACGGCCAGGCAGATCGTGCTGCACGCGATCGACCGCTGCTGGACCGAGCACCTGGCGTTCCTGACCGACCTGCGCGAGGGCATCCACCTGCGGGCGCTCGGCCGGATGAGCCCGATCGACGAGTTCCACCGGGAGGCCGTGGCGGAGTACAAGTCGCTGCTGTCGGAGGTCGAACGCCGCTCGGTCGAATCGTTCGAGGCACCGGAGCCCGACCTCAAGCGCCCCACCGCGACCTGGACTTATCTGGTGCAGGACAACCCGTTCGGTACGGAGTGGGACAGGATCCTCAAGCGTGTGACATCGGCCACTCGTCGCGGCTAGGCGTACCTGACAAAAGATGGCAGGTATGCCTGCGAGCCTTTCATCATGACAACTCACGCGAAGCTCATCGCCTTCACCATCGACTGTGCCGAGCCCAAGAGGCTGGCCGAGTTCTGGCACCAGGTGACCGGGCTGGACATCCAATACTCCGAGGACGAGTACGCCGCGGTGGGCGACGGGACGACGAACATCTACTTCGGCCGCGTCGCCGACCGCAAGCCGGTGGAGTGGCCCAGCTCGGACAAGCAGTTCCATCTCGACTTCCGGGTGCCGGACGTGGAGCGGGCGGTGGAGGAGTACATCGCCCTGGGGGCGACCAAGCCCGAGTTCCAGCCCGGGGTCACGGACGGGAAGGTCGGGTGGATCGTGATGCAGGACCCGGAGGGGCACGCGTTCTGCGTCTGCCCCGAAAAGTCCTGAAAAATCCTGACACGTCCCGTCGTCCCGCTGTGTGGCTGGGGTGATGGACCGGACTGGTGCGGCGGTACGTCCGTGATGAGGGATGTCTGGCCAAAAGGATGATTCAAGCACTTAGCTTCCCTCATAAGCTGGTGCAATGCTCTTGGAAGGATCCATGTCCCTGCGCGGGCGCCGATGACCTGGGTCGGTCTCGTGATCGCGCTGGCCGGGGCACTCGGATACGCGTTCGGCGCGGCGCTGCAACAGTACGAAGCCGTAGCGGAGGGCGCCTCCCTCAGGCTGGTGAGGCGTCCTCGCTGGTGGATCGGCGGGGTCATCGGCTTCGTCGGCGCGTCCCTGCACGCCGTGGCGCTGAGCCTCGCGCCGCTGGTCGCCGTACAACCGATCAGCGTGGCCACTCTGGTGTTCGCGGTGCCGCTCGCCGCGCTGATGTACGGCCGCCGCCCGTACAAGGCGGAGATCCTCGGCTCCATCGCGGTGGCCGTCGGGTTGCTCTGGCTCATGGTGCTGGTCCCGGCGCACAACGTCAGACCGAGTCTCGGCAGCGGGGCCGCGATCGGCTTCATCGTCGTGATCGGCCTGATCGTGCTCGCCGCCGAACTGTTCGCCAACAGGCTGCGCGGACCCAGCAAGGCCCTCGTCCTGTCCGTGGGCGCCGGCGCCGTGACCGCGAGCGTGTCAACGTTCGTCCGGGCGGTCGGCGGTGGCATGAACGGGGACTGGGGCAGGCTGTTGCACTGGTTCACACTCGTCATACCTGTGCTGCTGGTCGGCGCGGTCGTGATGCTGCAACGCTCTTACGCGGTCGGCTACTTCGGCATCGCGTACGCGGGCGTACAGGTCGTGGACCCGATCACCTCGGTGCTCGCCGGCGCGATCCTCCTCGGCGAACCACTCCCGACCAGCCCGTCCACGGCGATCCCGGCCATGCTGGCGGCCGCACTCACCATCGGGGGAACGATCACACTCGGGCGGCTGGCCCCTGATCACTCCCAGCCTGTCGGGGTGGACGCCACCCGAGGATCTCGTTCATTGACCGCAACATCAGATCTGGTGTGATCCGCGAGGCCAGCGCCACCCCCGCGTTCCGCAGCCCGACGGCCACCGGATTCCGTAGCTTGGTCACCTTGCAGATGGTCATCGCCTGGCGCACGATGCCCGCGGTCCGCTCCAGACGCGCGGCCGTATAGGCGGCGAGCCCACCCCCAGCGCCGAGGTGCCCACCTGGGTCATTCGCGTCGAGGTGCCCACCCGCGCCATTCGCGTCGAGGTGTCGGCCTGGAGAACCACCATTAATCCAGAAGTCGCCGCAGACGGTGAGGGCGAGAACGACGGCGTCCTCGATGGCCTGGCAGGCGCCCTGGCCGAGGTTGGGCGTCATGGGATGGGCCGCGTCGCCGACCAGCGCCACCCGGCCTCGGTGCATGGCGGGCAACGGTGTGTCGAAGTAGTAGAGGTCATTGCGGAGGATCCGTGCGTTGTCCGACGCGCGGATCAGGGCGGGGATCGGATCGTGCCAGCCACCGAACCTGCGCAGCAACTCCGCGCGCTCGTCCGCGTGCACGGCTCCGGCGGGTGACAGGTCCGTCGCGTAGTAGTAGATGAGTTCGTCGTTCAACTGGTGAGCCCCGAACACCAGGCCCCTGCCCCACGTCTCCGTGCTCGGGACCTCACGGTCGAGCGCGGGCACCAGCCCCCGCCAGGCGGTGACTCCCGAGTACACCGGACCGGGGTGCTCAGGGAACAGCGCGGTGCGCGTCGCCGAGTGGATGCCGTCGGCGGCCACGATCAGATCGGCCTCCATGTCACCGGCACCGGTGCGGACGATGCCCTGGCCGGCGTCCACCCCGGTGACGGTGGTGTTCAAGCGCAGGCGCTCGTGACCCAGGCTCTCTATGAGCAACTCGACGAGGGTGGCGCGGAGCAGGATGACGATCGAGTCGCCGTAGAGCTTCTGGGCCTTGTCCTCGGTGGTGTGCGTCAGCCAGCGCCCGTTCTGCTGTCGTACGCCCACCTGGCCCTGGATCCTGGACAACTCGCGCACGCGGTCGCCCAGGCCGATCACGTCGAGTGCCTTCAACGCGTTGGCGGCGACGGCCACCCCGGCCCCGACGGGCTCCAGCGCGGCCGCGCGTTCGAGCACGGTCACGTCCCAGCCCTTGCGCCGCAACGCGATTCCCGAGGTCAGCCCGCCTATACCGCCACCGATCACCACGGCTCTGCCCATGCCTTGCCTCCCAAACTACGTCTGTAGTTTCACCCTACTACGCCTGTAGTCCGGTGGCACTACCGGTGTAGTCTTGCTGCTCGTGAAGCGCTCTGAGACCGTCGCGGACACGGCCATCACCCTGCTGGCGGAGCGCGGCATGCGCGGCCTCACCCACCGGGCCGTCGACGAGGCAGCGGGCCTCCCGCCCGGGTCCACGTCCAACCTGGCTCGCACCCGCGCCGCGCTGCTGGAACTGACGCTTTCCCGCCTCACGGACCTGGAAGTACAGGCATTGGCCCCGGTCTACCGGCTCCAGGGCGCGAACGCCGCAGCTGACCCGTTCCTGGAGTCCGATCTGCCGGAGCTGGTGGCTGAGGCGCTGCACGTTCAGCTCGGCGACTCCAGGCGCACGCTGGCCCGCTACGAGCTGGCGTTGGAGGCGACCAGGCGGCCTGAGCTGCGCGAGATCTACGACAAGGCGGGGCGCCGCTTCCGCGATCCCGTCGTCGGGCTGCTGGCCGCCCTCGGGTCGCCGGATCCGGCGCGGCATGGGCGGCAGTTGGTGGCGTTCGGCGAGGGCATCATGTTCGACGCCATCGCGGGGGCGGGTGCCGTGCCCTCGCGCGACGACCTGCGGGAGGCCGTACGGGACCTCCTGCGGGGGATGCTGGGGTCAGGCACCTGAGGCGGCGCGGGCCATCGCGCCCGGCCACCTGCGCATGCGGGCATCGGCGTGCGAGTGTCTGCGCATGCGGGCATCGGCGCCCGGCCACCTACGCATGCGGCCATCGGCGTGCGAGCGCCTACGCACGCGGCCACTGACGTGCGAGCGCCTACGCACGCGAGCACCTCCACGTGGTGGGGTGAGCTAGCACACCGGTCGATACGGCACCTCGGCCAGATAACGGTCCCAGTCAGTCTGGGACAGCCCTCCGTACCGGCCGCAGATCGACGCCGCCGACCCGGCCGGATCCGGGGGCGGGGTCGCGTGGGCGAGGTCGATGGTGAGGACCGTGCCGTGGCCGGCCAGTACGCGCAGCCAGCGTCCGCCCGGCGCGAGAGCGGCCTGGACGGGACGGTCGGCGCCGGCCGCCGGGACCTGGCGGTCCGTGAGGCGGGTGCCGTCCGCGACCCGCCAGACCCGGACACGGTCGCTGTCCGTGCTGGCCAGGAGCTGGCCGTCGGCGCTGAAGGTGAGGCTGCCGGGAGAGGGCCGGAGCCGCACCGGGAGCACGGGCACGCCGTCCAGCGTGTAGATCTGCACGCCGGTCTCCTCGGCGATCGCCACCCGTTCACCCTCGGGGCTGAACACCGTGTACTCCCACGGCATCCGGTCCAGCCAGGGCGCCGGCGTACGGGCGCCATGGCCGGACAGGCGGACCACCTCCGAACGCGTCCCCGCGAACACCAGCGCCACCTTGTCACGCGGCCCCACCACCGCGTACTGGCCGACGAACGCGGCCCGGCCGGTCCGCAGGTTCCAGGCCCATCGCTCGCCCGACTGGCGGGCCGCGGCGAACAGCAGACCGCCCCCCGGACTGAACCAGGCCGCCTGCTGCCCCGGCGCGCCCAGCCCCCGGCCGAAGGGCCGTCCCACGCCCGCGCCCGAGGTCGTGTCCCACAGGTAGGACCGGTCGACGCCGACGAGCGCCAGTGTCCGGCCGTCGGGGGACCAGGCCAGCGCCCGTACGCTCTGGGCGGGACCGGCGGTCATGGCCAGCTGCCTGCGGGAAAGGGGGTCGTACACCCGGATCGTCCCGTCGGTCAGCGCGGCCAGCCGGGTGCCATCGTCGCTGAGGGCGTCGAGCGAGTGCGGACCGCCGTACGGGTCGGCGAACACGTCCACCGCCGGATCGGCCGCCGAGTCCGCCAGCGCGGCACGGGCCTCCGCGACCGGGGCCAGGCGCCACGCGGCCAGGCTCAACCGGCGCGCCGTCACCGGGTCGGCCGCCCGCAGCGCCCGCGCCCTGGACGCTGCCACCCGCGCCATCGCCTGGTCCAGCCGCCCCTCGGCGCTGCTGTTGTGCCAGACGGCGACGACGACCGCCGCCAGGACCGCCACGAGGGTCACCGACGCCAGGGCCGCCATGGCCCGCCGCCGACCGCGTGCGCGACCGCGTACCCATGCGCGTCCGCCGTCCAGGAACGCCTGCTCGGCGGCGCTCAGCGTCACGCGCCGCCGCCCGCTCGCCGCCCACGCCAGCGCCCGGTCCAGGTCGTCCTCCTGGAACAGGTCGCTCTCCCGCCGGCCGCCCGACTCCCACCGCCGCGCCGCCCTGGTCAGGTCGCGGTGTACGGCGAGGCCGTCGCGTTCGGCCTCCAGCCACTCGTGCAGGCGCGGCCAGGCCCGCAGGAGCGCCGCCTGGGCGATGACCAGGCCGCCCGCGTCGGTGCCGCTCTGGTCGATGTCCACGCCGTCCGCGTCGGAGTCGCTCTGGTCGATCAGCCCCGCTTCCGTGTACGCCCTGAGGACCCGGTCCATGGCGGCCTGTTCCGGAGGGCGGCCGGTGACCAGCTCGGTACGGGTGGCGCGACGGCGGGTGTCGGTGCCGTCGGCCGCCATGCCGACCAGGCGCAGGAACACCTCGGGCACCAGGTCCTGGTCGGCGGGGCTGAGCTGGAGGTAGAGGCGTTCGGCTCGCGCGCCCAGTGGGGGGTCGTCCACCGGCTCGGGCGGGAGCAGGCGCCCCTGCTGCGACTGCGGCACGTCGAGCAGGGACAGCAGCAGTTGGTGCGCGCTCGGCCGCCGGTCCGGATCCCGGCGCAGGGCCGCCAGCACGAGCTCCCGAAGCGGCCGATCGAACCGATCGAGCAGCCGCTCGGGCCGCCCAGGCTGGCCGGGTTGAGTGGGCCGGCCGGAGGGCTGGCCCGGCGATGGGTCCAGCCCGTCGGGTGGCGCGGGGCCGTATGCCGCGAACACCAGCAGCCGGCCCCAATCCCGTACATCCCCCGGCGGCCCACTCCCGTCGGTCGCGGTCCCGAGCCCGACGAGCCGTGGCCCCTCCGCCCCCAGGACGACCCGGTCCGGCGTGAGCCCTCCGTGCACCGCCCCGGCCTCGTGGATCGCCGCCAGCGCCGTCGCCGTGGCCGCCGCCAGCCGGTACAGGTCGTCCCCGCCGTACGGCCCCCGCCGCCCGACCACCTCCGCCAGCGTCGGCCCGGGCACGTACTCGCTGACCAGATACGGCGCGTCCCCGTCGAGACAGGCGTCCACCACCCGCGCGACGCACAGCGACCGGACCTGTAAGGCCGCCTTGACGGGGCCCGGGGGCCGCGCGGGGAGGCGGGTGAGCGCATATCGAGTGCCCAACTCGTCGTAGGCGTCATGGACGGCACCGCCGAGCCGGGAGCCTAACCAGTAGCCCCCCAGCCGGTCGGTCATGCGGCCCTTTCGCTAACGGATCAGGCGAGCTCGGTGGTCCGGCCACTCCTCTTCGAGGATGCCGAAATAGACCGTGTCACGCCAGGTGCCGTCCGGCCTCCTGCGCTGGCGGCGCAGCGTCCCCTCGTGCACACCGCCGATGCGCTTGATGGCGTTCTGCGAACGTAGGTTGAGGACGTCCGTCTTGAGCAAGACGCGGTTGTAGCCCAGCTTGTCGAAAGCATGGTCGATGAGCAACACCTTGCAGGCGGTGTTGACCGCCGTACGCCAGACCGTCCGGCCGTACCAGGTCCAGCCGATCTCGATGCTCTTCTCGAACCCGGGCACGTCGCCGTACGTGGTCCAGCCGACGGCCAGCCCCGACGACCTGAGCACGACCGCGAACGGGATGTGCTTGTCGTCCGAGATGAGGCCCTGAGCGAGCCCCGCCAGCTCCGACTCGGCTCGCGGTGGTTTGGCGGGCATCCAGCGCCAGACCTCCTCATCCCCGCCCCCGGCCAGGAACAGGTCGGGAATGTGCTCCATCGTCAACGGCTCAAGGCGGACGACGTCGTTCTCGAGCAGCACAGGGGAGGGCAGGTTCGCGGTCATAGCGGTCACCCTAAAAGAAGATCCGGATCGCCTTTATGGCCACCTGAGCCGGTTTCTCGGCGACCACCTGTCGACACTCATACCGGCCGGTCGGTAGGCTCCGGGGTATGGACTTCGCCTTCGACAGTGTCACCGAGGACCTGCGTGAGCGCCTGCTTCTCTTCATGGACGAATGCGTCTATCCAGCCGAAGCCGCCTTCGAGGAGCAGGCCGCGACCAGCGGATGGAGCTCCCCGCCGCTCGTCGCCGACCTCAAGGACGAGGCCAGGAAGCGCGGCCTGTGGAACCTGTTCCTGCCGGGAGAGCACGGCGCGGGGCTGACGAACCTGCAGTACGCGCCGCTGGCCGAGATCATGGGCCGCAGCCCCAACCTCGCCCCGGTGGCCACCAACTGCGCCGCGCCCGACACCGGCAACATGGAGGTCCTCTCCATGTTCGGTAACGAGTGGCAGCGCAAGGAGTGGCTGCAACCGCTGCTCGACGGGCAGATCCGCTCGGCGTTCGCGATGACCGAGCCCGACGTGGCCTCCTCCGACGCCACGAACATCGCCACCTCCATCGCCCGCGACGGCAACGAGTACGTCATCAACGGCCGCAAGTGGTTCATCTCCGGCGCGATGAACCCCGACTGCAAGATCTTCATCCTCATGGGCAAGACCAACCCCGACGCGCCCAAGCACCGCCAGCAGAGCATGGTCCTGGTGCCGCGTGACACGCCCGGGATGCGGATCAAGCGCGGCATGCACGTGTTCGGCTACAGCGACGCCGACCACGGCGGCCACGCCGAGATCGCCTTCGAGGACGTACGGGTGCCGGTCGACAACCTGATCGGCGAGGAGGGCGGCGGCTTCGCGATCGCCCAGGCCAGGCTCGGGCCGGGCCGTATCCACCACTGCATGCGGCTGATCGGCATGGCCGAGCGCGCCGTCGAGCTGATGTGCCGCCGCGCGCTGGGGCGTACGACGTTCGGCAAGCCCGTCGCCCAGCAGGGCGTGATCCAGGAGTGGATCGCCGAGTCCCGCATCCGGATCGAGCAGCTGCGGCTGCTCGTGCTCAAGACGGCCTGGCTCATGGACACCGTCGGCAACCAGGGCGCCCACACCGAGATCCAGGCCATCAAGATCTCGACCCCGATCGCCGTGGAATGGATCCTCGACAAGGCGATCCAGGTGCACGGCGCGGGCGGCGTCTCGCAGGACTTCCCCCTGGCGGGGCTCTGGGCGGGAGCCAGGTCGCTGCGCCTGGCCGACGGTCCCGACGAGGTGCACAAGCGCTCACTCGCCTACCGCGAACTGAAGAGGTACATGTGAACGAGGCGGAGATTAAGGAGCGCGTCGACGCGCTCCTCGGCGCCAATGATCCGAAGAACCGGCTGGAGTTCCTGCGGGCCAGGTTCGACGCCGGGCTGGCGTGGGTGTGGTTCCCCGAAGGGCTCGGCGGCCTGGGCGTGTCGCGGGACCTGCAGCAGGTCGTCGAGCGGGAGCTCGCCGACACGCCGCAGCTCAACACCGGCGTGCAGGGCATCGGCCTGGGCATGGCGGCGCCGACGGTCCTGGCGTTCGGCACCGAGGAGCAGCGGCGCCGCTTCCTTCGGCCCTTGTGGACGGGCGAGGAGATCTGGTGCCAGCTCTTCAGCGAGCCGGGCGCGGGGTCCGACCTGGCGACGCTGGCCACGAGGGCGGTCAGGGACGGCGATGAGTGGGTCGTCGACGGCCAGAAGGTCTGGACCTCCGGCGCGCACCACGCCCGGTGGGCGATCCTCGTCACCCGTACCGACCCGGACGTGCCCAAGCACCGCGGCATGACGTACTTCATCTGCGACATGCACGCGCCAGGCGTCGAGGTGCGCCCGCTGCGGCAGATCACCGGAGAGGCCGAGTTCAACGAGGTCTTCCTGACCGGCGTCCGGCTCTCCGACGACCTGCGGCTCGGTGAGGTCGGCGACGGCTGGCGGGTCGCCCAGACCACGCTGATGAACGAGCGCGTCGCGATCGGCGGGGCCCCCGTACGGCGCGGCGGCGGCATGATCGGGCCGGTGCTCGACACCTGGCGCGAACACCCCGAGCTGCGCACCCACGACCTGCACCAGCGGCTGCTGTCGCTGTGGGTCGAGGCGGAGGTGACTCGCCTGTCCGGCGTACGGTTGCGCGAACAGCTCGTCGCCGGGCACCCCGGTCCTGAGGGGTCGGGCATGAAGCTGTCGTTCGCCAAGCTGAACCAGGAGCTGTCGGGCCTCGACATCGAGCTCCGGCGCGACCTCGGCTACGACGACTGGACCTTCCGCCGATCGGAGGACCTCGACTTCTACGGGCGTGGCGCCGGCTACCGCTACCTGCGCGCCAAGGGCAACTCGATCGAGGGCGGCACCTCGGAGATCCTGCGCAACATCATCTCCGAACGAGTGCTCGGCCTGCCCTCAGAACCCCGCGTCGACAAGGACGTCCCTTGGAAGGACCTGCCACGATGACCCTGCTGTACTCGGAGGTCGAGGAGGAGCTGCGCGCCGCCGTGCGCGGGGTGCTCGCCGACCGCTGTCCGCCGGCCGCGGTGCTCAAGCGGGTGGAGTCCGACCCCTACGACCTCGACCTGTGGAAGACGCTCGCCGGGGAGATCGGGGTGGCGGGCCTGCTCATTCCCGAGCAGTACGGCGGGGCGGGCGCATCGGCCCGTGAGGCCGCTGTCGTGCTGGAGGAGCTCGGCCGGGGTGTCGCGCCGGTGCCGTTCTTCACCAGTGCCGTGCTGGCCACTCAGGCGCTGCTGGCGACGGGCTCGGCCGATCTGCTGGGCGGGCTGGCGGAGGGGCGGACGACCGCGGCCCTGGTGGTGTCGTTCGCCGCCTCGCCGTACCGGCCGAGGCGGGGCTCGTCGGTGAGCCTGGACGGCGGGACGCTGTCCGGGACCGTGTCCGCGGTCGCGGGAGCGGAGGTGGCCGACGTGCTGCTGGTGCCGGTCGGCGGCCAGCTGTACGCGGTCGAGGCCGCCGACGCCGCCGTCCAGGTCGTACCGTCGCTGGACCTGACCCGGCCGGTCGCGACGGTCACCTTCTCGGCGGCGCCCGCGCGGTCGCTGGGCCCGTGCGACCTGGTCGAGGTGCTGCGGTCCGGTGCCGGGCTGCTCGCCTCCGAGCAGCTCGGGGTGGCGGAGTGGTGCCTGGACACCACGCTCGCCTACGTCAAGGAACGCCACCAGTTCGCCCGCCCGGTCGGGTCGTTCCAGGCGATCAAGCATCGGCTGGCCGATCTCTGGCTCGACGTGGTCAGGGCGCGCGCCGCCGCGCGTGCCGCGGCCGGCGACGACTCGGCCGTGACGGTCGCCGTGGCCCAGGCGTGGAACGCGGGTGTGGCCGTACACGCGGCTGAGGAGGCCCTGCAGCTGCACGGCGGGATCGGGATGACCTGGGAGCATCCCCTGCATCTCTACCTCAAGCGTGCCAAGGCCACAGAGACGGCGCTCGGCACGCCCGGCGACCACCGGGAGGCGCTGGCATCACTGGCCGACGTGCCGGCGCCGGCCTCACTCGTCGACGGGCCCGGCCCCGAGCGAGGTCAGCAGTAGGTCGGCGAAGTGCTTGCCCACCTGGGCGCCGGTGAGCGGTCCGTCCGTGTGGAACCAGCTGCCCAGGTGGTGCACCGAGCCGAAGAAGTAGTCGACGACCAGCTCGGCCGGGACGCGTTCGCTGAACAGCCCCTCGCGCTGGCCCTCGATCACCAGGTCGCGGAAGCGCTCGTGGTAGCGGCGGCGTTCGGCGCGGACGGTCTTGCGCGTCTCGGGCGCCAGCAGGTGCATCGAGCGGAAGAAGATCTTGGAGTCGTCGAGGTTCGCGGTGGTGGTCTCGATGACGTCGGCCGCCGCCGCGTGCAGCCGCTCGGCGACCGTCCCGGGGCCGTCGGCGATGTGGGTCAGGCGCTCCATCTGCATGCGCAGCACGCGCGCGTAGATCTCGTGCAGCAGATCATCTTTGGAGTCGAAATAGTGGTACATGGCGCCCTTGGTGACGCCGGCGGCCACGACGATCTCCTGCACGGACGCGCCCTCGAAGCCCCGCTCCGCGAACAGCCGGGTCGCCTCGCTCAGCAGCCTCCTGCGTACCGGTTCTTCCTTCACGCGTCACAGCATACCGACTGGTCGGTTGATGGACTTCCCGCAGGTGCTATTTCCGTCACCTTAGGGTCCCCTTGCTTCCGTTGGGGTCAGGTGGGGTATTAATTGACTCAGCGAGGGATCTTCGGCGTGGCAGATCCTGATGGTTCAGCGACTCATTGGGGGAGTTTGCCGTGCCTGGTGGCTCGATCTACGTGCAGCAGGACGAGAAGTTCACTGGGGCCTCGCCTCAGTGGTACTACGAGAAGTTCTGGCGGGAGGACGCCAACAACCGCAAGCGATCAAGGATGATCAAGGCGGGCGTGGGCTTCGTGGCCGGCATCGGCCTGGCGATCCGGTTCGACCTGGCGCTCACCGCCTTCTACGGCGTCGCCCTCGCGGGCATCGTGGCCGGCGTCGACTGGTACATCGCCTGGCGCTCCTTCCACGCGACCGCGGTCTGGCGTGGCCGGCGGCGCGGTGAGGTGATCACCGGCCGGATGCTCCGCCGCTCGCTCGGCAAGCTCGGCTACAGCGTCCTGGACGGCCGGGCCATCAGGGATCAGGCCTCCATCGACCACCTCGTGATCGGCCCCGGCGGGCTGTGGGCCATCGACAACGAGTCGTGGAGCCCCGACACCGAGATCGCCACCTACAACGGGCGGCTGTTCTTCGGCGAGAAGTACGGCACCAAGGTGGCCAAGTCTCTCATCGAGACCTCCAACGCCTTCGCCGAGCTGCTGACTCGCGAGACCGGCATCCCGGTGACGATCACGCCGCTGCTCGCCGTGCACTGCGGCCTGCTGCCGCGCGGCGGCCAGGTCACGGCGGAGGGCCTCACGCTGCTCAAGCCGAGCCTGGCGGCCCGGCGCGTCAAGGCGACCGCCGGCGAGGTGCTCGACGAGCAGCAGATCGAGCTGCTCACCCGCACCGCCGCCCGGGAGCTCCAGCGCGCCTAGGCCAAGTCCTGGATGAACGCGCTGAGCTGCGCGACGTTGCGGCACTCGTACATCGGCACGACCGCGTCGTAGTCGGTGGCGATGGAGTCGCCCGTGTCCCACTGCTGCCGGGGCTCCGGGTTGAGCCAGTAGGCGTGGCGGGCCTTCGCGGCCAGGGCGCGCAGGGTGTCGACGGCGGCCGGCTGGTAGTTGGAGCGGGCGTCGCCCAGGATCAGCAGCGAGGTCTTGGGGCCGATCGCGTCGCCGTAGCGCTCGGCGAAGCGCTCGAAGGAGTGGCCGTAGTTCGTGCGCCCGAAGCGGACCATGTCCGCCTCGTTGGCCAGCCGGGTCATCGCCTCCACCACGTCCGCGCCGGGGACGAAGAAGCGGGTGATCTCGTCGACCGTGTCCACGAACCCGAACGCCCGTACCTTGGTGAACTGCTCCCTCAGCGCGTACGTGAGCAGCAGCGTGAAGTGCGCGAACGACGAGACCGAGTCGCTGGTGTCACAGAGGATCACCAGCTCGGGCTTGTGCGGCCGAGGCGGCTTGAAATGGGTGGTCAGCGGCACGCCGCCGCTCTGCAGCGAGGCCCGCATGGTGCGGCGGAAGTCGAGCCGCCCGCGCCGGCCCTTCCTGTGCTTGATCGTCAGCCTGGCCGCCAGGCGCCGGGCCAGCGGGTAGACCTCGCGCCGCAGCCTGGCCAGGTCCGCCTTGGTGATGCGCAGGAAGTCGAGCTGGTCGAGCGGGGGGCGTACGGCCGAGCGGGCGATGCGTTCCACGCCGGAGTCCTCGGCGATCCGGCGGCGCACGTCGGTGGCGACCGCCTCCTCGAAGCGCCTGATGCCGGAGTTCACCCGCTGGCGGGCGGTCTTCTCGGCCAGTCCGCCGCGCTCCTGGCCGGCCAGGACCTCCTGGAGGATCCGGGCCATGAGCGTCTCGGGGGACAGGGCGCGCAGGACGCTGTAGGAGAACCAGTTCTGGCGGCCGGGACCAGCCGGCTGGCGGCCGAACCGCCCGACCATGGCCCTGGCGAACTCCCGCATCTCGGCCTCGCCGCCCCTGGTCAGCAGCCTGGCCAGCTGGTCACGCAGCTCATTGAGCTCGGCGGTGTCGCTGTTTATGGCGTTTTCGGCGTACAGACCGGTCGTGGACGACGGGAACCACAGGTCGAACAGCATGTCGAACCCGGTCCGATACGCTGGCTTCTTGACCAGCGTCGCCGCGTAGGCGGCGCGCAGCGACTCGCGCTCGGTCAGATCGATCACCCGCAGCGCCCGCGCCGCGTCGAGCCCTTCGGCCAGCGACACGGGCAACCCCGCCTCGCGCAACGCGTGCACGAACCCGACATGCCTGTCGACCAGCGAGGTGTCACTCATGAGGGCAGCCCGAGCTCCTTGACCGCCCGAGCATGGTCGGAGGCGTGCTTGAGCACCACGCCCAGCGTGCCGGCCACCGTCGGCTCGTCCAGCTCGTCGCGCCCGAGCGCGAGCAGCGTGTTGGCCCAGTCGACCGTCTCCGCCACCGACGGCGCCTTCTTCAGCTCCATGGCGCGCAGCGTGGCGACCGTCCTGGCCAGCTGCTCGGCCAGGTCCGCGCGGATCGTCGGCACCTGGCTGAGCACGATGTCGCGCTCGCGTTCGGGCGTCGGGTATTCGATGTGCAGATAGAGGCAGCGCCGCTTGAGCGCCTCGGACAGCTCGCGGGTCGCGTTCGAGGTCAGCACGACGTACGGCTTGCGGACCGCGCTGATCGTGCCCAGCTCGGGGATCGTCACCTGGAAGTCCGACAGGAGCTCCAGCAGCAGCCCCTCGACCTCCACATCCGCCTTGTCCGTCTCGTCGATGAGCAGCACGGTCGGCACCCCGGCCCTGATCGCCTTGAGCAGCGGCCGCTCCAGCAGGAACTCCTCGCTGAAGATGTCGTCGTCGGCGCTGGTGGCCTGGATGCGCAGGAGCTGCTTCTTGTAGTTCCACTCGTACAGGGCCCTGGCCTCGTCGAGCCCTTCGTAGCACTGCAACCTGACCAACTGGGCGCCGGTCGCCAGCGCCACGGCCTTGGCCAGCTGCGTCTTGCCCACCCCCGCGGGGCCCTCGACCAGCAGCGGCTTGCCGAGGGCGGCGGCGAGGAACACCGAGGTGGAGATGGCGTCGTCGGAGAGATAGTCAACGGCGGCGAGCCGCTCGGTCACGTCGGCGGGCGAGTCGAACATCGATGCTCCTGTCTGCTTGCCGAACTTTATTCTAGCGGCTGGCAGGCGGGTGATACCGATTCGACCAGGATGCGGAGTGCCGGTATATTCCTCTCTGCAAGCGCCGCTAGCTCAGTTGGTTAGAGCAGCTGACTCTTAATCAGCGGGTCCGGGGTTCGAGTCCCTGGCGGCGCACCGCACGGAAACCCTAGCTCATCGATGTTGAGCTGGGGTTTCTCGTTTTTCAAGTAGCTCTGGCCGAGCCGAGGCGCTCCCATGGTCGCTCGGTGGTGCTTCTCCCGGCTCCCTGGAACGGGGAGCCGGGAACGGCAGGCGTCTCAGCGAACGGCGCGATGCTCAGTGTGGCGACGGGCGTCCGCGAGCGGCTTGGACGGGATGACCAGTGTGGGCCTGCCCGAGGTGTGGACCACGTGGGTGGAGGTGCTTCCGGCGACAAGTGCCCGTAGTCCTTGCCTGCCTCGTGAGCCGATCACGATGAGCGAGGCGTCGATCTCCTCCGCGACATCGGCGATGGCGTCGGCGACGGTCTCCTCGGGGATCGAGGCGACCCGGGGTTCGGCCTTCAGCCCGAGTCCGCGGGCGAGATCCGCGCCTTCGGTGGCCAGTCGTTCGGAGGCGTCGAGGGTCTTGTCGTCGAAGTCGCGCAGCTCGTCCAGGGCGGGGTGGCCTTCCAGGTGTGCGGCGAGGCTCTCCAGTGGCTGCCGGGCGTAAAGGACCACGGCGGGGGCGCCGGGAAAGAGCCGGGCGGTCTCTTCGAGCGCATGGCGGGCGCCTGATGAGCCGTCGTAAGCGATGAGGATCGGTGTGGTGGTCATGGGTTACTCCTTGAAAGCGGGGCTCAGAGAGCAAGGTGGTCAGTGGCCGCTGTGCGTGGTGGCGGGCTCGGACGCGGCCGGCTCGGTGCGGTGGGAGCGCAGCGTCAGCCCGGCGAGCAGGGCGCCGACGGCGGCGATGCCGGCGGCGCCGATGAAGGCGGAGGAGAAGCCGTTGGTCAGGGCGGGCAGGTTGCCGAGTTGTCCGGCGCCGTTGGCGGCGGCGACGGCGGTCATGGCGGCCAGGCCGAGGGCCGAGCCGACCTGGTAGCTGGTGTTGACGATGCCGGAGGCGAGGCCGCCTTCCTCGGGGCGGGCGGAGGAGATGGCGGTGCCGAGTGAGGGGATGAAGGCCAGGGACATGCCGAGGGCGGCGACGAGGCTGGCGGGCAGCACGTCGGTGGCGAAGCTGCCGTTCGGGCTGATCAGTGACAGCCACCCCATCCCTGCGGCGAGCAGGGTCAGGCCGACCACGGTGGTCGCCTTGGGGCCGAAGCGGCCGATCGCGCGGGGTGCCAGGACGATCATGCCGACCATGATGAGGACGGTCATCGGCACCAGCGCCGCGCCGCTCGGGAAG
The DNA here is from genome assembly GCF_040648495.1 of Nonomuraea sp. NPDC049129. NCBI lineage: Bacteria > Bacillati > Actinomycetota > Actinomycetes > Streptosporangiales > Streptosporangiaceae > Nonomuraea > Nonomuraea sp. NPDC049129. The sequence continues at coordinate 246,971 of NZ_JBEZDU010000005.1, read as the reverse complement.
GCGCTGTAGCCGAGGACCTGCTGCAGGTAGAGGTTGAGGAAGAACCACATCGGGATCCACGCGCCGCCGAGCAGCAGTTGGGTGAGGTTGGCGGCGGAGAGGTTCGGAGCACGGAAGATCGACAGCCGCATCAGCGGCTCGCGGCGGCGGGCCTGGATCGCGACGAAGCCGCCGAGCAGGGCCACGGCGCCGACCAGCACGAGCCAGGTCTGCGCCGAGCCCCAGCCGATCTCAGGTGCCCGGACGATGGCGTACACGGCGGAGGCGAGGCCGGCGGTGACGGTCAGCGCGCCGACCACGTCGATGGAGCCGCGCTGGGACTGTACGGCGGGCATCAGCGGCTTGTTGGCCAGCAGGACCACGATGGCGATGGGGATGTTGATGTAGAAGACCCAGGGCCAGCTCAGGTATTCGGTGATGACGCCGCCGAGGAAGACGCCGGCGGTGCCGCCCGCCGGTGCCGCGGCGCCGTACAGGGCCATGGCCTTGGTGAGTTCCCGGGGGTCGTGGCCGAAGAGCATCATGAGCAGGGTGAGGGCGGACGGCGCGATCAGGGCGGCGCCGGCGCCCTGGATCACGCGGCCGGCCAGCTCCACCCACACCTCGGGGGCGATGCCGGCGACGAGCGAGCCGGCCAGCAGGATGACCCAGCCGGCGCCGAACACGCGGCGGGCGCCGAACAGGTCGGACAGTCGGCCGCCGAGCAGCAGCAGGCCGCCGAATGCGACGACGTAGGCGTTGAAGACCCACGACAGGTTCTCCTGGGAGAAACCCAGGTCCTCCTGGATGCGGGGGAGGGCCACGCCGATGATCGACGTGTCCATGATGACGATGAACTGAGCGGTGGCGATCAGGGCCAGGGCGGCCCATCGCCGGGGAGATGGAGCAGACATCAGCGGTTCTCCATGCCATACGGGGGTAGGGTATGCGGACTCGCAAACGATTCCGCGAGAGGCGGGTTCGTGTGCGACTCGGGGTATTGCTGGCTTAATGAATACCCTCGGGGGGTATCTGTCAAGCGCTACCGACCCACTTCTTGCCGGCGTCGAAGCGCGACGAGGGTGATCGCCGCTGATGGAAGCGCCAGGGCGAAATCGATGGCCATGCCCACCGTCAGCCCGACGAGTTCCTGGATCCAGCCGAGTGCCCCGTACAGCGCGCCCCCGAGGGCGGCCGACATGCCCAGGACCATGCCGGCCGCGGTCGCCGGTGACTCCGGAGCCAGGTCGCGTCGTTGACGACATGAACCGCGGCGAGGAAGGCGGCCAGTCGGGTCCCGCTGAGCACGCCCGGCCTGCGCATCACATGTGGCATCTCATCCTCCTGGATTTCGTCAGCCTTGTTGGGCTTCTGTTGTCCGGAATACCGTAGGGGGGTATGGTGTTGTTCCCGGCGACGAAGGATGGGAGGTCCGGACATGGCCGGATATGGCGGAACCAAGAAGGATCACGCGATGCGGTTGCGCCGCGTCGAGGGGCAGGTCCGCGGCCTGCAGCGCATGGTCGAAGACGACAAATACTGCATCGACATCCTCACTCAGGTGTCCGCGGCGACCAGTGCGCTGAAGTCGTTCTCCCTGTCGCTGCTGGAGGAGCACCTGGCCCACTGCGTCGCCGAGGCCACGCGGAAGGGCGGCCCGGAGGCCGACGCGAAAGTCAAGGAAGCCGCCGACGCCATCGCCAGACTTGTCCGTTCCTGATCGACCTTGAGGAGAGACCGATATGAGCACTGCCACCTACACCGTCAAGGGCATGACCTGCGGCCACTGCGTCAGCTCGGTCAAAGAAGAGGTCAGCGAAGTGGCCGGCGTGACCAACGTCGAGGTGGACCTGGCCACCGGACTGCTGACCGTTGACAGCGACGACTCCATTGACCCGGCGAAGATCGTTGCCGCGGTCGAGGAAGCCGGATACGAAGTGGCGAATCAGTCGTGAACACCGCAGCCAAGCTCGGCGCCTATGTCCTGGGGCTGGCCGTCGTCTTCGGCGGCGCTCTTGGGGCGGGCAAGGCGGTAGGGCCGGTCGGGACGCCCCCGGCCGAGGATCACCGCGCCATGACGGCGCCCACCACGAGCGCGAGCGCGGGTCACGACCAGCACGCCACCCAGCAGGCCAAAAGCGATACCCCTGGGGGGCTCCAAGTGTCCGAGAACGGTTACACCCTCGTCCCACTCACCGAGGCACTCAAGCCCGGTGAGCCCGCAGACTTCCAGTTCACCGTGACCGGCCCCGACGGCAAGCCGGTCACCGACTACAAGGTCGAGCACGACAAGAAACTCCACTTCATCGTGGTCTCCCGCGACCTGGGCACCTTCCAGCACCTGCACCCCACTGAGGCGGGCAACGGCGTGTGGTCGGTCAAGCTGACGCTGCCGGACGCGGGCACGTACCGAGCCTTCGCCGACTTCTCACCGGTCGGCGGTGAAGCCCTGACACTGGGCACCGACCTGGCGGCGGCGGGCGACTACGAGCCCAAGGCCCTGCCCGGGGAGAGCCGCACCGCGACGGTCGACGGATACACCGTCACCCTTGACGGAGACCTGGCCCTCGGGCAGTCGAGCAAGCTCACGTTGAAGGTCGCCAAGGACGGCAAGCCGGTCACCGACCTGCAGCCCTACCTCGGCGCCTACGGTCACCTGGTGGCCCTGCGCGCCAAGGACCTGGCCTACCTTCACGTCCACCCGGACGGTGAGCCCGGCGACGGCAAGACCCCGGCAGGCCCCGAGATCGTCTTCTACGCCGAGGTGCCCAGCACCGGCGACTACCGGCTGTTCCTGGACTTCCAGCACGACGGCGAGGTCCGTACCGCGGACTTCACCCTTGGCGCCGGCGAGCAGTCCGCCCTCCCCAAGGCGACTCCGACGGCCACCCCCAGCGGCCACGGCGCTGATGGCCACGGCCACTGAGTGAGAGAGCGGAGCGAGAGAGCGGAGCGAGAGAGCGGAGCGAGAGAGCGGAGCGAGAGAAAGGAGCACGGTGATGACTTCGGTCACCGATGACCGGCAGAACGCGGTCGAACTCTCGATCGGCGGCATGACCTGCGCCTCGTGCGCCAACCGCATCGAGCGCAAGCTGAACAAGATGGACGGCGTGACCGCCACGGTCAACTACGCCACGGAGAAGGCGAAGGTGACCTTCCCCGATGGCGTGGATCCGCAGCAGTTGATCGCGGAGGTGGAGAAGACCGGCTACACGGCCGCGCTCCCCGCCCCTCCCAAGACGGAGGGGGCGCAGGCGGTCGCGCAAGAGCCGGAGGACGAACTCCGACCCCTGCGCAACCGCCTCATCACCTCCGTGGTGCTGGCTGTGCCCGTGATCGCGATGGCGATGATCCCGCCGCTGCAGTTCACCAACTGGCAGTGGCTGTCGCTGGTGCTGGCCGCGCCGGTGGTGGTGTACGCGGGCTGGCCCTTCCACAAGGCCGCCTGGACCAACCTCCGGCACGGCGCCGCCACGATGGACACGCTGATCTCGATCGGTACGCTGGCCGCGCTCGGCTGGTCGCTGTGGGCGCTGTTCTTCGGCACGGCCGGCACGCCGGGCATGACGCACCCGTTCGCGTTCACCATTGAGCGCACCGACGGCACCGGCAACATCTACCTCGAGGCCGCGGCAGGGGTCACGGCGTTCATCCTGGCGGGACGCTATTTCGAGTCCCGCTCCAAGCGGCGGGCCGGGGCGGCGTTGCGGGCGCTGCTGGAGCTCGGTGCCAAGGACGTCGCGGTGTTGCGCGACGGCGTGGAGACCCGGATTCCCGCCGACCAGCTGACGGCCGGGGACCGGTTCGTCGTACGGCCGGGCGAGAAGATCGCCACGGACGGCGTCATCGAGGAGGGCACGTCGGCGGTCGACGCCTCCATGCTGACCGGTGAGTCCGTGCCGGTCGAGGTCCGTGTGGGCGACGCGGTCACCGGCGCCACCGTGAACGCCGGCGGCCGGCTCGTCGTACGGGCGACCCGGGTGGGCGCCGACACCCAACTCGCCCAGATGGCCAAGCTGGTGGAGGAGGCCCAGACCGGCAAGGCGGCCGTGCAACGGCTGGCCGACCGCATCTCCGGCATCTTCGTCCCGATCGTGATCGCGCTGGCCATCGGTACGCTCGGCTTCTGGCTGGGCACCGGCGACGGCGTGGGCGCGGCCTTCACCGCCGCGGTCGCGGTGCTGATCATCGCCTGCCCGTGCGCGCTCGGCCTGGCCACGCCGACCGCCCTGCTGGTCGGCACCGGCCGGGGCGCCCAGCTCGGGATCCTGATCAAGGGTCCGGAAGTGCTGGAGTCCACCCGCAAGATCGACACCGTGGTGCTGGACAAGACCGGCACGGTCACTGAGGGCCGCATGACCCTCACCGATGTCCACGTCGCCGATGGCGAGGACGAGGCCAAGGTGCTGCGCCTGGCCGGGGCGCTGGAGCACGCCTCTGAGCACCCGATCGCCCGGGCCATCGCCAAGGGCGCCGCGGCCCGGGTCGGCGAACTGCCCACGCCGGAAGACTTCGCCAACGTCGAAGGACTCGGCGTGCAGGGCATCGTGGACGGTCACGCGGTGCTGGTCGGCCGGCCCCGGCTGCTGGAGGAGTGGTCCCAGCACCTGCCCGCCGATCTGGAGCGGGAGCTGCACGCCGCACAGGCCGCCGGTCGCACGGCCGTCGCGGTCGGGTGGGACGGACAGGCCCGTGCCGTGCTGGTGGTGGCCGACGTGGTCAAGTCGACCAGCCAGGAGGCCATCACCCAGCTCCGCGCGCTCGGTCTCACGCCGGTTCTGCTGACCGGTGACAACGAGGCCGTGGCCCGTACGGTGGCGGCCGAGGTGGGCATCGCCGAGGTGATCGCCGAGGTACTGCCCGCCGACAAGGTGGACGTGGTCAAGAAGCTGCAGGCCGAGGGCCGGGTCGTGGCCATGGTCGGCGACGGGGTCAACGACGCCGCCGCGCTGGCCCAGGCCGACCTCGGGCTGGCGATGGGCACCGGCACCGACGCCGCGATCGAGGCGAGCGACCTCACGCTGGTACGCGGCGACCTGCGGGTGGCCGCCGACGCGATCCGGTTGTCCCGGCGCACGTTGTCCACCATCAAGGGCAACCTGTTCTGGGCCTTCGCCTACAACGTGGCCGCCCTTCCGCTGGCGGCGCTGGGTCTGCTCAACCCGATGATCGCCGGCGCCGCGATGGCGTTCTCCAGCGTCTTCGTGGTGAGCAACAGCCTCCGGCTGCGCCGCTTCAAGTAAGAACCGCATCGAAATGGCTCCGAGCAGCGCGGCTCGGAGCCATTTCGATGCGCTCGGTGTGGTGCTGCCGCCTACGGCTGGTAGATGGTCCGGAAGGTGGCGCCGCTGTCCACCGACTCGTAGACCATGCCGTTCATGGCAGCGGCCAGGAGATGCTCGGCGGACACCGCCGTGAAGGCGACGGGTCGCATGGGCAGGCGTCCCCCTGGCTGCCAGGTCGCTCCCGGGTCGGTGCTGCTCCGCACCTGCCCGTCAGGGTTCACGCCGACCAGACCTTTCTCGCCGGTCACGTCCAGGAACGTACTTAACGACTTCGGTCCGCGATTCGGGGGGCTAATGCCTCGGCTTCTGCGCCACTACCTTGCCTTCCGGGTATCACGTAAACCTACTTGGGTCCGTCCTGCCCTTATCCTTGCGCTCAAGGAGGGCCAGCCTGATTTCAGCAGGCTGGGCCTCCCCTAAGACACCAGGAGCCGCAACGCCTCAGGCGGCACCTCCTCGACCGGGTCGGGCAGGGCGAGGTCAGCCCACACGAAATGGCCGAGCGCGTCACTCCCGCACGCACCCGTCGTCACCGCCAACTCCGCCACGATCGCCAGACCGCGTCCGCTGAGCGCGAACCCCGCCAGATCCTCCAGGCCTTCGAGATCGTCGTCCAGGGTGGGCTCGTGAGAGCACGGGGTGGGCTCTCCGATCAGCCACCCCGCTCCGCCCAGATCGACGACACCGACCCGCACCAGCGTCCCGAAGGCCAGCTCCACGCCGAACCAGCCCCCCGGCCGCCCCGAACGCGTGTAGAGCACGCTGTTGTTGGCTAGCTCGTTCACAATTAGACCGGCGTCGTCCTCGCGGCCGGTGCCGGTGAACAGTTCCTCCACCAGCTTGCGCGCCCGACGCACCTGCTCGGGTACGCCCGCGAACGTGTAGCGGAGCACACCAGGCGGAGCGGCGGCCCGCCAAGCATTCGCCGAGGCTCCGGTGGTTGTGTTGTGCATGGGTTCTCCCTTGTTCGGGTGCCGACCGCCGGGCGGCGGCCGGAAGATCAAGACTCCGCCCGCTCCAGCAGGCGCCGATATGGGGTCCGCCGCCATCGTGGTCACCTCTTACCGGCCGCCTCTCTCCCACGTTCGGCTGGCGCCGCTCCCTGACGTCTCACCCCGGGAAGGGGCGATCGTCACTGCCGATGTTGCTCGGCCCCGGTAGCGGCGCGGAGGTGTCACCTTTAGCACCCGCCTAGGAGGATCGGACCGCCCCCTGAGGCGTGTGGATGGCGGGGGCGAACGGGAGCCTCGGGGTCGAGGGTGACGCGGTGACCATCCACGGTGATGCCGGGGATGCGGTTCCAGCGCGGGTCGAACGTCTCGGGCAGCTCGACACTGATCTTGTCGTGGATGGCAGTGGACACTTGGGTTCCTCCGTTCGAGGAGACGAGGTGCTCCCCGAGGAGCTCGGGGACGAGGTCCCTCGGATGCTTTCGCTCCACACCTGTGACGACGTCGAGGCCGGTCTGAGCGGTCATCAGTCGACTCCTTCCGCGGACGCGTTCTCACGCTCCGTATTGGGGTTGCTGCTAACAGTGGCCCCGCACGAACAGGACCGCTATGGTCGAAGGAGTCGCAGAGCGTTTAATCGGTTTATTTATAGGGAGTTCCGATGGCGAGGCCCCCTGGCCAGCGCTCCCCGAATGACCGGCTGCGGGAGATGATCTCGGCTTCCGGCCTGGGCTATGAGGGAGTTGCTCGCGCCGTCGTGCGTGTCGCTGCGGAGAACGGCGAAGCGCTGCGCACCAACAAGTCGGCCATCGCGCACTGGGTGGCGGGCATCGAGCCGGGTGAACGCACCATCGGCTACCTCGTCGAAGCACTCTCGCGCCGCGCCGGGCGTCCGGTGACCCGCCAGCAACTCGGGTTCTTCGCCGATGAACCGCCAGCGCTCGAGGGTACAGAGCCCATCGAGACCGCGACCCTTCTCGGCCGAACCGATGTCGAGAACAGGCGCTATCTCGCTACGGCCGTCTACACCGCCGCCCACGTGAGAATGCCCCTCGACTACGACGCCGAGGCAGTGAGCAGGCTCCTCCGGGCGCGCACAGGACTGTCCCGAGTCGGAGCGGCCGAGGTAGTTGTCGTCCGGCAGATCACCAAGGCGTTCGGCGCGGCCGACGAACGCCTCGGCGGCGGACACGGGCTGTCCACCGTCGCGGCCTACCTTTCCGACACCGTCGCCCCCATACTGTCGGGACGCTTCACCGACGAAGCAACACGACGCGACGCATTCAGCGCCGCAGCCGAACTTGCCTGGCTACTCGGATGGAAACACCACGACCTCAGCCACGAAGGCGCGGCCCAGCGGTATTACCTCACCGGCTTCCAACTCGCCATCGAAGCCGACCCCGGCGCCCACGCCGCCTGGATGATGCGAGCGATCGCCCACCAAGCACTCAGCTTGACGGAACGCCACCACAGCCGAGATCTCATCGAAGCCGCTCTCAAGCGAGCCGAAGGTCGCTGCGACGGCGCGACCAAGGCGCTCCTACACATCACGCACGCAAGGTCGAACGCGGCACTCGGGGAGAAGGCCGGCGCCGCACGAGCACTTCTCGCGGCAGAAGACGCACTGAGTCGTTCCGGAGATCCGCAGCCCTCGTACTCGCTGCTCATGGGACCGGCCTCGGGAACCGTCGACTCCCACACCGCGAGAACCCTGACCGAGATCGGTGATCACCTCGGCACCGAGGCTCGCCACCGGGCGGCGTTCACCTCCTGGGACCCCGCCGCCTACCCGCGCGTCCATCTACTCACTCACATGGACCTCGGCGACTGCCTCGCCGTCCAAGCACGAGCCGACGAAGCGATCGGAGCCTGGAGCCAGGCACTCGACCTCGCCGAAGGGATGGCGTCGGGCCGCAGCAGGACCGCCCTGGCGGGAATCCGCCCGACCCTCGCCGTCTACAAACACCGAGGCGTCCCTGGAGCAGCCCTACTGGAACAACGCATCCGGCATGCGGCCACCGCCGCATGAAAGGATCGCACCCATGCCCATGCCCGGCACCGCACTGCCCCCCGCACTCGAAGCGCACACCCTCCTCGTTGCCGCCGTCATCATCCACGACCAGGAGCAGAGACGGGTACTGCTCATCCGGCGAGGACGCCAGGCGAAGTTCGCCCCTGACCATTGGGACCTCCCCGTCGGCAAAGCCGGTAAGGGCGAAGTGATCACCCAGACCGCAGTCCGCGAACTCAAGGAGGAAACCGGCCTGGTTGTAGACCCCGCCGACCTCCGCGTGGCCGGTCTGATCCACTGCGCCTGGGGCGTCGAAGCACCGAACGGCTTCGTCACCGTCGTCTTCGTCGCCAGCGAATGGAGCGGCGACCCCTTCAACGCCGAACCACACAACCACGGTGACGTCGCGTGGCATCCGGTCGACGAAGTGCCCGAGGCATTCGTGTCGACCACCCGGACCGCACTGATCAACTACCTCAACAGCGGTCCCATGGTGACCACCGAAGGCTTCTGATGTCGGAATCGCTCATCCTCGGCATCGATGACCTGCGGCCGCTGCCCAGAGCTTCACAGGTCGCCCGCACCAGCAAGGAGGGCATCCGGCTTCTCCAGGAACACCGCGACGGCTTCATCGACGAACTCTGGCTCGACCACGACCTGGGCGGCGACGACAGCATCATGCCTGTCGTGACGCTCCTGGAGGAGGCGGCCTTCAACGGGCAGCCCTTCCATATCGGAGCGATCTTCGTCCACAGCGCCAACCCGATCGGTGCGGAGACGGTCGTCCGCGTCCTTACACGGTGGGACTACCGAGTCCGACGAGCAGTCGCCTGAATCGACGGAGCCGCCCGCTTGCCAGCGTCGTGAAAACCAGGTTGGCCCAGTCCTCTGCGCCCGGTATCGTCCACCGTCCTGACCTTGCGATCGATTGATCACCTCTGGAAGGGGGCAGCGCTCGTGTCCGGTGGAAGCGCAACGACGACCCTCTGGCGTCCGACCGGCCCAAAGGAGCTGGAGCTCGTGCGAGCCCTGAACTGGCGGGCGTGGCCGCCGCGCCTGACCGAGCAGCCGATCTTCTACCCGGTTCTCAACGAGGACTACGCGATCAAGATCGCCCGGGACTGGAACGTCAAGCACGATGGTGCCGGGTTCGTCACCCGCTTCGAGGTCGAATCTGAGTTCCTTTCGCGCTACCCGGTCCAGCAGGCCGGTGGCCAAACGATCCTGGAGCTATGGGTTCCCGCCGAGGATCTCGACGCCTTCAACGCTCACATCGTCGGGCCGATCGAGGTCGTTCACGAGTTCCGCTGAAGGCCCCAGCCCACTCAGGGGCTGTCCCAGGGGGACCAGATCCCAGTGATCAGGCCCAGCCACCTCACCCTCCTCCTCGATTTACCGACCGGCCTGGCTGTGCCCAGGGAGGTGGCCTGTCCCGCGCGGCCGAGATCGCTTTTGCGGTGGGCCGTCCAGCAGACTGCGGAACCCTTTCGAGCGGTATGCCCAACGCCTCCGCCCAACGACGACGCCAGGCGAGTCCACGTTGAGCCCTGCGTTCCACGCGGGTTTGAGCCTTGCGGCGGCGGCGCTCGACCTCGGCTAGGGCTGCGCTCTCCGACCGGAGCCAGGGCGGCGGATTTCGCATCAAACCTGCCACATGCTGGGCCGACCAGCGGCCGCTACTGGGGCGCACCTGCCGGATCACATCGACCGGCAGGCTGAACAGCTCGGCCACCGATGCGTCGGAGAGCCTGGTGGCTGCGCGGATGGCCGCGTCGACGGCTGCCTGCTCGGCGCTTTGGCGCCGGGACGCGTCCGCCACGGCACGGCTTGCCGCCGCTTGGGCGGCTCGGCGTAGCTCCTCATCGGCTCGGGCGTGCAGGAACCAGGCCGGTGGTGCGGAAAGCAGCTCACGCAGGGCCGGAGCGAACAGGTGGTCGCCAAGGCGCGGAAAATCGGCGGGGAACGCATCAACAGGCACGCCGAGGGCATCCGTTGGCGCGGTCAGCAGGGTGACCGCCTCGGTTGCGAGGGGAAGGAGCGAGCCGAGCATGGCATCGAGGTCAGGGCGGGAGAGCCGGGCCGTGCGGAGCGTCGCGAGGAGTTCGGTGATACGAGGGTCATGAAGATAGGCGAGGCGACGAAGCGGACCCGGTCTGGTGCCGGAAGCCTCCATGAGCGCGGCCGCCCAGACGAGCACCTGGATCGGGTCTCCGTCGTGACAGGGCATGGCCCGTTTCAGCAGGGCCCGTGCTGCCACCGCCCTCTCCTTGTTGAGCTTGCGGGTCGCCGCTGCCTTGCGCGCTGCTTCGGACCGCGAAAGGGCCCGGGCCGCGGCGCGCAGTTCGGTGTCGGCCCGGACGAGGTCGGCGAGCGCGTCGATGTCGGCGGCGCGGTAGTAGCGGATGGTGAGTGTCCGGCCGTACTTCTGGATCTCATCGACGGCGACGGGCGCCAGTCGGTCGGCGAGGCGTTTGAAACGTTGAGGTGAAATGCCCAGCCTGATCGCCGCCTGGGTGGCGTTACAGCGATGTTCGGCGGCGAGCAGGCGTTGGAAGCGCTCGGTGTCCGCCTTCGCCGCGTTGACCGAGACGGGGTCGAATGTGCGGTCCGGCAGGCGGCGGAGCAGGCTGGTCTCGACCGCGAGCTCGACTTCCCAGACGGCGAGGCCGAGCTCCTCGCGCACCTTCTTCATGCCCAGACCGCGTGCCATGGACAACAGAGTGTCACCGGCCTACGACAGTTTCCAGGCCCGCGATCCTGCAGGGGTTCCTCACCTTCTGGCGGCGCAACGGCGAGATCCTGCAAAGCCGCGAGACCTATCACGAGGCCGCCTGTCACCTGATCTTCATGGCTTGGCTGCATCGGGTGGTCAACGGCGGCGGTGTGATCGACCGTGAGTACGCCCTGGGTCGTGGGCGCATCGACATCTGCGTCCAATGGCCCTACACAGACGCCGATGGCAAGCGCTGCTGGCAGTGGGAGGACATCGAATTCAAGGTTCATCAACCCAGACAGCCCGACCCCGTCGAAGACGGCCTGCACCAGCTCGACGGTTACCTCGATCGCCTCGACCTGAGCCACGACACCCTCATCGTCTTCGACCGCCGGCCCACCGCCCCACACCTTCTGGAGCGCAGCGCCATCGAACAGGTCACCAGCCCGCGCGGTCACGCCGTCACCCTCGTCCGGGCATGAAGGGTCACACGCCGACATCCAGGGAGTCAGGCCAGGTGACGCCGACCCCCCAGGTCATTGCTGACCAGGGGTTTTGGCGTTCCTGGCTGCTCTAATGTGACGTACGGGCCTGCAGGAGGTCGGCCAGGAGATGGAGCAGGGCCGCCGCCGTGGTCGCGGACGTGATGGCCTGCTCGCTGATCAGCCGCTGGATGCCCAGCACCGGCAGCCATTCGGCCCGCTCTCGTTCGTCAGCCCGTTCGTCAGCCCGTTCGTCAGCCTTTTCGCCGACCGGCGCAGTCTGGTCGTCGGTCGGCGTGGCGACGGGGGTGGCCTGGTAGGCGACGAAGATCACGTGGTCGCTGTCCGCGACGTCCTCGGCGGTGCGGATCCGGATCAGCGGCATCAGGGGACCGGGCCGCCAGCCGGTCTGCTCCTCCACGAGACGGGCCGCGGCCCTCTCCGGGTCCTCGTCCGGGCCGATCTCGCCGAGCGGGATCTCCCACCCCCACGTGTCGGTGACCGGGCGGTGCCGCCACAGCAGCAGAGCGCGCCCGGCGTGAAAGACCACCGCTCCGGCGGCCTGCGGTGTGCGGACGAAGGGTTGCTCCACGTGCCCGCCGTCGGTCAGTTCGAGGTCCACGACGCGAAGATCAACCCCATTCGCCGCGTAGAGCAGCCTTTCCGACCGACTCATGGGACGCTCCTCACCGATTCGCCGGGGACTCGCTCCTTCGAGCATACGCACGGGGATGACCCGGCATCCCGGGCGCATGGACGTCGGCGGGGGAGATTAGCCTGGTAAAGGCCGGGGTCGGTTCGACCTGGATGTCATTGATGTCCCGACGTCTGACCGGAGGGAAGCGATCGTGGGGTCTTTCGCGGGCGGAGAGTTGCCTTCGGATGACGTCATCGTTCCGGCCCTGCGCGCGGGCGATGAGGCGATGTTCGCGGCGCTGCTCGACACCTGGTCCCGGGGCATGCTCCGGGTGGCCAGGTCGTACGTGCCCACCGACCACGCCGCGGAAGAGGTCGTCCAGGACACCTGGCTGGCGGTGATCGGCGGGATCGACGACTTCGAGGGCCGTTCGTCGGTCAAGACGTGGATTTTCCGCATACTGGTCAACGCGGCGAAGAAACGCGGCGTACGCGAGAGGCGCACGCTGCCGTGGAGCGCCGTCAAGGACGACGGCGGCGCGATCGCGGGCCAGAGCCTCGACCCGGTGCCGCCTGGCGGTTGGCGGGATCCGCCCGCGGCATGGCCGACGCCCGAGAAAGAGGTGCTGGCCTCGGAGGTGCGCGGCCTGATCGGCGAGGTACTGGCCAGGCTGCCGCCCCGGCAGCGGACCGTGATCACGCTGCGGGACGTGGAGGGCTGCACCTCCGACGAGGTGTGCGAGATCATGAAGATCTCCGCCGCCAACCAGCGGGTCCTGTTGCATCGCGCCCGCGTCGCGGTGCGCGGGTGGCTGGCGGACTACTTCGAGTTCGCGAGACAGCCGGACTGACCTCATCCGCTCCGTGCGGCGGCACAATAGGTGAAACGGTTCATTCAGCAGACGAGGGCGGTCAACGTCGTGAAGCGCTTCACATGCGGCGAGCTGGTGGGACTCCTCACCGCCTACCTTGACGACGCCCTCGATCCGCCCGAGCGCGAGGGTGTGCACGCCCACCTGACCGGCTGCGAGGGGTGCGGCCGCTACTTAGAACAGTTCCGCGCGACCATCGTCGCCCTGGGCGACCCGCCCCCGGAGAAACTCTCCGCCGACGTGCGCGATCGGCTCATGTCCGCGTTCCGCGAGCGCCGGCGGCCATGAGGCGCGAGCCCCCCATGTGACCGCTCATCCAATTACCCGAATTCCGTGTGTAACGCTCGCGCGGTTCGTGGGTCTGTAGATGGGGCCACCGTTGCCTGCGGTGGACCGCTGGACCATCAGAGACCCATGCGCCACGCGAAGGGGAAACGATGATCGGGCTTACGGCCGAGAGTCCGCCGTTGCAGGACGCCTCGGAGGTGGTGGACTTCGCGCGTCGCTGCTTTTGTCCCGCCGCCGCGGACCTGGTGGGCGTGGAGCTGGAATTCCTGATCTTCGACCGTACGGCGGCAACGAGGCATGTCCCGCTGGCCAGGATCGAGCGGGCCATGCCCGAGCTGCCCGGTGGCAGCCGGTTGACCTTCGAACCGGGCGGGCAGCTCGAACTGTCCGGCCCGACGGGCCCGCTGCCGGAGTCGCTGGCCCGCCTGGCCGCCGACGTGGCCGCCGTGCGCGCCGCCCTGCGGGCGTCGGGGCTGGTGCTGGCCGGTGTCGGTCTCGATCCTGTACGGCCGGCCCGGCGCCAGCTGCGCCTACCCCGGTACGACGCGATGGCCGAGTTCCTCGGCGTGCCGTACGGACAGCTCATGATGTGCTCGACCGCGTCGATCCAGGTCAACCTGGACCTGGGCGAGCGGCCGGCGGCGCGCTGGGAACGGGCGCACGCGCTCGGCCCCGTGCTGATGGCGGCCTTCGCCAACTCGCCGCTGCGCGATGGCCGGCCGTGCGGCTGGATGTCGGGCCGCCAGGCCGTCTGGGATCACCTCGACCGCACCAGAACCTCGCCCGTCCCCGCCTCGGACGATCCCGCCGCGGACTGGGCCGAATACCTGCTGGATGCCCGGCTCATGCTGGTACGGGAGGACGAGCAGAGCTATCGCACCGTCCGTGACGGCTCCAGCTTCCGCGACTGGCTGAACGCCGACGGCCGGCGGCGGCCCACCGCCGAGGACCTGGCCTACCACGCCACGACGCTATTTCCACCAGTGCGGCCCCGGGGCTGGCTGGAGATCCGCTACCTCGACGCCCAGCACCCGGCGATCTGGCCGGTCTGTGTGGCCGTGACCCATGCCCTCATCACCGACGACCGCGCCGCTGACGCCGCGATGGCCGCCGCGGAGCCGTACCGACGGCTCTGGGGGGTGGCGGCGCGGTGCGGGCTGGCCGACCCGCGCCTGCGCCGGGCCGCCGAGGAGTGCTTCCGCGCCGCGCTGGAGGCGCTGCCGCGCTGCGGCGCGGGTCCCGGCCTGGTCGGCGAGGTGGCCGCGTTCGCCGACCGGCACGTGAGCGCGGGCCGCTCACCGGCCTCGTACCTGCTGGATCTCCCGAACTGGCCGAGCGACGAAGGATGGGAATGAACGACATCAAGGAACGTATCGCGGCCGAGCTCATCGCGGTGCGCGACCGGTCACTCACCTACACGGCCGCGGAGGACGACCTGCTGGTACGCCAGCACTCCCCGCTGATGTCGCCGCTGGTCTGGGACCTGGCGCACGTGGGCAACTACGAGGAGCTCTGGGTGCTGCGTGAGGCCGGGGGCATCGACCCGCTCCGGCCCGAGATCGACGACATCTACGACGCGTTCAAGACACCGCGCAAGGATCGCCCCAGTCTGCCCTTCCTGGGTCCGGCCGAGGCCCGCCGCTACATCGAGGGCGTACGCGGGCGGGTGCTCGACGTGCTCGACGCGATCGACCTGGACGGGCCCGCCCCGCTGCACCGCGACGGCTTCGTGTTCGGCCTGGTGATCCAGCACGAGCATCAGCACGACGAGACCATGCTCGCCACCCTGCAGCTGTCCGGGCAACCCGGGCTGGTGCGCGACGGTGACCTTCCGCCGGGCCGGAGCGAGGGTCCGGAAGAGGTCTTCGTGCCCGCGGGCTCCTTCCTCATGGGTACCGACACGCTGCCCTGGGCGTACGACAACGAGCGGCCGGCGCACCGGGTGGACCTGCCCGCGTACTCGATCGACCGGCTGCCTGTCGGCAACCGCGCCTACGCGGCGTTCATCGAGGACGGCGGCTACGACGACTCGCGCTGGTGGTCGGCGGAGGGCTGGCAGTGGCGGCAGCGGAGCGGCGTCTTCGCCCCGCTGTTCTGGGTCAGGGACGGGGGCGCCTGGTGGCGTACCCGTTTCGGCCGTACCGAGCCGGTCCCGATGGACGAGCCGGTCCAGCACGTGTCCTGGTACGAGGCTGACGCCTATGCCCGCTGGGCGGGCAAGCGGCTGCCCACCGAGGCCGAATGGGAGAAGGCCTGTGGCTGGGACGCTCGCTCGGGGAAGGCGCGCCGGTACCCCTGGGGTGAGGACGCCCCAGGCGCCGAGCGGGCGAACCTCGGGCATCGCGCTGCCCATCCCGCGCCGTTGGGCGCCTACCCGGCCGCGGCCAGCCCTTACGGGGCCGAGCAGATGGTGGGAGATGTCTGGGAATGGACCGCCTCCTGGTTCCAGCCCTACCCCGGTTTCCGCAGCTTCCCGTACAAGGAATACAGCGAGGTGTTCTTCGGCGAGGAGTACCGGGTGCTGCGCGGCGGCTCCTGGGCGGCCGATCCGGCGGCGGTGCGGACCACGTTCAGGAACTGGGACTACCCGATCCGCCGGCAGATCTTCAGCGGCTTCCGCTGCGCCCGTTCGGAGCTGGTCTAACGTGTGCAGGCACGCGGCCTGGCTGGGCGCCGCCCGCCCGCTCGCCGCGCTCATCAACGAGCCGGAACATGGGCTGCTGAAGCAGTCGTACGCGCCGCGGCGGCAGCGTTTCGGCATGATCAACGCCGACGGGTACGGCATGGGCTGGTATGAGCAGGAACCGGTGCGCTATCGCCGTGCCATCCCCATGTGGGCCGACGCCAACCTGCCCGGACTCGCCCGGATCGCCCGCTCGACCTGCCTGCTGGCGGCCGTACGCTCGGCCACCGTCGGCATGCCGATCGAGGAGAGTGCCACCGCGCCGTTCACCGACGGGCGGTGGCTGCTCAGCCACAACGGGCGCGTCGAGCGGGACGCGGTCAGAGATCTGGCCGACAGCGCGGAAAGCGCGTGCGACGCCGCCTGGGTCGCCGCGGCCGTGTTCCAGCGCGGGCACGCCGGGCTTGGCCTGGGCGAGGCGCTCGCCGAGGTGGTCGTCCGCGCCGGGGAGAAGGACCCCGGCGCCCGCCTGAACCTGCTCGCCTGCGACGGCGCGTCGATCGCCGCGACCGTCTGGGGCGACACCCTCTTCCATCACCGACTCCACGACGGCGTGCTGGTGGCCAGCGAGCCGCTCGACGACCTGCCCGGATGGCAGGCCGTACCCGAGCGCAGCCTGCTCACCGTCACCCGCGACGACGTACGCGTCCAGCCGTTGTAATCCACTTCAGGAGGCATCGTGCCTGTCAGCCAGTCGACCGTGCAGGTGATCAACTATCTTGACCGCGACTATCTGCGCCAGGCGCTCGAACACGATGTCAGGGCCGGGCTGACGGCCGTGCCCAAGTGGCTGCCGCCCAAGTGGTTCTACGACGCCGCGGGCAGCGAGTTGTTCTCCCGCATCACCCGGTTGCCCGAGTATTACCCGACCCGGCGCGAGCTGGCCATCCTGCGCGCGCGGGCCGCGGACCTGGCCGCCGCCAGCGGCGCGGACACGCTGGTCGAGCTGGGCTCGGGCACCAGCGAGAAGACCGTTCTGCTGCTGGAGGCGCTCGCCGCGCGTGTCTACACGCCGGTGGACGTCGACGCGGTCACCCTCACGGAGGCGGCGCACCGGCTGGCCGGGCGCTTCCCCGGGCTGCGGGTGAAGGCGGTGTGCGCCGACTTCGAGCGCCATCTGGCGCTGCTGCCGCGTACCGGAAGGCGGATGGTGGCCTTCCTCGGCGGCACGATCGGCAACCTCGAACCAGCCGCCCGCGAGGTGTTCATGAAAGACCTGCGGGCCACGCTCCAGCCCGGGGACACGTTCCTGCTGGGGGCGGACCTGGTGAAGGACACCGAGCGGCTGGTGGCGGCCTATGACGACCCGGCCGGGGTGACGGCCGCCTTCAACAGGAACGTGCTGCGGGTGATCAACCGGGAACTGGAGGCGGACTTCGACTCGGAGGCGTTCGAGCACGTGGCGCTGTACGACGAGCGGCAGGAGTGGATCGAGATGCGGCTGCGGGCAAGCCGCGACATGCGGGTGCGGATCGGCGGGCTGGGGCTGGTCACCGACTTCGCGGAGGGGGAGGAGATACGGACGGAGATCAGCGCGAAGTTCCGGCCAGAGGGGCTGTGGGCGGAGCTCGTGGGGGCGGGCTTCAAGGTGCGCCGTCGCTACACGGACCCGGCCGGGGACTTCACCCTGGTCCTGGCCGAGCCCAGCTGAAAGTTTCAGCAGCGTCGTCGGCCTTGCCCAAGGTCGGCGTAGGTGCCATGCGCTGAGGCGTGGGGAGGCTCTTGCGAGGCGAATCAGGGCGGCAGATCGTTGGGAGCGCTCCCAAGTGTCGGAGCTTGGCCGCTTCAAGAAAGCGGTGTCCATCGGTTTCGTCACGGAGGGCTCTCATGCCGATCGTGTTACGCAAGGCCTTGACGGCCGCCGCCGCTGTGGTGCTGGCCGGATTCGGCCTCGCCACCGTCCAGAGCGCGGCCGACGCCGCCGTGTCGTGTTCGGCCACCTACACCAAGAGCTGGGACAACGGCAGCGCGTTCGGCGCCACCATCGCGGTGACCAACACCGGCGACGCGTTGACCAGCTGGACGCTGAGCTTCGACTTTCCCAACAACCAGGTGATCACCCAGATGTGGGAGGGCGTGCCCACTCCGGCGACCCCCACCCCGGCGGGTGCGGCCATCACCGTCAACCCGGTCTCCTACAACGCCGCCAAGGCCGCCGGGGCGACCTGGAGTCTCGGCTTCAACGGCACGTACACCGGTGGCGCCAACACCAACCCCAGCGTCTCCTGCACGGGAACCGGCGCCGGAGGGACGCAACAGGCGCTGATGGTCTCCGCCACCAGCGTGAGCGTGCCCGAGGGCGGGACCGGCGGCTACACGGTCCGCCTGCGCTCGCAGCCGACCGGCAACGTGACGGTCACCAGTACGGCGGGCAGCGGTGACACCAACATCACCGTGACCGGGGGAGCCTCCCTGACCTTCACCACGGCCAACTGGAACACCCCGCAGACGGTGACGTTGAGCGCCTCGGAGGACAGCGACACCACGAACGGCACCCGGCCGATCACCGTGGCATCCAGCGGCTTGACATCGGTGACGGTGAACGCCACCGAGGCCGACAACGACGGCGGTACGGGAGGCGCGGCGCCCGCGCTGCACGTCTCGGGGAACCGGCTGGTCACCGCTGCCGGCGCCACCTACCGCATGCTGGGCGTCAACCGGGCCAGCGGCGAGTTCGCCTGCGTACAGGGCAAGGGCATGTGGGACAGCGGCCCGGTGGATCAGGCCTCGGTCGACGCGATGAAGGCGTGGAACATCCGCACGGTCCGGATCCCGCTGAACGAGGAGTGCTGGAACGGCACCAACGGCACCCCCAGCGGCCCCGCGTACCAGCAGAACGTCAAGGACTACGTGAACCTGCTGGTCGCCAACGGCATCACGCCGATCGTGGAGATGCACTGGAACTACGGCCTGTACACCGGTCAGGGCGCCGGTTGCTCCGACACCACGGCGACCTGCCAGAAGCCGATGCCCGACGCCCAGTACGCCCCGACGTTCTGGACCGGGGTCGCCAATGCCTTCAAGGGCAACAACGCGGTCGTCTTCGACCTGTTCAACGAGCCCTACCCGGACGCGGCCGCGAACTGGGACGCGACCGCCGGCTGGAAGTGCTGGCGCGACGGCGGCACCTGCACCGGCATCGGCTACCAGGTGGCCGGCATGCAGTCGCTGGTCAACACGGTGCGCGCCACCGGCGCCACCAATGTGATCATGCTCGGCGGGCTGGCCTGGTCCAACGACCTGAGCCAGTGGCTGACGTACAAGCCGACCGATCCGACCGGCAACCTGATGGCCGCCTGGCACACCTACAACTTCAACACCTGCTCCAACACCGCCTGCTGGAACAGCCAGGTCGGCGCCGTCGCGGCCCAGGTGCCGGTGCAGGCCGGTGAGATCGGCCAGAACTCCTGCGCGCACGACTACATCGACCAGGTGATGAGCTGGGCCGACGCGCAAGGCGTCGGGTACACGGCCTGGACCTGGAACCCATGGGGCTGCAGCCAGGGCAACGTGCTCATCACCGACTACAACGGCACGCCCACCAGCACGTACGGCGAGGGCTTCAAGGCACACCTGCTCACCCAGAACCCCCTCTCGTAGCAGCACTCGACCGGGCCCGTCATCGGGCGGGCCCGGGTGTCTACCTGGAGCCGCTCATGCGCCGCAGATCCCACCTGTACGCCGTCCTCGTCACGCTCCTCGTGGCGGTCGCCTTCGGCGTTGCCCTGCCCGCGCTGTCGGCGACGGCCCCCGTCCGGATCATGCCGCTCGGCGACTCCATCACCGCCGGACCCGGCTGCTGGCGCGCCCTGCTCTGGAACCACCTGCAAACAGCCGGATACACGAACATCGACTTCGTCGGCAGCGTCCCCGACGGCGGCTGCAACTACGGGTTCTCCTACGACGGCGACAACGAGGGCCACGGTGGCTACGCCGCGACCGGCATCGCCGACCAGAACCAGCTGCCGCCGTGGCTGGACGCGGCAAAGCCCGACATCGTCCTCATGCACCTGGGCACCAACGACATGTGGGGCGGCTTCCTCCCCACCGCCACTGTCCTGGCCGCATATACCAAGCTGGTCGGCCAGATGCGGGCGAACAACCCGAACATGAAGATCCTCGTGGCCCAGATCATCCCCATGAACCCGTCCGGCTGCCCCACCTGTGCGGCCAGTGTGGTGGCACTCGACAACGCGATCCCGGGCTGGGCCGCCGGCCTCACGACCGCGCGGTCGCCCATCGTCGTCGCCGACCTATGGACCGGTTTCGACACGGCCACCGACACCGGTGATGGAGTCCACCCGAACGACACCGGCTTCCGGAAGATGGCCGACCGCTGGTACCCGACGCTCGCGCAGGTACTCAACGGCGTGACCCCGCCGACCTCCCCCTCCCCGTCGGTGACCCCTCCGCCGGCCCGGTGCACCGCCACCTACAAGGTGATCTCCCAGTGGGGCGGCGCCTTCCAGGGCGAGATCACGGTGAAGAACGACTCTTCAACCGCCTCCTCCGCGTGGACGACCACCTTCACCTTCGCCAACGGCCAGCAGATCAACCAATCCTGGAACACCACACTCACCCAGAACGGAGCCGCCGTCACGGCACGCAACGCGAGCTACAACGGCAACCTGCCGGTCGGCGCGGCCACCACCTTCGGCTTCACCGCCACCTGGAACAACACCACCAACGCGCTGCCCCAGGTGAGCTGCTCACTCGGCTGAGGTTCGACACCGCCGCCTACGGCAGATCCCAGCGATCGAGGTACGTGGTGACGGGATGGCTCCCGCACAGCCGGGCCAGCTCCTCCTCCGTCAGCGAGGCCGTACTGGGAAAGGTGTCACCCACCTTCCAGCCCGCGTGGAGCACGGCTTCCTTGAGCGCCGTGACGGGGTTACGGGTGGCGAGCCAGCCGTGCAGGAACGACGCGAACAGCGCGTCCCCCGCCCCGGCGGTGCTCAGCACGCCGCGCGGCGCGACGGCCGCCGCCTTGATCAGGGTGCCGTCGCGCAGCCCCATGAGGCACCCGCGCCCGCCGAGGCCGACCGCGGCGATCGCGCAGCCGGGATGGCGTTCGAAGACGCTCGCCACCCACTGTTCCGGCGGGCCGGCCAGCCGTTCGTGGCTGCAGAAGACGATGTCGGCGACCTCCAGCCAGGGCCGGTTGTACGCGTCGTCGATGTCCGTGATCAGATGGACGTCGACCGCGATCGGCACGTTCCGTGCCCGTGCGTGGCCCAGCAGGGGCCGGACGAACGCGGTGTTGGTGAGCACCGCGAGATCGACGTCGCGGACCAGGCGGCGGAACACCTCGACGGGATATTCGGCGGTGTTGACCGCGGCGACGTACGGATGCCCGGAGCGCCGTCCGTCCGGCGCCACGAGCACCACGCCGAGCGATGAGTGCGGCACCTTCACCACCCCCGGCCCGAGCAGCCCGCGGGCGCGTAACGACGCGTTGATCGCCTCACCCGCGACGTCCTCACCCACGAAGGTGCACAGGCGCGCCTCGTCGCCCAGGGTGCGCAGGGTGTCGGCGATGTGGCACGCGGCCCCGGACACCTCGGCCCGCATCCAGTCGGGGAACCGCAGCGACGTGTACGGGAGCGGGAACTCCTCGACCGGCATGGCCATGTAGAGGCTGCTGACACCGGCTACGACTATCTTGGTGCCCACTGCTCCTCCTTCAAAGATGGGGTGGGGGGACCGGATCGGTCCGCGGAATGGTGAGTGGCTGCGTCATGCGCATCAGCCGGTACATCAGGCGCCGCATGTTCCGGTCGAAGCAGCCGGGGGCCGAGGTGAGCCGGGCCACGACGGCGTCGTGCCGCCCCTGCCAGTGGCCGGTGGCGGCCGCGCGCAGCTGGGCCGCCAGCGGCCCATGGGGCCGTAGCCGGGGCGCCGCCGAAGCCAGCAGCCCTCCGGCGGACTCCGGGTCCACGTCGTCCTTCGCGTCGCCCACCAGCAGGACCGGGGCGCCGCAGACCGCGCCGTACACCGCGACAGAGCCGTGGTCGCCCACCACGTGATCGGCGGCCACCAGCGCACCACGCCAGTCCGCCTCGGGCGGTATCAGGACGAGCCCGTCACGCAGGCAGTCGGCCAGCCAGGCTCTCACCTGCCAGACGCCGTGGCCGAACCAGACATTCGGATGGAAGAGCGCGGCCACGCGGTAGCGGTCGCGGGGCAGCTCGGCCAGCATCCGCCGGAACAGCTCCGCACGCCGCCCGAAAAGGGATCGTGTCCCCCAGGTCGAGGTCACCACCACGAGCTCGCGGTCGTCCTGGACGCCGAGGGCCTGGCGGTAGGCACGCCGCTCTCCGGCGCTGGCCACCAGCCGGTCATGGGAGGCGTCGCCGACGACCTCGGCGACCGCGACGGCCTCCGGACAGCTCCGCGCCAGCCGCCCCCGCTCCGCGTCGTGGGCGAGCACGATCGCCGACGGGACCACCATGCCGTCCCGGACCAGCTCCTGAGCGCTGAGCCCGTACACGCCGCGGGCCGCGACGGCGCCACCGCCCAGCCGGCGGCTGACTCTCTTCTGGTAGCCCGCGCCGTGCGGGATGACGATGATCGGCGCGTGAACGTCCTCGATCCCCCCATAGGCGGCGGACACGGCGAGGTCGAAGCGCTGTCGAATAGCCAGCCGCCACGGCATCACCACGCCGCCGATGCGCCCGAGCAACTCGCTCACCCCGTTGCCGAAGACATCCGGGGCCCTGGTGAAGACCACCTGGACCCGCAGATCGGCGGCGAGCAGACGGACGACGTCCAGCAGAATCTGCCCGGACGTGACCGTGTGAACGATCACGAGTACGGTCCGCAGGCCGCGGCGCGTCACCCAGCGCGCCGCATCCGGCCCGACCGGCACGTGGTACCCCTCTGAACAGGACATCGGGCTTTCGACCCCCCATTTCGCGTACGACGCGGTTTCGCGCCGCCGTATTCGCCCGGCCGTAATCCCCGTTTCAACGGCTCTATCCAAGGGTCCACCGCTTGCCTGGACAAAACCTTGCAACAATCGTGAAGTTGAAGAGTCAGATCAAAGGTGCGTATGGACCATTAAGCGAATGCGCGGGAAACTGGCGGCACGTGGGTCTTTAGCGGTGAAAGGACACTCGTGGAGTTCCGAATACTCGGCTCCGTGGAGTTGTGGTCCGACGGGGAGGCATGTGAGCTCGGATCGGCCAAGGAACGGTACATCCTGGCCATCCTGCTCCTGTCGCCTGGGCAGCCCGTGTCCATCGAAACCATGATCAACCGGGTTTGGGGCGACGCGCCGCCGGCAAAGGCGCGCGAGAGCGTCCATAGCTATATCGCCCGGCTGCGCGGACGCCTGAATCGCCGGTTCGGGGATAGCGGGGCACGACTGATTTCCCGTTCCGGGGCTTACCTTCTGGAAGTCGATCCCGAGCAGATCGACCTGTATCGTTTTCGGCGGCTGAACGTACAGGCGCGCGCTATCGCGGCCAGCGGCAACCCGGAGGACGCGCTGCGCCTACTCCGCGAAGCGGAGAATCTGTGGCGGGGCGATCCGCTTTCCGGCCTGTCCGGGGAATGGGTGACGCAGGTCCGTACGAGCCTGGAGAGCGAGCACCGGGCGGCGATCGGCACCCGCCTGGCGATGGAGCTCGACGCGGGCCGGCACGCCGAACTGGTGGGGGAGTTGTACGGGCTGGTCGATCAATATCCGTATGACGAGTCGTTCGTCGAGCAGCTGATGGTGGCCCTGTATCGCTGCGGTCGCCAGGGTGACGCGCTGACGGCGTACCACCGGGCCAGCCACCGCCTCTCCGACGACCTCGGAGCCGACCCCGGGCCTTCCTTGCGCGGTACGCACGACCGCATGCTCCGCGGCGATCCGGACCTGGCCGTGCCGCCCGCCCGTCACCGCACTCCCGGCGGGCCGCTCGCCGACAACCTGCCCCGCGACATCGCGGACTTCACCGGGCGAGAGACGGAGCTGAACCAGCTGTACGCCGTGTTGGATCGTTCCCCGTCGGCGGTCGTGATCGAGGCCATCGACGGCATGGCCGGGATCGGCAAGACGGCCCTCGCCATCCACGCGGCGCACAGGCTGGCGGACCGGTACCCGGACGGGCGGTGGTACCTCCATCTCCGCGCGCACGATCCCCACCAGCCGCCGCTCGATCCCGCCGAAGGTCTCGACACCCTGCTCCGGCTTCTGGGAGAGGATCCCAAGCGCATACCTGGGACGCTGGAGCCGCGTGCCGCGCTGTGGCGGGCGTGGGTCGCCAACCGCAGGATGCTGATCGTGCTGGACGACGCGGCCGGCGCCGACCAGGTGCGGCCATTCCTTCCCGGGGCACCTGGCTGCCTCGTGCTGGTCACGAGCCGGCATCGGCTCGCCGGCCTCGAAGGCGCGCGCCCGCTCCCGCTGGACGCTCTGGCGCCACCGGAAGCGGCGCTGCTCTTCCGCCGGATCGTCGGCCAGGACCGGCAGCTCGACGCGGGTGACGTCAACCAGCTGGTCCGTCTGTGCGGCTACCTTCCGCTCGCGGTCACGATCATGGCCAACAAACTCCGCCATCGGCCGGCCCGCGGGGTCGGAGACCTGGTGGCCAAGCTGTCCCGCTCCAAGGACCGGCTGGCCGAGATGCACGCGGGAGACAGCGACCTCGTCACCGCGTTCGAGCTGTCGTACCGGGAGCTGTCCCCGGAGCTGCGGCACGCCTTCCGTCGCCTGGGCCTGCACATCGGCGCCGACCTCACCGCGGGCGCGGCGGCCGCGCTGATCGGCTGCGACCTCGAGCGGGCGGAGCGCGTCCTGGAGGAGCTGATCGACCGCCATCTCGTGGAGGAGCCGGACTCCGGCCGGGTCCGCTTTCACGACCTGCTGCGCGCCTATGCGGCGGAGCGCGCGGCCGAGGAGGAACCCGTCGAGGAGCTGCGGCGAGCCGTCCACCGGCTGCTCGACCTCTACCTGTACACCGCCGACCAGGCCGATCGCGTCCTTTACCCGCACAGGCGCCGCGCCGCCGTGGACGTCACCCATCCGCCCGTAGATCCGCCGTCCGTGAGCGACCCGCGTGCCGCCACCGAGTGGCTGCGCGCCGAGCGGGCCAATCTGCTCATGTGTGTACGTCACTCCGCCGAGCGGGGCTTTCCGGCGCATGCGGCCCAGCTCTCGCAGGCCGTCGCGACGTACTTCGAACGATCGGCGCTCTGGGAGGACGCCGCCCGCGTCCACGAGCTCGCCCGCCAGGCCTGCCAGGAGATGGGCGACCGCGAGGGGGAGGCTCGCGCGGAGCTCGAACTCAGCCTGGTACGCAGCCGTACAGGCGACTACGCCGTCGCTTTCGAACATGCCCTCAACGGCCTCAGCGCTTTCCGCGCCCTCGGCGACCGGCGCGGCGAGGCCGACGCCCTGGACCATCTCGCCCTCGTGCACTGGCTGTCCGGGCGCAACCGTGAGGCACTGGCTTACGCGGAGGAGGCGCTTGGGCTGTTCCGTGCCGTGGAGGACCGGTATGGGGAAGGGAACGCGTTGCTGCATTCGGGGATCGCGCTGTCGTACCTGGGGCGTACGGAGGAGGCAGTGGCCGTCTTCGAGAGCTCGTTGGAGATCGTGGAGGAGATGGGGGACGTCGCAACCAAGGCGATGTTGTTGAACAATCTCGGGGAATTGCACCTCAACCGTGGTGATCATCGGGAGGCGCTCGGACTCTTCCGGGACTCGCTCGCTGTCATGCGCGAGACGGGGTGGCGGCAGAACGAGGCCGTGGCCTTGAACAACGTGGCCGGCGTCATGGCCCGTGAAGGGCGCCGCGACGAGGCCTTGCATTTCTATCGTGAGGCTTTGTCAACTTATCGCGAGACCGGTGATCGCCGGAACGAGGCGGACGCGTTGAGCAATATCGGGTCGATGTACCTGGACGCGGGGCTGACCGCTGAAGCGCTGATCCATTTCCAGAAAGCGCTTGCCCTTTCGGGCGATATAGGGGATTTGTACGAAACTGCGCGTGCGCTCCAGAGGATTGGTGACACTCAGCAGGCTAGTGGGCAGTTTGTCCTTGCTCGGGATACTTATGAGCGTGCGCTCTCTTTGTCCAGGGATGTGGCGGATCCCCAGTTGGTGGCGGGTTCTCTCCAGCGTCTCGGTGAGAGTCTTCTGCAGATTCATGGGAGGAGTGCGGCGGAAGAGGTGTGGCGGGAGGCTTTGGGGATATTTGAGCGGTTGGGCGCTCCAGAGGCTAGGATTCTGCAGGATCGCCTCAACGGTCACGATGTAGCGGGATAAAAGCTGGCGCCCAATCTCCTTATTGCCCTATCTAAAAGGATATGCTTCACTTGCCGCGGTGAACGCGACAAGTTCTAGAAGGGTAAGAAAATGCCCCATATCTTCCCAATGATGATGATGTGGGTCCTGGAGGCGCTGAAGGTGGTTTTCAGCTAAGGGACCCTCAAGAGAGATGGTCCAGGCGGCCCCTGAGCCGGAGATAGGTCGCAGACTCGGCCTCGCCAAGCACTTCCAGCGCCATCTCATAGCAGTGATGTGCCTCTTCCGGTCGGCCGGTACGTTCGGCCAGTTCGCCCAGGCCCTCGAGGGCTGCGGCCCGGCCGACCGAAGATCCCAGCTGGTCCATGATCTCCAGCGCGGAACGCAGCTCACGATCCGCCTGCTCCTGATTGACATGGGCATACCCAAGAAGGAGCCCCACTCGGGCCCGGTTATAGAGGTCGTCGACCTCGCTCAGCATCCTCCGCGACTGCTCCAGATGGATCACCGCGTCAGATCCCCGCCCCTGAGCCACGAGAACGCCGGCGAGATCCGTAAGTCCCAGCGCGGCCTGCCGGTCGGCCCCCGACTCCCGGTACATAGCGATCGAGGCGGTGAACCTGGCGATCGCCACCTCATGGTCACCCCGCGCCGCCGAGACCAGCCCGAGCCGCCGCAGTGATCCGGCCTCTCTGCCCCGCTCGCCGAGCCGACGCCAGATCTGCAGCGCCTCCTCGAACCGCTCGACGGCGTCGTCGTAGCGCCCCAGGTCGTACAGGCTCAGCCCCAGGCGGTTCAGCATCTTCGCCTCGGCGTAGGGGTCTCGGGCCGCGCGCGCCGCCGCCAGCCCCGTCTCCTCCACCCCGACCCGCTCCACCTGATGGCCCATGTACAGGAACAGCGACCACATGGAATCGGCGAGCTGCCATGCCGAGACCTCCCGCCCCCGTGTGTGTGCCAGGGTGACGGCGGCACTCAGGTTCGCGCGTTCGGCCGCCAGCCAGCCGAGTGCGTCCTGTGGGCCGCCGAAGTCCGTCGGCTCGGCGGGCGGCGGTTCGGCATCGCGAGGCAGCCCGGTGCGGTACGGCCGGAGCTGCCGTTCCGCGTGCGCGGCCGTGGCGAGGTACCAGGCGAGCAACCGCCCCTCCGCGCCCTCACGGGCTTCGCGCTGGTCCTCCGCCTCGGCCAGTTGGGCGGCGTGCAGGCGGACCAGCGCGTGATGGAAGCGGTAGCGGCCGTCGGAGATGTCGGTCAGCAGGTTCGCGTCGGTCAGCTCCCCGAGCAGCCGCCTGGCCTCCAGCCGGGGGATGTCGGCGAGCGCGGCCACCGCGTCACCACCGAATGTGCTCCCTGGTACGAGAGCCAGATACCGGTACAGCCGCGCAGTTTCGGGGCCGAGCGCTCGGTAAGAGAGGTCGAGCGCGGAGCGGACTGCCATGTCGTCTCCGATCGTCAGCGTCCGTTGCTCCTCGGCCAGCGCGGTGACAACCTCGCGCAGCGGCCAGCTCGGCCGCGCGGCCAGGCGGGCCGCCGCCACGCTCAGGGCCAGTGGCAGCCGCATGCACAGTTCGACCAGTTCGGAGGCTGCCTCCCGCTGCCGGTCCACCCGGTCGCTCCCCAGGGTGTCGCGGAGAAACGCCAGGCTCGCCGCGGCGTCGAAGCGGTCGACGTACACCCCGCGCGCACCCTGCGCCAGCAGGCTGGTCAGCCGGTGCCTGCTGGTCACCACAGTGACGCTCGTCGGCGAGGCCGGAAGCAGCGGGCGTACCTGAGCCGCAGTCAGCGCGTCGTCGAGCACGACGAGCAGCCGTTGGTCATGGGTCACGGTGCGATACAGCGCCGCCCGCTGGGCCGGTTCGCCCGGTATGAGCTCCGCCGGGATGCCGAGGGCGTGCAGGAAGTCGCCCAGCACTTCCTGAGGGGAGGCCGGGGCACGGTCGGAATGTCCGCGCAGTTCGGCGTACAACTGCCCGTCGGGGTAGTACGAGCGGATCATGTGCGCCCAGCTCAGGGCCAGCACGGACTTGCCCACGCCCACCGAACCCGTTATCAGCACGGTGACCGGCACATCCGCCGCGTCCTCCCGCAGGCCATCGAGCTCGGCGATGGCGGCTTCACGGTCGATCAGACGCGGGCGCGGGGGAAGCTGGCTCGGCGCGGGCAGGGAGGCCACTTCGTGGAAATGGACTCCGCCGGATATGTCACGGGCTTGGACAAGCGAACCATAAACTATCCCACCCGCCTCGTTATACACAATTTCTGACAGTTTTCTCTTGGCTATCACGCCGTTTCGACACCAATCCATGCCTAGGCCCGGCTTCTGCGCCATACAGACGGAGCGGTCCGGAATGCGGGCATCAGCTGCAACGATGACGGATGAAAAAACATGCTGCAATATGCCGAGGATTCATTTCGGGCATGATGCTCTGTATTCTGCCGCTGACATAGGCGGTGATATTGGCCTGCACCAGTCGGAACGCCCACAGGGTGACTACACGACACCGCAGCGAAACGGTCGCCCATCGGAGATTCTCGGTGCGGCCATTACATACAGGCTCAAGGGGTGAGCCCCTCTTGATGGACGACGGGAGGATCTTCTTCGTCAGGAAGGTCGAGAACAGTGAACTCGCCGTCCAGTCCGGTATGACCACCCGCGCCGAAAGGGATCAGATAGATCGTGATACGTGCCTCCGCCGGATGGCCTCGTCCAGGATCACGGTGACCTCGGGCGGCATGTCCTGGATCAGCAGCTGCTGACGGGTGATCCGTGCCTCGGCTCGGCGCTGGATCTCCTCCCGCGAGCCGTCCACCAACGTGGCCGCGACGCCTGGGCGTACTGGGGCGTCTGCAGCAGTCCGGAACCCCGAGGCTGGGTGGCCCGACCACGACCGGAGCTGTTCGTGAACGTTTCGACCGGACGGGGCCTCGGCATGATCCGTGAGGAACGATTGCGAGCCGCATCTGCGAGCGCGCACAGCCGGTGACTGCGTAAAATGCCCGTCCAACCCCGTTGGTGGATGGAGAGATACCTTCCCCGTATGATGTACACCTTTGAGCAACTCCGAGGCTTTGTCGCCGTAGCCGAGGAACTGCACTTTGGTCGGGCGGCCATGCGGCTTCGCATGACCCAGCCGCCGCTGAGTCGGCAGATCCGGAAACTCGAATCAGCCGTGGGCGTGCAACTGCTCGAACGTGACAACCGGCGCGTGGCGCTCACGCCGGCCGGTGAGGCCTTCCTCGGCGAGGCTCGGCGCATTCTGGCCATCGCCGAAGCCGCGTCCGATCTGGCGCAGCGCGTCCACTTCGGCACTTGTGGCTTGATTCGGCTCGGCTTCACGGCCACAGCCACGTTCAGTGTCCTTGGCCGTATGCTCAACCAGCTCGAACACGAATTGCCGGACGTACAGATCGAACTGTTTGAAATGGTGACCCGCGAACAGGTCGCAGCTCTCGCCGGCGAGGACCTCGACCTCGGACTGGCACGCCCACCGTTCGACCCCGAGTTGTTTGATTCCCTCTTGGTGTATCGCGAGGCACTATTGCTGGCGGTGCCCGCCGGGCACCGGCTGACCCGACTCGATCGGCCCGCGCACGCCGACGACCTCGGCACAGAGCCGTTGATCTTCCACGGGCAGCAGCGAGCTCGCTACTTCTACGACCTGGTGGTCAGCACTGTGCCGCTGACCCAGGAACGAGTGGTGCACAGCGTGAGCCAGGTGCTCACCATGCTGTGGTTGGTGTCCGCCGGTCGTGGTATCGCCTTCGTTCCCGCATCCGCCGCCCGGAACAACGTCCCGGGGGTTGAATACGTACCCCTGGCCAGTCGCCATCCCGAACCCGTCGAACTGCACCTACTATGGTCGCGGCACTCGCGTAATCCAGCGCTCAGCCGGGTGCTGCACGCCCTGGGGACCGGTTGCCCCGATGGTCCGCCCACGCGGTGACCTTGGTGTTTACTGAGCGCCGCCGCCGATGATGCCATCACGGTATCAAGTGATACGGAAATGCTCTTGGACAAGCATCATCGATGCTCCTAGCGTGACGGCGTGGCGCTGACCCCCCTTCCGAACCGGCCAGCCGATTGACCACCGGCCTGCTCGCGTTTCCCGTGACCCACTTTGACGATCAACTCGCCGGCGACGACTCCGATACCGTGACCACCTCGCACGGCAGGCGGAACTCGGTATGGCTGGACCAGGTGTGGTTCGATTCGCCTCGCGTGGACCTGCGAACCTGCCCGGAGTGGGACCGGTCGAGTCGATCAGAACCGACGTGACCGAAGTGCTGCGAACGCAACGCTTCGACACGCGCGCCGAAGCCGAGGCGGTCGCCCGCTCCGTCCGCGCCGGCTGGACCTGTCGGGTCGACCTGACGCCATCGAGTGCCATCGCCATTCCCGACGACGGGTCACCGGTCTTCAGAGCCGGCTAGCACCCGTACCCGGCATAGACGCACATGAGACAACGCGGCGTCCTTCCCATCAGCCATCTCGTTGCACACCGGGGTTTCGTCATCACGCCTCGTCCGCACCCCCCAGAAGGGAAACCGCACATGGAATCGAGCAACGTGGATCGCAGAACACTGTTCCGCGCCGGCGCCGCGACGGCCGGGGCCGGCCTCGCGTCGATGATGGCCTCGTCAGACCCTGCCGCGGCAGCATCCGCCGACGCCCAGGAGCCGGGCAACACCGCCAAGCCCCGCATGGTGCTGGGCACCCAGCGGCGCTCGCCGTCTGAGGCCGCGCTCCAGGAGTTCAAGCGCCACGGCGTCGCCCGAGTGTGCGGCTACCCGGTGGACCCGCCCTACGACCAGAAGACCGGCGATCGCGGGTATTGGCTCGTGTCCGAAGTGGAGCAGGAGAAGGAGCGCATCGAGAGCCAGGGCCTGGAGATGGACATGGTCGCCCTGCCGTTCCTCGAATCATCATTGATCGACACCGACTTCCGTCCCGCGATCATGATGGGCAAGAGTCCTGAGCGGGAGCGGGACATCGAGGACATTCAGCGGATGATCGAGGCCTGTGGCCGTGCCGGCGTCGGAACCATCAAATACAACATGAGCATCCTGGGTGTGATGACCACGGGTGAGGTGCCCGGCCGCGGGGGATCGAAGCTACGCCAGTTCCGTGCGAGCGACCTCGACTACACCTTGCCGGACACCATCGCGGGCAAGGTCGATCCGGACACGTACTGGGAGCGCATCGACTACTTCCTCGAGCGGGTCGTCCCGGTGGCGGAGCAGTACAAGGTGCGTCTCGCCTGCCACCCCCAGGATCCGGGAACGCCGCCGGGCGGGTACCGCGGCGTGGTCGAGAACGTCCTCAGCGTCCCCGGTGGCAAGGGCCTGTTCACGTTCCTGGACCTGCGCCGCAACCGCTACCACGGCCTCAACCTCTGCTGCGGGACGCTGGCGGAGATGCTGTGGAACCCGAAGCGAGAGATCTACCCCATCGTCCAGCGGCTGGCCGCCACCAAGCGGGTGTTCAACATCCACCTGCGCAACATCAAGGGGCGGCGCAACGACTTCATCGAGACGTGGGGCGGCGAGGGTGACATCGACCACGCGGAGATCATCAACATCCTGGCCGACGCGGGATACGACGGGGCGATCGACCCCGACCACGTACCTCCGAGTGACGCCGACCCATCGAAGTCG
The DNA here is from genome assembly GCF_040648495.1 of Nonomuraea sp. NPDC049129. Taxonomy (NCBI): domain Bacteria; kingdom Bacillati; phylum Actinomycetota; class Actinomycetes; order Streptosporangiales; family Streptosporangiaceae; genus Nonomuraea; species Nonomuraea sp. NPDC049129. The sequence continues at coordinate 215,180 of NZ_JBEZDU010000005.1, read as the reverse complement.
CAGGCATACGCGCAGGGGTACGGCTATATCCTCGGCATGATCGCGGCCGCCGAACACCGAGCAGCGCGACGGAACCCCCGAGAGTAGCCGTTCCGCGGCGTTGGCCACCGCAAGATCGCTCAACGCAGCCCCTGAGCGGCGTCCGGCTCTGCTCCGCAAGGCGCTCAAAGCCGCTGCGGGTCGTACGAGATATCTGGACAGCGACGAGGCATCGGAGGCTATCGCGGCAGCGGCCATTGTCGCCTCTCAGCGCAGCGGTGTGCCGATCACCTCGCCTTATGCGCCGGACTTCCTGCTGGAAGGCGGCAGAGTGGAGATCGATGACGAACTCGTGGCGCTGGCCGTGCGGGCGTTGGACCGGGTGATGGGCGAGGACTCGGAGTGGCTGGCGCTCTGGGAGGAGAGCGGCTCCTCTCCGGAGGCCGTGGCCGTCATAGAAGGCATTCGCCGTGCTCTCTAGAACGGCTCCGGTCCACATGGATGGACCGGGGCCGTTCGTCGTCACCGGGCCTGGTCTGCCTCTCCTTGGGAGGCTGCGGGTCACAGGCTGCGGGCGGTGATGTCGCCGCTGGAGGTGGTGGCGTGGATGTCGAGCTCGGCGGTGCCGTCGTTCTTGAGGGTGTTGGCGATGCGGCCGTGGGTGGTGCCGGCGTCGAGGGAGGCCGAGACGCCGGCGGCGGCGCTGATCGTGATGTCGCCGGACTGGGTGCGGAGCACGACCTTGCCGCCGGTGGCCTCGGCGATCCGGATGTCGCCCCGCGCGGTGCTGATCTCCGCGGCGCCGCCCAGCCGGCCGACCTCGACGTCGCCGTCGGTCGCGGTGAGGCGCAGGCTCGCGGTCTCGTCCAGCTTGATCTGGTGGTAGGCGCCTTCGAAGGTGACGTCGCCGAGGCGGCCGACGGTCCGGAGCTCGGCGCTGCCCGACTTCGCCTCGACGCGGGAACCGGTGGGCAGCTGGATCGTCACCTCGATGGATCCGGTCGGGCCGAGGTACTGGTTCTTCGTCGCGGTCTCGATCCGCAGGACGCCGTCGGCGTATTCCACCGTGGTCTGCTCGGCGGCCTTGACGTCACGGCCCTTGGAGGCGTTGGCGGGCAGGACCTCAACCGTGGTGTCGGCCCGGTCGGCAGCGATGAACTGAACGCGCCCGGCGGGGATGTCCAGGACGGCGGTGATCGGGGCGAGGGTGTCGAACTGCTGCATCATGTGCTCCTTGTGCGGTGTTCTTTCGATGTCCACCATCGCCAATCGCTCTGATACCGGGCTGTCGCCGTCTTGACGCCGCCGCTGACATAACGCGGAGAGCAGCCGGCCGGGCCCCGGATCCACCCTGCCGAGGTGATGGAATGCGGTGCCGGCGGTGTAGGAGCTCGTCCTGCCCGGCCTGCTCAGCGACCTGTCGCCTGTGGATCTTCATGGGGAGAGCGGTGCGGGAGGAGGAACGGTGGGCGCTTACTCCAGGTCGTAGACGGTCACCGGGATGCCTTTTGTAACGAGCCGGTGGGTGATGAGCGGTTCGATCCGGTCTCAGGTCCCGCCGGCCAGGCCGCAGCCGATCCGTGGCATATGCAGGCTCGCGCCAAGTTCGATGGCTTTGATGGCGACGGCTTCCAGGCTCCGGTCGACCGCGTCGTAGCGGATGGGCGGCCCTTCCTTGGTGGGCCGGATGCCGTGCTGGCCGATCATGTTCGCCACCCACAGGGACTCCTCGACCTGCACCAGCTGCACCTGGCCCAGCTCGAATCCCGTACCTGAGCGGTGCCAGGCGCGGAACTCGGCCTCGGGTTCCGGCCAGCGGCGGGAGACGGCCAGGACGAACCCACGGCCCCAGCCGCCGACGTCATTGCAAATGTGGCAGATGATGCGCGGCTCGTTGCCGGCCGGGTCGGTCGCGTCGCCCGTGAGATAGGTGATCACAGCCTGGACCTTAGACAGGGAGACCGACACTTCCTGTCGGACCGGAAGTCCGTCAGACCGGAGGTCAGGCGGCCCCGTTGAACGGCGTGAGTCGTAGCCTCAGTGACGTCGGCGCCAGGTCCTGTACATAGGACGCGTAGTTCGCGACGTCGTCGAACGGGAACCCGTACGCCTTGTGGTCCCGGGTGTTCTCGTGCAGGACCCGCGCGTAATGGTTGCTGATCGACGTGAGATAGAACGTGTTCCGGTCGGTCGTCGGCTGGTCGGGGTGGTTGTGCAGGGTCGAGCGGTTGAACGCGGCGCCGAGGATCGCCGCGACCGGGCCGGAGGTGCCGCCGGCGTCCAGGGCGCCGTTGCAGTAGAAGATGTCGCGGGTGCTCGGCCGGGCGAACGTCCGGATGCCGTTGTTGAAGACGAGTTGGCCGCCGGACACCCGCCCGGTGTAGGTGGTCCCGCCGACCGTCACCCGCAGGTTGGCCGACGCGTACGTGTTCCAGACCTGCGTGATGTACGGATCGAAGTACGTGGAAGAGAAGATGCCCGAGTCGATGCCGTGTCCCGGAGCGATCACCCGGAGGTTGTCGCCGACGATGAGGGGCCGGAAGGCGGGGTTGGCCGCGATGCCGGCGAAGATGGTGTCGCGGCCGTTGGGGACGAGGGTGCCGACGGTCTGGCTGGACTGCCCGTCGAGCCGGAGTTCCATCGGGATGCTGAACATGTCGACCATGGTGGTGTTGCAGAACATGCCGTCGCTCTTGAACGTGAACTCCATGAAGTCGTGCAGCACGCCGTAGCTGGGGTCCGAGCTCACCCAGCCGGCCGGGTGCTGTAACGCCGGTCGGCCGTTGCCGTCCGTGACCACCCTGAACTTCACCTTCTGGCCGATGGAGACGTAGATGCGGCCGGACATCCATGGCAGGTTGAGGCGGGTGTCGCCGTTGGCGGCGAGCGGGATGGACAGGTCGGCGAAACCGTCGGGGCCGTTGAGTGAGGCCGATACCGGCACCCTCGTGCCGTCCGCGCGGACGTAGACCTGCTGGCCGGTGGCCAGGTCGGTGCCGACGATGTAGAGGAAGATCGCGTTGTTGGCGTACCGGAAGGTGTGGTTGACGACGGTCAGGGGGAGCACCGTGGCGGCCTCGGCTCGGGGGGCGAGGGCCAGCACCGGAGTGGCGGCGGCTACCGCCGCGCCGGCGAGTAGGGTTCGTCTTGTGATCATGGTTCGGGCTCCTCACGATCGTGCCGGCTGCGCGGTCACCTTGCCGTCCTGAAACTAAGAGAGCGCTCTCTCAAGGCATTTGGTTAAGTTTCTTTTCTGTAAAGCGGGCTGTCAAGGGCCTGGGTGGCGGTCAGTGGAGGTGAGGTCGTGAATCTGCTCGACGACGACGCGCTCGAGCGTTCCTCCGTCGTGGCCAACTGCCGGATGAACCGCGAACGCCGCCTGCCCGGCTACAACCGCGAGCTGGGCATCGACGTCGTCGACACACTGCGTGCCCGGCGGCGCGCGGGGGAGCCCGTGCGTTGGCTCGATCTGTGCTGCGGGACGGGGTACGCCCTCGGCCAGGCCGCCGATCTGCTCGGCGGCGAGGGCGGCGAGGGTGGCGAGGCTGAGATCGTCGGTGTGGATCTGGTCGGCTTCTTCGCCCGCACGCCGTGCCCGCCCCGCCTGCGGCTGATCACCGCCTCCGTCACCACATGGCGGCCCGAGCATCCCTTCGACCTGATCACCTGCGTACACGGGTTGCACTACATCGGTGACAAGCTCGGGCTGCTTGCCAGGATCGGCACGTGGCTGGCCGATGACGGACTGTTCCTCGCGAACTTCGACGTTCGCGCCATCCGTCTGGAGGGCGGCGCGCCCGCGGGCCGCCGCCTCACCACGTCGCTGCGCTCGCAGGGCGTGAGGTACGACGGCCGGACCCGGCGGATCGGCTGGACGGGGCGGCGTCTCATCGACCTGCCGTACCGCTACCGGGGGTCTGACGATCAAGCCGGTCCCAACTACACCGGCCAGCCCGCGGTCAACTCGTACTACGAATACTGCTGAGCTGGGGTCTTCCCATTAGCTCGTGAGCAGAGCTAATCTTTTTGGGATGAGCGCAGCGGACCTTCCTGACGCCCTCGTCGGTGTCCTGACCGGTATCCAGCGGCTCATTCGGCGTCGGCTGCGCCAAGGGATGACCGGGCCGCCGCTCCGTGGTGCCCAGGTCGAGTTGCTGCGGCTGGTCGGCGCCAATCCCGGCATCGGCGTCTCGGCGGCGGCCAAGGAGCTCTTTCTGGCGGGGAACTCGGTGTCCACGCTGGTCAATCAGCTCACCGCCGCCGGGCTGCTGCGGCGCGAGATCGGCCATGACGACCGCCGCTCCGCCCGGTTGCTGCTCACCCCCGAGGCCGAGGCGCGGCTGCGGGCGTGGGAGGAGCGGCGGGCCGCGCTCGTTCGCGAGCGGGTGGAACGACTCAGCGAAGTAGACCGGGTCGCGCTGGCCGCCGCGCTTCCGGCGTTGCGCCGGCTGGCCGAGGGTCTGCGAGAGGAGGCGGAAATGATATGAGTGACGACGCACCGGCCGTCGCCTGTACGGGCCTGCGCTACTCCTTCGGGCAGACCAGGGCCGTGGACGGCCTTGATCTGACGGTCGTCGCCGGTGAGGTGTTCGGTCTGCTCGGTCCCAACGGCGCGGGCAAGACCACCGCCATCCGCTGCGTGACCACGCTGCTGCCCATCCCGTCCGGGATGGTGCGGGTTTTCGGGCACGACGCGGCCACCGAGCAGATGGCGGTACGCCGCCTGCTCGGCTACGTCCCTCAGCAACTGTCGGCGGACGCGAGCCTGACGGGGCGGGAGAACGTCTCCCTGTTCGCCCGCGTCTTCGACGTCCCCCGCCGTGAGCGGGCGGCCCGTGTCGAGCAGGCACTCGAGGCCGTGGGGCTCGGCGACGCCGCCGACCGGATGGCCGCCACCTTCTCCGGCGGCATGGTACGCCGCCTCGAACTCGCCCAGGCGCTGGTCAGCGCGCCGCGCCTGCTCATGCTCGACGAGCCGACGATCGGGCTCGACCCCATCGCCCGCACCAGCGTGTGGGAGCACATCATGGCGGTACGCGCCGCCACCGGGATGACCGTCCTGGTCACCACGCACTACATGGACGAGGCCGACCAATACTGCGACCGGGTCGCGCTCATGCACCAGGGACGCGTACGGGCGCTCGGCACACCGCAGCAGCTCACCGACGACCTGCGCGCCCGCCTCGGCGACGGCTCGGCCCCGACGCTGGAGGACGTCTTCCGTGACGTCGCCGGCAGCGGCCTCGGCGACGGAGGAGGGGAGTTTCGCGATGTCCGACGTACCCGCACCACTGCCACTCGACTCGGCTGACAGGAGCGGCTTCGACCTGCTGCTCGTTCCGCCGCGTGCCCGCACCGGGTGGCGGGTGCTGCCCGCCAGGGTCGCCGCGATGTGCGTGGTGGAGCTGCAGAAGCTGCGCCACGATCGCACCGAGCTGTACACCCGCGCGATCCAGCCGGCCCTGTGGCTGTTGATCTTCGGCGAGACCTTCACCCGCATCAAGGCGATCCCCACCGAGGGCATCCCGTACCTCGACTATCTGGCGCCCGGGATCATCGCCCAGTCCACCATGTTCATCGCCATCTTCTACGGCATCCAGATCATCTGGGAACGCGACTCGGGTGTCTTGACCAAGCTCCTGGTCACGCCGACGCCGCGGGCCGCGCTGGTCACCGGCAAGGCGTTCGCCGCCGGGGTCAAGGCGATGATCCAGGCGGTGGTCGTGGTGCTCATCGCCGCGCTGCTGGGCGTGAGCATGACCTGGAACCCGGTACGCCTGGCCGGGGTCATCGTGGCCGTGGTGCTCGGCTCGGCGTTCTTCTCCTGCCTGTCGGTGACGATCGCCGGGATCGTGCTGACCCGCGACCGGCTGATGGGCATCGGGCAGGCCATCACGATGCCGTTGTTCTTCGCGTCCAACGCGCTCTACCCGACCACGGCCATGCCCGACTGGCTGCGGTACATCAGCGTGATCAACCCGCTCAGCTACCAGGTCGACGCGCTGCGCGGGCTGCTGCTCGGCATCCCCACGAACCTGCCGCTGGACTTCGCGGTGCTGCTCGCGGCCGCGGCGCTCGGCATCACGGCGGCCTCCTGCCTGCTGGGGCGGCTGGCGCGGTAACTCACCGGCTCAGCCAGGTGAGGGCGCCGGTGACCAGGGCTTCGACGCCCATCGGCAGGGTGGGGGAGATCAAGGGGGCGAAGAAGGGGGAGTGGTTGCCCGGTACGTCCTCGGCCAGGCGGCCCTCCCGCTCGGCGCGCGCGTACTGGGACGGATCGATGCCACCGAGACCCCAGAAGACGGAAGGCACCCCGGCGGCGGTGCCGAAGACGCCGAAGTCCTCGCTGCCCATCATCGGCGCCAGGTCGGCCACCCGGGCGGCCCCGAAGCGGGTGGTGAAGGCGCCGGTCACGTCGGCGGTGGCGCCGGGGTCGTTGGCGGTCAGGGGGAAGGCGTTGAGGGTGTGGAACGAGGGCGGCCGGGGCGCGCCGGACGCCGCGGCCTCGGCGTTGACGACGCGTTCGATCGCGGCCAGCAGGGTGCGGCGGACCTCGGGGGAGAAGGTGCGGATGTTGAGCGTGATGGACGCCTCGTCGGCGATGACGTTCTCCTTGTGGCCCGCGTGGATCTGGGCCACCGTCAGCACGGCGCGCTCGAAGGGGGACACCTCACGGGAGACCACCGTCTGCAGGCGCATCACGATGGCCGCGGCCAGGATCACGGGGTCGACCGTACGTTCCGGCTGAGAGCTGTGCCCGCCCCTGCCGTACAGGCGGATCTCCATGCTGTCGGCGGCGCCCAGGATCTCTCCCGACCGGATGAACACCGTGCTCGCCGGTCGCGGGAGGACGTGCTGCCCGAGGACGACGGCCGGCCGGCCGGTCAGGTCGAACAGCCCGTCGTCCACCATGGCCTGAGCCCCGGCCGCGATCTCCTCCGCGGGCTGGAACAGCGCCACGAGCGTGCCCGCCCACTGGTCGCGGCCCGCCGACAGCAGGTGCGTGGCCCCGGACAAGCAGGCCACGTGCATGTCGTGGCCGCAGGCGTGCATGAGTCCGTCATTGGTGCTCGCGTACGGCAGGCCGGTGCGTTCCAGCACCGGCAGGGCGTCCATGTCGGCGCGCAGCGCGACCGTCGGCCCCTCCCCGTTGCGCAGGACGCCCGCCACGCCGGTGCCGCCGATGCCGGTGCGCACCTCGAACCCGGCCTCCCGCAGGCGATCGGCGGCGATGCCCGCCGTGCGCTTCTCCTCGAAGGCGGGCTCGGGGTGCTGGTGCAGGTCCCGGTAGAGCGCGGCGAGCTCGTCCCGGGCCGCGTCGTCGAGCCGGCCCATCACCGCGTCGATTCCCCTCATGCGAGTCCTTCCAGCGTGATGATCTCCTTGATGAGGGTACGGCGGGCGGTGTCGAGCTGGTCCGGGGCAGGGGTGATTCGGGGGAAGCCGTCGGGCAGTTCGCGGAGTACGGCGTGGTACAGGGCGCTACGGCGAGGCTGACGCGCCGGTCGCGGCAGGCGGAACAGCGCGGCCACCAGCCGGTCCACGGTGCCGGTGTCGAAGACGGACTCCCACGCCTGCCGCTCGGGCCCGAATCCGAAGCCCTCGCGAGGGTCGAGCAGCCGGGTCGCGGCGGTGGCCGCCTCATCGACCGCGAGCCCGACATCGGTGCTGTCGAGCACCACGCCGTACTCGCGCGCCGCCGCTTCAGGCGAGACCACCCCGCGCTCCACGTCGCGCAGGACGGCGGCGGGGTCCCTGGTGTACGGGTCGCCGTAACCGCCCGCGCCCGAGGTCAGGAGGGTGATGACGTCCCCACGCTCCAGCGGCAGCACATCGATCTTGAGATGCCGGCGCTCTCCCGGCGTGCCCGGGTTGACGATCAGCTCCGTAGGCGCGCCGGGACCGCCGCCCCGCACGCCCCACGGGCGGAAGCACAGCCGTTCCAGCCCCCGGGCCAGCAGTTTCGAGCCGTCGTCCAGCACGCGGAAGGTCAGTTCGAGACCGCAGCCGCCGCGCCAGCGCCCGGCGCCCCCGGAGTCCGCCCGCAGGCCGTAGCGGAGGATCTCGACGCCGATCTCCGTCTCGACTGTCTCCACCGGGTTGTTGGACAGGTTGGAGATACCGCTGTCGCGGCCGTCCACTCCGTCGGCGCCGTCGCGGGCGCCGGTTCCGCCGACCATCGGCTCCAGCACCTGGACGTTCTGCTGCTCGGCCACTACGACGGGCACCACCAGGCCGCTGGAGGCCGCCGGGAGGATCGCCGGAGCGGCGAGCCCCAGCGCGCCGCCGACGGCGTCGTTGACGCGGGACGCCGAGGCATGCCGTACGCCCACGGCCGCCGGGCGCACCGGGTTGACCAGCGAGCCCTCCGGCGCGGTGACGCTGATCGGCTCGATGAGCCCGGCGTTGAGCGCGATGCCCGGGTCGAGCGTGCAGATGAGCGCGAGCACCCGGGTGGTGATCCAGGCGTGCGGCCGGCCCAGGGTCGCGATGTTGAAGGCCGCGGCGACCTGCGGATCCGTACCGGTGAAGTCGAGGTGCAGCTCGCCCGCGTCGAGGGTCGCGGTGACCGACAGGCGTACCGGGATGCTGGAGACCGCGTCGTCGTCGAGGTAGTCGACGAACCGGTAGGTGCCGTCGTCGAGCCGGGACAGGGCGGCCCTGGCCTTGCCCGCGGTGTAGGAGACCAGGTCGTCCTGCGCCGCGAGCACCGTGTCCACGCCGTGCTGGGCGATGACGCCCGCGAGCCGTTCGCGGCCGGTGCGCAGGGCGGCGAGCATGGCCCGGATGTCGCCCAGGTTGGCTTCCGGCGTGCGGCTGTTGGCCGTGATCAGCGCCTCCACGTCGCGGCTCGGCTCGCCCGCGCTTACCAGCTTGACCGGCGGGATCTGCAGGCCCTCCTGGTAGATCTCGTCGTTGATCGGCGACAGGCTGCTCGGCACCCGGCCGCCGATGTCCGAGCAGTGGATGAACGCCCAGCCGTAGCCGACCACCTCGCCCTCATGGAAGTACGGCTCGATGACCTGGATGTCGGTGAGGTGGGTGGCGAGGCCGCCGGACCGGTACGGGTCATTGGTGATGATCACGTCGCCCGGCTCCAGCGGCCCGGCGCTCCGTACCGCCTCCAGGAGGTTCAGCCCGACGAACCCCGACACGCCGATGCCGCGCGGGTAGGCGACGAAGCCGCCGTCGAGTCCGGCGAGCGCGCAGCAGAAGTCGGCGGTCTCCTTGACGTACAGAGACCGGCTCGTACGCTGCAGCGTCAGGCACATCTCCTCGGTCAGGGCGCTCAGCCGGTTGCCGACGATCTCCAAGGTGACGGGGTCGAGCCGCACGATCAGGCCTTTCGATGTAGATGCAGGTTCCCGGCGCCGTCCACGTCCCCGGACCAGCCGGGCGGGACGACCACGGTGGTGTCGTCCTGCTCGACGATCGCCGGGCCGTCGAACGCGTCGCCCACGCCCAGGGTCGTCCGCAGGTGGACGTCGGCGGCGTGCCACGCGCCGTCGAGCAGGACCTGCCTGCGGCCGTGCGGGGTGGGACGTCCCGTTCCCGGGCGTACAGCGGCGGACGGCAGCTCGGCCACCGGCCCGACGACGCCCAGCCTGGCGGTGCCCAGCTCGATGGGGGCGTGCTGGTCGCGGAAGCCGTACAGACGCTCGTGCTCGGCGTGGAACGCCTCGGAGATCGCCGCCACCTCGAACCGGCCGGGATCCAGGGCGACACGGAGCTCGTACGCCTGGCCGGAGTAGCGCATGTCGGCCGAGTAGGACAGCGAGGAGCCTGCCGCGGCGGCGGACTGTTCGGTGAGCCAGGCGCGGGCCTGGCCGGACAGTTCGCCGAGGATGTCGGCGAGGCGGGCGGCGCTCGTGGGGTCGAGGCGGCGGCGCAGGCTGCGGGCGAAGTCGCGGCGCAGGTCGGCGCCCGCCGCGCCCAGGGCGCAGAAGGTGGCGGCCGTGGGCGGTACCACGATGTGGGTGATGCCGACCTCTTCGGCGAGCATCGCGGCGTGGGTCGGGCCCGCGCCCCCGAACGGGACGAGGGTGAACAGCCGGGGGTCGAGGCCGCGCTGGGCCATGATCTTCTGGAGCTCGGTGGCCATGCCCGCCGTGGCCACCCGCAGCGCGCCCGAGGCGACTCGGTGCGCCGCCTCCTCAGCGGCGCCGTCCCCCGCGGAGCCCAGGCGGGTGGCGAGGTCGGCGAGGGACTTGCCGGCGGCGTCCGCGTCGAGCCGCATCCGGCCCCCGAGGAACGTCGCCGGATCGATCAGCCCGGTCGCCAGGTAACAGTCGGTCACCGCCGGACGGTCCCCGCCCCGGCCGTACGCCACCGGGCCGGGCTCGGCCCCGACGCTCTCGGGCCCGACCTTGAGCACCCCTTGATCGTCCACCCGGACGACGGACCCGCCGCCCGCCCCGATCGCGCTCACCGCGACGACGGGCACGATCAGCGGCAGCCCGCCGACCGTGGTGTGCGTCGCGAGTTCGGGCGAACCGTTGACGGTCACGGCGATGTCGCTGCTGGTGCCGCCCATGTCGAAGGTGACGATGGCGCCCATGCCGAGCCGGGCGGCCGCGGCCACTCCGGCGGCCGGGCCGGACAGCACGGTCTCGATGGGCCGTTCGGCGGCGGAGCGCAGGCTCATCGACCCGCCGTTGGACGCGCTGATGAAGATGGGGGCGGGCACGCCCAGCGCGCGTACCCGGCTCTCCAGCCGTCCGAAGTAGTCGCGCATCAGCGGCTGGATGTAGGCGTTGAGGCAGGCCACCAGCGCCCGCTCGTACTCGCGTACCTCGGGCCAGACAGTCGCGGAGGCCATCAGCGGCAGCTCCGGGAGCCGCGCCCGCAGGCCGGCCGCGACGCCCTCCTCGAAGTCCGGGTCGGTGTAGCCGTGCAGGACCAGGACCGCCGCCGCGTCGGCCCCGATGGCGCGCAGCCGGGCGGCGACGCGGTCCAGTTCCGGCGCGTCCGGTTCGGCCACCGGCACGCCGCCGGGGCCCAGCCGGGCGGAGATCTCGACGATCCGGTCACGCGGGACGAGTGGTTCCTCCTTGCCCGCGTACAGGTCGAAGGAGGACGGCATGCGGCTGCGGCCGATCTCCAGGATGTCCCGGTAGCCCTCGGTCACGACCAGGGCGATCCGCGCGCCACGGCGCTGGATGATGGCGTTCAGCCCGATCGTGGTGCCGTGCGTGATACCGCCGATCTCCTCGGGCCGCAGGCCGGCCTGCGCGAGGATGGCCGCCAGCCCGTCCGCGACGGCTCTGGAGGGGTCGGCGGGCGTGCTCGGCTCCTTGTGGTGGACCACCAGGCCGCGTTCCGGTACGGCGGCGACGAGGTCGGTGAACGTGCCCCCGACGTCGATGCCGATCCGCGCCATCAAGGGAACAGCCGTAGTCACAAAGCCTCCGAAATACGAGCGAACCTATCGGCGATCACCATCACGACCACGCTCGCGGCCATGAGGAGCGTGGACACCGCGGCCATCGACGGGTCGAGCTGGTACTGCACGGCCGAGAAGATCCGCAGCGGCACCGTCGTGGTGTTGGCACCGGCCACCAGAGCCGTCACGGCCACCTCGCCCAGCGACGTGACCGCGGCGAGGATCGCGCCCGCGAGGATGCCCGGCCGCAGCAGCGGCAGCGTCACGGTGAAGAAGACCCGGGCCCGGCCCGCGCCCAGGCTGGTCGCGGCCCGTTCGAGAGCCGGGTCGAGGTTCGCCGCGCTCACCATGACCGCGCGCACCACGAAGGGCAGCGCGACCAGCGAATGGGCCAGCCACAGCCCGGGGACGCTGTTGATCAGGCCGACGCCGTGGAAGTAGTAGAGCAGACCGAGCGCGGTGATGATCTCCGGGACCATCAGCGGCGACAGCGCCAGCCCCTGAAGCAGCCGCCGCCCGGGGAAGGAGCCCCGCGCCAGACCGTAGGCGGCGAGGGTGCCGATCACCACGGTCGTCGGTACGACCATGAGCACGAGGATCCCGCTCAGCCGGAACGACACCTGCCAGTCGGGCGAGCCGAGCACCTCGGCGTACCAGCGCAGTGACAGCCCGGACGGCGGGAAGGCCATCGAGGCGTCCCGGTTGAACGAGCTCACCACCAGCACCACCAGCGGCGCGATCAGGAACAGGAAGACGGCCGTCGCGCAGGCGCCGCCCAGCAGCCCCACGGCCCTGTCGTAGCCGAACCTCCGTCGCCGCTCAGCCATGGAGCCGCCGTTCCCAGATCCGGAACCCGCCCGCGAGCAGCGTCGTGGACAGGAGCGTGAGCGCCAGCAGCGCGAAGCTGAGCGCGGCCGCGACCGGATAGTTGAACACCGTCTCCACCTGGTCGTAGACGCGGATGCCGGCCAGCGGCTGGGTGACGCCGCCGACCAGCAGCGGCGTGATGTAGATCCCCATGGCGAGGGCGAAGACGATGAGCGCGCCGGTGACCACGCCGGGCAGGCTGAGCGGCACCGTGACCCGCAGGAACGTCCGTATCGGCCCGGCGCCCAGCGTCTGGGAGGCCCGGTGCAGGTTGTGGTCCAGCCCGCCGAGGGCGGTCGTGAGCGGGATGATCGCGAACGGCAGCAGCACGTGCGTGACGGCGATCACGACCGACGGGTAGCTGGTGAGCAGCCGCGCGGGCTCGTCCCGCAGGCCGGTGGCGACGAGCAGCCGGTTGACGACCCCGTTGCCGGACAGCAGGACGACCCATCCGTAGGTGCGTACGACCACGCTGGTCAGCAGCGGCGAGATCACGATGACGAACAGCAGGGTGCGCATCGTCCCGGGGGCGCGGCGGGCCAGGACGTACGCGGCCGGGTACGCGAGCAGCACGCACAGAGTCGCCACCAGCAGCGCGGTGGCCAGGGTCTCCAGCAGCGAGCCGTAGAAGTAGGGCTCGGTGAAGACCCGCTTGTACTGGTCGAGGGTGAAGCCGGGCAGCGCCGTGTTGTAGGAGTCGACCGGGCTGAAGCTGAGCCGGAGCAGCTCCACGAGCGGCACCAGGAACAGCGCCGTCAGGAAGACGACCAGCGGAGCCACGTACGTCAGACCGGCCCATCGTTTGGCACGGGTCATCCGCCCGCCCCCACGTCTCCGTCCGCGCTCACGTCTCCGGCGTCTCCGGTGGCTCCCACGTCTTCGCCCGATCCCGCTCCCGTGTCGAGGACGATCACGTCCGCCGGGTCCCAGTGCGCGACGACGCCCGAGCCCGCGCCCGGTGGGTCGGCGGAGTCGGCGCCCGTGTCGGCGACCTGCACGGTCAGCGTGCGCCCGTTCGCCAGCCGCACCTCCACGTGCCAGGCGTCGCCCGCGAAGGCGCGGTAGCCCACGGTCCCGGGCACGCCCTGGCCATCAGCGCCCAGCCGGATGCGTTCGGGACGAATCGCGACCACAGCCCGGCCGCCCTGCCGGACCGGTAGCGGGCCGGCGTCGAGCAGGATCCCGTCCACGTCGAGCCGGCCGTCGGCCACCGTGCCCTCCAGGACGTTGGCCGCGCCGATGAACTGCGCGACGAACCGGGTCGCCGGCCGGCGGTAGACCTCGTCGGGGGTGCCGAGCTGCTCGATCCGGCCGCCGTTCATGACCGCGATCCGGTCGGACAGAGCCAGCGCCTCCTCCTGGTCGTGGGTGACGAAGACCATCGTGGTGCCGATGCGGCGCTGGATGGCCCGCAGCTCCACTCGCATCTCCCTGCGCAGCTTGGCGTCGAGGTTGGACAGCGGCTCGTCGAGCAGCAGGACGGCGGGCCGGATGGCGAGGGCGCGGGCGAGGGCCACCCGCTGCTGCTGCCCGCCGGACAGCTGCCGGGGGCGGCGGTCCGCGTAGCCCTCCAGGCCGACGAGGCGCAGGGCCTCGCGTACCCGCTCCTCCCGCTCGGCCCGGTCCAGCCGCCGGATCCGCAGCCCGTACGCCACGTTGCCGGCGACGGTCATGTGCGGGAACAGCGCGTAGCTCTGGAAGACCATGCCGAGCCCCCGCCGGTACGGCGGGCGGTCCGTCACGTCGGCGCCGTCGATCACGATCCGCCCGGCCGTCGGCTGCACGAAGCCGGCGACACAGTTGAGCAGGGTCGTCTTGCCGCAGCCACTGGGCCCGAGTATCGAGAGGAACTCGCCCTTGCGGATCGACAGCCGCTCCAGTTCGAGCACGCGGGCGCCCTCGTAGCCGGCGGCCAGGCCCTCGATCTCGACGTGTCCGGCGCCTTCCTCGGGCAGTTCGATCAGCCGAAGATCTGGTTCCACCGCTGCTGCCATTCGTTCAGCTTGGGGGTGGCGACCGCGTAGTCGACCCAGATGAACTTGCGATAGACCTCGGGGCCGTGCTGCACCCGCTGGTCGAACTCCTTGCTGTAGGTGATCGTGTCGTTCCCGGCGGCGTACCAGGTGCCCTCGGCGAAGGGCTTCTGGTTGGGCGCCGCAGTCAGGTAGTCGAGGAACTTGGTGGCGAGAACGGTCTTCGCCGTGCCGGCGGCGACGAAGTACGAGGTCAGCGCGCCCACCGGACCGGACTTGGGATAGGTGTAGCCGATCGGCGAGCCGGCCTGCTCCATGGCGAAGGCGCGGCCGTCCCAGAAGGGCATGATCCAGGCGTCGCCGTTCTCCATGACCGTGGCGGCGTTGCCGGCGTTGGCCGGGAACGACGACACGCAGCCCTTCAGCTTCGCCAGCTGGGTGAACGCCTTGTCCACCGCGGCGGGGTCGGACAGCTTGCCGCCCTGGGAGGTGACCAGGGCGGAGAAGAACTCCAGGCCCGGGTTGTAGGTCAGGGGCGGCAGCGCGACATGGCCGCAGTACTGCTTGTCGAAGATGTCCGACCAGTCGGCGGGCGGATTCTTGATCTTGTCGGTCCGGTACATCAGCCCGGTCGAACCCGTGGTGAGCGGCACCCCGTACTGCTTGCCGTCATAGGCGGACTTCTCGGTCAGTACGGGGTCCAGCTCCTTCCAGTGCGCCAGCCGGTCGGTCGGAAGCGGCTGGAGCAGGCCGGTGGCCGCGGCGGGGCGCGAGGCGTCGGGCGTGAAGGCGATGACGTCGAACGGCGGGTTCTCACCGCCGGCCGCGCGCAGCTTGGTGAGCCATTCGGCGTTCGCGCCGTAGACGAGGTTCACCTTGACGCCGGTGTCACGCTGGAACGGCTCGACGAACGACTTCTTGAACAGCTCACCCCAGGCACCCGCGAACGCGGTGACCGTGATCTCCTGCTTCGCCGCATTCGTCGAGCCGCCGCCCGTGTCCACTCCACCGCACGCCGCGAGCCCCAGCACGATCGCCACGCCCGCTGCCGCAAGGCGTGTTGTTCCGCCCCTCATCAATCCCTCTCTGTCTGAGCCGCCGGTCAGGCCCGAAGACAAAAACCGACTATAACAGTCGGAATGATGGGTTACTTTACCCTATGCCGAGTTTGGGCTGGTGCGCCCCATACCCCACTTATTGCGATGTATGGCAGTCTGACTGGCTGTATGGGGTAAATGGCGGGGTCACCGCCGGCTGAGCCAGTGAGCGAGCCGGTCCAGCGACAGGTTGATGCCGATGAAGATGGCCGCGATGAGGATGGCCGCCGGGATGACGTTCGAGAAGTTGGCCGCGATCCCGTTCAGCCCCCGGTCCACCAACTCGTCGTAGCCCACGATCAACCCGAGCGCCGAGTCCTTCAGCAGTACCACGAACTGGCTGATCACGGCCGGCATCATGGCCCGGAACGCCTGCGGCAGCAGCACCAGCCGCATGACCTGCCCCTTGCGCAGCCCGATCGCGTGGGCCGCCTCCGCCTGGCCGCGGGGCAGGCTCAGCACCCCGGCCCGGATGATCTCGGCGATCACCGACCCGTTGTAGAAGGTCAGTCCGAACACCACGGCGGTGAAGGCTGAGACGTTGGACCCGGTAAAAACGTAGGACCCGAAGAAGGCGAAGAAGATGAGCAGCAGCAGCGGCACGGCCCGGAAGAACTCGACCACGGCCGCCGCCGGCCACCGGATCCACCGGTGGTCCGAGAGGCGGGCCGTCGCGAAGACCAGCCCGAACAGGCCCGCCAGCACGACGCCCGCCACTGCCGCGGCCAGTGTGCCCGCCAGTCCCGGCAGGATGAAGGTGGTCCACACCTCCGGCCGCAGCAACGGCGTCCACTTGCCGGCCGCCCACTGCTCCTTGGCGTCGAAGCGTACATAGGTCACATAGGCCAGCCCCAGCAGGACCAGCGCGATGACCCCGGCCAGCACCCGGTTGCGCCGCGCGCCGCGCGGCCCCGGCGTCTCGTAGAGGTTGGCGTAGCTCACCGGGCCACCGCTCATCGGGCCACCGCCAAGCGCCGTGACAGCCAGCCGAACAGCAGGCCCATGGGCAGGCACAGCAGCACGAACCCGGCCGCGAACCCGAGGAAGATCTGCATCACCTGGTCTCCGTACGTCTCGATCATCTCCCGCATCCGCACCGACGCCTCGCTCACGCCCACCACGAGCGCGATCGTGGTGTTCTTGGTCAACGCGATCAGGATGCTGCCCAGCGGCGCGATCACCGCGCGGAACGCCTGCGGCAGCGTGATCAGCCCCAGCGTCTGGAGGAAACCGAGCCCGAGCGAGCGCGCGGCCTCGGCCTGGCCGACCGGCACGGTGTTGATGCCCGCGCGCAGCGCCTCGCAGACGAACGCCGAGGTGTAGGCCGTCAGGCCGATGCAGGCCAGCCAGAAGTTGTTGGTCGCGATGTCGGACGAGAGCTCCACGCCCAGGTTCGCGCCGACGCCGAGGCCGGTGAACAGCAGCAGCAGCGTCAGCGGGGTGTTACGGGCCACGGCCACGTAGACGCCGGCGGCGCGGCGCAGGGTCGCCAGCGGCGCCACGCGCATGGCCGTCAGCAGCGTGCCGAGCACCAGCGAGCCGAGCGCGCTCACCGCCGTCAGCCGCACGGTCATCCAGAAGGCCGCGACGACGGTGTCCCACTCCAGGAGCAGCGCGTCCATGATCAGTACTGCTCCAGCTTCGGGGCCTCCGGCACGGTGAAGCCGGCTCCGCCGAAGCTGCTCTCCAGCGCCTTCTTCCAGCTACCGTCGGCGAACATCGTGGTCAGCGCCTCGTTGACGGCCTTGCGGCCCGCCGAGTCGTCTTTCTTGAGCCCGATGCCATACTTCTCCGTGCTGAACGGCTTGCCGACCAACTTGAGCTTGCCGGTGTGCTGGGCGGCGTACCCGGCGAGGATCACGTTGTCCGTGGTGATCGCGTCGAGCTGGCCGCCGAGCACCCGGTCCACGCACGCGGAGTAGGTCCGCTCCTCCTGCAACTGCACCTGCTTGGCGTAGCTCTCCTTGACCTTCTGCGCCGGGGTCGAGCCGGCGACCGAGCACAGCTTCTTGCCGTTCAGCGTGTCGGGGCCGGTCAGCGCCGTGTCGTCCGCCCTGACCAGCAGATCCTGACCGGCCACGAAGTACGGTCCGGCGAAGGAGACCTTCTGCTTGCGCGCGTCGGTGATGGAGTACGTCGCCACCACCATGTCCACCTGGCCCTGCTGCAGGAACGCCTCCCGGTTGGCCGACACCGTCTCCTTGAACGTGATGTCCTTGGCCTCGACGCCGAGCGACTTGGCCACGTACTTGGCGACCTCGATGTCGAACCCGGAGAAGCCGCCGTCCGGCGTCCGCAGGCCGAGCCCCGGCTGGTCGGCCTTCACCCCGATGACCAGCTTCTTGTCGTTCTTGGCCTTGTCCACGACCGAGTCGTAGGTGTCCTGGCCGCCGCCGCAGGCAGTGGCGGTGGCGGTCAGGGCGACGACGGCGAACACCGCGTAAAGGGATCTTCCAAACATGACGCGTCCTTAGTGAGTGAGGATCTTGGCGAGGAACGACTTGGCGCGCTCGCTGCGCGGGGTGCCGAAGAAGTCGTCCGGGGCGTTCTGCTCGACGATCTCGCCGTCGGCCATGAACACCACGCGGTCCGCGGCCCGGCGGGCGAAGCCCATCTCGTGCGTGACGACGACCATGGTCATGCCCTCGCGGGCCAGCGCCGTCATCACCTCGAGCACCTCGTTGACCATCTCCGGGTCGAGCGCCGAGGTGGGCTCGTCGAACAGGAGCACCTTCGGCTCCATGGCCAGCGCGCGGGCGATCGCGACGCGCTGCTGCTGGCCACCTGACAACTGCGCGGGGAACTTGCCCGCCTGGCCGCCGATGCCGACGCGCTCCAGCAGCTCGTACGCCTTCTTCTCGGCGTCCGCCCTGCTCTTCTTCAGTACGTGGACCTGCCCGAGCACGACGTTCTCCAGGACCGTCTTGTGCGCGAACAGGTTGAACGACTGGAACACCATGCCGACCTCGGCTCGCAACCGGGCCAGCTGCCGCCCCTCCTCGGGCAGCGGCGTGCCGTCGATCGTGATGGTGCCGGAGTCGATGGTCTCCAGCCGGTTGATCGCGCGGCACAGGGTGGACTTGCCGGCGCCCGACGGGCCGATGATCACCACGACCTCGCCCCGCCGTACGCTCAGCTCGACGTCCCTGAGCACGTGATGATCGCCGAAGCGCTTGTTGACCTGGTCGAGGACGACCAGCCCTTGATCGGACACGGGTGATGCTCCTTCCGTCCGCGTTGGCGCAACGGTAGGAGCGGCTTGTGTCACGCAGAGGGTTGTGCGCGTTCTGCTCAGTGATTGACCGGCCGTCAGTGAGTGACGGGCGGCTTGGCCTGTGCGGCGGTCGCGCCGGACAGGCCGATGGTGTCCCTGAACGCCCGATCCCACCGGCCGTCTCGCAGACAGCGCCCGATCAGCCCGCTGAGGTAGTCGCGGAACACCACGTCCTCCTTGCGGACGCCCATGCCGTACGGTTCGCGGCCGAACGGCCGGCCGACCAGCCTGAGCGCGTCCGGCCGCCGGTTCACCAGGCCGAGCAGGATCGTGTCGTCGGTGCTGATGGCGTCGATGCGGCCGGCTGTGAGGGCGGGCACGCATTCGCTGGAGTTGTCGACCACCACCAGCCGGGCGCCGGGCACGCGGTCCCGCAGCCGGTCCAGGGAGGTGGAGCGGGTGGTCGTGCACACCGCCCGGCCGTCGAGGTCCGCCACGTCGTCGATGCGCTTGTCCCCGGCTCTGACCAGCACGTCCTGCCCGGCTTGGTAATAGGGCTCGGTGAAACCGACGACCTGGCTCCTGGCCGGCGTGATGGAGTAGGTGGCGATGACGAGGTCCACCACCCCCTGCCGCAGGAAGTCCTCGCGCTGGACCGGCAGGGTCTCCACGAAGCGGACGTTGCGCTCACTGCCGGTCAGGTCCTTGGCGACCATCCTGGCCATCTCCGCGTCGAACCCGGTGATCCGCCCGCTGTCCGGATCCTTGAACCCGAACAGCGGGTAGTCGAACTTGATCCCCACCGTGAGCAGGCCGTTTCGCTGGACGCGGGCCATGGTGGAGCCCTCGGAGAACGCGGGCTCTCCGGAGGAGCCGCAGGCCGCCAGCGCCAGGCACGCGAGTACGGCGAGCAGCGCCCTGACCGGCTTCACCGCACCCAGTACCGGTGCTGCGGGCGGCCCGTCGGTCCGTACCTCAGCCTGGCCTCGACCTGTCCCCGTTCGACCAGGTGTTCCAGGTAGCGGCGGGCGGTCGCCCTGCTGACGCCGATGGCCTCGGCGAGTTCGTGCGCCGACAGGTCCTCCTGGGCCGCGGCCAGCCCGTCGAGCACCGCCTGCTCGGTCGCCGCCGAGATGCTCTTCGCCCGGGGAGACGCGTCCAGATGCAGCGAGCGGAAAATCCGGTCGATCTCCTGCTGCTCGACGAACCTGCCGCCCGAGCCCAACTGCTCGACCGTCGCCGCGTACCGCAGCAACGTCTGCTCCAGAATCCCGGCCCTGGTCGGCTTGACCAGGTAGTACAGGGCGCCGCGCTGCATGGCCGCGCGCACCGCGGCCGACTCCTTGTGGCCGGAGATCACGATCACGTCGGTGGGTGGCTGGTCCGGGCGCCGCAGCCGGTGCGCGACCTCCAGCCCGGGCAGGTCGGGCAGGTGCAGGTCCAGCAGCACCAGCCGCGGCGCGAACCGGTGGGCGGCGGCGAGCGCCACTTGTCCGGTGTGTGCGATCCCCACCACCTTGAACCCGGAGACACGGTTCACCTGGGCGTGCAACGCGGCGGTCACGACCGGGTCGTCGTCCACGATGAGAACGGTGATGTCCGCCGCTCCAGGCATCGCCACACTCCTAGCTCGACTGTGATCGACGCGGGCATCTTAGGGATGTCGTGTTACAACCAATCGCCTTCTGCTCCTTTTGCTCAGGGCGGGGCTTCGCCCCAAGCTCTTCCCTCCTACTGTGTGATGCGTGTCAGCGGCCGGTGAGCCGTGGGGGAGGTGATCACTGGTGAGAGAGCGCGGATGGCTCCTGGCAGTGACGGCGCTGTGGATTCTGCTCGGCCTGCTCCCGCTGGCGCTGCTGACCTCGTCCAGCATCACGCTGTCGGCGGAAGCGGTCGGCGACGAGGTCGGCGACCGGGTGCGAACCACCGCCTCGGTCAGCCGGGTCGTGGTGGAGCAGCAGCTTGGCTCGCTCAAGCAGCTCGTCAGCGCGTACGCCCAGCGGCCCGCGGTGCGCGCCGCGGCGACCTCTGGCAAGGCGGTGAGCCGCGAGACGATGATCGGGTTCCGCGAGGAACTGGGCAGGATGCGCGCCGGAGTCGGCGGCGTGATCGTGATCGGGCTCCGGGGCGACATCGCCGGCGCCGAGCCGACGAGCGTGCTGCCCCAGGACGTCAGCAGCACCGACTGGTACGTCGCCGTCCGCGATCGCCTGCGACCCTACATCTCCCAGGCGTACACGCCCACGATGCGCGGCGTGTCCAGGGCCGTCGCCGCGGCCGCCGTGATCCCGAGCGCCGACGGCAAGAGCGTGCTGGGCGTCCTGGCCGTCGTCTACAGCCTGGACGCCATCCAGGACTTCGCCTCGCAGGCCGCCGAGGCGCAGGGGATCCGGCTGCTCATCACCGACCAGTCGGGCGTGCTCGTCGCCGACCCCGGCAGGAAGCTCTACGCCCTCACCTCCCTGCGCGAGGACCCCAGGGTGGACGCGGCGCTGGCCGGCCGTACCCTCTTCACCACCCACCACGACGCCGGCGGGAAGGTGCTGTCGGCGTCGGAGCCCATCCCCGACGTCGGCTGGACGGTCACCGCCGAGGTGCCCGCCGACGCGGCGCTCGCCTCGGCCGAGCAACTCCGGGTACGGGTGCTGTCGATCGCCGCCGTCCTGGCGCTGCTGATCCTCATCGGGTTCGGCCTGCAGATCCACACCACGCGCGGCCGGCGCCGGGCGCAACGGACGCTCGCCCGGTACGCCGCCGAGCTGGCCGTGGCCCGGGACGAGGCCGTGAGCGCGTCCGGCGCCAAGTCCGAGTTCCTCGCCAAGATCAGCCACGAAATCCGCACCCCGATCAACGGCGTCCTCGGCATGAACTCCCTGCTGCTGGAGACCCGGCTCGACGGCGAGCAACGCCACTACGCGAGCACGGCGCAGGAATCCGCGCGGAGCCTGCTCCGGCTGCTCGATGACTTCCTCGACCTGTCGAAGATCGAGGCGGGGCATCTGGAGGTGGAGTCGGTGCCGTTCGACCTGCTCCGGCTCTGCGACGAGGTGGTGGCCCCGTTCGCGCCGCACGCCTACCAGCAGGGGCTCTGGCTCACCTCGCGGCTCGGCGACAGCCTGCCGCAACAGGTGCTCGGCGATCCGGTACGTCTCGGGCAGGTGCTCACCAACGTCGTGGGGAACGCGCTGAAGTTCACCGTCAAGGGTGGCGTCGACCTGGAGGTGACCCTCGACGAAGGCGGTCCCGGCGACGACCGGGTCACGCTGCGGTTCACGGTGACCGACACCGGTGTGGGCGTCGGGCAGGGCGACCTGGAGCGGGTCTTCGGCATCTTCCGTCAGGTCGACTCCCCGATCACCCGGCGGACCGGCGGGAGCGGCCTCGGCCTGGCCATCAGCAGGCAGCTTACCGAGCTGATGGGCGGTGAGATCGGGCTGGACAGCGTCGAGGGAGTGGGGAGCCGGTTCTGGGTGACGCTGCCGGTGGACGTACTGACGTGGTCGGCCCCGGCCGCGCCCGCGCTGCGCGGACGGCGGGTGCTCGTCGCCGACGCCCGGCCGGAGGACCTCGCGCTGGCCGGGCGCATCCTGGACGATGCCGGTCTGGTGGTGGAGACGGCCTCCGACGGCCCGGCCGCCCTGGCCGCCCTGCGAGCCGGCGCCGCGGCGGGACGTCCGTTCGACCTGGCGGTCATCGACCTCGACCTCGATTTCGCGTTGGCCGACGGGGAGCCGGCCGATCCGCTGCTCCGAGACGCCGGTGTCGTCGTGCTCGTCACACCGGGGCGCCCGGGGCGCGCCTGGCCGATCTCGGTGGCCGAGCGGACCGTGCAGTCGGTGACCCGGCCGCTCAGCCGCCGCCGGCTGCTCGCCGCCGTAGAGAACGCGCTGACTCCCGCGCAGGGCGCTGGGCCGGGTTCCGTACCTGCCTCCGCGCAGGGCGCTGGGCCGGGTTCCGTACCTGCCTCCGCGCAGGGCGCTGGGCCGGGTTCCGTGCCTGCCTCCGCGCAGGGCGGCGAAACGCCGGATGTGCCGGTCGACGGCGCCGCACCGGCGCGGATCCTGGTCGCCGAGGACGACGAGGTGAGCCGCCAGGTGGCCGAGCTGGTCCTGCGGAGGGCGGGCCACCACGTCGACTCCGTCGCCGACGGGAAGCAGGCCGTGGCGGCGGTGCTCCTGGGCGGGTACGACCTGGTCTTCATGGACTGCCAGTTGCCGGTTCTCGACGGCCTGGCCGCGACCGCCGAGATCAGGCGGCGCGAGGAGCCGCGCACGCCGATCATCGCGATGACCGCCGCCGCGATGCCGGACGACCGGCTTCGCTGCCTGGCGGCGGGCATGGACGACCACCTGGCCAAGCCGGTGGACTGGCAGTACGTCGTGACCCAGGTGCCGCTGTGGGCCGCCACGTCAGAGGTCCCGCCGGAGCTGGCGGGGCTGTCGCAGGGGGATATCACGGAGATCGCCGAGGTGTTCCTCTCGACGGCCATGGCGATCTATGACGAGCTCCGCCAAGCCGAACGCGGTCAAGACCTGGCCCGGGTGGCCGCGCTCGCGCACCGGTTGAAGGGCAGCTGCGCGACCGTCGGGCTCATCGAGGCGGCCGAGGTGTGCGAACGGGTCGAGGTGTCGGCCATGCGCGGGGTTGCCGAGCGGGAATCGGTCGATCGGCTGGGTGGTTTGTTGCGCGAGCTGCCGACTTGGATGTCAGCAAATTAACCCTGGTGACGGATTTATTAACGTGTGAGTAATTTTCTGTCACTAGCGTGCTTATGTCGCGAATTAACGTATTTGTAATGGGGGAAGGTAAATGGCGGATTCGACTGAGGAGCCCAGTCCCACGGGCACCCCCACCCCGTCGGACACTCCCACCGCGACACCCACGCCCACGGACTCCCCGGCACCCACGCCCACGGATACACCCACGCCCACCCCGACCCCGTCGGACACGGCGACCCCGACCCCGACCCCGTCGGACACACCCACCCCGACCCCGTCGGACACGGCGACCCCGACTCCGTCGGACACCCCTTCCCCATCGGGCACCCCCACGCCATCGAGCCCGCCGTCCAGCACCCCTCCGGACGCGTCGAGCCCTACGCCGACGCCCACCCCCTCGTACACCCCGACCCCGACCCCGACCCCGCCCCCGACGCCCGGCGGGCCGCCGGGCGCGTCGGGCCAGGTGCAGATCGACTGGAACTCCATTCGCGAGCTGGCCGGACTCTTCGACAAGCTGGGCGACGACGTCGTGGAGCGCCGCCTGAACTCCTGGAAGCTGGGAAGCACCTCCGGCCTCGTCGGCGGCGACGAGGAGGGTATCGATTGGGCCGAGTGGTACCACGCCGGTTACGCCGCCCTGACCCATCACATGGACGCCATCGCCGAGAAGAACTTCACAGCGGCCGGCAATCTGCGCAGCCTCGAGAAACTCTGGGACTACCTGGAGCAGGACATCATCGCGTCCCTGCCCGCGGCCCTGGACCTCCCTGACGCGCCGATCCCCGTGACGCCGCCGGCCAGGGAAGGTGCCTGATGTTCGATCCGTTCCAGGCGCTCGCCTGGTTCGCCGACGTACACGTGCCCGTGGCCGACGTGTCCAACCTGCGGGCGCGCGCGACGGAGCTGCGCGAGTTCGCCAAGGCGATCGGCACGCTCGCGCAGCACACGGAGAGCGGGGTCGCGGGCGTGCTCAAGACGAACGACAGCCGGTCGGTCGACCGCTTCGCGGACGTGTGGCCCGACCAGCTCGCCCCTCGCTACGCCGCCATGCGGGCGGCGCTGAACGAGCTGGCCGACGGCTGCGACGACTACGCCGACGCGGTGGAGGAACACCGGGAACAGCTCAAGATCATCGGCACCCAGCTGGCCGCCATGGCGTTCACCATGATGTTCGGCTATCTCTACCCGGCGGCCAGGATCGCGGCCGAGGGCGTGTTCAAGTGGCTCGTGGCGCGGGCCAGGCTGGAGAAGACGATCTTCCAGAAGCTGATGAAGACCATCCTGGCCGCGAAGGTGGGCAAGTTCAACGTGGGCACGTACGCGGTGCGCGAAGGACTCGACGCCGTGGCCGACTCGGTCGTGTGGGCCACAGTGAAGACCGGCGTGCACGCGGCGAGCTCCGCCGCCACCGGCCAGCCGATGGGCAACCTGTGGGAGTACGCGGGCAAGCACTTCGTCGCCGAACTGGCCTATGACGGCGGTATCAAGGCCCTGCGCGACGTACGCAAGTTCATCCCGGCCACCAGATTCACCGAGACCATGCTCGGCACCGGTCCCATGGGCAACTTCTTCCGGCGGACCACGTCGGCGGCGACCCTCTACGCGCTGGTCGCCAACGGGGACATGTCCGTCCAGGGATCGCTCCGATCCGCTTTGGCGCACGCCCCCCGGGCGTTCATCCTCCACCGATAAGGAGCCGGCATGACCATACCCAGGAGCGGCGATCCGGAGATCGACCGGGCGCTGGCGCAGCTCGCGGTACAGACGGCTCAGTTCGAGGAAGTGGGGCGCCGACTGGAGTCGGCCAGGGGGCGCGGTGTGGCGGCGGACGGGCAGGTGACGGTCGAGGTCCTGCCCAGCGGCGGGCTGGCGAGCGTGCACATCGCGCCGCGAGCGATGCGGCTGGGCTCCGAGGCGCTGTGCGAGGCCCTCATGGAGGCGGCCCGGCAGGCCGAGGAGGACGTGACCGCCCAGACCTTCGCCGCCACCCAGGCCCTCTTCGAGGAGCCCGGCCGCTGACGTCGCGGGGTCAGGGGCGGGCCGGCGGCGCCGCGATCGGGCTGTAGTGGAGGCTCGCCAGCAGGCGCCGGTCCCCGTCCTTGACCGAGATCTGGGTGACGCGGAAGCGTCCGTCGGCCGGTGTGCCCTGGTACGCGGCGCGCTGCGCCAGCACGCCGATGGCCACCGCCGTGTCGCCGTATTCCCGTACGGTGACGTCCGCCCAGCTCATCTCGTGCGTGACCATGCCGCCACCGCGGTAGCGCGCCAGCCACTGGTCCTTGTTCAGGATGAAGCCGAGCGGCCCCACCAGGGTGAAGTCGGGCACGGCGAGCGCGTCGAGCGCTGCGGTGTCGCCGCGGCGCTCGGCCTCCATCCACTGCCTGCTGAGTTCGTCGAGTCGCTGGTCGATGGTCATGATCAGATCTCCTGTCTCTCCATAGGCTGGCCCTGGCGGTACATGCGCGGGGGCTTGTTGCCCGCCGCCTGCCCGCCGTCGATGGGCAAGGTCACTCCGGTGATGAACGACGACTGGTCGGAGCAGAGCCACACGACCGCCGCGGCCACCTCTTCCGACCGGCCGATGCGCCGCATGGGCGTCGACAGCCCGGCCAGGCGCTGCGCCTCCTCGCCCGCCGCCTCCAGGTGATGGGTGAGGATCGGGCCGGGGGCGACCACGTTGACCCTGATGCCCTGGTCGGCGTAGTCGAGCGCGGCCACCTTCGTCAGTCCGATGATCCCGGCCTTGCCCGCCACGTACGCGCTCAGGCCCGAGTGGCCCTGGAGCCCGGCGAGCGAGGCCATGTTGACGATCGACCCGCCACCCGAGGCGAGCATGGCCCGGATCTGGTACTTCATGCCGAGGAAGGTGCCGCGCACGTTCGTGCGAATGCCCCGGTCGAACTCGTCGGGATCGATGTCGGCCAGCGGCGCGGGCATCGGCCCGTCGGTGGCGTTGTTGAAGGCCGCGTCCAGCCGGCCGAAGGTTTCCAGCGCCCGCTGGACCAGCCGCTCGCTCGACGCCGCGTCACCGACGTCAAGGGATACGGCCAGCGCTTGCCCGCCGTCGAAGCGGATGTCCGCGGCGACCTGTTCGACCGCCTGCGTGTCGCGGGCGCCGAGCACCACGGCGGCGCCGGCCTGGGCCAGGGCGCGAGCGGTGACGGCACCGATGCCGCGGCTGGCCCCCGCCACGACCGCGACCTTGCCATTGAGGGAAGGGTTTGGCTGCATGCCCTTGACGATAGATATCGAAGCATTAGATGTCAAACGATTAGATGTCACTGCTAAACTTGGCGGCATGATGCCACCCTTCCGGCCACCGATCGGCCTGCTGCTCACCAACACCGCCAGGACCGTGAGCCGGGCCTTCGACGACGCGCTCGCCTCCGTCGGCGGGTCGGCCCCGGTCTGGCAGATCCTCATCTCGATCAAGTCCCGGCAACTGGGCAACCAGCGCGAGCTCGCCGAGGCGGTGGGCATCCAGGGGGCGACGCTGACCCACCACCTCAACGCGATGGAGAGCGGCGGCCTGCTGACCCGCCGCCGGGACCCCGCCAACCGGCGCGTCCACGTGGTCGAGCTGACCGAGGAGGGGGAGCGGTTGTTCCACCGGCTGCGTGAGGTGGCGATGGCCTTCGACACCCGCCTGCGCGTGGGCCTCAGCGAGGAGCAGACCGCCTCGTTCGAGGAGATTCTCGCCCAGCTGGCGCAGAACATCCGCGACTAGACAGGCGGCCAGACCGGCCTCGGCCTGCGGGTTTCGGCCGATGCCTGCCGGGAAGCATGGTCCACGGCCCCCCGCCCGCGGGAGGTGGAGACGTATGCGCATCGAGGTGACGCCTGACGGTCCCTACGTGGTGACCGGATCGGTCCCCATGGCCAGGCAGGTCATCGGCGGCGACGCGATGGGCCAGTCGACGAAGTGGGTCCAGGGCGAGGAATATCCGGTCGCGGAGTCGTACGAGCTCTGCCGCTGCGGCCGTTCGCAGAACAAGCCCTACTGCGACGGCAGCCACGAGCGGGTCCGGTTCGACGGCACGGAGACCGCCTCGCAGCGGTCATACCTGGGGCAGGCGGAGGAGCAGGCCGGGCCCGAGCTGGCGCTCACCGACGCGCCCGCGTTCTGTGCCTTCGCCCGCTTCTGCGATGCGGACGGGCAGGTATGGAAGCTCCTCAAGATCCCCGGACAGGGCGAGACCGCCGCGCGACAGGCCGCGCACTGCCCGTCGGGCCGGCTCACCGCCTGGGCGTCTCGCGCGCCGATCGAGCCCGAGTTGCCGCCGTCCATCGGCATCGTCGAGGACGAGGTGGCGGGCGTGGGCGGGCCGATCTGGGTACGCGGCGGCATTCCGGTCACCTCGGCCGACGGCCAGGACTACGAGGTACGCAACCGGGTCACGCTCTGCAGGTGCGGAAGCTCGAGGAACAAGCCGTTCTGCGATGGCTCGCACGTGACCATCCGCTTTGCCGGCGCCTGACCCCGGTTCGACCTGACTCCGCGGCATGAGGAGGATGGGTTCATGAACACACGATCTATTGGCCAGGCCCATGTCGGCGCCATCGGGCTCGGCGCCATGCCCATGTCCGTAGCGGGGCACATGCCCGACGAAGCCCAGTCGATCAAGACCATCCACGCGGCGCTCGACGCGGGAGTCACCCTCATCGACACCGCCGACGCCTACACACCGTCGGCCGACCAGGTGGGTCACAACGAGCGGATCGTGGCCAAGGCCCTGGCGAGCTGGAGCGGCGACACCGGCGACGTGCTCGTGGCCACCAAGGGCGGCCACACTCGCATAGAGGGTGGCGGGTGGCAGGTCAATGGCCGGCCGGACTACCTGGCCGAGGCGTGCGAGCGCTCCTTGAAGGCGCTGGGGGTGGAGGCGATCGGGCTCTATCAGCATCACCGGCCCGACCCCGCCGTGCCGTACGAGGAGACGCTCGGCGGCCTGCGCGACCTGCTCGACGCGGGGAAGATCCGGATGGCGGGCATCTCCAACGCCAATCCGGAGCAGATCAGGCTCGCCCACGAGATCCTGGGCGGGCGGCTGGCCAGTGTGCAGAACGAGTACTCGCCGAAGTTCCGGACCAGCGAGCCGGAGATCGACGTGTGCGCGGAGCTCGGGGTGGCGTTCCTGCCGTGGTCGCCGCTGGGCGGCATCAGCTCGGCGTCCGAGCTCGGCGGCAAGCACACGGCGTTCGGCACGGTGGCGGCGGCGCGGGGCGTGTCGCCGCAGCAGGTCTGCCTGGCCTGGGAGCTGGCGCGCAGCCCGGTGGTGATCCCCATCCCGGGGGCCAGCAGGCCGGAGAGCATCATCGACTCGGCCGCCGCGGCCGACCTCGTCCTCACCGCCGAGGAGCTGTCCCTGCTTTCTTAGCTGGACGCTTCTTAGATCTATAGCAAGTGGGCTGGGGCCGGCTGGTCGGCCGGCTCCAGCCCGCGCAGCTCGGCCAGGGTCTCATCGGCCCAGGCGAGCGCCGAACGGCCCTGTGTGAGGCCGAGGTTGAGCGCGTACCGGCCGAGCCTCGATCCGTCCTCGGGTTTGCACTCCAGGACGGCCAGCCGCTGCTGGAACCCCGCCCTGATGCGCTCGACCACCGCGATGGCCGACTCCCTGTCGAGCAGCGGAAGCAGGAACGCCTGGAGGGCCACCTCGCTGCGTATCGCACCGACCGGTTCGTGCTCGACCAGCCAGGAGCGCACCTGCTCCGCGCCCTCGGGCGTGATCGCGTACATCTTCCGTCCGCGCGCCCCCTCCGACTCGACCGCCACCAGCCCGTCGGCGGCCATCTTCACCAGCTCCGGGTAGATCTGCGTGTGCCCGGCCTGCCAGACGTGATTGAGCGACCGCTCGAAGGATTTCGCCAGGTCGTAGCCGCTGGCCGGCCCCTTGGCGTCGAGGAGCCCGAGCAGCGCGATCCGTAGGGACATGTCGGCAAGCATAGCAAAGGGTTGACATGTCAATCCTTACATGTCACTCTCCACACGTGAATACTGACACGAAGCGCAGAGGCGATGGCCTCCTGCTGGTCGCCGTGCTCGGCGGCATGTTCTTAGGAATGCTCGACCAGACGATCGTCGGTACGGCCCTGCCGCGGATCATCACGGAACTGGGCGGCGTCGATCTCTACACCTGGGTCGTCACGGCCTACCTGCTGACCTCGACCGTGACCGTGCCCCTCTATGGAAGGCTGTCGGACCAGCACGGCAGGAAGCCGCTGCTGCTGATCGGCATGTCCGTGTTCCTCCTGGGGTCGGCGCTATGCGGGGTGGCGCAGGACATGACGCAGCTCATCCTGTTCCGCGCGTTGCAGGGCTTGGGCGCGGGCGCGCTGCTGCCGCTGTCGATCGCCCTGGTGCTCGAACTGTTCCCGCCGGAGAAGGGCGGAGCCCGGGTGCAGGGCGCGATGGGCGGAGTGATGGCGCTCAGCTACCTCGCCGGGCCGTTCCTGGGCGGGCTCTTCACCGACCACGCGAGCTGGCGCTGGGCCTTTTATGTGAACGTGCCGATCGGCCTGGTGCTGATCGCGATCATCGTGCTGCGCCTGCCGCGCCGGCCGGGACATGGCGGCGGGCGGCCCGACTACCTGGGAATCGGGGTCTTCACAGTTGGCATTAGCTCGCTGCTCATCGGCCTGACCGAGAAGGGGCTCGACGGCCACACCTGGACCAGCGTGCCGGTGATCGGGCCGATCGCGCTGGCTCTGGTGTCGCTCGTGGTGTTCGTGGTGGTGGAGATGCGGGCCGAGGCGCCCATCATGCCCCTGCACCTGTTTCGGAACCGTACGTACACGCTGGTCAACGTGACCTCCTTCTTCACCGCCTTCTGCATGTTCGCCGGCGTGGTGTTCCTGCCGCGCTACTTCCAGGAGGCGCTCGGCGCCAGCGCCACCGAGTCGGGGCTGCGGATCTACCCGCTGACCCTGGCCATGGTGGTGGGCAGCATGGTCGTGGGCGCGCTGATCAGCCGGACGCGCGTCTACAAGCCGTGGCTGGTGGCGGCGCCGTTCCTGCTGGTCGTGGGCACGCTGTTGTGCGCCGGTCTGACGCTGGACACGCCGCCCTGGGTGCTCGTCGGGTGGATGGCGCTGATCGGCCTCGGCATGGGCCCGATGCTCTCCGGCCTGACCGTGGCCGTGTCGAACTCGGTGCCGCCCCAGTACATGGGTACGGCCTCGGCCAACCTGACGTTCTTCCGCCAGATCGGCGGCTCGGTCGCCCTGGCCCTGGCCGGCACCGCCTACACCTCCGTCATCGCCACCGAGGCGCCGCTGCACGGACTGGCCGCCGCGCACGCCTCGGCCGCGGCCCTGGTCATCCCCTCGCTGGGGGTCGCGGGCGCCCTCGTGGCGCTGGTCGCCCTGATCGCCATGCCCGGTGTGCGGATCGACCGGGAAACCCCACAGCCCAAGGTCGAGGCCAGTTTCGCGTCCTGAGCGCCGTCATGCGAAGCTGTCCTTGTCCCCAACACCAGGAGGTCCTCATGGCGGAAACACCGGAGCCGGAAGTCGACGAAACTCCCGAGGACGAGATGAAGCGCAAGTTCCGCGAGGCGCTGGAGCGCAAGCGTAACCAGCATGCTGACTCGAGCGCGGGTGGCAGGGGCAACGACCCTTCCAAGATTCACGGCGCTCACGGGCCCGCCGCCAGCAAGCGTTCTTTCAGGCGGAAGAGCGGCGGTTGACCTGAGCTTTTCTGGGGGTACGGCATGCCGTACCCCCCTTTTTTCTTGACCCTCTAGGTAGATCTTCGCCCGTTTCATGGGCTTATGTTTGCCTTTGTCCGGTTCGGTACCTATAGTTCATGGAGTTACCAGCCGGTGACTTTGGGGCTTCAACAGGGGAGTACCAACCGGCAGGCGCCGAATCCCGCTCGCGGGAACCGGGGAACCAACGTTCCTTAGGGGTGAATCCGACCTCGGTCGGTAGGGCATCTCCACGTCCGAACCCGTCAGCTAACCCGGTAGGCGAGATGGAGAGGACACCTACCGCATGCGTAACCCCCGCGTCGTGCCGCCAGCCCGCGTGTTGTCGTCCGCAGACTGACCGGCGCCTTCCCCCCGCTCTTCCACGCTCCGCGTAGCGACCGTTTGGCGTCTTGCCCGGCTACGCCCACCTTTCACGAGCGCGATCCCCTTTTCCCGTATAAAGGACTTCACTGCTTCATGTCTGTTCGCTCTGCTATGCTCACCGCCGCCCTCGTAGGCGCGATCTCCATCAGCGCAGGCACCGCCGCACACGCCGACACCGGCAACGACAAGAAGGTCCTGCTCAAGGGCAAGACCACCGCGTCCTACTTCTGGGACGACTCCTCCGGCCGCGCCGGGGACACCGGGCTGCCGGCCAGCGGCAAGCCCATGCAGAAGGGGCTCGCCGCCAGCCCGAGCTGGCCGCTCATGACCGAGGGTTACGTCGTCTACAAGGGCAAGAAGATGCCCTTCTTCGTCGGCGACCGCGGTCCGGGCGTGCCGTCCTCCAGCGGCGTCATGCTCGACCTCGACGCCAAGACTTTCGCCGCCCTGACCGGTGGCCGCTTCAACTCCAGCACGCTGGGCGTGGACGGCAACGGTGGCGCGGGCCACATCAAGATCGACTACGTCATCACCAAGTGGGGTAGCGGTCCGGGCAAGAAGAACTACCCGCAGCCCTTCTCGACCGGTGCGTACGCCGTCGTGGACCGCAACCCCGCCAAGCCCCCGAAGATCGTGGCCGAGGGCGACAAGCCCGCCGCGGTCAAGCCCGCTCCCGCCAAGGCCGTGCCGGTGGCCGCCAAGAAGGCCGACAAGGCTGAGGAGAAGGTCGCTGACAAGAAGGTCGTCGAATCGAACGCCATCGGTGGCGCCGCCGCGGCGGTCGCGCTGGCGATGTTCGGCGGTGGCGTGACGGTCGGCCGCGACCGGATCCGCAAGCTCGTCCGGCGCTGACAACCGTCAGGTCCGAAGACGGTTTTGCTGACGGCCGTCAGGTCCGGAGCCGACGGCCTTGATGGTCGTCGGTTTCGGAGCCGGCGGTCTTTGCGTCGCGGGAAACAGAATGTCATTCTGACCTCGTGACCACGCTTGCAGCCGCGAACGGCATCGAGATCGCGTACGAGACCTTCGGCTCACCCGGCGGACGTCCCCTGCTCCTCATCATGGGGCTCGGCGCCCAGCTCATCCACTGGGACGACGAGCTCTGCGAGCTCCTGGCGGAGCAGGGCCATCACGTTGTCAGATTCGACAACCGTGACTCCGGACTCTCCACACACCTGCACGACGAGGGCGTTCCCACACTGGGGACGTCCTCTTCGTATCTGCTGGATGACATGGCCGACGACGCGGCCGGGCTGATGGACGTCCTCGGCTGGCCCGCCGCCCACGTCGTGGGCGCCTCGATGGGCGGCATGATCGCCCAGACGCTCGCCATCCGGCACCCCGAGCGGGTCCTGACCCTTACCTCGATCATGTCGACGCCCGGCCCGGACGTGGCCCCGCCCACGCCGGAGGCCAGCGCGGTGCTGCTCGCCGCGCCCCCGACTGATCGGGACGCCGTGCTCGCCCAGTCCTTGAGGACCTGGGCGGTGATCGGCTCGCCCGGCTTCGACATGGACCGGGAACGCATCCTCCGGCTGTCCGGCCAGGCGTACGACCGGTGCTTCGACCCGCCGGGCACGACCCGGCAGCTGGCCGCGATCATGGCCTCCGGCGACCGCACGGAGCAGCTCGGCACGCTGGGGATCCCCGCCCTGGTCATCCACGGCGAGGCCGACCGGCTCGTCCCGGTCGCCGCCGGCCACGCCACGGCGGCGGCGATTCCAGGCGCCACGCTGCTGACGTTCCCCGGCATGGGCCACGACCTGCCCCGGCCGCTCTGGCCGGACATCGTCGGCGCCATCACCAAGCTCACCACGAGCTGACGCACCAGGAATCAGGCCGGTCAGGGATCAGGCTGTTCAGGGACCAGGCTGTTCAGGGATCGGTGGAGGTCGGTGGCTCGTGTCCGCCGCGCCCGGACGCGAGCCACCGGATCTCTCAGACCTCCAGCTTCTCCTCGATCCCGCGGAGCTGGTGCCGGGCCAGGGCCAGGTTGGCCCGCGCCCGGTCCAGGGCGAGATAGAGGAAGAGCCCCTTGCCGCCGCGGCCGGTGATCGGCCGGATGATGTGGTACTGGCCGCCGAGCGTGATCAGGATGTCCTCGATGGAGTCCTTGAGCCCCAGCGAGTCCATCGTGCGCAGCTTGGCCTTGACCACCTCCGTGTTCCCCGCCGCGGCGACCTGGAGATCCAGGTCCTTGGAGCCGCCGAGCGCCCCCAGCGCCATGCCGCTGCCGTGATCGACGATCACCGCGCCGAGCGAGCCGTCGATCGTCATCATCTCCTTGAGAGAGACGTCCATGCTGGCCATGCCTTCCTCCGTTCAAGCTCAGTGAATCCGTGCTGAGATGGCGGCCACGCTGGCCGCCGTCTTGCGCCCCTCCAGCCGGAGCAGCCCGAGATTGGTGCCGGGCTCAGCCAGGACTGCGAGGACGATGGTGGGGCCCGCCGCGTAGAAGGCGGCGAAGCCGGCGGTGCCGGAGATGAGCGTCTCCTCCAGTACGCCCTGGCCGGTCATGATCGTCATTCGCCTGCTCAGCGCGAGCAGCGCCGCGGACAGCGCGGCGACCTGCTCGCCACTGTCGTCGGCGTTGTCGCAGGCGATGCTCATGCCGTCAACCGTGCAGGCGACGCTCCCGCTGATGTCCGGAGTGCGCTCGCGCAGGAGAACCATCTCCCTGAGCACCTCTTCACGCAGCTCCACCGGTGGCCTCCTTTGCGGGCGGGGGAACCTCATGTCAGCTCCTCCAGCGCCTTCTTCAGGCGCATCAGCAGGGCCAGGTCCGTGGGGTCCGCCGTGACCGGCGGGCCGAGCGGCAGGCCCGGGGTGCGGGGATCGTGCGGCGGCCGTTGGCCGGCGGCCACGCGCCCCCGCTGCGGCAGCGCCCCCTGCCCGTCTCCGGCGGTCTTCGCCCTGTGCTCACCGGTCTTCGTCGCGCTCTCTTCCGGGGCGCGCGTGGTGGTGGTCGGCTCCACGGGCGGTGCCAGCAGCCCGGCCGCCGCCATCCTCCGTACGGCCAGCAGCACCGAATAGCCGGACCTGCCGATCCGCTTGGCCAGGTCGAGCGGTGTCGCCTCGGCCCCGGCCCCGGTGAGGACCTCCCACTGGACCGAGTCCAGAGTCACCCCGCTGCCCGGCAGCCACTGCGCCGGCCGTACCGGAGCCGTGTCCAGCTGCGCGGACGGCCAGATCTGCGCGAGATAGGCGCGGCGGCGCGCGCACTCCCGCAGCAGGCCCGCCACGTCGAAGAACCACTGCCCGCCCAGCCAGTGCTGCTCGCCCGGCCGGAATTTCGGCCGCGACCCGCCGGCCGGCAGCAGGAAGAACGCGGCGTCCAGGACGGCCCCGAGCACGCAGTACTGCAGCTCGCCCAGCGTGACGGGCCCCTCCTCCAGCAGGCGCGCGCAGCCCCCGTCGGCCTGCAGCCTGCGCAGCGCCGTCTCCGGCAGCCGCCCGCGCGCCGCCAGCAGCCGCTCGACGCCGGGGGTCTGGGCGCACTCCATGTACGTGACCCGGCCCTCGCTGAGGAAGATCGTCCCGGCCCGGCCCACGCGGAGGGCGCCCGTGGCCCGTTCACGGGCTAGACCGGTCAGAAGCGTGTCCAGCGGTGCCATGGCTCAGGTGAGCAATTGGCGGGAGATGTTCAGCAGGCGGTATCGCGCCAGGGCGAGATTCGACCGTTCCAGGTCGAGGCGCAGGTAAATGACGAGCGGCCCCTCGAATACCGTTTCGAGGAATCTCAGTAAATGATGGCCTTTGTCGGTAGTGACCAGCATGTCGTCGATCCGGACAGTTTCGCCGGGGCAGGAGCGGGCCAGGCCGTCCATGGTCGCGCGCAGTGTCTCGGTCAGGGCGGCGGCGGAGCTCTCGGCGTCCACGCCCTGCGGCGGTCCGCTGATGGCCACGGCCATGCCGCTCGTCTGGTCCACCAGCATCGCGTCCAACGCCCCTGGTATCGCCATGACCTCGGTCAGGCAGTCATCCAGTCCCAGCACGTGACCCTCCCACGCCGTCATGAGGACTGGGACAGCGTAGGAGCGGCGGATGACGGCCGGGTGATCGGATAAAGCGAGATATGTATGAGGTTAAAGATGTCTACGGCCAAGGTGGAGAAAAACCTAACCGCGACGGAGATTTCCTGATTAGGGGTATTGCTTGCGACATTTAAGAGTATTGCTCACATTATTCTCGGCCCAGCTCGCCAGTATCCAATGGATACTCTGGAGAATATGAAGATTCTTCTCTTTGGCGCGACCGGTATGGTCGGTCAGCGCATCGCCGCCGAGCTGGCGGCCCGCGGCCACGAGGTGACCGGTGTCAGCAGGTCGGGACCGGTCAAGGGAGATGTGCGCGACGCCGCCACGCTGGGCCGCGGCCATGACGCCGTGATCTGCGCGATCGCTCCGCCCCGCGACGGGAGCGAGCCCGAGGGGCCGTTCCTCGACGCCCATCGCGCCCTCATCGACGGCGTCCGCGCCGCCGGGGTCGGGCGGCTCGTCGTCGTCGGCGGCGCCGGCGGCCTGGAGGTGGCGCCCGGTGTCGACCTGGTCGACACGCCCGGCTTCCCGGACATGTACAAGAAGGAAGCGCTGGCCCAGCGGAGCGCTCTCGGCCTCTACCGCGAGGTCGACGACCTCGACTGGACCTACGTCTCCCCGGCCGCGGAGATCGCGCCCGGAGAGCGCACCGGACACTTCCGTGTCGGCGGTGACCAGCTTCTCACGGACGCCGAGGGCAACAGCCGCATCTCCGCCGAGGACTACGCGATCGCGATCGCCGACGAGGTGGAGAAGGGCGAGCACCCGCGCCGGCGCATCACGGTCGCCTACTGAACTCCGTCCGACTCCTTAAGGTCCGACTCCTAAAGGTCCGACTCCTCAAGGTCCGACTCCTCAAGCAGGTCGTCCGCCTCCTCCATGAGGCCGCCCGGCTCCTCGGGCAGGAGGGCCTTCTCGTCGGGCTTGTGGACGAGCACCTTGTCCACGTACGACTTCACGGCGGCCGCGATGCCCACGTCGGCCCCGGCCGCCTCCGACAGGTACCACCGGTGGTCCAGCACCTCGTGGAACAGCTGCGCGGGCTCCAGCTTCCCGCGCAGCCGGGCCGGAATGCCCTCGACCGTCGGCTGGAACACCTCGGCCAGCCACCGGTGCGCCACGATCGCCTCGTCCTCGTGCCGCAGGCCCTTGGCGACCCGGAACCCGTCGAGGTCGTTCAGCAGCCGCCTGGCCTGGTTCTCCTCGACGTCGAGCCCGGTCAGCCGGAGCAGCCGCCGCTGGTGGTGCCCGGCGTCGACCACCTTGGGCCGGACGATGAGCCGCCCGGTGCCGACCTTGCGCCGCACCATCATCTCGGCCACGTCGAAGCCCAGCAGGTTGAGCCGCCTGATCCGCTGCTCCACCCGGTGCCAGTCGACCTCCTCGATGATCTCGTCCTGGGTGATCTCGTTCCACAGCCGGTGGTAGCGGGTCACGATGTCCTCGGCGGTGTCCATGGGGTCGATCGACGGGTGCAGCAGCCCGCCCGCCTCCAGGTCGAGCATCTCGCCGAAGATGTTCATGTGCGCGGTCTCGATGTCGCCGAGCCGCTGGCCCTCGCTGATCATCGGATGCATCTCGCCGGTCTCCGCGTCCACGAGGTAGGCGGCGAAGGCGCCCGCGTCCCTGCGGAACAGCGTGTTCGACAGCGAGCAGTCGCCCCAGTAGAAGCCGATCAGGTGCAGCCGCACCAGCAGCACGGCCAGCGCGTCCAGCAGCCGGGTGAGCGTGTCGGGCCGCAGCGTGCCCGACATGACCGCGCGGTAGGGGAGCGAGAACTGCAGGTGCCGGGTGATCAGCGCCGCGTCGAGCCCCTCGTCCCGGCCGGTGACGAAGGCGATCGGCTCGACCGACGGCGCGTCGAGCCTGGCCAGGTCCCACAGCAGCTGGTACTCCCGCCTGGCGTACCGCTCGCTGATCTCCTTGATCGCGTACACGTTGCCGGACAGCCGCACGAACCGCACCACGTGCCGCGAGATACCGCGCGGCAGGTCGACCATGTGATGCGTCGGCCAGTCGGCGAGAGGGACCTCCCAAGGCAGGCGGATCAGGTCGGGGTTGCCGAGCGCGCCGGTGATCTGTAGGGGCATATGCCCAGGATATTGTGCGGACGTGGACGAGTTTCTCAAGTGGTACTTTTCCGGTCGTCCCGTCGTCGCCAGCACCCTGGGAGCCGACGGCTACGATCACACGCTCGGTGACTTCACCGCCGCCGCCTTCGCCGCCCGTGAGCGGGAAGAGGTCGTCTGGCTGGACCGGCTCTCCAGACTGGAGACGCCGACACCGGACGACGCGATCGACAGGGATCTCGTCCTGTCTCAGCTGAGGGGCTCCATCGCCCTCGCCTCCTGGCCGGACTGGCGGCGCGACCCGGCCGTCTACCTGTCGGCGATCTTCACCTCCATGTTCACGCCGTTCCAGCGGCGGCTCAAGCCCGAGCCCGAGCTGGTGGCCGCCGCCCTCTCCCGGCTGGCCGAGGTGCCGGACGTGCTGGCCGCCTGCCGGGCCAACCTCGACGCCGAGCTCGCGGCGCCGCTGCTCGTCCAGCGCGGCCTCGGGCAGGCGCGCACCGGGCGCAACTTCCTCACCAAGACCATCCCGTCGATGGTGACGGACCCGGAGCTGCGCGCGCGGCTCGCGTCCGCCGCCGAGCCGGCCGCCGCCGCTTTCGATGCGTTCGTCACCTTCCTCGAAGAGTTCAAGTGCGGCGGCACCTGGCGGATGGGCGAGCGGCTCTACTCGACGCTGCTGCGCGAGCGCGAACTGCTCGGGTACGGCGCCGCCGAGCTGCACGAAAAGGGTAAGGCGGCCTGGGCGTCGCTGGACGCGCGGATGCGCGAGGTCACCAGGCGGCTCAACGGCACCGAGGACTGGCGCGCCGCGATGGAGTCCTTGATGGACGACCATCCCGCCACACTGGCCGACATGCGGGCCGAGTACGAGGCCGAGACCCACCGGGCCCGCGAGTTCGTCAGGGAACGCGACCTGGTGACCTTCCCCGAAGGGGAGGAGTGCCTGGTGCTGCCCTCGGCCGAATACACCAGGCCGGTCCTGGCCGTGGCCCACTACCTGTCGCCGCCGCCGCTGAGCAGCTCGCGTACCGGCGTGTTCTTCGTGCCGTACACGCCTGACGGCTTCACCGAGGAGCAGGTACGGCAGCGCCTGCGGACGAACTCGCGGGCCCAGATGCCGTCGATCGCCGTCCACGAGGCCTATCCCGGCCACCACTGGCACCTGTCGCACATGGCGAGCAACACCCGGACCGTGCGCAACGTGTTCCGCACCCCGTACTTCACCGAGGGCTGGGCCCTCTACGTCGAGAAGGTGCTGCACGAGCAGGGCTACTTCGACACGCTCGCCACCGAGCTGGCGCACCTGGACTGCCGCATCTTCCGCGCGGCCCGCATCGTGGTGGACACGGCGCTGCACTGCGAGGACATGTCGATCGAGGAGGCGGAGACGTTCATGGCGACGAAGGCGTCACTGTCGCCCGGAACGGCGCAGGGGGAGGTCAACCGCTACTGCGCCTGGCCCACGCAGGCGCCGTCCTACCTGACGGGCGCGATCGAGATCGACCGGATCAGGGAGTCGTACGACGGGTCGCTGAAGTCGTTCCACGACAAGATCGCGGGCTCGGGCGGCCTGCCGCTGGGACTGGCCGAACAGGCGGCCCACCTGTAACCCCTCAGTTGTTGCGGCGGGGGAAGGCCGGGGGGTTGAGGGAGCGGTCGATCACGGCCGCGAGCTGCTCGTCGGTCAGGATCGTGGGCTTGCCGACGCTCAGCCCCCGCACGTACACCTCACACAGCCATTCGAGTAACCGGGTGGCCTCGAAGGCCTGCTCGAGCGTGGCGCCGATGGTGACGCCGCCGTGGTTGGCCATGAGCGCCGCCTGCTTGCCGTCGAGCGCCGCCCGGACGTTGGCCGCCAGCTCCGGCGTCCCGTACGTCGCGTACTCGGCCACCCGCACCACCCCGCCCAGCAACAGCGCGTTGTAGTGGACCGGTGGCAGCTCGGTCATCGTGGTGGCCACGACGGTCCCGAACACCGAGTGCGTGTGGACGATGGCCTGCGCGCCGGTGGTCTCATAGACGGCCAGGTGCATCGGGGTCTCCGAGGACGGCTGCAGGTCGCCTTCGACCAGGTAACCCTCGATGTCCACGATCGGGCACATCTCCGGCGTCAGCCGGTCGAGCGCGACCCCCGACGGGGTGACCGCGACCAGGTCGCCCTGGCGCATGCTCAGGTTGCCCGACGTGCCGATGACCAGGCCCTGCTCGACGGCTCTCTGTCCGTACTCGCACAGCTGCTCGCGGAGGCTCATGGCGGAGCAATGTAGTCGGTCGTCCGAAATGCGGCAATGCCAGGGGTGTTCGGCCCGCCGCTTCCCACGGGAAGTGGCGGGCCGGACACGTGTGCGCCTGTCGGTCAGTAGCCGACGGCGAAGCGCTGCCGGTGGTGGGCAGGCCGTTCGATCTCGTCGAGGAGGGCGACAGCGTAGTCCTCCACAGAGATGGTGCTGTTGCCGTCGCCGTCGATGACGAGGTCGTCCAGGGCGGTGCGGTAGCCGCCGGTGCGGGTGCCGGGCTCGATCATGGCCGCCGGGCTGATGCTGGTCCAGTCAACGTCGGTGACGGTCCGGTAGTAGTCGAGGGCGTCGCCGTGGGAGTGCATGATCGGCAGCAGGAAGTCGGGCAGGCCCGGGGCGTCCCACACCTGCTTGCCGTCGGGAGTGCGCAGGGAGCCGGCGCCGCCGACGGTGATCAGGCGGAGTGCCTGCCCACCGAGGGTCCGCAGCGCTTCGGTGAGGGCGATGGCGGCAGGCTTGATGGTGGCGACGTGGCCGGGGCCGTCACCGCCGCCGACAGCGCTGACGAGGACGTCGTGGCCCTTCGCGGCGGCGGTGACCGACTGGGCGTCGAGGACGTCGCCGGTGGTGATGCTCAGGTTCGCGTGGCGTTCGGTGACCTTGGCCGGGTCGCGGACGACGGCGGTGACGGTGTGGCCACGGTCGAGGGCCTCGCGGACGATGGCCGAGCCGATGGTGCCGTTGGCGCCGAAGACGGCGATGTTCGTCATGGCAGTGCTTTCCTTCTTCGTCTGTCGTGATGGTTCGGGGGGCAGGTCAGGTGGAGGCGGGGGCCAGGTGCCGATCGAGGGCCTCGGTGAGCCGGCGGGCGCTGGAGAGCGGGCCGCCGAGCCGGTGGATGCCGGTGGGGGCGTGCAGGAGCAGCGTCGGGTAGGCGTCGACGCCGAGCCGGCGCAGTTCCCGGAAGCCGCCTTCGGCTTCGGCGCGGGTGGCCGGGTCGAGGAAGGCTTCGGCGACGGCGTCGGCGTCGAGGCCGTGCCCGGCGGCGATGGATCGGTACACGTCGACATCGGAGAGGCTGTGGCCGTCGACGCACCAGGCGTGGTTGAGGGCGCTCGCCAGTTCAAGGCTGCGTTTGGGAGCCTGGCGGCTCAGCGCGACCAGCCCGGTGGCGGCGTCGGTGGAGTCCAGCACCATGGTTCCCTCGGCCAGGGTGCGCTGGTAACCGTCACCGAAGGCGACGCCGGTGGCGGCGGCGATGCGCCGGGTGGCGTCCGGGATGTGCGGGTACGCCGCCACGGGCATGGCGTGCGGGCCGGAGAAGAGGCCCCCGGACAACACCCGCAGCTCGATACGGTCCGCGTTGCCGTCGGCGAACTGCCGCAGCGCCGGACCCATGCCGTAGCACCAGCCGCAGTAGGCGTCGAACGCGTACGTCAGACGGATGCGGTCTGTCATTCGGTGCCTCCTGACATTGGTAGAAGTCAGTCATCGATATCGGCCGGGAGCTGCGACGCCCTTGCCGCCGCATATGCTCTCGACTGACTTCAAAGGTAGGAGCCGGGAAAGGTTCCGCCCAGGTACGGCGAGGACTCATCGTGGTGAAAAACGGACACGAGGCGATCCCGGAGATCCAGTACGTCCCGCCGCCGGCCGGCGCGGTCGGTGTCGAGGTGATGCCGATCGCCGAACTGCGCCGCCGCATGCGTGGGCCCGGCGGGGCGGAAGGCGCCCGGGACGCCGAGGGGGCCGGCCGCGCACAGCGCCCGGACTTCCATCTGCTCCTCACGGTGGAACAGGGGCTGCTGTGGCACATGGTCGACTTCGCCGACTACGCCGTCACCGACGGCACCTTGCTGTGGGTCCGCCCCGGCCAGGTACAGCGCTTCGGCGACCTCAGCGCGGCGACCGGCACCCTGGTGCTGTTCCAGCCCGACTTCCTCGACCCCGCCACCGCCACCGACGTCCGCCTCGACGACCCCTTCGGACGCACCCTGTGGCAGCTCGCCGGAGAGGACGCCCCGGCCCTGCGCAGGGCCCTTGACCACCTCGCCTGCGAATACGGCACCACCCACGTGCCGGCTCCCACCCGCTCCGCCATCCTCCAGCGGCTGCTCGCCGTGCTCCTGCTGCGCCTGGCCCATCTGACCGCACCCGTGGGCACCCTGCCCGCCGAGCACGCGGAGACCTTCCAGCGCTTCCGCGCCGCCGTCGAAACCGAATTCACCCGGGCCCGCGACGTCGGACACTACGCACGCGCCCTCGGATACTCGCCGCGCACCTTGACCCGGGCCGCGCTCGCCGCGGCCGGCGTCGGCGCCAAGGAGTTCATCGACCGTCGCGTCGTGCTGGAGGCCAAACGCCTCCTCGCCCACGGGGACGAACCTGTCGCGAGCATCGGGGTCCGCCTCGGATTCCTCGACACCAGCAACTTCGTCAAGTACTTCGCCCAGCGCACCGACAGCACACCGGCCACCTTCCGTGGTCGGTATCGCTCGGCCCGGGCATGACGAGGACCGCCACCTGGTGCCGATCAATCCGTCGAAGTCATGGCCCGATCCTGGCGGTGCATGGCACTCGGGCCTCTTCTCGTTCTTCGCCCCGCCCTCATACGGTCGCGGCATGAACGACATACTCGCCCTGCCCACGGGGCCGCTGGCCGACGCGAGCCTCGCCCTCGTACGGAAGTCGGAGAGCACGCCGATCGCCGAGCACAGCATCCGCAGCTTCCTGTTCGCCCGCCTGCTGGCCGAGCAGGAAGGCTCCCTGAACGACGCGGCCTACGACGAGAACCTGCTCTTCGCCGCCTGCGTGATGCACGATCTGGGGCTGGGCACCCTCGCGACCGGCCAGGCCCGGTTCGAAGTGGAAGGCGCCGATCTGGCGGCATCCGTGCTGACCGAGCACGGCGTCGCCGCGACGGACGTCGACCGGGTGTGGGAAGCGATCGCCTTGCACTCCTCCGTGGGCATCGCCGACCGGCGCGGAGTACTGACCTACCTGACCCACAAAGGTGTCTTCACCGACGCCGGTAG
The DNA here is from genome assembly GCF_040648495.1 of Nonomuraea sp. NPDC049129. Classification (NCBI taxonomy): domain Bacteria; kingdom Bacillati; phylum Actinomycetota; class Actinomycetes; order Streptosporangiales; family Streptosporangiaceae; genus Nonomuraea; species Nonomuraea sp. NPDC049129. The sequence continues at coordinate 172,493 of NZ_JBEZDU010000005.1, read as the reverse complement.
TTTCACCGACCTCGGCGCCGCGACGCTCCAGCCGATCTACGCCACATACCCCCGACCCGCCGACCTGCGCTTCATGCAGGACGCGATCGTCGAGCATGCCGCCCGCTCCCAGGCCGCGGCACCGCCATACTCGATCGCAGCCTGGTACCTACGCGAGCGACAGGCCGAAGAGTGACCTCCGCACCTGGCCGAGGATGAGGGCCGAATCGGGTGACCAAGCGCCGTTGCGGCGGGACGTCGCGCCCGGTCAGCGGGCGTCTCCCTGGACAGACGCCCGCCACGTGCGGCCGTTGGCGGGTTGGGCGGCTTGCCGTACAGGATGGAAGGTCTTTTTAAAGACCATCACAGATGGTCGAGAGTGGCGAGCATCAGGCGCTCCAGGTCCACGCGGGCCAGGCGGCCGGGATAGAGCAGCAGGTGCAGGCTGAGCCCGTCGACCAGCGCCAGGAGGCGCTCCGTGATGTCGTCGAGGTTCTCGTCGGTGGTGAGCTCGCCCGCCGCACGAGCCTCGCCGAGCAGCGTCCGTACAACGCCGCGGAGCTCGGCGGCCTCGGTCCGCTGAACCTCGGCGAGCCGCTCCGAGGCCAGGCTGCGGCTCCAGAAGCTGACCTCCAGACGCGTCTCCTGGGTACGCTCCGCGTCGAGGGGCAGGTTGTCCAGCAGCAGCTCACGCAGGGCGGCCAGGCCGGTGGCGCCCTCGATCTTGCGTGTCAGGCGCTCGCGGATGCGCTGGTGGGACTGCCGCAGCGCCGACAGCAGGATCTCGTCCTTGTCGGCGAAATAGTGCGCCAGCACGCCGTTGGAGTAGCCCGCCTCCTTGGCGATGGCCCGGGTCGTGGCGGCGTCGATGCCGTCCCTGACGATCACCCGGCGGGCGGCTGAGAGCACCTCGCGCCTGCGCTCGTCATGGTCAACGATCTTCGGCATCCAGGTGGCCCCCTTCTTCGGCGCTGTCCTGAGCATATTGACTTTTTATTCGGACGTCTGTCTATTTAGACCCATGACCGTCGCCACGATCGGCGTGCACATCGTCGACATCCTCGCCAGGCCCGTCTCGTACATCCCGGAAGGGCAGGACACCGCCCTGGTGGACCAGATCCGGCTGACCGCCGCGGGATCCGCGGCCGGGACGGCGGTCGACCTGGTCAAACTGGGCAACGAGGTCGTCTCCATGGGCGCGATCGGGGACGACGAGCTCGGGGACTTCCTGGTGGCGGTGATGGCCAAGCGCGGCGTGGACGTTTCCCTGCTCACTCGCAAGGCCGGCGAGCAGACGGCGGCGTCGATCCTGCCGATCAGACCCGACGGCGGGCGCCCCAGCTTCCACGTCCCCGGGGCGAACCTCGGGGTCACGCCGGCGGACCTGGACGAGGCGCGGCTGCGTGGTGTGCGGGCCGTCCATCTGGGCGGGATGGACGTGACGTTCGGGCTGGGGGATCCGGCGTTCTTCGCGCTGCTGGACTCGCTCCGGGCGGCCGGGGTGATCGTGACGATGGACCTGCTGTCGGAAATGCCGGACTTGTTGGGGATGGCACGGGCATTCCTCCCGCACGTGGACTATGTCCTCCCGAACGACTCCCAGGCGCTCCTCATGGCAGCCGGCCTCACCGCCGACTCCGGCTCCGACTCGGGCACCGACTCGGGCTCCAGCTCCGACATCGGTTCCGGCTCCGGCTCCGACATCGGCTCTGGCTCGGCGGCGGGAGACACCTCCGCCGCCGAGGGCGATTCGCCTCCGTCGGCTTCGTCGCCTTCCGTGGCGGAGGTGTCAGCGGCGGCCCTGGCGTTGCTGGGGGAGGGGCCGCGCGGGGTGCTCGTCACTATGGGGGCCGAGGGAAGCCTGGTGGTGACCGAGGCGGGGATCGAGCAGGTGCCCGCGCTCAAGGTCGAGGTCAGCGACACGACCGGCTGCGGGGACGCGTACTGCGCCGGGTTCATCACCGGGCTGCTGCACGGACAGGACGTGGTGGGCGCCGCCCGCTGGGGCACGGCCGCCGCCGCCCAGGTCGCCACCGGACTCGGCTCGGACGCGGGCCTCACCGACCTCGAATCCACCCTCGCCCTCCTGGCATGACCCTGCCGCCGGCTGCTGTATTCGACTCGTGGAACTTGGAGAGGGATTTCAGATGACAGACGCTGAGCTTCGTCAGCGGGCGTTGAAGGTCGTGCCCGGCGGCATGTACGGGCATCTCAACGCAGCGATCTTCGCCCCCGGATACCCGCAGTTCTTCGAGCGCGGCGAAGGGTGCCGCCAGTGGGACGTGGACGGCCGCGAGTACATCGACTTCATGTGCAGCTGGGGCCCGGTGGTGCTCGGGCATCGGCACCCGCGCGTGGAGGAGGCGGCCGCCCGGCAGCTGGCTCTCGGTGACTGCCTCAACGGGCCGGGGCCGATCATGGTCGAGCTGGCCGAGCTGCTGGTCGACACCGTGCCCAGCGCCGACTGGGCGATGTTCTCCAAGAACGGCACCGACGCCACCACCCAGGCTCTCATGGTCGCCAGAGCGGCCACCGGCCGGACGAAGGTGCTGATGGCCCACGGCGCCTACCACGGGGCCGACCCCTGGTGCACGCCGTCGCTCGCCGGGACGACGCCGAACGAGCGGGCCGACCTGGTGGAGTTCGACTACAACTCGATCGAGTCGCTGGAGGCCGCGGCCGCCACGGTCGAGGGGGAGGTCGCGGCGATCATCGTGACGCCGTTCAAGCACGACTCCTTCGAGGACCAGGAGCTGGTGGAGCCCGCTTTCGCGCGGGCCGCGCGGGCGCTGGCCGACCGGATCGGGGCCGCGCTGGTGATCGACGACGTCCGTGCGGGGTTCCGGATCGACCTGCGGGGGTCGTGGGAGCCCTATGGCGTACGGCCGGACCTGACGGCGTGGTCCAAGGCCATGGCGAACGGCTACGCCATAGCCGCCGTGACCGGCACGGACGCGCTGCGCGGACCGGCTCAGACGCTGTATTCGACGGGCTCGTTCTGGTTCTCGGCCGTGGCGATGGCGGCGGCGAAGGCGACGATCGAGACGCTGCGCGACACCGACGGCATCGCGGCCATGGAGCGGGCCGGGACGCAGCTGCGTGACGGGCTGTACGGGCAGGCCAAGGCGCACGGGTTCGTGGTGAATCAGACCGGACCTGTGACGATCCCGTGGCTGAGCTTCGACGGCGACGCAGACCTGTCGACCGCCATGTACTGGAGCGACGCCTGCCTGCGGCATGGCGTGTACATCCACCCGTGGCACAACTGGTTCATGTCGGCGGCGCACACGGAGGAGGACGTGGCCCGGGCTCTGGAGGGCACCGACCTGGCCTTCGCCGAGACCCGGGCGCACTTCGGCTGACGGGACCCCGAGCGCGCTTCGGGCCGGCGGTGGGTGGCCGTTTGGGCGGCAGGCATCTAATGTCCTTTCTGCGGAGGATCGCGGCAAAGGTGTTACGGCTCGATTGCGCCCCTTGACGAGTGCGCCCGGCCGTTCGTACCTTCGGGCAAACGGTTAGGAAACTTTCCTAATTCGTCCTCTTCAGGAGCCCCCATGACCCACCCGGGAGAGATCACTCGGCGTCAGCTGCTGCGCCGAATCGGCATGACCGCGTTCGTCGCCGGCCCCGGCGCGGGCCTGCTGAGCGCCTGCGCCACCAGCGGTGCCGGCGACGAGCCCACCGTGACGCCGACCGGCTCGATCGCCGTCTCCGCCGACCCGAAGAACCCGTTCGGCGTCGACGCCAAGAAGCCGCTGGAGGTCACGATCTTCAGCGGTGGCTACGGCGACGCGTACGCCAAGGACCTGCACGAGAAGATGTACGAGAAGAGGTTCCCCGGCGCGACGGTCAAGCACAACGCGACCCAGCAGATCGGCACCCAGCTGCGCCCGCGCTTCGCCAGCGGCGACGTGCCCGATGTGGTCAACAACTCGGGCCCCGAGGCGCTCGACCTGGCCGCCATGGCCGGCGAGGGCCAGCTGGCCGACCTGACCGCGCTGTTCGACGCGCCGTCCTTGGACGACCCGGCCAAGAAGGTCCGCGACACCGTGACGCCGGCCGTACTGGACAACGCGAAGATCGACGACAAGGACCTGGTCCTCAACTACACCGTCTCCCACCGCGCGCTCTGGTACAACGCCAAGCTCTTCGCGGACAAGGGGTGGGCGCTTCCTAAGACGTGGGCGGAGTTCAAGGCGCTCGGCGACACGGCGAAGAAGGAAGGCATCCTGCTGTTCGCCTATCCCGGGCAGAAGGGCCCGTACTACCAGCTCTGGAACGCCCTCTACACGGCCGCCAAGATCGGCGGCAACCAGGTCCTCATCGACATCGACAACCTGGTCGACAACGCCTGGAACGCCGAGCCGGTGAAGCAGTCGGTGACCGCCTGGGTGGAGATCCAGACGCTTTATGGCGATAAGGCGTACTTCGGCCTCGACCACACCCAGACCCAGGTCAAGCAGCTCCAGAACAAGCTGCTCTTCTACCCGGTCGGCTCGTGGATCGAGAACGAGATGGCCAAGGACAAGCCCAAGGACTTCGAGTACGCCATCGCGCCGATCCCCGATGTCACCGCCGCCGACAAGATGCCGTACGGGGCCATCCAGGTGGGGGTCGGCGAGAACTTCTTCGTCTCCGCCAAAGGCAAGAACCCGCAGGGCGGCCTGGAGTATCTCCGCATCATGCTGTCGAAGGAAGGGGCCAAGGGCTTCACCGAGAAGACGCTGAACCTCACCGTGGTCAACGGCGCGGCCGAGGGGCTGGATCTCACCCCCGGCCTCAAGAGCGCGGCCAAGGCACAGGACGCCGCCGGCCAGAACATCATCACCGACGCCCGTTTCGAGGGCTGGTACAAGGAGTTGTTCGACTACGGCACCCAGCAGATAAACGTGGTCATGGCCGGGCGCATCACGCCCGAGAAGTTCTGCCAGAACATGCAGAAGAAGGCGGACGCCATCAAGAAGGACTCGTCCGTCGTCAAGCAGACGCGGAGCAACTAGCCCATGGAGCGGTTGCGCAAGTACGGGTTCGTCGCCGCGTTTCTCGCCGTTCCTGTCGCTCTCTACTCGGTGTTCGTGATCAGCCCCTACATCCAGGCGTTCCAGATCTCCCTGACGGACTGGAACGGCTACAAGTCGCGGCTGCACTACATCGGGCTGGACAACTTCACCCGGTTATTCGGGGACGAGGTCTTCTGGCGGGCCCTGCGCAATCACGGAATCCTGCTGCTCGTGCTGCCGCTCGTGACGGTCGCCATCGCGTTGTTCTTCGCGTTCCTACTGAACCTGGGCGGGGGAACGCGCGGCGCGGGAATGAAGGGGATCTGGGGGTCGAGGTTCTATCGGGTGGTGTTCTTCTTCCCCCAGGTGCTCGCCGTGGCCGTGGTCGGGGTGCTGTTCAAGGCGGTCTACCGGCCCGACGAGAGCGGCGTGATCAACGGACTCCTGGTCAAGCTGGGCCTCGATCCCGTCGGCTGGCTGATCGAGCCGAACCTGGCCCTCTGGGCGATTCTGGCGGTGATGATCTGGCAGGCCGTCGGATTCTACGTGGTGCTCTTCTCGGCGGGAATGGCCGCCATTCCGAAGGACTATTTCGAGGCGGCGGCGCTCGACGGGGCCGGGCGGGCGCGGCTGTTCTTCTCGATAACGCTGCCACTGCTGCGCGACACCATCCAGGTGGGCTGGGTGTATTTGGGGATCGCGGCGTTCGACGGGTTCGCGCTGATCCTCGTACTCGCCGGGGACAAAGGAGAGCCCGACGGGGCGACGACCGTGCTGCCCGTGGAGATATGGAAGACCGCGTTCACCTATTCCAAGGTCGGCTACGCCTCGGCGATGGGGGTCGTGCTGTTCTTTCTCACCGTGACGTTCGCGGTGCTGACCTTGCGCACCACGCGGCGCGAGAGGATCGAGCTCTGACATGGCATCGACTTCCTCCGACATGGCCACGCCTCGTCCGGCCAGACCCCGGCTCGGGGTCCTTGGCGGCCTTTCGCATCTGGCGCTCTTCATCTGGGCGCTGCTGATCATCCTGCCGCTGCTCTGGACGTTCCTCGCGTCGTTCAAGAACAACACGGAGATCTTCGGGGACGCGCTTCAGCTGCCCGGTCAGTTGCGGCTCGACGCCTGGGGGAGGGCCTGGGACAAGGCCCACGTGGGGCAGTACATGCTCAACACCGTTGTCGTCGTATTTTTCAGCACTTTGGGGACGATGCTGTTCGGCTCGATGGCGGCGTATGTGCTGGCCCGCTACCAGTTTTTCGGCAACAGGGTGATTTATTACTTCTTTGTGGCGGGGATGGCGTTCCCGATCTTCCTGGCGCTGGGGCCGCTGTTCTTCGTCGTCCTCCAGCTCGGGCTGCTGAACTCCCACATCGGGCTCATCCTGGTCTACATCGCGTACTCGCTGCCGTTCACGGTCTTCTTCTTGGCCGCATTTTTCCGTACATTGCCGGACACCGTGGCCGAAGCGGCGGCGATCGACGGCGCCTCCCACACCCGCACGTTCTTCCAGATCATGCTCCCCATGGCCAAGCCCGGCCTGATCAGCATCACCATCTTCAACGTGCTCGGCCAATGGAACCAATACCTGCTGCCCCTGGTCCTGCTCACGGACGACAAGGACAAGTGGGTCATCACCCAGGGCATCGCCGACATCTCCACCATCGCCGGGTACGAGGCGGACTGGCCGAGCCTGTTCGCCGCCCTCAGCATGGCGATCATCCCGGTGATGATCGTCTACATCATCTTCCAACGCCAGATCCAGTCCGGCCTCGGCGCGGGGGCGCTGAAGTAACGTGAGCTTATGGACGTCGACAGCAAGCTCAACGACCTGCCCGAATGGCGCAGGGAGGGCGAGGAGATCCGGCGTACGATCACCGCGCCCGACTTCCCCACGGCCATCCGGATCGTCGACGAGATCGCGGTCCAGGCAGAAGAGATGAACCACCATCCCGACATCGACATCCGGTGGCGCAAACTGCACCTCTCGCTGACCACCCACGACAAGGGGCGGCTCACGGAGAACGACTTCACCCTGGCCGGACTCATCGACGGGATCGCCGCCAAACACGGTGCGTAGTGGGTCGGTTACTGGTTAGAGTGGTGGCCCCGTGAGCCTGGCCAGGGCTCGTCACCGCTTTGGGGGTTCCCATGCGCCTGCCCACGCCTGCCATCGCACAGCGGATGCCCGCGTCCGTCCGGTCACTGAGGGCGCGCGCCGGCAAGCCTCGCGCGCAGCTGAGCCCCGGCTACCCCGACTTCGTCATCGTGGAGCAGTCCGCCGCCCCACTCGACACAGACTGCGCGACTGCCCGCGACACCGTCGGTGGGACCGTCCGGCCGGGCGTCACGGCCCGTGGGGCCGCTCGCCCGCTGAGGGCGCGTTCGGCCGCGTTGCTGCTCGCCCTGGCGGTCGCGGGCTGTGCGCAGAGCCCGGCCGATCCCGAGGCCGACGCGCCCGTGGGAAACGCCGTCCACAGCTCCGACGCCGCTGCGGCGCCCACCACGCTCACGGGCGCCGGAGTGTTCAAGCCGCGCACCACGATGGCCATCGTGTACAACCGCAAGCTGGTGCCCAAGGGGGCTCAGGCGAGCGTGACCGCCGAGTCCACGGGCGGCAAGACGGTGACCTCGCTGGTGGTGGAGGGCCTGGTGCCCAACCATCGATACGGCGCCCACCTCCATGTCGCGCCCTGCGGAAAGGGCCCCGCCGACGCGGGGGCGCACTTCCAGCACATAGCCGGCCGAGCCGACGCCACCAGCGAGGTGTGGCTGGACCTGAAGACGGACGGCTCCGGCGCCGGGCGCGCCACCGCCCGCCACGACTGGCCGCTGACGGGCGAGGTGCCCCACTCCTTGGTCCTCCACGCCAGGCCGACCACCCCCTCCGAGCAGCCCGCCCCGCGCATCGCCTGCCTCACGCTCAACTGAGCGTTTTTACGGGCGATTTTTACGGGCGATTTTTTACGGCCGGCCACACCCACCCCACCCACCGTCCCACCTGGGCTCCGTCCAGGGGCACGCTCCTGCGGTTCACGGGGCTGGGCGCCGTGACGTGCGCACTCTTGGCCGCCCGCAGGGCCCATTCGTAGACCGGTGTCAGCACGTATGACGAGAGGTTCGTGGATCGCTGTCAGCGCGTACGACGGGAGGTTCGTCGACCGCGGTCAGCCCGTACGACGAGAGAATGGCGGACCGCGGTCGGCGCGTGCGACGAGATAGAGCCAGTCACGGCAGATGCTGGGCGGTCGCGGCACTCGCCCAGCATCTGCCGTAGTCGGCCCCGTCATGGACTGCCCTTACGAGCTGACCACGACGTCGATCGTCATCTCGTCATCGCCCGGCGTGCCGGAGACCTCGATGGTCACGCCGGTCCATCCGCCCCCGGGCAGATCGAGCGGGGGCCTGGTGTCCCGGCCGATGCTCGTGTTGCCCAGTGAGGGATACAGGTCGTTGGCGTCACCTCTGTTCCCCAGGCTGCCGATCTGGGCGAGCTGGCGCAGGCCGTCGGCCTGCATCAGCTCGATCGCCAGGCGCCGCTCGTCGTCGACGTTGGGAATGGCCTCGTCCACGACGTAGGCCGCGATGCCCTGGTCGGGCAGGAACTCGTCCTGGCCCCGCTTGCGGCGGTATTCGACGACGATGTACTGCGAGTCCTTCATCGTCCGATCGTTACGGATGACGATGAAGTCACCGCCCTCGGCCACCGGCCGGAGCGTGATGCCGTGGGTGGTCTCGGTGACCAGCCGTGGGGTGACCCAGTCGTGGAACATGCGCAGCATGCTGGTCGGGTACACGGGCGTGACGCCGCGGTTGCCCCACGAGCCGGCCGCCATCAGGCAGAAGTTGCCCAGCCCGTGTGACTTGGCGCCGGTCTGCGCCCGGTCGGTGTCGTAGTAGTCGGCCCAGCGCGCCGCCAGGTGCCCCCACTCGTGGGCGCAGACGCCGACGTTGCAGTCCTCGGGCACGGTCAGGAAGGTGCTCACCTCCAGGTCGGGCCCGACCGAGATGGGCTCGTCGCCGACGGTCCACTTCAGGCTCCAGATGTACTGGAGCCCCTCGGCGTCGGCGAAGGTCTCGGCGCCCGGGCCGGCGTGCACGACGAACAGCGCGGTGACCTGGTGCTCGTCGAGTACGTCGTAGGAGGGGTCGATCTCGACGCCCGCCGCCAGAGCGGCCTGCACGGCGTCCCGCGCCATACCCTGGGCGTTGCGCGGGAAGTGGTCCTCGTCCAGCCCCGACTTGTTGTTGGCGTAGAAGGCCAGCGTCTGCGGCAGCCGGAACCAGCCGAACACCTCGCCCTGCACGTCGATGCCGTGGTCGTCGCTGAAGCCGCTGACCTTCCGGTAGAAGTCGCGCATGCTGCCCGGCTGAGTGCCGAACAGCAGCCGCCTGAAGTGCTCCGCGTCATGAGCCGGATCGTGCGGTCGGTCATCGAAGTCGACCAGCAGCACCAGCGTCTTGATGACACCCTTGAGCTTCTTCGGCGGCCGGTTGATCAGGCTCACGTCGGGAGCCTGCGGGGTGAGGTTGCCGTCATCCAGGCCCACCGAGCGCGGCCCACGCCGCTCGGAACGCCACATCGCGTAGTAGTCCTCGAACGTCAGGTGCTCGGGCAGCAGCCCGGCCGCCTTCAGTTCGTAGAAGCGGGTCTCCAGCTTGGCCAGCGCATCCGGCGCTAATGGAACGAAGTGCATGGTGTCCCCCCATCGTCCGTCCTTCCGCGAAGGTAGGCCGGATAATGGGGTCTGTCCTGAGTACCCCATACTCAGCCGGTGCCGTGCACACCAGAACTCCAGGGCGACATAATTACACGATTACATGCGGAGGTACGGGTGAGCAGGAGTTGGCAGCCGCCTAGGTTACGGCTGTTCGAGGGAGTGCAGCGACGGGCCACCTGGCTGGAGCTGCTCTATGACCTGGTGTTCGTGGTGGCCGTGGCCGAGTTGGCCGATGTGCTGGCCGAGGGGACCGAACCAGGGCGGATTCTGGCGTTCATAGGGCTGTTCGTGCCCATCTGGTGGGCCTGGGCGGGCTACGTGTTCTACGCGAACAGGTTCGACACCGATGACGTGAGCCATCGCCTGCTCGTATTACCCCAAATCCTGGCCGTTGGCACGATGGCCGCGAGCTTGGGCGACATCGAGCAGCGTTCCGCGTTGTTCGCCCTCTCCTACGTGGCCGTGCGGATCCTGCTCATCGTGGCCTACCTGCGCGCCGGGCGGCATGTGCCCGAAGGGCGGTCGCTGACCAGCAGCTATGTGGCCGGGTTCACGGTGTCGGTGGTCATCTGGACGGCGTCGCCGGCCGTCGAGCCGCCGCTGCGCTATGTCCTGTGGGCCATCGCCATGGTCATCGATCTGGCCACGCCGCTCCTGGCGCGACGGTACCAGGGCGCGCTGCCGCCGCAGAGTGAGCACCTGCCCGAGCGGTTCGGGCTGTTCGTGGTGATCGTGCTGGGCGAGGTCGTCGCCGCGGTGGTGGTCGGGCTGAAGAGCCACGCGGTCACGCCCGGCACACTGCTGATCGCCCTCGCGGGCATCGCGATCGCCATGGCGTTCTGGTGGCTGTATTTCGGGCACATAGACGAGTCGGTGGTGCTGCGTACCCAGCTGGCCGGACAGGTCTGGGTCTACTCCCATCTGCCGCTGTCGCTGGGCCTTGTCGCGTTCGGCATCGGTGTCGAGCACGCGATCACCCACCCGGGGACGGGCTGGGCCGTCGGGGTGCCCGCCGCGGTGGTGTTCGTCACCCTCGGCCTCCAGCACCTGTGCTCCGGCGACCGGCTCGCGACCGGCATCCGCATGGCGGCCGCCGTGCTCACGCTCGTCACCTCCGCGCTCCCGGCCGCGCTGGCGTTCCCTTTGATTCTCTTGTACGGCGGAGCGCAGGTCGCCTACGATCTTCGCCGTCCCCTGCCCGGAGGAGAGGCATGACCGTGATGGAGCTGTTCGACCGCCAACTGGCCGCTATCGCGGATCGGGACCTGGAGGCCCTGCTGGCGCAGTACCACGAGGAGGCCATGGTCGTCCGCTTCGACCGCGTGGCCAGGGGAGCGGCGGAGATCCGGGAGCTGTTCGGCGCCTATCTGGCCGCCGAGCCGCAGGTCGTCGAGGTCATGTCCATCCAGGCGGTGGACGACGTCATCTTCTACAACGCCCTCATGACCATCGCCGGCAACAAGGTCACCACGTTCGGCACGCTAGTGATCAAGGACGGCAGGATCTGGCGCCAGACCGCCGCCGCCCTGCCGTCCCCCTGACCGCGCCCAGCCCGTCAGCTGAGCCCAGCTCGTCGGCCCAGTTCGCCTGTCAGCTCAGCTGGGCTCAGCCCATCACTTGTCTCATCGGCTGCCACGGCGTGGCGTCGAAGATCAGCATGATGGAGACGATCCGGCCGTCGACGAGCTGGAAGTGCTCGGCGGTGCGCTGGGTGCCCACCGGCGTGGCGGTGTGCACGTCGTACACGAGCGTGGCCTCCGACTCGCCGTAAAGCTCGCTGATCAGATCGACGCCGGTGACCACCTGGACGAAGCCGGTGATCCCGGCCAGGTGGCCGGCGGCGTCGTCGGAGCTCATGAGCGGGCTCCGGAAGCTGAACCCGTCACCGATGAGCGCGGCGGCCGTGGCCACATCGCCACGGAAGCGCGCCTCGTGGTAGCCGCGTACGACCTCACGCGTCCGGTTCTCGCCGCTCATGAGGCACCTTCCAGATACTGCGCGAGCCGGCGCTGATTGTCGGCCACCCGCAGGCACAGGTCCCGGAACCGGGTCAGGTCGTCGGCCGTGAAGTCCCTGAACATCGCCGTCATCGCCCGCTGCGACGGCTCGCTGAACGCCTTGATCCAATCCTGTCCCTCTGCCGTGATCTGGGCCAGGACCGAGCGCCGATCCCGCTGGTCGGGGACCCGCCGCACCAGACCCTCACGCTCCAGCGTGTCGACCAGCCCGGTCACGTTACGGGAGCTGACACCCGCGGACTGGGCCAGCTCCCCGATGCTCACTCCGTCTCCTTCGGCGGCGCCGAGCCGCATCAGCAGGTCCATCGCGCCGGAGCTCAACCCTCTGCCCTGGCTGCCGTGGGCGCGCATGCGCTCGATGGCGTGGAAGGCGGTGCGAACGGCGGCCGCGGCCTCCAGCGCGGCGGTGTCGCCTCCGCCGGTGAACTGCCGCATGGCGGTCCTGGTCGCGGGATCGAAGAGGCTTCCATCGGGGTCAGTGTGGAAATCTGATTTATGTACTTCATTCATGATGAAGCAGCACATTAGTACGTACTTCACTACTTGTCGACCGGCCGGAGCCGGGTTCGCAGGGCTCCCGGACGGGCCTCCTCGCGACCGGCGGGGCCGTCCGGCCATGGGCCGCCCTCGACGAGCGCGCCGAAATCGGCTCGCACTTTTTATGAACTTTGCCGCCGATGCCGTCGTCTTTCCTACGGAAATGCAAAACGACAGGGGGCATTGTGAAAAAGCTGCTACTCGTCACCGCCATCGCCGGACTGGCGCTCGCCACCGTGGGCACCACCGCCGCTTCGGCAACCGCACGGGCGATTCCCCGCGCATCCCTGAGTGACGGGCACGGGGGCGTGCTCGCCGAAGCTCAATTGGAGAGCGACACGAGAATCATCGTCTGCGACCGGAACGCCGACCACCGCTACGCGATGGCCAAAGTCAGATACCAGGGGCACACCTACCAGTACGCCAACTACTACAAGAACCAGGACTGCCTTGAGCAGCGGACCAGGCGCATGTCGCACGGCAAGATCGAGCTCTGGGCCTGTGTGAGCAAGCCGTACAAGGTGAAATTCGACCACTGCGGGCCGAAGAAGACAGTGGTCCGTCCGTAGCCGCCGCGTCGCCCTTTGAACACAATGGGCCGCCGTGAATAACGGCGGCCCAGTTCCAATGACTTGGCGGCGCGCTCAATAGCGCCCGGTCAATAGCGACCTACTCGATAGCGACCCGCTTAATAGCGGGCCGCTCAATGCGATTCTCGTAATCAGGCGGCGGGAATGGAGCCCAGACGCCCCGCCTGATAGTCCTCGAAAGCCTGGGCCAGCTCGGCGCGGGTGTTCATGACGAACGGGCCGTAATGGGCCACCGGCTCGCCGATCGGCTGACCGCCGAGGATGATGACCTCCATCGTGTCCTTCGCCGACAGCGTGATCGTCTCACCCGACGTGGTCAGCCCCGGACGGTCGCCGAAGCCGTCGAACACGGCCAGCTGGCCGCTGACCAGCGGGCGCCGCTCGCTCCCGACCGTGCCGCGTCCCGACAGGACGTAGGCGAGGGCGTTGAAGTCCTTGCGCCACGGCATCGTCAGCCGCGCACCCGGGCTGATCGTGGCGTGCAGCAGGGTGATCGGCGTCTGGGTGCTGCCGGGCCCGGTGTTCCCGGCCAGGTCGCCCGCGATGAGGCGGATCAGGGCGCCGCCGTCATGGCTGCTGAGCAGCGCGACGCTGGAGCTTCCGATGTCCTGATATTTCGGGGCGATCATCTTCTTGGCGCCCGGCAGGTTCACCCACAGCTGGATGCCGTGGAACAGCCCGCCCTGCTGCACCAGCCACTCCGGCGGCGCCTCCTTGTGCAGGATGCCGGCGCCGGCGGTCATCCACTGGGTGTCGCCGTTCGTGATCGTGCCGCCGCCTCCGTTGGAGTCGAGGTGCTCCATCACGCCGTCGATCATGTACGTGACGGTCTCGAAGCCGCGGTGCGGGTGCCACGGAGTGCCCTTGGGCTCGCCCGCCGCGTAGTCGACCTCTCCCATCTGGTCCATCATCACGAACGGGTCGAGGTACTCAGGCTTGATGGCGGCCAGGGCCCGGCGTACCGGGAAGCCCTCGCCCTCGAAGCCGCTCGGCGCGGTCTCGACGGCGAGCACCTTGCGGCCCTGCGCCTCGGTCAGCGGCTCCGGCAGGCGGGGCAGGCTGAGCGGGTTCTCTACGGTGACGGCGGGCATGTCGGGCTCCCTTCGGCGGAATCTGCTGTTCTCAACCAAGTTGAGAATTCAACTATTCCAGGCGAGCGGTCCCGGCCGCCAGGAGCCCGGGCTCAGGCGGCCAGGAGGCCGAAGGGCCCAGGGTCAGGACGACTTGAGCAAGGCGAAGGCGCCCCGCGAGAGTGCGACGAGCTCCTCGTACACCTGGTCCTCCTTGAGGGCGGCGGACGGGTCGGAGGCCATGGCCGTGACCACGAAGGTGCGCCCGGACGGCGTGCGGGCCAGGTAGCTCAGGTCGAGCACGCCCTGCTCGGAGCCGCCCTTGTACCAGACGGTGGGCCACTCCTTGGCCGGCAGCTGGATCCCGCCGGGGTTCTGCGACATGATCTCGCCGACCCGCTTGTCACGGCTCTTCGCCAGTCCCGCGTACGCGCGGCAGATGTCGGCCGGGGAGCCGAACCACTCCAAGGTGTCCAGCTCGCGCGGCTCGGCCCACGCCCTGATGCCGGACCGCGGGAGCTTGTCGACGACCGCCGACAGGTAGTCCCGCCGCCCGGCCGTGTCGCGCGACAGGAACTCCTTGGAGTATCGCGGGTAGTCGGCGCCCTTGAGCGCGAACAGCTCCCTGGTGGTCAGGAACGGCGTGTTCCGCTTCACCTGGCCGTGCCAGGACCGTACGCGGTCCTCGACCGCCGTCCGGCCGGCCTGGTGGAGCAGCAGGTCCGCCCCCGTGTTATCGCTGATGGCGATCATCATCTTGGCCGCCTCCAGCACCGGCACCTGGCTGTTGTCGGGGCGGTCCTGGAGCTCGCCGCTGGGCAGGCTCTTCAGCTCGGGCTTGATCGTCATCGCGGTGTCCCACGAGAACCTGCCCTGCTCGATCTTCTTGGCGACGGCCCCGAGGACGTACAGCTTGAACATCGAGCCGAGCGGGCGCGCCTGCCGGCCGGCGATGGCGTGGACCGGTCGGCAGGTGCCATCGCGCTTGACCTCGGCGGCGAGGAACCCCACGCGGGCCGCCGCCTTGCGCGCCCGCCGATCCAGCTCGTCCCAGCTCGTGGGGGAGGGCTGAGGCGTGGCCGGTTCGGTGAACCGCACGCCGTTGATCTTGCCCGTGGCGTCCACCGAGAGCGTCAGCTTGAGCGTCTGGGCGCCGACCACCACATGCGCGATCAAAGCGGCGGGCGTGGCTCCGATGATCTTCTGCAGCTGGATCCCGCGCAGCCCGGCCAGGGTCTCGTTGACCTTGTCCGCCGGGACCTGCTCCAGGAACGCCGGGGCGAAGTGCTCGGCCAGCTCGGCCTGCCCGATCGGCGCCCTGGCGGGGGCGTCGAGCAGCCAGCGCAACTGCTGCCCGACGGGCGTACTGGGAATCTCCACGGGCGGCGCGGTGGTCGCCGAGGGGGTGCTTGGAACGTTCCTACCAGCGGCGGAGAACGTGAGCGGGCTCACAGCGGACACGGGCGAGCTCGTGTCGCCCGCAGGCCGGTATGCGGCGACCCCGGACAGGCTCGTCACGCCCTCAGGCCGGTTAGCGGCGACCCCGGGCAGGCTGGTGACGGCGTCAGGCCGGTTAGCGGCGACCCCGGGCGGGCTGCTGGTGGTGGTCCCTGTCGCGCAGGCGGTCAGTGACACGGCCACGGCGGTGACCGCGACAGCGAGGGCGGGCTTCGACGGAGAGTGCATGGTGGCTCCTTCGGCTTCGCGTTCGACTTCGATTTCGACTCAGACCCAGGTGGAACACGTGCCTCCCACTCAACAGACCCCGTCCTGCATACCCCACCCGGTGAGCCGCCGTCTTGAGACTGCGGATAACCGCATCGAGTGTGCGGTTATCCGCATAGACGCAGCCCACCGCCCCCGCGACGATGGGGCCTTATGAGTTCCAGGTTGGTGGCCGGGCTGCTCGCGGCGACCGCGGCCGCGGGTCTGATCGCGGGCGCGTTGCTGGACAGCGGCCTGCCCGCCCCTGCGACGCAGTGGGCGTACATCGTCATCGGCCTGGTCTTGCCGGCACTCGGCTGGCTGCTGGCAGTGCGCCGGCCGCACATCCGCTATGTCTGGCTGCTCCTGGCCACGGCGGTCTGCCTGGGTTTGAGCACTTTCGGCGTCGGGCTGAGCAAGCTCGACGTGGCACCGGTGGTCGTCCGCGTGCTGGTCGCGGTCTTCGCCGTCTACTACGGCCTGTTGTGGATCTTCGTCCCGCTGCTGTTCCCCGAGGGCCGGCTGCCGTCGCGCCGCTGGCGGCCCGTCGCATGGATCGGGGGCGTGGCGATCGCCGTCCACTTCACGGGCAACCTCCTGATCGGCCCCATCTCCTCCGCCACGCCCGGCCAGCTGGTGCTGGCCGGCTCGGCGGACCTGGTTGCCGCGCTCATGTCCGCGGTCGGCCAGCTCGTCACCTGGATCGTCACGTTCGTCGTGTTCTGCGGGCTGGTGATCCGCTGGCGGCGGAGCGGGAGCGGCGAGCGCGGCCAGTACGCCTGGATGGTCGCGGGAATGACCGCCAACCTCGCCGGGTTCCTGCTGCTCTCGTTCTTCCTCTTCGGGCTCGCCGCGCCGGTGGCCGGGGCGGCCGGCGCGCTGGCCGTGCTCGGGTCGCTGCCCGTGGCGATCGCTGTCGCGGTCGTCAGGCACCGGCTGCTCGACCTCAGGATCGGCATCAGGGGCTCACGGCTCCTCGTGGTGTTCGACGTCCGGCCGACCGTGGACGAGATGCTGACGAGCCTGGGCACGGCGTTAGAGGAGACGCCCGAGCCCGTGGAGCAGCTCGGCAGGCTCGCGGCGGCCGTACGCGATGGGTTGGCGGTCAGGTGGGCGGCGGTCACGCTCGCCGACGGCACCCGCGTGGTCGCCGGGCGGGAGGAGGGCGCCGCGGCGCTGACGCTGCCCGTGCGGGGCGGTTTGGGGCGGATCGAGTGCGGGCCCAGGGACGGCGACCGCCTCACCGCCGCCGACCGGCGGCTCCTGGCGGCGCTGGCCGTGCCCGCGGGGCTCGCCATCCAGAGCGCCGGGCTGGCCGGCCGCCTGGTCAACGCCCAGGAGGCCGAACGCCGGCGCATCGAGCGCAACATCCACGACGGCGTGCAACAGCAACTCGTCGCGCTCATCGCCGGGCTGGAGCTGGCTCGCGCCACCGGTGGCGGCCCCGACATGCTCGCCGAGCTGCGCGAGCAGGCCCGCCAGACGCTCAACGACCTGCGGGAGCTGGCCGCCGGCATCCATCCCAGCTCGCTCAGCCAGGGCGGCCTGGTGGAGGCCGTGGAGGAGCGCTGCGCCCGGCTGCCGGTGCCGACCACGGTCGTCGCGAGCAGGGAGCTGCGCGCCCAGCGCTTCCCCGACGAGGTGGAGGGCGCGATGTACTTCACCGTGAGCGAGGCGGTGGCCAACGCGCTCAAGCACGCGGGCGCCACCAAGATAGAGGTACGCCTGGCGCGGGCGGACGGCCGCCTGCGTGCGACCGTCACGGACGACGGGCGGGGCTTCGATCCGTCGGCCGTCGGCCGCCGGGGGCTGGCCACGCTCGCCGACCGGCTCGACGCGCTCGGCGGCGGACTTGATCTTGACAGCGGACATGGAGAAGGGACACGGATGAACGCCTGGGTGCCGGTCGATGCCTGAGCGGATCCGCACGATCGTGGCCGACGATCACTACCTGGTACGCGAGGGCACCCGGCGGCTGCTGGAGACCTCGGGCGAGGTCCTGGTCGTCGGCGCGGTGGGCAACGCCGACGAACTGGTCGACGCCACGCGCAGGCTCGGCCCCGACGTGGTGATCACCGACATCCGGATGCCGGGAGGGGACTGGCGCCAGGGGTTCGAGGGGATCGACGCCGCCCACCGCGTCCACGCCGATCATCCGGGCGTCGGGGTCGTGGTGCTGTCGCAGTTCTCGGACGCGCTGTTCGCCTTCGAGCTGTTCAAGCACGGCACCGAGGGGTTCGCCTACCTGCTCAAGGACAGGGTGGGTGACCTCGACGAGCTGCTCGGCGCCATCAAGGCGGTTGCCTCTGGTGGCTCGGTCATCGACCCCAAGGTGGTGGAAGGGCTGCTGGCCAGGCGCGACGTGCGGGGCGAGCAGGAGGCGCTGACGTCGCGCGAGCGCGATGTGCTGCGTGAGATGGCACATGGCCGCTCCAACGGCGCCATCGCCAGGGCGCTGCACCTGTCGGTCTCGTCGGTGGAGAAGAACGTCAACTCCATCTTCGCCAAGCTCGGTCTGGAGAACAGCGGCGACGTCCACCGCCGGGTCGCCGCCGTCCTGGCCTACCTGGGGCCCTGAGCCCGGTTATCAGCTTCTCAGCCGAAGACGGCCGGGGGTGGCACCGGGGCCAGCACCGCGTCGCCGTCCTTGATCGGGTGGGCACCCGCGACGAAGTTCGTCAGCGCCTCCCCGTACACACACCTGGCCTGGGTGAGGCCGCCGGCCGCGCGGCGGGTCAGCAGGTCGATCGGCAGCTCCGCCCGCGAGGCGGCGACGATGAGGTTGCCGAAGCGGCGCCCGCGCATGACGCCCGGCTCGGCCAGCAGCGCGACATGCCGGAACGTCCCCTGGACCGTCGCCACGAGCCGCCTGGCGAAGGCCAGGCCCTTGCCGTCCGCCATGTTGATCAGCAGCGTGCCCGACGGGCGCAGCACCCTGGAGATGTCGCCCATGTACTCCGTCGTGGCCAGCTCGACCGGCATGGTGGCGCCGGAGAAGGCGTCGAGGACCAGCAGGTCGGCCGAGTCGTCCCAGACCTTGGCGGTGCCCTCGCGCCCACCCTGCACGATCACCTTCAGCCGTGGCACGGACCGCAGGTCGAGCTGCTCGCGGATCAGGTTGACCAGGAGCCCGTCGGGTTCGAGGACGATGTGCCGGGACCCTGGCCGGGTGGCCGCGACATAGCGCGGGATCGTGCACGCCCCGCCGCCCACGTGGACGCAGGCGAGCGCGCCTTCCGGAAGAAGGTCGATCACGTCCGCCATAAGCCGTACGTACTCGAATTCCAGATATGTAGGGTCTTGTAAGTCAACGTACGACTGAGGTACGCCATCCTTGGACAGTACCCAGCCGTCCTGCCTGTCCAGGTCCCGGAGCAGTTCGATCTCGCCGAACGTCACCGGGTAAAGGCCGGGCATCGGCTCCCGCTGTCCTCGTGCCACGATGATCCCCTCCTGGGAGTAACCGTATGCGACGACGAAGGCTGATTGTGCTGGTTATCGCCGTTGTTGCGGTAGTAAGCGCAGGTGTCTTCGCGACAGTGGTGTCCAAGCGGGTCAAGGGCAGCGCCGCGCAGACCTCGGCCGCCTACTTCACGGCATGGCAGCGGGGGGACCTGCGGGCCATGGCCACCCTGGTCTATCAGCCGCCGGCGGACTTCGTCACCCGGCACCGGTCGTTCTCGGACGACCTGCATGTTCAGGACATCCAGTTGCGGCCCGGGGCCGTGAAGAGCACGGGGGAGACCTCGGCCGAGGTGCCGTTCACCGGGAGCAGGACGCTGAGCGAGTTCGGGGCGTGGCCGTTCAGCGGTACGTTGCGGCTGGCCGTGCGCGACCGGACCTGGAAGGTGCTCTGGGCGCCGGAGACGCTGGATCCCCGGCTCAAGGACGGGGGCACGGTGCGGCTGGCCGAGTTCGACCGGCCCGCGGTCGAACTGGTGACCAGCGAGGGTGACAAGATCCCCAATGACAGCTACGCCGACTCCTATCTCGCCGAGCTCAAGCCCGAGTTCGACGAGGTGGCGCAGGGATGGGCGCTGGAGTCCGCCCTGCCTGGACAGCAGGCGCGGCGGCTCATGACCGTCGAGCCCAAGGTGAACCTGGAGCGTACGACGCTGTCGCGGTCGGTGCAGGCGGCGGCCGCGCGGGCGCTCGACGGGGTGCGGGACGCGTCGATCATCGCGATCCGGCCCAGCACCGGTGAGGTGCTCGCGGTGGCCGATCGGCTGGAGGGAAACTACAGCGCGTTCCGCGACTTCTTCCCGCCCGGGTCCACGTTCAAGACGGTTACGGCGGCGGCGCTGATGGAGGCGGGCCTGGATCCGGCGGCGGAGGTGGACTGCCCGGCCACGTACACGATCCCGCACTTCAGGACGGTCAAGAACGCGGGCGAGCAGGCGCACGGCCAGGTGACGTTCGCCGACGCGTTCGCGTACTCCTGCAACACCACATTCGTGCGCGAGGCCGTCGCCCGATTATCGGGTGACGATCTTGTCGAGACCGCCGCGAAGTGGGGGTTCGGCGGTGCCAAGCTGGCCACGGGCCTGGGCGGCAACTGCGGGCGGATGGACCCGCCGGACGGCATGGACGAGTTGGCGGCCGACTCCTTCGGCCAGGGCACGGTGGAGGCGACCCCGCTGTGCATGGCGATGGTCGCGGCGGCGGTCGAGAGCGGCACACTGCGCGTGCCGCGCATCCTGTCCAAGGCCGCCGCCGAGCGGATCGACGGCCCGGCCGCGAAACCGGTCGAACTCGACGAGGGGACGATCGCGGCGCTGCGGGAGATGATGGCCGCCGTCGTCGACCACGGTACGGCCGCCGCCGCCGGGCTGCCCGCGGGCGTGTCCGGCAAGACGGGCACGGCCGAGGCCACTGGCGGGCGCGAGCACGGCTGGTTCATCGGCTACCGCGACGACCTGGCCTTCAGCGTCTTCGTACGCAACGGCGGCTCGGGCCGGAGCGCCGCGCTGCCGGTCGCGGCACGCTTCCTCAACGGGATATGACCTTTGGGATATGACCTTCGTCTCGTCGAGGTCCCACACCCTCAACGTGGCCATAACCTACGGTACCGTAGGTTATATGACGACCATCACCGCGAAGCCGAGGCTACGAGGCTGGTTGCACACTGGAGCGTTGCCCGTGACGCTGGTCGCCGGGTTCGCGCTCGTGGCGCTCGGCCCCACCCTGCAGGCCCGTCTCGCGTCCGCGATCTACGCGATCACCTCGGGTCTGCTCTTCGGCATCTCGGCCACCTACCACCGCGGCACGCTGGGCCCCCGCCTGGCGGAGGCGCTGCGGCGCTTCGACCACGCCAACATCTACCTGATCATCGCGGGCACCTACACGCCCTTCGCGCTCCTCGCGCTCGACGGCGCCGCCCGCGTGGCCGTCCTGGCGGTCGTCTGGGGCGGCGCGCTGTCCGGGGTGCTCTTCCGGGTGTTCTGGATGAGCGCGCCGCGCTGGCTGTACACGGTCCTCTACCTGGCGCTCGGCTGGACCGCGATCTTCGTGCTGCCGCAGCTGCTCGCGGGCGCGGGCGTGGCCGCCGTCGTGCTGGTCGCCGTCGGCGGCGTCTTCTACAGCGCCGGAGCCATCGTGTACGGTCTGCGCCGCCCGGACCCGGCGCCCGGCTGGTTCGGCTACCACGAGGTGTTCCACGCGTTCACGATCGCCGCCTACCTGGTGCAGTACGTCGCGGTGTCGATCGTGGTTTACTCCCACGCCTAAGGGCCTGCTCGGTTAGGTGCTTCGCCCCGACAGTGGCGGGTTACCGAGTTTTGACCGCGCTGTGGGCTGCTTGCGCGATCGATCGGGAGATCACACCAGTATGGAGCAAATCGCACGCAACTGGTGGCTCGTCCTGATCCGCGGCATTTTGGCGGTGATCTTCGGCATCCTGGCGCTGATCTGGCCCGCGATCACGCTGCTCGTGCTCGTGATCTTCTTCGGCTCGTACGCCATCGTCAGCGGGCTCGTCTCGGTGTTCTCCGCCTTCCGGCATGGAACGGACTCCCGCGTCTGGCTCATCATCTCCGGGATTCTCGGGATCCTGGCGGGGATCATAGCTTTCGTCTGGCCGGGCAAGACCGCGCTGGTCCTGCTCTTCGTGATCGCGTTCTGGGCGATCCTCAGCGGAGCATCGGAGATCGTCGCGGGCGTGCAGATGCGCAAGGTGATCGAGAACGAGTGGATGCTCATCATCGGCGGGATCCTGTCCATCGTCTTCGGCGTCCTGCTGCTCATCTGGCCCGGCGCGGGACTGCTGACGTTGGTCTGGCTGGTCGGGATCTTCGCCATCCTGTACGGCATCGCGATGATCGTGCTGTCGTTCGAGGTAAAGAAGTTCGCCCATGCCGCCTGAATTCCGGAGATTTTCCGCATAGACCTAGGTTCGGCCGGGAAACGTATGCCATGTCTGGTTTCAACGTGGAGGTGACATGGACGTACACGACCGCCTTGCCCGCCATCTGCTCGTCGACGGTTACCGGCTCGTGCTCGATCTGGAGCACAGCCAAGGCTCCTGGCTCGTCGACGCCGGCAACGGCCGCCGATACCTTGACTTCTACACGTTTTTCGCCAGCGCGCCGCTCGGCGTGAACCCGCCCTTCGACCCGGACTTCGTCCGGCTTCTCGGCGAGGTGGCCCGTAACAAGCCCGCCAACTCCGACATGTACACCGCCCACCTGGCGGACTTCGTCGAGACCTTCTCCCGTGTCCTCGGTGACCCCGAGCTGCCCCACCTGTTCTTCGTCGAAGGCGGTGCGCTGGCCGTCGAGAACGCCCTGAAGACCGCCTTCGACTGGAAGAGCCGGCGCAACGAGGCGGCGGGCCGCTCCCGCGACCTCGGCACCCAGGTCATGCACCTGACGAAGGCGTTTCACGGCCGCAGCGGCTACACCTTGAGCCTGACCAATACCGAACCAGGTAAGACCGACCGTTTTCCCCAGTTCCGCTGGCCGCGCATCGACGTACCCGCCGTACACCTCGGAGATGTGGAGGCCGCCGAGGAGCACGCGCTCGCCCAGGCGCGCGCCGCCTTCGAGGCGCACCCGCACGACATCGCCTGCTTCATCGCCGAGCCCATCCAGGGCGAGGGCGGCGACAACCACATGCGCCCGCAGTTCCTGCAGGCGATGCAGCGGCTGTGTCACGAGTACGACGCGCTGTTCATCATGGACGAGGTGCAGACTGGCGGCGGCACCACGGGCACCCCCTGGGCCTACCAGCAGCTCGGCCTGGCGCCGGACATCGTGGCCTTCGCGAAGAAGGTCCAGGTGGGCGGCATCATGGCGGGCCGCCGCGTGGACCTGGTCCCCGACAACGTCTTCCAGGTCAGCGGCCGGATCAACTCGACCTGGGGCGGCGGGCTGGTGGACATGGTCCGCTCGCGCGGCCTCCTGGAGATCATCGAACGCGACAACCTCATCCCGCGCGCCGCCACCCTCGGCACCGTCCTCGTCGAACGCCTCGTCAAGCTGCAGGCCGAACACCCGGACCTGGTCTCCAACGCCCGGGGGCGCGGCCTGATGTGCGCGTTCGACCTGCCCGACGGGGCCACGCGCGACGCGCTGGTCACGCGGTTGCGGGACGAGGCGGGCGTGCTGCTCCTGGCGTG
The DNA here is from genome assembly GCF_040648495.1 of Nonomuraea sp. NPDC049129. Classification (NCBI taxonomy): domain Bacteria; kingdom Bacillati; phylum Actinomycetota; class Actinomycetes; order Streptosporangiales; family Streptosporangiaceae; genus Nonomuraea; species Nonomuraea sp. NPDC049129. Next base: position 149,259 of record NZ_JBEZDU010000005.1, on the reverse strand, counting down.
CGGGCCGCGGTCGGTACGGCTCAGGCCCGCGCTCAACATCCCCGAATCCGACCTGGAACACGGCCTCACGGCCATCTCGGCGGCCCTCCCACTGATGGCGCGGGCCTAGGCCGCCTGGCCTCTGGCACGCGTCCACGGGGCGTCGTCCACGTGATGTCGTCCATGCGGCGTCGTCCACGCCCCGCGGGCCAGCGACACGGCACTGGCTCGGGGGGCGATTTATCCGGCGTTGACGGTGTTCCCGCTGATCAGCGAGCCGAGCGTTTCCCTGCCGCAAAACGCGGCCCGCGCCACCAGCCCCGACGCCCCGCCCCAGCCAGAACCGCGCCCGTGTCCTGCTCGACACCTACGCCGGACTCGACCCGCATCGTTCGGCTCGACGAAGCCGAACACCATGGCCGGCTCGGAGCCGGCCGCGAAAGCGCTCCGCATCGGCCGCCTGCAGAAGTGGGCTACCGGTTCCGCTCCGTCGCCCTCCGGCCGTGTCTCAACGGGCGGGGGTGCGGCCGAGCCTGGTCTCCAAGCCATCCAGGATGCGCTCGACGCCGTAGACGAAGGACTCTGCGCGGATCTGCTCCGGATCCTTGGTCTGCTCCGCGGCGCGCCCGTCGCGCAGGAGCGGGTAGTCCTGCAGGGCCTGTTCGGTGGTCGGTCGCAGGCTCTCAAGCCAGTCCTGCTCGTTCTGGCCACTGCGGGCGAGCACCGACAGGTAGGCGGCCTCGCTGGTGGTCATTCCGATGACGTAGGCGATGAGCAGATTCATGGCCTGATCGGCCTCGTCAACGGCAATGCCCGCCGCCTTGAACAGGGCGAGCATGCGCTCCGACTGCCGCATCAGGTTGGGCCCGAGGTAGGCGAGCCCGATCTGGCCGAGCACGGAGACGACCCAGGGATGACGCAGCACCATCGAGCGCAGGCTGTGGGCGGATTCGGTGACGGCCACCCGCCAGCGTGCGGGGTCGGCGGCGGGCACCCGTACCTCGCCGTAGATCTCGTCCACGACCAGCTCGATCAGCTCGTCCTTGTTGGCCACGTGCCGATAGAGAGACGTGGCTCCGGCGCCGAGCCGGGCGCCGAGGCTGCGCATGCTCAGGGCGTCGATGCCCTCGGTGTCCAGGAGGTGGATGGCCTCGGACACGATCCGGTCGCGACTCAGCGACGGCTGCTCCCGTTTGGGACGCGGGCGGGCCCATACCGAGGGGATGGGCTGCTTCTCGGCTGGCATCAGGTCTCCTCGTTGCGGGACCCCCATGGTAGCGTACGGCGTTCGCAGCATGCGTACAGTGATCCCACCCTGTGACCAACGAAGGCCCGCCAAGCTGCACGGCCGCACGGCTGGAGCGCCGCACCGCTGCGGCTGCTGCACGGCCGCCCCGCCGCTGGGCGGGGCCCCATGTCTGCTGACCGCCTCGACCGTTTCACCGTGCGCTGTTGCGTACACCGATCCACTATGCGTACAGTGTGCGCATCAGGGAACGTCGTACAGGAGGAAGCATGGCGACGAACGTGCAGTGGACCGAGCAAGGTGGCTGGACGGCCAGCGGCGACTGGGGGAGTGCCGGCTCGCAGGGACAGACCTTTGACCTGGCCCGCTGGCAGGCGCGCTTCGACGAGCTGCGCCGGCGGCATCACGTGCCGGGCGCGTCGCTGGCGGTGCTGGTCAACGGGCGGGTGCACGAGCTGGCGAGCGGCGTGCTGCACCGGGGCACCGGCGTGGAGGTGACGACCGACTCGGTGTTCCTGTCCGGCTCGATCGCCAAGGTCTACACGGCCACTCTGGTGATGCGGCTGATCGACGAGGGCCGGCTGACGCTGGACACCCGGGTGGCCGACGTCCTGCCCGAGTTCGCTACTCCCGACCCCGTGGCCACCCGGACGATCACCGTCCGCCAACTCCTGTCGCACACCGGCGGCGTCACCAACGACTTCAATTACGACGGCGGGCGCGGCGACGACTGCCTGGCCCGCTACGTCGAGGCCGCCCGGGACGTGCCGCTGGACTGCCCGCCCGGCACTGCGATCTCCTACGGCGGGCTCGGCTACATCGTGCTGGGCCGCCTCATCGAGGTCCTCACCGGCCGCACCTGGGACCAGGCTCTCAAAGACCTGCTGTTCACCCCGCTCGGCCTGGAGCGCTCGATGACGCTGCCGGAGGAGGCGCTGCGCTTCTCGGCCGCGATGAGCCACCTGGGCGAGCCCGGCGCCGACCCCGACCCGGCCCCCGCCTGGGACCTCATGCCGCGCTCGGCCGGCCCCGCCGGCCGCGTCATCACCTCCGCCGGCGACATGGCCCGCCTGGCCGCCATGCACCTGGCCGGCGGCGGCCCGGTGCTGTCGGCCGAGGCGGTCGCCGCCATGCAGCGCCGCGAGACCGACGTGCCCGACAAGTGGACCGTCTCCGCCGACGGCTGGGGCCTCGGCTGGACCCTCTACGACTGGAACGGCGTTCCCGGCTACGGCCACGACGGCGCCGCCATCGGCCAGTACGCCTACCTGCGCGTCGTCCCGCACGCCGGTCTCGCCCTGGTCCTGCTGACCAACGGCGGCAGCGCCCGGCTCCTGTACGCCGACCTGTTCCGCGACCTGCTCGCCGAACTCGCCGGCGTCACCATGCCCGCCCCCTTCGGCCCGCCCGCCGAACCCTCCACCGTGGACATCACCCCGTTGCTCGGCACCTACCGGCGCGCCGGCGTCGTCATCACCGTCAGCCAGGACAGCGGAGGCGCCGGTGATGACGACGGTGACAGCCTGCGCATGCGTTACGAGTTCGTGGACGACATGAAGGACATGTCCCCGCCCCTGGACATGGAGCTGCTCCCGGTGACCCAGACCGTCTTCGCGGCCACGGGGGCGGGCCCGTCCTTCAGCGAGGACTACATGCCCGTCGTCTTCTCCACCCTGGCCGACGGCACGGCCTGCGTGTACGTCGGCATGCGCGCCACCCCCAAGATCGCCTGACGCCGGCGAGCAGGCATACGACCTGGCGGAGGTGATGCGGGCCACCGGACAGCCCGCTCACCCTCCACGCCGGACTCTCACTCGCTACCTGGAGCAGGCAGGGGCAGAGTGCCGGTGGAAGCTCCGGTCAGGCGGCGACGCCGCGTGAAGTCCGCGACGCCTGCTTGCGTGGGAGGCCGGGAGGGGGTTAGTGGCGGGGGAGCGGGCGGGTCGAGCCCAGGCCGACAGCGGTCATGGGCGGGGTCGGCCAAGTCGGGGTCAGTGGCGGTGGCGGGACCGCAGGAAGGCCGCTGTGGCGGCGTCGGCGGGCAGGAACGCCTCCAGCTTGAGCTCGGCCAGCGTGACGTCCACCGCGGTGGCGAAGGACGTGAGCGTGGTCAGCAGCCGCAGCTCGGCGTCGCCGGTACGCAACCGCAGCGGCACCGCGAACCCGAGATGATCGCTCCCCGGCACCGCGTCGGGCACATAGGACTCCAGCTCGGCGATGAACGCGTCGAGCCGCGGATCCGGGCTGCGGAGGAGTTCGGCCCGCAGGCTCTCGATGATGTGCCGGCCCCAGTCCGCGAGGTTGACCACCCGAGGGGCCATGCCCTTGGGATGCAGGGCGAGCCGCAGCACGTTGACCGGCGGCTTCAGCAGCTCGGGCGCCGCCCCCTCGGTGAGGACGCCGAAGGCCGCGTTGGCCGCCAGCAACTCGCCGTAGGGCCGAACGACGACCGCCGGATACGGCAGGTGCCCGTCGAGGATGCTGTCCAGAGCCTCGCGTACGGGGCGCAGCATGGCGTCGTCCAGACCCGACTCGGGGAACACGGGAGCGTAGCCGGCCGCCAGCAGCAGGCCGTTGCGTTCGCGCAGCGACAGCTCGAGTGACTCGGCCAGGCGTACGACGATGGCCCGCCCGGGGCGGGAACGGCCTTGCTCGATGAAGCTGAGGTGACGCTGGGTGGTGCCGGCCCGGTTGGCGAGCTCCAGCTGGCTCACCCGCCGACTGCTACGCCATCGCCGCAGCTCGCTCGCGAATCGTTCCACGCCCCCTTTCTAGCCCACCCGGGTGACGGAGCACGATTCCCCGCAGGGAATCGCCGGGCCTCCCCGCAGGGCGTCGTCAGAGGGTGGGCTCGGGCTCACAAATGGCCCTTAGACGGTCTCACCGTCTCGTAACGGCGGCTGACCGCCTCCACCGGAGGAGCGTTCTCCTGGACAGAGCTCAGCCACGTGTGGCGGGTGGGGGTGCCCCATGCCGGCCGTAAAAAGACATGCGGACCGTAAGACAAAGGCCCCGCAACTCCCGCGCGGGGATCTGCCACGCGCGGGGATTCGCCACGTGAGGTGGGCCGCCATCTGAGAAGGGCCGTCACGCGAGACAGCCCGACACGGCGAGACGCGCGAGATCGCCGGGTCAGGGCAGGGGACGAGACTGCCAGAGGCCGATCGCGGTGACGCGTGAGTCCACGCCGAGCTTGGCGTAGATGCGGTTGACATGGTTCTTGACCGTTTTCTCGCTGAGAAACAGCCGCTGCGCGATCTGCCCATTCGACTGCCCAGTGGCGATCAGGTCCATGACCTCGGTTTCGCGCTTGCTCAGGGACGTGAACACGCTATCGAACGCTGCGTCTTCGACTCTCATCCGGCCTCCGGGGGCGCGCGCAGACGGTCAGATCGCCGAGGCCCCCGCGCATCCGGCGTAAGCGGTAGACAGCGAGCATAACTCGCAATGTCATGTTTTGGGGACGTTGCCGTAGAAAAACGACAACGGCCGGTCCCGAAGGACCGGCCGCGTGCATGGGGTGAGTGAAGGGACTTGAACCCTCGACATCCAGGACCACAACCTGGCGCTCTACCAGCTGAGCTACACCCACCATTGGCCGCCGACGTGGCGGCACAGGAAAAGTGTAGCGTTCTTCGGGAGTCTTTACGCCACTCGATTAGCCGCTGACACGCTCGGCGACCGCTCTGGCGGTGGCCGAATCGGGGCCGGGCTGGCCGACGAAGATGGCCGCCCGGTAGTAGCGGAGCTCCCTGATGCTCTCCGTGATGTCGGCCAAAGCGCGGTGTCCGCCCTGCTTTTCCGGGGCGGCGAAGTAGACCCGGGGGTACCAGCGGCGGACCAGCTCCTTGATCGACGACACGTCGATCATCCGGTAGTGCAGATAGCCATCGACCACGGGCATGTCGCGCGCGATGAACGTGCGGTCGGTGCCGATGGAGTTGCCGCAGAGCGGCGCCTTCTTCGGCTCGGGGATGTGGCGGCGGATGTAGTCGAGCACGAGCGACTCCGCCTCCGCCAGCGTCACCCCGCCCGCCATCTCGGGCAGCAGCCCCGAGGCGGTGTGCATCTCGCGGACCACCTGCGACATCTGCTCCAGCGACTCGGGCGGCGGCTTGATGACCACGTCGACGCCTTCGTCCAGCTGGTTGAGCTCGCTGTCGGTGATGATGCACGCCACCTCGACGAGCGCATCGCGACCCAGGTCGAGCCCGGTCATCTCGCAGTCGATCCAGACCAGCAAGTCACTCATTCGATCTCCTCGCCCAAGCGGCTCGGAGTCATCCGCCCGCCTGAATACCCCACCAGCCTAGTGCCACCGGTTACGCGGGCTTGAGCGAGCTGAGAACCTTCTCGACCACGTCGGTGCCCAGATTGTCCGGAACTGACACGTATACGAGGGCTGGGCTCTGGCCCGCGCCGCGATCCATCACCACGATCGCGCCGTTTTCCTTGTTCCACTTGTAACCTTTGGCCTTCGACTCCTTCGAGAAGTCGAGTTGGAACTGGAGCACCCAGGCGGACTTGTCGCCGATTTTGAGTGCTTTGTCCTGAATGATCTTGTTGGTGTGGGTAACTGGGTAGTACTGGGCGAAGTCCACGAACACCGTCTTGGCCGTGTCCCCCAGCCCGTCCGTCCCCGTGTAGGGGTATCTCTTGCTGAGCAGTCCCGTGTAGACGTTGCCGCTCCAGTCGTCCTTGCCGTTGTACTTCTCCTGCGAGGTCGCCCCCACGCCGCTCGACCAGGCCTGCTGGGACGGGTCGCTGCCGTTCAGGGAACTGGCGGCCGGCACCTTCCAGCCCTCGGGCACCTGGTACGACAGGTTGGCCTGCGGGTCGGTGATGCGGCCGTCCTGGGGCTGTGGCAGCTCTGTGATGCTCGGTGGCGGCTCGGTGGTCTCCTGCTGCTGCGGCAGCTGCTCCGTCTCGCTGGGCGTCGGCGACGAGGCGAGGGTGCCGTCGGTGTTGCGGTTGACGAAGAAGATCCCGGCCACCACGATCAGGCCGACCACCACCAGCGCCGCCAGGCCGCCGAACACCCACGGCAGCGGATTGCTCTCCTTCGGCGGCGTACCGTAGCCGGGTCCGGGCAGCGGCGTGTTACCCCACTGACCCTGCCCGTAGGGGGCCGAGCCCTGACCAGGTTGCCCATAAGAGGGCTGGTTATAAGCGGGCTGGCCCTGGGTGGATTGCCCGTACGCGGGCTGTTCCTGCGTCGGTTGCCCGTACGCGGCCTGTCCGTATGTCGGCTGCCCGAACTGCCGCGTCGGGTTCGCCGGCGTGGCGGACCAGTCGGGGCTCGACTGCTGCTGCGGTCCGGACGGCGGTTGCTGTTGCGGTGACGCCCCCTGCTCCAGCGGGTGGGTGGCGTCCGTCCACTGGCCGCCGTCCCACCAACGGAGTTGGGGCGATCCGTACGGGTCGGGGTACCAGCCCGCGGGGGTCTGCGTGGTCATGTTCGTCAGCGTAGTAACAACAGCTTTGATATGCATTGCTGGCTCGGCACCAACGCTCAAGATCAGCGCCCAAGATCAGCGCCCAAGATCAGCGCTCAGGGATCAGCACTTGTACGTGAAGCTCGCCTTGTCCGTCCTGAGCGGGCCGGGAGAAAGCACCCGCAACGTGGCCGTGGCCTTGACGGTGCTCTTGCCCTTGAGCGTCCACCGGAGCGGCACGGTGTAGGAGGTCTGGTCGGCGGTCGTCTGGAGTGTCTGCTTGACGACCTCCTTGTCCAGGTTCTTGCGCCACTCGTAGCTGATCTGGCCCGCCTCGCCATTCGTGACGATCTTGCCCGTGACCACGACGGCGCTGTCGCAGCCCTGCGTCTTCTTCGGGGCCACGACGTCGATCGACTTGATCGCCAGCTCCGGCGCGCCGCTCAGCTTGAGCCAGGCCAGGATCGCGCCGCCCATGATGACCGCGAACAGTATCGCCGAGAGGATGGTCCGGCGCCGCCGCGCCCGTGCCGCCTTACTTGGCTTGCCGCCGCGCTGGACCGTTCCGACCTGCTCCCGGCCCTCGCGCCAGATCCGTTCGGCCGTGGTGCCGGCCTGCGGCGACTCCGTGCTCACTCCAGAGCTCACGCCGGGCCCGAAGTGCACCGGCGCTTGGTGCGGGCTGGGAACGGCGAGCAGCGTGACGATGTCGCCCTCGTCGAGCGGCGGCTGCGCCTCCACGGGAGGATGCGCGAACGCCGACCTGCCCCGGGCCGCCTGGGCCAGCTGATCGTGCCTGATCGCCCCACCCGGCAGCGCAGCGGGTTCGGAGAGCACGACGGACCTGGCGGTGCCCAAGCCGTGCGTCGTCGTGGTGACCGCGGCCCGCTCGAACAGCGCCGCCGCGCGCGGGGCGCTCCGCGTGACCGAGGCGGCCAGCGCCCGCGCCAGGGACGCCCACGCCGCCACGTCCCGCTCCGGTGGGGAGACCTGGCCGCGGATGGCGTCGGATAAGCCGCGTTCCGACAGCAGCGCCGCGCCTTCGGCGGTGATGACCACCGAGCCGGGATGCACCGAACCGTGGGTGACCCCGGCCGCGTGCAGCGCGAGGAGGGTCTGGGCCGTCTCCGCCAGTACGGCCGCCGCGCCGCTCGCTTCGATCGCCCCCGAGGCCAGCAGGTCCGACAGCGTCGGGCTCACGGCCTGCGCGGTGAGCAGCCAGACCTGCTCGCCCGCCGCGACGACGTCGGCGACGGGGATCAGCCCGGCCAGCCCGCCCAGGACCAGCCGCTGGTCGGTCAGAACCGTCGCCACGACGCGCTCGCGCACCCCGGGCAGCCCGATGATCTTCGGGTCGAACAGCAGGGCCCCTGCCCGGCGCCCGTCGGGCGAGATCGCGTCGATCCAGTTGCCCAGTTCGGTGTTCCAGGTGTGCTCGGTGAGCCGGAAGCCGGCGATACCGTTTCTCGGGTTGTCCATCGCCGTAGCCCCCCGACGCCTTTCTAGCGCTTTCTCCGATGTCGTCCCGCCATACGGCGCTTAACCGCAAGTGTGACCGGAAGCGCGCCAGACGTCACCAGCACGAGCCCCAGGAGGGCGCCGTCCTGCGGTGACGGAGTCCGCGTGGATCCTTCCCCGCTGCCGCTGCCTTCCCCGCTGCCGGGGCTGCTCGGCGGGTTGGAGGAGGGCGCCGGGCTGCTGAGGGTACGCGTCGGACGGACGGTCGGGGGCGCGGTCGTGGGCGCCTTCGTGGCGGCGGCCGTGGCCCCCGACGGCGGGCTGTCGACCGTGCCGGTGAACTCGGGCTCGGCCGACTCGACCGGCGGCGGAGTCTTGATGACGGTCTTCGACGGCCTGGGCTTCACGGTCCTGATGGGCTTGCGAGTCGGCGTGGGCGTCGGCGTCCGCTTCGGCGTCGCGCTGGTGACGGGCGGGGGCGCGGTGCTCGCCGGGGTCGTCGGCTCCGGCGTCGTCTCCTTCGCCGTCGGCGTGGGTTCCTCGGAGGGCTCCTCTTCCTCCTCGGCCGCGGCGGACGGCTCCGGCGCCGTCGTGGTGGGCGTCACCTGCGTGGTCTGCGCCTGCAGGGCGGGCTCGCTGGACATGGTCTTCACCAGGACGACCGCCACGCCGATCAGCAGGCCCGTGCAGGCGGTGCCGACCAGGATCTTCGTGGAGAGCCTGCTCAGCAGCCCGCGCGGCTCGGTGAAACGGGTTTCGGCGAGCGAGGTCTGCGTCTCGGCCGGCACCTCGGGCGGGCTGGGGAACAGCATGAGCAGCAGGCCGGACAGCCGGGCCAGGCGGCGCCTGCCGCGCTCCTCCCAGTCGGACCCGTACGCCCTGGCCGCGACCGCTTCGAGCTCGGCCAGGAAGGCGTCGGCGGACGGCGGGCGGTCGAGGGCGTTCTTGGCCAGGCCGCGCTCGACCAGGTTCCGCAGCGGGCCGGGCACCTCCTCGATGGGCGGTGGCGAGCCTTGGTGCTGGCGGGCCAGCGCCGCGAGGTTGGGCGAGCGAAAGGGGCGGGTGCCGGTCAGGCACTCGAAGAACACGATGGTGGCGGCGTACACGTCGGTGGCCGGTGCGGCGGAGGCGCCCGACCACTGCTCGGGCGCCATGTACGGCGGGGTGCCGGCGGCGCTCGCGTCCTCGCCGGTCCTGACCGCGATGCCGAAGTCGACCAGCTTGCTGGAGCCGTCGCCCTGGACCATGACGTTCTCGGGCTTGAAGTCGCGGTGCACGACGCCGATCGCGTGGGCCGCGGCCAGGCCCTGTAACGAGCCCTTGAGCACCAGCAGCGCGGCCTCCGGGCCCGTGGGACCCTCCGACCTCAGCAGCTCCCGTAAGGAGACCCCGTTGACGAGCTCCATGACGATGGCCGCGCCCCCGCCGGCCTCGACATAGTCGATCAGGCGGGCGTTGTGCGGGCTGCGCATGGTGCCCAGCAGCCGGGCCTCGTGCCGGAACCGGGCCACGAAGCCGACATCGGACCGGAGCTCGTCGGACAGGTACTTGACGGCCACCTCCACGCCGTCGTGATCCCGCCGGGCCAGCACGACCCGCCCGGCGGATCCCGCGCCGAGTTGGCGAATCTCGGTGTAGCCCGGGACCCCCCACTGACCATGGTCGTCGTACATGCGGTCTCCCTCTGCGGTCCTCTGGGCCCCCACCCTCATCAGACGGACCGTAGCTTAACCAGAGGCGACCGCTTTCCCACAGTTAATGTCCGGACACAGTATGAATCTGGAGGTCAACCGATGGTGCCCGAATCGTCGTCCGACGGGGTGTCGGGGGCCGGGGTCTTCGGTCCGTCCTTCGTGGGGTCGTCCTTCGTCGGGTCGTCCTTGGGTGGGTCGTCGTCCGTGGGCGGGTCCTCCTGGCAGGCCGCGGTCTTGCCGCCCGAGCTGTCGCCGCCGTTGTCCGCCGTGGGCCGGGTGGCGGCCGTCACGAGCCAGGACGTGCCGCACGGCACCTTGTCGAAGGTGTAGCTCACGGTCCTGGTGTAGGAGGTGTCGCCGGACAGGGTCAGGGTCTCGGTGTGCGCGATCCGGCCGCCCAGGGAGAAGGCGACGCTGAGCCGTACCGGCTGGTCGTTGTCCGTGGTGACGGCGACGACCGCGGTGGCCGGGCCGCGCGGGCTGAGCGAGGCCCGCACGATCGACACCTTCCGCACGCTCGGCGGGCAGGTCACCCTGGTCCGGGCGGTGGCCGTCCGGTCGCCCGCGCGGACCACGACGGAGACGGTGGTGTCGCACGGGCGGGACCTGAAGGTGTAGGTGAACGTCCGCGAGTAGGCCGTCCGGCCGGACAGGGTGGCCGAGCGGGTGGCGACCTGGTCGCCGTTCAGCGCGAACGCGGCCTCGGCGGGCACTTCGGCGGTGCCGCTGGTGGTCATCCTGACCCGGGCCTGAGCCGTACGGCCCGGCGAGGCGGCCAGATCGAGCGAGACCCGCAGGCCCGTCACCCGCGTGGGACACGGCGGTACGTTCACCGTGGCCGTCCGCGCCCCGCCGGGAGCGGCAGGGAAGGTGGTGACGGTCAGCGTGACGGTCTTGCCGCACGGGCGCTCGTCCGCGGTGTAGCTGAGCGCGCGGTCATAGGACCGGTCGCCGCTCAGCCGCAGGGTCTGGCTGCGGACGCCGACGCCGCCCACGGACCAGGCGGCGGTCGCCGTGACCGGTCCCGTGCCGGTGGTGCGGATGGACGCTGTGGTGCGGATGGACAGCGAGGAGCCGGCCACGTTGTCGTCGTTGAACGTCAGCCCGCCGAGCGTGAGGCCCGCGACCGAGGTCACCGGGACCGGCGTCGGCGTCACCGTCGGCGTGGTCACGGTGACGATGGGCGTCGGCGTGATGGTCTTGGGCGGCTTAGGCGTCTTGGTCGGCGTGGGCTTGCCGGGTTTGGTGACTGTGGGCGTGGGTTTAACAGGCTTGGTGACAGTGACCTTGGGACTAGGCGTGGGCGCGGGCTTGGTGGTCGGTGGCGTGGTGGCCACCACGGGCTCGGCGGTGTGCGGCTTGGGGCTGGGGGAGGCTACGGCCAGTGCCGTCGGCTGGTCGCGGGGCAGGCCGACCGGGGACTCCTCGGGCGGCTGGCTCAACGTGACCGGCGTGGCCGGCGGTGAGCCCTCCTCGGCCGGTCCCTGCGACTGCGAGGGCCTCGCCAGGGCCACTTCCACGGCCTGGTCGCGGCTCGACAGCACGACGATCACGGCGATGGTCGCGACCGCGGCCACCCCCACGCCCATGGCCAGCCGCGCCGCGTTGTGCTTGGCCGTACGCAGCGTCGTACGGAAGACGGTCTGCGCCAGCGAGGTCGTGACCTCGGCGGGAGGCGTCTGGGGCACGGGCAGGAGGAGGGCGAGCAGGGCCACCAGCCCGGCCAGCCGCCGCCTGCCGCGCTCCTCCCAGTCCTCGCCGTACGCGGCCCGCGCCGCCGCCTCCAGCTCGATGACGAACGCGGCGGCGCTGACGGGCCGCGCGGCCGGGTCCTTGGCCATTCCGCGGGTGATCAGCTCGCGCACCGGCTCGGGCGCGTCGTGGACCGGGATCGGCGCGTGCATGTGCTGGTAGCCGAGCACGCTCGGCTCGGTCGACCGGTACGGCCGGTGCCCGGTCAGGCACTCGAAGAACACCGCCGTCGCCGCGTACACGTCGGTGGCGGGCGAGGCGGGCATGTTCTCCCACAGCTCGGGCGCCATGTAAGGGGGCGTGCCCTCGGCCCGTGAGGCGGTCCCCTGCCGCACCGCGATGCCGAAGTCGACCAGCTTGCTGGCCCCGTCGTCGCGGACGATCACGTTCTCGGGCTTGTAGTCCTTGTGCACCAGTCCGTGCGAGTGGGCTCGGGCCAGGCCGAGCAGCGAGCCCTTGAGCACGGCCAGGGCCGCCTCCGGCCCCGTCGTCCCGTGCTCGCGCAGCAGCGCCCGCAGGGACACGCCGTTGACCAGCTCCATCACGATGGCCGCGCCGTAGCCGTCCTGGATGTACTCCCACAGCGTGGCGATGTTCTGGTCCCGCAGCGTGGTCAGCAGCCGCGCCTCCGACTGGAACCTGGACAGGGCCACCGGGTCGCTGAGTAACCGCTGCGAGAGGTACTTGATCGCGACCTTGACGCCGGTCTCATCGTGCACCGCGAGCACGACTCGGCCGCTGCCGCCCGCCCCGAGCTGCTTGATCTCCGTATAACCAGGAGCGTTCCACTCCATCGCCATCCCCCATCAGGAGTTGGGCCCACCTGATGAGACGTGTGATCAAGGAGAGAAGTTTGCCAGGTGGTTCCTGAATTATGGAACTACCTCCGGCCGCGGATGTGAACAGGTACATCGATACCTTCTGGGAGTGCCGTGTCCGGCAGGGGCTCTCCCCAGGACGTCACGAGCGGCAGAACCCCGGCCCAGATGGGCAGCTCGTAGTCCTCCTCCTCGTCCAGAGGACCGCCGCGCCGCATCTTCACCGACGCCTCTTCGAGCGACAGGGCCAGTACGGCCGTCGCGGCCAGCTCCTTGGGCGAGGGCTCCCTGACGTAGTCCCACTGGCCCGGCGCGAGCTGCTCGGACACGGCGCGGAGCCCGGCCAGCCGCTCTTCCGGGTCCGTCAGCAGTCGGGCGCGGCCGTAGATGATCGCGGAGCGGTAGTTGACGGAGTGGTGGAAGATCGACCGGGCCAGGACGATGCCGTCGAGGTGGGTGACGGTGACGCACACGTCCGTGCCCTCGCTCGCGCGCAGCGACCGCGCGCCGGTGGAGCCGTGCAGGTAGAGGGTCTCGCCCAGGCGCCCGTATCCGGTGGGCACCACCATGGGGTGGCCGTCGACCACCACACCCAGGTGGCAGATCAGCCCGGCGTCGAGCACCTCGTACAGGTCGTTCCTGTCGCTGCTGCCCCGGTCCTTCGAGCGGCCGAGCGTGGTGCGGGGTGTGGTGGAGAGCATGGGGCCACGGTAATGAGAAAGTGGACATAGCCTGTAGGGCCACTAATGACCGCTTCCCGGAGACCACTTTCGTGCGCACCCTCGTCGACCTGCCCGTATCCCTGTCCAGGGAGTCGGGTGTCCCGCTCTCGGCACAGCTCACCGGCTGGCTGCGCCAGGCCATGCTCGCCGGGACGCTCGCGCCGGGGGAGCGCCTGCCGTCCTCGCGCGGGCTCGCGGAGCAGCTCGGTGTGAGCAGGACCGTGGTCACGGAGGCGTACCAGCAGCTGTACGCGGAGGGGTGGCTGGAGGGGCGGCACGGCTCCGGCACGTTCGTGGCCGCGCTGGAGGCGTCACACCTGGCCGTCGAGCCGCCGGCCGCGCCGCAGCCGCCGCCGCGTCCACCGGCCGAGCGGATGATCGACCTGACCCCTGGCACTCCCTGGGTGCGCGACTACGACCACGCGGCCTGGAAGCGGGCCTGGCGCCGGGCCGCCGACCTGCCCCCTGGCGCACACCCGGACCCGTACGGCCTGCCGTACCTGCGCGAACTGCTCGCCGACCACCTGCGGCGGGCCAGGGCCGTGACGGTCGGCCCCGAGAACGTCCTGGTCACCAGAGGCACCGGCAACGGCCTCGACCTGTGCGCGCTCGCGCTGCTGCGTGAGGGCGGCCGGGCGGGCGTCGAGGATCCCGGCTATCACGTGGCGCGTACGGTGTTCGGGGCCAGGGGCGCGAAGGTCGTGCCGTGCCCCGTCGACGAGGAGGGCGTGATCGTCGAGGCGCTCCCCGACGACCTCCGCGTCCTCTACACCACGCCAGCCCACCAGTACCCGCTCGGCGGGCGCCTGCCGATCCCGCGCAGGGAACGGCTGCTCGCCTGGGCCAGGAGCACCGGCGCGATCATCGTGGAGGACGACTACGACGCCGAGTTCCGCTACGACGTCGCGCCGCTGCCCGCCCTCTACGGCCTCGACCCCTCGCGCGTCGTCCTGCTCGGCACGCTCTCGAAGACGCTCGCCCCCGACATCGGCGTCGGCTGGCTGGTGGGCTCGCCCGAGCTGCTCGACCGGATCGCCGCCATCCGCGTCTCGATGTCCGACCGCACCAGCGGCCCGGTCCAGCAGGCCGTCGCGACCCTCCTGGAGCGCGGCGACCTCGACCGCCACCTGCGCAGGATGCGCCTGGAGTACGCCCGCAGGCGCGGCGCGATCGTCGAGATCCTGGGCCCGGTGTGCCGCCTGCGCGGCGACACGGCCGGCCTGCACCTGGTGGCGGAGCTGCCGATAGAAACGGTCCCCGGGCTGGTCGCTTCCGCGCGGCGGCAAGGCGTGCTGCTCGACTCCACCGCCCGCCACCACTACGGCACCGAGCGCCTGCACGGCCTGGTGATCGGGTACGGTTCGGCCACGCTGGCCGAGGTCAGGCGCGGCTGCCGGACGGTCGCCGAGCTGATCCGCTCGGCCACCGGCGCGTAGCTCAGCCATCCGCGCGGAGCTCAGCTACCGGCGCGCCCGGCCGTCTCAGGCGGGCTCGAGCTCGCGCAGGATCGGCAGGGAGCGGGCGGCGTAGAGCGGGTCGACGGGCAGGGCGTGGCGGGCCCACCAGCGGGCCGGGGCCGGATCGGGGGAGGGGTCGGTGAAGGCGGGCGCGTAGTCGTCGTACGGCGGGTCGTAGAGGTAGCCCGTCACCACCCCACGCCGCTCCAGCGCGGCGATCGCCGCGTCCCGGTCGCGCACCAGCAGCGGCACCCGGAACAACGGCTGGCCGACCTGATCCTTTACGCCCGCCGCCACCGACGGCAGCTCCGCCAGCGAGCGCACCCCCGCCAACCGGCGGGCCCGCTCCCCGGGCACCTTGGCCAGCCGCCTCGACTGGTACCAGCGGGCGAGCGCCCCTCTCCGGGCGCGGTAGTCGTGCAGGTCGGCACGGACCCACGGATCGAACGGCGGCAGCGACGGCACCTGCTTCATGGCCGCCGCGAGCTCGTCGGCCCGTAGCGGGATGCGGTAGCCCTCGCGCGACTCCTCCATGCCCAGCAGGCGCGAGAGCCGGAGCGCGGGCCGGACCAGGTCGAGCCGGAGGGCGGCCTGGCGGGCCATCGAGGTGGTCACGGCCAGCAGTTCGGCGCGGAAGGCGCCCGGCTCCAGCAGCGCGTCGCGGGCCCGTTCGAGCGCGCGCAGGTCCGCCTGGCTCTCCACCGCGAGAACCCCACCCGAGCCCGCGCCCGGGTGCTTGGACAGGCTGAAGACTCCGGCCTGGCCGAACGTGCCGAGGGGGCGGCCGGCGACGCTGGTCTCCATGGCGTGGGCGACATCCTCGATCAGGATTTTTCCCGTGAAGGCGGACACGGTGTCCGGCAGGCCGTACAGGTTGGTGGTCAGGACGGCGTCCACCTGGCCGAGGTTGACACGGGTGGCGTCGATGTTGCCGTCACGGCGCGACAGCGGCGCGATCACCGGGCGCAGGCCCGCCGCCAGCACCAGGAAGAGGATCTCGTCGGCGGAGATCGGCGACATGAGCAGCCGCTGGCCCGGCGTGCACCAGTGACGCAGCGCGAGGTAGAGCCCGAGGCGGTTCGAGGGGAGCAGCAGGCAGTGACGCCCGGTGCGCTCGGCGATCCCCCTCACGACTGCAGGGCCGTGCGCAGTCGCCCGAACGTCTTCAGCGCCCGGTCGGCCGTCCTGTGCAGCAGCGGGTTGGCCAGCACGGTGGCCCGGGTCTTGCGCGCGGGCACCCGCAGCAGCCAGTGGACGGCCGAGGCCGCGCCGACCGTGGCGACCCGCCCCTCGGCCACCTGGAACTCGCCGTTCTTGAGCTTCTCCTTGTACTCCTTCTCGCCCCGGCCCATGTCGATCACCTGGATGCCGGAACCGGCGGCCTGCTCGGCCATCGCCAGGTGATGGATGAGGCCGGGGGAGTATTTGGCGTAGTGGGTGTCGTAGGCCGGGAACCAGCCCGCGAGCGTGGTGCGCGTGCGGAGACCGAAATGCCCGGCCATCGGCAGGTCGTTCACGTAGATCATGTCGAGCACCCCGGCGAAGCCCTCGGTCTGCGTGGCCAGCAGCCGCTCGACCAGCTCGACGATCCACTGCTGCGCGAACCGGTCGGTGCGCCCCGTGCGCCGGTATTGGTCGGTCTTCCAGCCGAGCAGCGTGTGCAGCGGCGCCGGGTCGGTGGTCGCGTAGTCGTGCCGGATCGGCCCGACGTCGCGCTGGAGCTTGCGCGACTTGGCCAGGGTCGTCTTGTACGTCTTGCCGGAGTGCAGGCGCAGGAACTCGGTGTAGGGACCGTGCCCCTCACGCAGGTCGATGATCGGCGACGGGTGACGCTCGTGCCGCCCGGAGATCAGCGGCTGTCCCGCGACCAGGTGGTCGAACTCGTAGACCGACAGCCCGCACTGTTTGATCAACCGGCGTGGGTCGATCTCCAGGTCCTTGGCGTGGACCAGGCCCTGCGCGTCGGTGAGCCCGGCGGCCACCGGCTTGCCGATGCCCATCGGATGGCGCTCGAAGGGGAAGAACCCCACGATGTCGGGCCCGTCGTAGAGCACCGCGACGCGCACCATGTCGCGCAGCTCGCCGACCGTGATCGTGAACTCGGGAGACAG
Source organism: Nonomuraea sp. NPDC049129 (assembly GCF_040648495.1). NCBI lineage: Bacteria > Bacillati > Actinomycetota > Actinomycetes > Streptosporangiales > Streptosporangiaceae > Nonomuraea > Nonomuraea sp. NPDC049129. The sequence continues at coordinate 132,587 of NZ_JBEZDU010000005.1, read as the reverse complement.
GAACGGATTGTCGAAGGCCGCGTGCCCCTCCTGGAGAGCCCGCCATCGGCTCAGCTCAGGTGCTCCCAGCTCGCTAGGGTGAGCAAGTGTGACGCGCATGGGCTCCTACGTTCGGCATACCTTCAGTTAGTTTGGAGGTAGCTGTGTATACCCAGGGTAAATGGTCTCGCATGATGGTCGTCTCCGCAGCTCCGGAACGTTACACAACTCTCAGCTAGCGTTCAGGACAGAGTGACGTTCTAATGTGTGTGCATGACCGTACCTGGGATTGACCGGCCCCGGCTGTTCGGCTGGATGGGCGCGAACGTGCCCGAGGCGGGCGAACCCCTGTCCGTCTCCCTGATCTCCGGCGGCAGGTCGAACCTCACGTACCTCATCGAGACCCGCGAACGCCGGGTGGTGCTGCGTCGCCCGCCCCTCGGTCACGTGCTGCCCACCGCGCACGACATGCGGCGCGAGTGGCGGGTCATCTCCGCGCTCGCGGGAACGCCGGTCCCGGTGCCGGAGCCGGTCGCGTTCTGCGCCGACGAGGAGGTCATCGGAGCGCCGTTCTACCTGATGGGGTACGTGGACGGCCTGGCCGCCAGGACCCGCGAGCAGCTCGGCGAGCCCGCGCCCGCCGAGACGCGGCGGCTGGCGGAGCGACTGGCCGAGGTGCTGGCCGCCATCCACGCCGTCGACTACCAGGAGGTCGGGCTCGGCGACTTCGGCCGCCCGGACGGCTACCTGGCCAGACAGCTCGGCCGGTGGTGCCAGCAGTGGGACCGCTCGAAGACGGCCGACCTGCCGGAGTACGACCGTCTGGTCACGCGGCTGCGCGCGGGCATGCCGGCCCACTCGGCCAGCACGCTCGTGCACGGTGACTACCGCCTCGACAACACGCTCGTACGGCTGGCGCCCGGTCCGCCCGAGATCCTGGCCGTGGTCGACTGGGAGATGTCCACCCTCGGCGACCCGCTGGCCGACCTGGGGCTCACGCTCACCTACTGGCAGGACTCCGGTGACGAGGAGCGGGCGGGGATCCCGGTGGCCGGAGATGTGACGCTCACCCCCGGGTTCCTCAACGCCGCCGAGTTCGCCGCCCACTACACGAAGGTCTCCGGCCGTGACATCTCCGACCTTCCGTTCTACGTGGCGTTCGGGAACTTCAAGCTCGCGGTCATAGTCGAAGGTATCCACGCCCGTTTCCGGCAGGGTAAGACCGTGGGTGAGGGCTTCGAGAACATCGGCTCCGCCGTACCCGCGCTCATCGCCCGCGCGCATCGCATGCTGGACCAGCCCGTGAACCCCTGAGCGTGAACGCCGGACCCGTGAACCGCCCGAGCATGAGCCCCTGAGGAGCGCACATGAGCACTGTGGCACTGATCACCGGAGCGGCGAGCGGCATCGGCGCCGCGGTGGCACGGCGGCTGTCGGCGGGCGGGGCCAAGTGCGTCCTCCTCGACCTCGACGCCGAAGGGGCCGAGCGCCTGGCGAAGGAGGTCGGCGGCGTCTGGCTGGCCGGTGACGTCGGCACCGAGGAGGCTTCGCGGCAGGCCGTCGCGCTCGCCGAGGAGACCTACGGCCGGCTCGACCTGGTGCACCTCAACGCGGGGATCTCGGGCGGGGTGGACCTCGCGGCGTTCGACGTCGAGCGGTATCGCCAGGTCGTCGGAGTGAACATCGACGGGGTGGTCTTCGGCGTCGCCGCCTGCCTGCCGTCGCTCAAGCGCTCGGGCGGTGGCGCGATCGTGGTCACCTCGTCGCTGGCCGGGCTCGTCGGCTTCGCCGGTGACCCTGTGTACACGATGACCAAGCACGCCGTGGTGGGGCTCGTCAGGGCGCTGGCCGCGCCGCTGGCCAAGGAGCGGATCCGGATCGGCGCGGTCTGCCCGGGGTTCACGGACACGCCGCTGGTGGCGGGAGCGCGCGAGATGTTCGTCAACGCGGGGTTCCCGTTGCTGAGCGCCGCCGACGTCGCCGCGGCCGTCGAAAGCGCCTTCTACGCCGACGAACCCGGCACGCTCCTCATCGTGCAACCGGGGAGACAGCCAGTGCCGTACCGTTATGCGGGAGTCCCCGGACCGGCTGGAGGGCAGCGCCCGCCAGCCCCTTGATCGACCGCAAGTCCCTTGCAAGTACTGATATATACCGTGGGAAGGGCTGGGAGAGGCGTCCCGGCCCTTGTCTACGCGCGAGGGTGGAGGCACCATGATTCCCACCGATGGCAAACACGCACGCAGACGGCCGCCATGGCCGATCGCGCTGGGCGTCGGCATCCTCGCGGTCGCGCTCGTCGCGGCGATCATGGTGTACGCGGGCACGCGAGGCGGCCCCCGCGACGAGTACAAGGGCGGCGAGATCGCCCAGACCCAGCCGAGTGAGCCGCCGCCCACACTGGAGCAGCCGCCGGCCCTGGACGACTGGCCGCGCTGGGGCGTCACCCACACCCAGTACAGCGCCGACAACGTGCCCCGCGAGATCACCGAGCGGGCCAAGAACATCCTCGGCCGCGTCCCCATGCTGCAGAACCAGCACATCATGGGCTGGGGCGTGGGCAACCCGGAGCCGAGCCCGGACCAGTACAACTTACGGGACCTCGACCGGCGGCTGAAGCTCATGGCCTCCTCGCGGGCCGTCCCGGTCATCACGCTGTGCTGCGCGCCCGACTGGATGAAGGGCGGTCAGCCCGGCCGTACGGACTGGTCCAAGAACCACACCGTCGCCCCCAAGCGTGAGCATTTCGACGATTACGCCAAGCTCGCCGCGCGGATCGCCAGGCAGTATCCGACGGTGAAGTACTTCATGGTGTGGAACGAGTTCAAGGGCTTCTGGAACGCCTCCACGAACCGCTGGGACGCCGAGGGCTATACCGAGCTGTACAACAAGGTCTACGCGGCGCTGAAGAAGGTGAACGGCGACATCCAGGTCGGCGGCCCGTACATCCCGGTCGAGACCAACTCCGGCAGCGGCCCCTCCGAGCTCAGCGGCCCCTGGGGCACGGTCGACCAGCGCGCGCTCGACGCGATCGAATACTGGATCGAGCACAAGAAGGGCGCCGACTTCATCGTGGTCGACGGCGCCTCGATGACCAACGACAAGGCCAACGTCCCGGACGACTTCGCGGCCCAGGCCAAGTTCAGTGCGGTCACCGCCTGGCTCAGGCAGAAGAGCAACGACATGCCGGTGTGGTGGGCCGAGTGGTACGTCGAGCCCACCAACTCCGGCTGGAGCGAGGACAAGCGCACCGCCGTACAGGCCACGACGCTGATGGAGTTCGCCAAGAGCGGTGTGACGACGGCGCTCTACTGGAACCCGGAGCAGAAGGACGGGACGGAGTGCCCCGGCTGCCTCTGGTCGTCCGGCACGGGCCAGGAGCTGCCGATGGCGGGGCTGCTGAGCGGGTTCGCGAAGTGGTTCCCCGCCGGGGTGAAACTGGATCCGGTCACCACCTCCGACCAGCGCATCAAGACGCTGGGGCAGGAGCGGCAGATGGTCATGGTCAACACGGCCGACACGAGCGTCACCGCCACCGTGGACGGCAAGCGGGTGACCTTGAAACCGTACGAGATCCAGTGGGCGGGACGCGGCGCCTGAGGCCGGTCAAGGGCTCTGTTCGTCTGCTCGGACGGACGGGCGGGGCCCTTCTCTCACCATTCTTCGGAACAATCATTGCCGTCCCCCGGAATTCCATTGCCCAGGGCGACTTGCGGCGGACGGAAAAACGTCAAACCGCTTTTCCACTTCTGTGGTGATCGAGGCGTCGGCTTGGGTTTGGCCAGGTCCCAGCGGGGTTCTGGTATGGGGCGGGATGTGCGCGCTTTAGCGGTGATTTACATATCACACACGCGCAGATCTTTTCCATGAGCACCGGTCAAATCCGATCAAAGAACGCCCCCAAGCCCTGATTTTTCACCATTTGGGTGCTAGCGTCCTATTTTGAAAGCCGAAATAGTGCTACTGGCACAGGGGGGAATCATGACTCTCGGTAAGCTCTTCCCGGCTCACCGTAGCGACTGGTGGGGATGGGGCCGTCGCGGTTGTGGTCGACGTCGCTGGTGGGGTGGATGCGGCGGCGGCTGCGGTGGCGGCTGGCGCAGGCGGTGGTGGTGGTAGAAGAGGTGCCACCTGAGAGCCGTCGGGTTACCCAACGGCTCTCACTCTCCGCTCAGCCCCTGGCGCCGACGGTGTCCATCCGGAACACCTTCCGGGAGTTCTGGCCGGACACTCGTGGCGTCAGGGCGCTGTTCGCGGCCGGGGTCGTTTTCGCGATCTTGGCCGCTCTGTGTGAGGTCGCCGCGATCGCCCTGTTCGGCTACATCACCGACAAGGTCCTCAGCGAACGGGACCTGGGCGCCTTCTGGGCCCCCGCGGCCGCCTGGCTCGGCCTGGCGGTTCTGGCCGGTCTCGTCTCCTTCGCCGGCGCGTACATCACCGCCGCGGGCGCGGAACGCTTCCTCCTCAAGCTCCGCGACCGGGTCTTCGGTCACGTCCAGACCCTCACACCCGACTTCTTCGAGAACCGCCGCACGGGCGACCTGATGGCCCGGCTCACCGACGACATCGAGGCCATCGAGGAGCTCGTCGGCTCCGGCCTGGTCAAGATGTTCACCACCGTGGCCAGCGTGATCTTCTTCGCCGGCGCGGCGTTCATCATCAGATGGGACCTGGCGCTGGTCACGTTCGCGCTGATCCCGGCGTTCCTGGTGGTCTCCAAAGTCTTCGCGTCCCGGTTCAGGAACGCGGCGGCCCGCGAGCGGACCAGCAACGGCTCCATGAACAGCGTCATCGAGGAGAGCCTGTCCAACCAGTCGCTCGTCCAGGCCTACAACCAGCAGGAGACCGAGGCCAGGCACCTGCACCGCGAAGGTCGCACCTGGTTGCGCGCGAACCTGTCCCAGGCGTGGCTCTCCGGCCTCTACGGCCCCGCCGTACAGGTGCTGGAGACCATCTGCCTGATCGTCATCCTGGGCTTCGGCGCCTGGGAGATCACCCAAGACCGCCTCACGCTCGGTGGCCTGCTCGCCTTCGCGGCCTACCTCGCCTATCTCTATCCCGCCGTCCAGGGTCTGGGCCAGCTGGCCCTCACCGTCTCGGAGGCCGCCGCCGGTTCGGACCGCGTCATGGAGGTCCTCTCCGTACGCCCGTCCGTCGTCGACCGTCCTACCGCCGTGCCGGTGGTCGGGCGCAGCAAGGGGCGGATCGAGTTCTCGCGGGTCGGCTTCACCTATCCCAAGCGGATCAGGGCGACACTGCGCGAGCTGTCGTTCGTGATCGAACCGGGGGAACTCGTCGTCTGCACCGGAGCCAGCGGTGCGGGCAAGTCCACGCTCGCCAAACTGCTCCTGCGTTTCTACGACCCGAACACCGGCCGCATCCTCCTGGACGGGGTGGACCTGCGCGACCTGACCCGATCGTCACTGCGCGACACCATCACGCTCCTGCACCAGGAGAACCTCCTGTTCTCCGGCACGGTGCGTGACAACATCGCCTACGGCTCTCCGGGCGCCGACGACGCCGCCGTGATTCTGGCGGCCGAGCTGGCCGACGTACACGATTTCATCCAGACATTGCCCCAGAAGTACGACACGCCCATCGGTCAGCGGGGCCGCCTCATGTCAGGCGGCCAGCGCCAGCGCCTCGCCATCGCCCGCGCGATCCTGCGTGACACGCCGGTGCTGGTGCTGGACGAGCCGATGACCGGGCTGGACGTGGTCACGGCCGAGCGGGTGATGGTGCCGTTGCGCCGGTTGATGGAGGGGCGGACGACGCTGCTCATCACCCACGACCTGCGGCATGTGCCGGAAGGGGTGCGGCGGATCGACCTGGAACCGGTACGACGTTCGGATCGGATCCGGCTCCGGCCGAAACGAAGTGACCTCGGGGTGCATGGCGCGTACTGACCTGACAATTCACCGGCCTGGGCGGGGAACCGCCCAGGCCCTGTCATGTGAACGCCACCCCCACCCCGGCCAACTGTGCCATGATCAACAACGCTGCGGATGTCGAAGCGCGACCGCCGCTCAGTAGCCGGGAGCCTACTGATCCGGCATACTCCACACCCAGCAAGATCTGTTGTCAGATCCGGCGCCCTTGCTCAAGGAGCTCGACTATTGGGCAGGGCAGGCGACAATGGCCGCAATTGGTGACCAAGTGCCCACGTAAAGCGAAGATTCCCCTACAATCCGATCAAGACTTCCAGGCCGTATGTTTCTGACCTCCGACGAGGACTTGATGTCAGCAACTCACATACCTGTTCACCGTCGGGCCCTGCTCGTACCGCTTGGCGTCGCCGTCGTGGCCGGCGTCGCGTGCGTATGGGCCGTGGCCGAGGCGCCGGTCGAGGGGCGGACGCTCGTGGCCTGGTGCCTGGGCATAGCCGCCCTGCTGCTGTGCGCCGCCATCACCTATGGCTTGTACGGCCGGCAGCAGGCGAGCCTGCTGCGTGACCGGCTCGCCATGAGGGAGGCGGACCTCGCCCAACTGGCCGACCACACACTGCCCGCGCTGGTGAAGAGGTTGCGTGACGGGGCATCGGTCGACACCGCGCTCGCCGAGGTGCCCAGGCCCGCCGACCTGGCTCAGCAGCGCATCCTGTGGACGCTGGCGCAGGAGGTCGGCAGAGGAGACCGGATGCGCGCGGCCGCGATGTCGGCCTGCGCCAACGCCGCCGGCCGGGTGCAGGCACTGGCGACCAGCATGCTGGCCGATCTGCGGGAGATGGAGGACCGGCATGACGAGAAGGTCCTCGGGGACCTGCTGAGGCTGGACCACAGCACCGCCCAGGCGGGCCGGCTGGCCGACAGCATCGCCGTGCTGACCGGTTCGCGTTCCGGGCGGCGCTGGACCAAGCCGATCGTGATGGAGAGCATCATGCGCGGCGCGGTGGGCCGGATCAGCGCCTACCAGCGGGTTCGGGTGCACTCGGCCAGCACCGTCGCGATCGCCGGGCACGCCGCAGAGGGCGTCATGCACGCCCTCGCGGAGCTGATGGACAACGCCACCAGCTTCTCGCCTCCGTCCGAGGAGGTGCACGTGTACGTCGAAGAGGTGAGCACGGGCATCGTGATCACCATCGAGGACTGCGGTCTGGTCATGAGCCCCGTCGCGCTGGCCCGCGCGCGGCAGGCCGTCTCGTCCGAGCCCCTGGACCTGACGACGCTGTCCGGTACGCGCCTGGGCCTGGCGGTCGTGGGCTGCCTGGCTCGCAAGCACGGTCTGACCGTCTCCTTCAGGCCGTCCTCACGCGGGGGCACCGGAGTGGTGGTCATGATCCCGCAGAAACTGGTCACCCAGCCCGCGCCGGCTCCCCAGGTGGAGGCCCCGCGTAGGCCGAGCGTCCCGGCCGCCCGCCGGGCCACCTCGGCCCCCGTCCCCGCGCCGGCCGACCCCGCGAAGGCCGACCCCGTCGCGGATGGCGAGCTGCCCAGGCGACGGCGCGGTCAGACGCTCGCGGCGGCGACGTCCGCGGCTCCCGTGCCCGAGCAGGCTCCGGCGCGGCCCAGGCCGTCCCTCTCCGAGGCCGGAGCGAGATTCAGCGCTTTCCGCCAGGCCAGCCGTGGGGCCGGCGCCGGCGCCGGCGCCGCCGCGGCGGGCCAGGAAGTGGAACACCCGCAAGCAGAGGGCCCGGCAGCAGAAGGCCCGAAAGACGACACCCGGTGACCAACTTACAGATTGGAGGGAGGGCTGCTCGTCCGGCGACGCCGGATGACCGTCCCAGACTCTCGATGAGAAACTCAGACCGCGACCTCGCCTGGCTGCTGGAGAACCTCCTGGAGAGGACACCGCAGACCCGGCACGTCTTGGTGCTGTCGAAGGACGGCCTCAAGCTCTCCCACACCCACGGGTTGTCGGTGGACCGGGCCGATCAACTGGCCGCCATCGCCTCGGGCATCCAGAGCCTGGCCCACGGGGCGTCGATGGAGTTCGGCGACGGTTCCGGCGGGCTGCGGCAGTCCATGACGGAGTTCCACGGCGGGCTGCTGTTCATCGTGGAAGCGGGAGAAGGCGCCCATCTCGCCGTCATAGCGAGCGACGACGCCGACCCCGGCATCATCGGCCACAACATGAACGAACTGGTCGAGCAGCTGGGGGAGTATCTGACCGCCCCGCCGCGTGAACCTCAGCAGAGCAGCCGCTCGCTATGATCTCGCGGCGAGTGGCCAGCGAGAACCCGGATCGGCTGTACACGGTCACCGGGGGGCGCAGTCGCGCGGACGAGAGTGCCATGGACGTGGTCACGCTGATCGTGAGCGAATGCGATCCGACCCCCGGCATGCAGTCCGAGCACGTCAAGATCCTCCAGATGTGCCGCCAGCCGATGGCGGTCGTGGAGATCTCCTCGGAGCTGAGACTGCCCGTCAGCGTCGTACGGATTCTGCTGTGCGACCTGCTGGACACCGGACGCATCACCGCCCGCCATCCGCCCAAGGCTCCCGCCAAGGCGCAACTGCCCGATCCCGAAATCCTGGAGCAGGTGCTTGTTGGACTTCAGAACCTCTGACCCACCCGGCCGTACACCGCTACAGAGCACGATGACCACCGGTCTCAAGATCGTGGTCGTCGGCGGGTTCGGCGTGGGCAAGACGACCATGGTCCGCTCGGTCAGCGAGATCCGGCCGCTGAGCACCGAAGAGACGATGACCCAGGCAGGCATGGGGATCGACGACGCGAGCGGCGTACAGACCAAGACCACGACCACGGTGGCCTTCGACTTCGGCCGCATCAGCCTGAACGAGCAGATGGTGCTCTACCTGTTCGGGGCGCCCGGCCAGGACCGGTTCTGGTTCCTGTGGGACCGGCTGTTCTCCGGGACGCTGGGAGCGGTCGTCCTGGTGGACGCCCGCCGCCTGGCCGACTCGTGGTACGCCATCGACCGGCTCGAACACCACGGAATGCCGTTCATCGTCGCGCGCAACAACTTCGACGAGCCGACGCACCCCCTGGAGAAGATCCGGGAGGCGCTGGACCTGTCCGAAGAGGTTCCGCTGATCGACTGTGACGCCCGTCAACGTGACTCGAGCAAGGCCGTGCTGATCGCCCTCGTCAACCACCTCCACGCGATGTCCTCCGCCCAGGGGGTTACCCGATGACCGATACCCACTACACACCCGAGCCCATCCGGATGTACGGGCCCCAGTTCCAGGAGGATCCGGAGCAGCTGTACCGGGACATGCGCAAGCTGCACGGGCCCGTCGTCCCGGTCCTGATGGAGGGCGATATTCCCGCCTGGCTGGTGGTCGGCTACCGCGAGCTGCGCTACGTCCTGAGCAATCCGCAGCTCTTCGGCCGAGACTCCCGCCGGTGGAACGCCTGGGACCGCATCCCGCCGGACTGGCCGCTGATGGCGTTCGTCGGCTACCAGCCGTCCATTCTGTTCACCGAAGGCGCCGAGCATCAGCGGCGGGCCGGCGCCCTCAGCGACGCCCTCGCCTCCGTCGACCAGTTCGAGCTGAGATCGCAGTGCGAGAAGGTCGCCGACAGCCTGATCGACGCGTTCACCGGCCACGGCCGGGCCGACCTGATCGCGCAGTACTCTCAGCCGATGCCGCTGCTGTCCATGGTCACGATGTTCGGGTTGCCGGAGGCGGAGACGCCCCGCATCGTGGCCGACGTGACCATGGTGCTGAACGTCGGCCCGGAAAGCGCGGAGGCGTACGGGCGAGTCACGACCGCGATGCAGCGGCTGATCGCCACTAAACGCGAGCGCCCCGGCCCGGACCTGCCCTCACGCCTGCTGGCCCATCCCGCGGGGCTCAGTGATGAGGAGATCGTCCAGGACCTGGTCGTGCTGTTGAGCGGGGGCCAGGAACCGACCGCCAACTGGATCGGTAACACCCTGCGGTTGATGCTGACCGACGAACGGTTCGCCGTGACCCTGTCGGGCGGCCGCCGCAGCGCCAGCCAGGCCCTGAACGAGGTCATGTGGGAGGACTCGCCCGCCCAGAACAGCCTGGGCCGCTGGGCGGCGCACGACACGCAGCTGGGCGGGCAGCGCATCCGAGCCGGGGACGCGCTCATCATCGGTCTCGCCGCCGCGAACGCCGACCCGCAGGTGCGGCCCGACTCCTACGGCGGCTCCGCCGGCAACCACGCGCACATGTCCTTCGGCCACGGCGAGCACGGCTGCCCGCACCCGGCGCCGGAGCTCGCCGAGGTCATCGCCTATACGGCCGTCGAGGTGCTGCTGGACCGGCTCCCGGACATGGGGCTGGCGGTGCCCGCCGACCAGCTCGTCTGGCGGCCGTCCTTCCGGCTGCGCGCCCTGACCACCCTGCCGGTCGAGTTCACGCCCGGCTACCTCAGGGGACCCGGCTAGGACCGCTGAAGTCGTGTGTCCCCTGACACGTCAGGGGACACACGACCGGTCAGCTCGCCGTCAGTGGACCGGGCGGCCCGTGATGGACCGCGGGGAGTCCTGCGGGGCCAGCGTCGTCGCGGGTGGTTCCGTCGGGAACTGCGTGGCGCAGTGCGTTCCCGGCGCGGGCAGGGTGCGGTTGATCAGGTACTTCTCGATGTAGTCGCGCGCACAGGTGCTGTTGCGGAACTGGCCGTGGCCGACGCCGTCGTACTCCAGTACGACCGAGCGCGGGATCTGCCGTGCGGCGGCGTAGTTCCAGGCCGCCGGAGTGGCCACGTCATCCTTCGCCTTGATGACCAGGATCGGCGGAGTGCCGCTGATCTTGAGGCGATGCTGCGGGTTGGACGTCTTGCCCTGCCAGTTGAGGCAGCTCATGACGTCGGTCCAGAACGGGGAGAGCTCCGTGTGCGGGGCGATGGCCTTGAGACGGCGCTTGTAGGCGTCGAGTTCGGCGAAGCTTCTGATGTTCCACTTCCAGTCGGAGCACCAGATGACCGGGTAGGCGTAGTTGACGCCCTCGGCGGTCGACGTCGAAGCCTCGGCCGAGGCCCTGGCCGTCGATTTCGCCTCCGCCGATTCCGCGGCCACCGGCTTGTCCGCGACCTGCTGCTCCGCCTGGCCGACCGCCAGCGCCTTCAGCCGCTCGGCCAGCGGGAAGAAGCCCGTCGACGGCTTGTACATCGGCTCGAACACCTCGATCCGAAGCTCCTCGTCCGAGATCACGGCGCCGGTCTCCGGGTCCTTCAGGGTGCCGGCCCTGGCCTTGGCCAGCAGGCCGTCCAGGACCGCCGTGGCGTCCTGGCCGTGCAGCGCGCAGGCCGCCGTCTCGCCGCACCACTTCGCGAACGCCAGGTAGGAGCCTTCGAGGTCCTCGGTGGCGGTCTTCATGTACTGGTAGGCCGAGGTGATGCTGTGGTCCATGTTGGAGTCGATGGCCATCGCGCGCAGGTTCTTCGGGAACATCTCGGCGTACTGCTGGCCGACCTGCGTGCCGTAGGAGATCGCGAAGAAGCTGATCTGGCGCTCGCCGAGCGCCGCGCGGACCGAGTCCACGTCGCGCACCACGTTGGTGGTGCCGACGTGGTCGAACAGCGGGCCCGTGCGCTCGCGGCAGTCCTTCGACAGCTTGGCGTTGAAGGCCAGCCAGTTCTGATACTCCGCCTCGTTGGCCGGATAGGTGAGCGGGGTCTCGTTGACCACGTCCTCGCCGCACAGAATGGGCGTGCTGCGGCCGACGCCGCGGGGGTCCACGCTGACGATGTCGAAGTACTGGCGCAGCGGGCTGTCGTCGGGGATGCCGCGGCCCATGATGTACGCGTTGAGGCCGGATCCACCGGGACCGCCCGGATGCACGAACAACACGCCCTGCCGCTTGGCCGGGTCGAGCGCCTTCAACCGGCCGATGGCCAGGTCGATCTTCGCGCCATCGGGCTTCGCGTAGTCCATCGGCACCTTGATGGTCGCGCACTCGCCCTTGTACGTGGTGCCACATTCCGCCCAATCGATCGCGGTCGATGGGGCTGCCTGCGCTGTCTGGGCTGATGCCGCTCCGGCGAGCTGGGTCATCAGCGCGGCACCGGCCAGTGCCGCGGTGAACAGTCGTAACCTCACTGTCTATCCTTCCCATGCATCAAGCGGGCACATCGGCGCCGATGTGCCCGCTTTGATCATCCTGGCGGACGACAGTGCGGTTTGCGGGGCTTTACTGGGCTTGTTGATGAAATACGAGCACTAGACGTAGTAGCCCTCGACCGGGGCCCGAGCCTCCTCGTACAGTGCCGGTCCGTCGAGTCGCGCCCCGGTGTTCCCGGCGGGTGGCTTGAGGCCGCCGAGCTGTTCGGTGGACAGCGCGAACACCACCCGCCCGAGCCCCGACCGCTCGATGGCGCCCGTGCACATGCCGCAGGGCTGGCAGCTGGTGTACATGACGGTGGTCGCCGCGGCCTCGGGGCTGAGCTCACGGGCCGCCCAGCGGGCCAGCTTCAGCTCGGGGTGCGCGGTGATGTCACCATCGCTGATGGAGGTGTTGACGTCCTCGGCGAGCACGCTGCCGTCCGGCCCCACCAGGAGCGATCCGAAGGGCGGGTTGCCCGCCGCCCGCGCCTTGGCGGCCAGCCCGATGGCCCGGCGCAGGAACTGCTCGTCGTCGTGTGTCATGGTCGCTCCGTTCATAGGTGGTTCGCGTGAAGGTCCCAGGAGGCGGCTACGGCCGCGAGGGCGTGCCAGGCCACCTCGGGGTGGCACGTCTCCTGCGGGTCGCCGTCGAAGGGGTCGAGGACGACGGTGTCCGCGCCGAGGAGGCGTAGCTGTTCGAGGTCGTCCACGATCTGCTCGATCGTGCCCTCACCGGCGCGCCGCTCGGGATCGGTGATCGGGGACGTGGTGAGCCTGAGGATGATGCGGGGTGCCTGGGCGGGCATCGGGCGGCCCTGCTCGTCGGCGAGGGACTTGAGCCGGCCGAAGGCCTCGCGCAGCCAGGGCAGGGTGCTGCGCAGCGGGTGCCAGGTCTCGCCGAGGCGCACCGCGCGGCGCAGGCCGGCGTCGCTGTTGCCGCCGATCCAGATCGGCACCGGCCCGCCGCGGTAGTCCGCGCCGTCCGCCCAGGCGGCGCGCAGCGCGTCGAGGTATTCGTCGGTCAGCGCCCCGCGCCGGTGGAACGGCATGCCGAGCGCCTCGAACTCCTGCCGCGCCCACCCCACGCCCACGCCGAGGACCAGCCGCCCGCCGCTGAGGTCGTTGAGGTTGGCGGCCATCCGGGCGACGAGCAGCGGATGCCGGTACGGCATGATCAGCACCGTGGTCCCGAGCCTGATCCGCTCGGTGATGCCCGCCAGCCAGGCCAGCGTGGTGAAGGGCTCGTAGAACGGGGCCGGATACTGCTGGGCCACGTCCGGTGTCACTACCACGTGGTCCGACAGCATCAGCAGGTCGTAGCCGAGGCCCTCCACCGTCCGCGCCCAACGGCGCAGCACGTCGGGGTTGGTGCCTGGTCCGAAGTTCGGGACGTTCACGCCTATTCGCACCCGTGCAGGCTAGCTAATGGGTCATAGCGGTAGGAAGGGAGTTCTCCCTGCGCACGGGACGATTGGCCGGGGAATTGCCGGTATTTTGGGCCGATGACCGAGAGCCTTGACGCGACGGACTGGGCGATCATCGCCGAGCTCCAGAGAGACGGGCGCGTCGCGCTCACCGAGCTGGGGCGGCGGGTCAACCTCAGCTCCTCCGCGACGACCGAGCGGGTCAAGCGGCTGGAGGCGGTCGGCGTCATCACCGGCTACCGAGCCGAGGTCGACCTGGAGAAGGTCGGCTACGCCGTGCTCGCCGTGGTGCGGCTCAAGTATCCAGGCAGTCGGCACGAGCCGCTGCATCGGCTGCTCGGTGAGCGCTCCGAGATCCTCGAATGCCTGCGCACCACCGGCGACGACTGCTACCTGCTGAAGGTGGCCGCGGCCTCCATGGCCCATCTCGAACGGGTCGTCGACGAGCTCGCCCAGTTCGGCAGCACCACCACCAACCTGGTCTACAGCCGGACGCTGCCCTACCGGGGGCCTCAGGCGCGCGCCGACTTCTGATGAGCGCCCCGCTGGCCGGGCCGGCTCCAGTACGTCACGGCGCGGAGCAGCCATTCCACCGGCCCGTACCGGTGCCCACGCAGCCACCAATGGCTGAGGAAGACCTGCGCGACGAAGACGACCAGCGCGATCACCACCTCCACAGGTGGGCTGACGCGGTCCACGAGCGCCAGGCCGTACCCCGTGAAGATCAGTGAGCAGATGAGGGACTGCCCCAGATAGTTGGACAGCGCCATCCGGCCCGGCGCCGCCAGCGCCCGTCCGATGCGCGGCAGGTGCGGCAGGAGTCGCAGGAACGTCGCCGCGTAGGCGGCGGCGAGCAGGGGAGCCGTGACCAGGTCCACGGCCTCGCCGAGGAACTTGTTCACGCTGCCGTGCCAGGCCGACAGCGTGTAGACGAACGCGCCGCCCAGCCCGACGGTGAACCCGAGCCACTGCAGTCGGCGGAGCGTGGCCGTGTGCGCGGACACGTCGCGCAGCACGCCCAGCTTGCCGACCGCCAGACCGATCAGGCAGGCGGCCAGTACGGCCGGACCCTGGAAGAGCACGCGCAGCACGACGATGAGGGAGAGCTTGCGCAGGTGCTCGCCGATGATCTGGAAGCCCGAGCCGCGCAGGGCCGTGTCGGAGTGCACCGCCTCCGCCACCCCGTGCGAGACCGTCCCGGCCGTGTCCAGACCGACCATCGCGAGGACGGCCAGCAGCACGAAGCCCAGGGCCAGCATGGAGGTCAAGGCGATGGCGAGCATGACCGCGGTCTTGGGCGAGACCTTGCGGAGCAGCAGCAGGGCCAGGCCGACCGCGGCGTAGGTGGTGAGGATGTCACCCGGGAACAGCAGCACCGCGTGGGCCAGCCCGATCAGGAACAGCCCGGCCAGGCGGCGCAGGAACATCGGCACGAACGCCTTGCCCCGCCGTACGGCCGAGTCGACCTGCAGCGTGAAGCTGTAGCCGAACAGGAAGGAGAACAATAAGTAGAACTTGTTCTCCATGAACAAGGTCACGGTCCACCGCACCGCCCAGTCGAGCGGTGAGATGAACGCGGGCTCCGCCATCCCGGCCATCCGGTAGCCGGACGCCAGAAAGGCGATGTTCACGACGAGGATGCCGAGCAGCGAGAAGCCGCGCAGGGCATCGACCGAAGTGATGCGTGTAACCATGGATCGCCCAGGGGAAATGGCGGGGTGTGTCCTCATCAGCGAACATCATTCCGCAAAACCTGTGGGTTTCCTGTGAATCTAGGTATTTGATGCGATATAGATAAATCGCTCGATGATCACGCCCACGGCCACGGCGAATGCCGGGATGGCCACCCACAGCAACCGCCGGCGCGCCTTGACCGCCCGGTTCGGCCCGTTGAGCCGGATCACCTCGTAGCCGAACAGAGTTACCCAGGTCACGGCCAGTGCCGCGAGGCCGACCGGCGTCCAGGGCGAGGTGGGGTCGCCGCGTCCTGTGTACGGGAGGGGTTCCGGGATCTCGGTGCCCTTGACGAACTTCTTCCAGGTGTACAGAGCGGCGTCCTTGTTGGCGTAGACCCTCTTGACATCCGGCGAGGCGTCCAGCGCGGCCCTGAACCTGGGACCCCAGTCTGCCGGGAAGCCCTCGTTGAGCTGCAGGTAGGCGATCTGACCGGTGCTGACGGCGAGATAGGTGTTGCGCGGGCTCGCCTTGAGCGTCGCGACCGCCTTGGCGATGTTCGTCGGATCCTGGTAGACGAGCGCCTGGCCGTTGAAGTTGACCAGTTCGATGTCCTTCTCGCCCCACGGCAGCGTCGGCGTGACCTCGGGACCCTCCTTGGCCGTCAGGTAGAGGACCTTGGCGCTCGGCTTGTCGTGCGCGTAGATGTAGTGCATCGCGGCGACCTCGCCGGTCGTCACCCGCTCGAACTTCTCGTTGCCATAGCGGGCGATCAGGAACGCCCCCGCGAACACCACCGCGAAGCAGGCCGCGAGCACGACCGACAGCTTCCTGGTCAGCTCGGGGTTGAAGCGGACATTCCGCTTGCGCATGGGCACGGTCTCTTCGCGCACGTCCGCGCTGTCGGCGGGCAGGTTCGGGAAGAACGCGTACGCGGCCAGCAGGCAGGCGCCGGGCAGCGCGAACATGTAGATGCGCAGCCCGATCTCGCCGCCGTAGCTCTGCAGCCCCAGCGCCAGCACCGGCACACAGAGCAGGATCAGCGCCGCCCGGTCGACCACCCCGCGCCGCAGTCGCCTGAACAGGCCGGTCGCCGCCAGGGCGAGGATCACGACCAGGATGCCCAGCCGCGCCTGCAGCACCATCGCGTGCGCCGGGTCGCTGCCCGCGATGCGGTCGCCGGTGTTGCGCTGCAGGTTCGTCAGAATCCGGCCCAGGCCGCCGAAGATCGCGTCGATCTGGCCCGCCCAGAAGCCCACGGTCTCGTAGCTGATCCAGGCCAGCACGGCCAGGCCGAGGAAGAACGGCAGCGCCCAGGTCAGCTTGGTCCGCTTGAAGATGAGGAAGGCCGTCACCACGCCGAGCATCATGAACGGCGTGATCTGGTGCGAGGCCGTCGCCGCGAAGAACAGCGCGAGCAGCATCAGCAGCATCAGCAGCCGGTCGGCCCGGAACGTACCGGTGTTGGCGATCTCGCCCGGCGTCATCGCGTCGAGACGGCCGAGCAGCTTGCGCAGCCCCTTCGGCGCGATCGGCTTGGTGCGCGGCTCCACCCGCCCGAACCAGCGCAACAGGATCGCGACAAAGGCCAGATAGAGCGCGAAGGTAAAGCCCTGCGGCGAGAAGTAGTCCTGCCCGATCCACTGCACCAGCACGAACAGCAGCGCCGCGTACCAGCGCGCCCGCGTGGTGGCCACCACCTGGCGCAGGATCAGCACGAACGGCAGCAGGTAGAGCAGGTTCGTCAGCAGCGGCGTCCACTGGAGGATCGTGGTCATGTCGCTGATGCCGGCGGCCTTCGTCACGAAGGCGAACAGCGCGAAGTAGCCCGGCCAGCCCATGCGGGCGTCGATGCTGATCGCGGTCTCGCCGGTCCGGCCGATGAAGTCGACGAAGCCCGCGTGGATGTACGCCGTGGGGAACCTGGGCTCGCTGGCCACCAGCGAACCGGCGCCGTGCAGGGCGAAGGTGATGACGGCGATCTGGAACAGCAGGAGGAACTTACGGTCGGTGCTCTGGGCGACGGTGACGAAGAACGACACCAGCATGATCAGGATCGCGGCGAACGCGCTGGCCGGGAGGGCGGCGATCAGGCCGAGACCGTTGATGTCGGCCGGGTCCACGCCGCGCAGCGGGCCCGGGGCCACGCGCAGGGCGAGGACGTACATGATCAGGCCCTCGACCGTGAGCAGCGCGGGGAGCCACATGGGCGCGCTGCGCCCCAACTGCCGCAGCCGCTCGCCCAGGCCCCTCGCCTTGGCGGGGGCGGGTTCGGTAGCGGCGGGTGTCTTGGCCGGAGGCTTGGCCGGGGTCTTGGTGGCGGTTGAGGCGGGGGGTGGGGCGGGGGGCTCGACGGGCGTTTTCGCGGGAGCCGGGGGAGCTTCCACGGCCAGACTCGCGACTGGGGCGGCCGCCACCTTCGTCGGCACGGTCCCCGCGGCATCGTCATCCGCGGCGGACACCGCCTCGTCCGCGGCCGGACCCTTGGCGCCCTTCGGCTCCTTCGCGGCCTTGGGCGCCTGCGGGCCCTCAGCCTCCTTCGGGTCCTTGGCGGCCTTGGGCTCCTGCGGGCCCTCAGCCTCCTTCGGGCCCTTGGCGGCCTTGGGCTCCTGCGGGTCTTCGGGCCGCTGCGGGTCCTCCGACTCCTTCGCATCCTTGGTGTCCTCGGGGGCTCTTGGCGGCGAGCCGATGTGGAGGGTGGCGGGCAGGCGGATGGCGGGCAGGGTGCCCGTCTCCGCCTCGTCATCACCGTCGTCATCACCGTCGTCGTCACCGTCGGCGACGTCCGTGGCGGGGCCGGTCGGGCCCTTCGGGACCGGCGGCCGGGGGATGATGCCCGTGGCGTCCGGATCGAAGGGCACGCCCGTTTCCCCCTCTGCCTCGGTGCCGTCCGTGGAGTCGCCCACGTGCTCGGAGGAGCCCGTGATCCCCGTTGTCATGCCATCGCCGTCGCGTTGCCTCACGTTGACCATCATGCGGCCCCGGACGACCCCTGAGTGACGGGAGTCCGCCGTGTATCGCCAAGAATGAGTATTTTGCGAAGAGATTTGAAGATCAAAAGTGCCATCAAAGTCTCGCTGAGCAACAAGCCGTACCCAACGGCGTTGACTCCGGCGAACGGGAACAGCGCCAGGATCGACACGAGAACGAGCACCGCGAGCCCGATCTGCACGAAGGCCAGCTGCCGCGCGTCACTCCGCGCCCGCAGCACGCTCAGATAGACCTCGATCAGCACCCGTGGCAGCACGGCCAGCGCCATGAGCCGCAGCAACGTCGTACCCACCGCCGCGAAGCCGTCCCCGAAAACGCTCAGGATGAGGGGCGCGCCCGCGAGCACCACGACGATGATCGGTACGATGATCATGAAGGCTCGCTGCAGCGCCCGGCGGCAGTTCTCGGCCAGCTGCGACCGGTCGAAGGAGCCCTCGACGGTCAGTGACACGGCCATGTTCATGGCCAGCAGTTCGATCATGCTGGCCAGCGTGTGCGCCATCGAGAAGCGGCCGAACGTGGCCTCGTCCACCCGGGTCGCGACGACGGTGGGCACGAGGTAGACGATGGCCAGGATCGACAGCGTGCCGGGGAAGTCGCCGGCCAGGAACCGGCCGATCTCGCGCAGCCGCGGCGGCTGCTGGACGGTCTCGGTCCGCTTCATGTGCCGGGGGACGATGACGCCGAAGATCAGCCAGTTGACCGGGATCAGCGCCAGCGCCGTCGGCACCATCCAGGAAGTGAAGATGCCGCCGTCGGGCAGCGCGCCGGCCATCGCGATCAGCAACCCCATCTTGGCCAGGCCGAAGACCAGGTTGTTGAGCGGCACCCAGGTGGCGTTGCGCAGTCCGGTCAGCACCACGTCCTGCAACGTGAACACCGACCAGACCAGCACCGAGCCGAGGAAGAACAGGCCGGGCCCGAACGCGCCGAGCACCGAGTAAGTGCGTCCCCACAGCGGCAGGGTCAGCAGGAAGCCGAGTGCCGCCACGCCGCCGGTCGCCGCCGCCAGGCCGTACCCTCGCAGGATGAGCTCGGGGATGCGGCGGCCCGCCAGCGGGAGAAAGCGGGAGAGCGCGCCCACCAGGCCCAGCGCGGTCAGCGACGCGAACAGCCGCATCGCGGTGATCATCGCCTGGCCCCGGCCGAACTCCTCGGGCGTGTAGAAGTGGGCGGCCAGCAGCCAGTAGCCCATGCCGAGCGTCGCGGTGATCGCCGTGTTGGCCATCAGCGCGTAGCCGTTGCGGAACAGGGGGTTACGAAGGTCGCGCAGGACCCTCCCCCAGAGGCTAGACATTTCCACGCACCCGCTGCAGGCCGTACCTCGTGCGCCTGACGATCGCGTAGCCCTTGGTGAGGACCCGTTCCTTCAGGTAGATCAGGGGCACACCAGTGCCTTCGACGGCGCGCTTGAACATGCTGATGGACGTGTGCCGGGCCACGGTCAGCCGGGGGATGGCCAGCATGTCGTGACGGTCGGCGGCGATCGAGTTGTTCACCGCGCAGGCGGCGAAGTAGCCGGCCTTGCGCACCTCGCGGCGTACGCGGGCGCTGGAGTAGCCATAGGGGTAGGCCATGGTGGCGACCGGCGCGCCGATCTTCTCCTCCAGCAGGCCCTTGTTCTTACGCAGCTCCTGGCGCAGCTCGTCGATGTGGAGCTGGTCGAGCTGCGGGTGGCTGTGGCTGTGGCCGCCGATCTCCATGCCGGCCTGGGCGGTCTCGCGGGCCTGGCCCCAGGTGAGCATGTCGTCGAGCGGCCGGCCCGCGGCGTCGTCGCCGGCGTCCGCCACCCAGCCACTGGTCAGGAAGACCGTGGCCGGGAACTTGTAGCGGTCGAGCAGCGGCAGCGCGCGGCTGTGGAAGTCGGCGTAGCCGTCGTCGAAGGTCAGGACGATGGGTTTGTCCGGCATGCACCTGCCGTTGTTCTTGTTCAGTGAGGCCACCAGATCGCCCAGCGTGAGCGGGGTGAACCCGCTCTCCGACAGGTAGGCGAGCTGCTCGTCCAGGTCCGACGGCCGTACCGAGTGAGGGAGTGTCTCCTCGTTCGGGTCGTCGGCGACAGAGTGGTACATCAATATCGGTACGCGGATCATCAGCGCACTGCCTTCAGTCGTGCCGAGCCGATCAGGTAACCCCAGGTGGTCCAGGCCAGGCCGACCACGATCGCGGCGGCCCGGCCGAGCCCGCCGACGTCGCCCCGGAACGCCTCGCCGACGCCCCGCAGCGCGCCGAGCGGCAGCGTCTTCAGCGCGTGCGCCCGCTCACTGGCCAGTCCGTCCTGGGTGCCCACCTCCTGCGTGACCAGGGCCTTGGACAGTCCCTCCGCGTAGCACCTGGATCTGAAGTAGGCGAATCGCTCGCGCTGGCGCGACACCTTGTGCCCGATCAGCGCGCGCGGCTCGAACAGCATGACCGAGCCGGGCTTGCGCTGGCTCAGCCTGATGCAGAACTCGGTCTCCTCGCAGCCCAGCGGCCGGCTCTTGCGACCCTGCACGCTGCGCCCGATGCCGCTGTGGAAACCGCCCACCTCGGAGACGACCTCGCGCAGGAAGGCGGCGTTGCCGCCCATCACATTGCGGATCGGCGCTCTCACCGCGGGCATGCCGCGATAAGAGCAGCCGACCGTCCAGTCGAACTCGTAGGGGAACCAGCGCGGCCTGCGCTGGGACGCCCACAACGGCTCGGTGCGACCGCCCACGCCGACGACACCCGGTTCCTGGAAGCCCTCCTCCAAAGCCTCCAGCCAGCCGGGATCGGCGACGGCGTCGTCGTCGAGGTACGCGACGATGTCACCGGTGGCCGTGGCCACGCCGGTGTTCTTGCCGCCGGACAGCCCCTTCTCGTGCGTGTTCTCCACCACAATGGCCTGTGGGTAAGCACGCTTGAGTTTCAGGTGCAGGTCCGGGTTGTAGTCGACGACCAGGATCAGCTCGTACGGTCGTCGCCGCTGATTCTCGACCGACTCGACGGCTTGCCTGATGTCCTCCCACCGCTCGTCGGTGTATACGCAGATGACAACAGACGTCTTCACAACGGACCTTCTTACGCGACACCCCGGTCCGCGGCCGGAGCAGTGGCGGGCTTGGGCTGCGGAGGGGCGGGCTGGCGGCGCCACTCTCGCAGGATGGTCTTCAGCACACGCATGCCGTCACGCACGACGCGCAGGTTGCTCTCGCCGTGGATCCGGTTGCGCTCGTGGCTCGGCACCTCGTGCACCTTCAGTCCGGCCTTGGCGGCGCGGACGTTCAGCAGCGTTTCCACCTCGAAACCGTCGCAATCGAGGTCGAGCACCTCGAGGTGGCGGGCCCAGAAGGCGTTGTAGCCGTAGCACAAGTCGGTGTACTGCGTGCCGTACATCATATTGACGATGCTGGTGAGGACCTTGTTGCCCAACCGGCGGCCGAAGGTCAGGTCGTCGCTGCCGCCACCGGCGGCGTAGCGCGATCCCTTGACGAAGTCGGCGCCGGTCACCAGCGCACCGACGAACGTGATGATCTCGTGGCCGTCGGTGGAGCCGTCGGCGTCGATCATCACGATGATGTCGCCGCTGGCGGCGGCGAAGCCGGCGGCCAAGGCGTCACCCTTGCCCTTGCCGGTCTGGGTGACCACCTTCAGGTTGGGCCGCAGGCGTCTGGCCACCGCCACGGTGTCGTCGACGGAGTTGCCGTCGACCAGGATGATCTCATCGATCCACTGGGGCAACGTGGCGAAGACATGGGGCAGGTTGTCCGCCTCGTTCATGGCCGGGACCACGACGCTCACCGTGGGAGAGATGGCCAGGTGAGGCGTGACCGGGGTGAAACGCTCAATAGGTGGCATCGATCGCAGCGGCGCGATCTGCACTTTGCCGTTGTGCTTGGTGATGTCGGGACTCATGGTGAGGGAATTCCTTCCGAGACCCAGCACACTGGCCGGACGCAGCCACTCCCGGGTGCAGGAGGAATGGCGGTGCTGCGAACGGTGCATGAAGGGTCCACTGGGAGCGAGGGTTGCGCGGGGATTGCTAGGGCTGTACGGGTGGGAGCGCTAGCGCGCTCCCGTTGGTTCCTTGACGACTGCGTTGGATGACTCCTGGTGCTGCAAAGTGCTGCGCACCCGACCGAAACCCTTCAGGACTCTGTCGGCTGCCCTATAGAGAGACGGCCGGTCCATGACAATTGTTCGGGCTTTGTTGAAAGGAGTTCTGCCCATCCAGTGCACCGCCGCCGACGCGGAGGGTCTGGAGACCCGGCCCTCGGCGACGTACAGCACCCCACTCTTGAGCCAGTCCTTGTATTCCTTGCCGCCCTTGCCCATGTCCACCATGTGCAACCCGGCCGCCGCGGCGGCCTCTGCCATTTGCAGATGGTGCACGATGCCCGGTGAGTACCGGGCGAACTCGGTGTCGTAAGCGGGGAACCACCCGACGAGCGTGGTGGCCGTGCGCAGTCCAAAATGGCCGGCGACTGGCACGTCTCCCGCGTACAGCATGGTCAGGACACCCGAGAAGTCAGCCGACTTCTCGGCGAACATCAGGTCGATCAGCTCGACGATCCAGGGCTGGGCGAACCGGTCGACCCGGCCCGTCCGTCTGTACTGGTCGGACTTCCACGCGAGCAGGGTGCGCAGCACCTCCGGATCGGCCGAGGCCCATTCGAAGCGCAGCCCACCGTGCTCCCTGCCGAACTTGCGCTCCTTGTAGCGCACGGTCTTCAGGTTCTTGGGGGAGTTGGTCTTCACCTGCTGGAGCCAGGCGTCGAAGCCCTGGGTGAAGTCCATGACCGGCGCCGGGCGCACGTCGCTCTCGTAAGGAGCGAACGTCGGCTGCCCCGCGACCAGGTGGTCGAAGTCGAAGACGCTGAGCTTGCAGGCCCTCAGCAGCGCGCGGGCCTCTAACTTCAGGTCCGGCTCGGAGATCAGGCCATGGCAGGTGGTGAGGAAGCCGCCGAGCGGCTTGCCGATGCCGAAGCTGTGGCGCTCGTACGGGAAGAAGCCGGCGATGCCGGTCTCGTCCTGGATGACCGCGACCCGGACCCGATCCCGCAGGCGGTCCATCGCCAAGGCGAATTCGACGGAGAGGAATGGGTTGTCCAGGCTCGGGTCCGCCTTCTGAAGCGCCCGCCACCTGGCCCGCTCGGACTCGCCGAGGTCTCCGGGGCGAACCACTGTGATGTTCACCTTGGCCTGGCCCCCTGTTCGGTCTGCATGTTCTTCCCCCGGTACAACACGCGAAGCACGTACATGAAGCCTCCGAGCACGGCGACCGTTGCCACACCGGCCCGAGGCGACCATGCGTTGAACTGCAGCATGGCTTGGGCGAGAAGCACGTTAAGCACGAGACTTGCCGCAGCTCCTACTGATAGTGCGGCAAGCGGGTCACGATCACGCAACAGTCCTACGACTGCGGCTCCTGGCACCACCAGAAGGAAAAGAGAGATGAGGAGCGGGCGCAGCGGTGTCTGGATGTCGAACAGCGCGATCACCGCTCCCGCGATGCAGGCGAGCGCGAGGAGCCACGTCAGCGCTCTGCGGTGCTTGAGCATCTACTTGTCTTCTCTCCTGGGGCCTAGCTGGGTAAAGGCGCGATTGATCGCATTTCATGGGACCAATGCACCCGTGGACACGTCAATGCCGACGCTTGGCGACGCGCTCCGGTTTACCGGCAGGCAGATATTCTTCGTGTGTTTTTGAACACACGGTCATACTCCGGCCTCCGTTGCGGTCCCCAAACCACAAGGATGCCCTACTTGCGGCAAGATCTTCGAGCTATGGTCCGTTTTATCCCCACTTGTCACGTAAGTGTACTCCGGGCTCAGCAGTCACTGGCGTGGGGGCGGGCCATTTGACGACCGGGAGTCAGAATTTCCTGCCTTATCAGGCGGAATATCATCCCGAGTAACCATGTCACACATCAGGAGTCGTGGGGCGGGTCTACCTGGACGTTGTCCACGGACGTGCTCTGCGTCGGCCCGCTGGGCGTCTCGCTCGGCTCGGGACCGCTCGTCGGCTGGTCCGTGGGCGGCTCCGGGGTCTGCTCCGTGCCGCCGTGCCACGACAGCGAGCATTTCGCGCCGCCGCCGTTGGAGCTGAAGGACACCGAGCCGCTGCCACCGGTGCCGGGGTCGTCGACCGTGACCCAGATCGCCATCGAGCCGCCCGCCTTGATCGACCCGCTCGCGGGATACACCTGCAGCCCCGCGGACGCGGTCGCGCGCCAGGCGACGGTGGCGTTGCGCGCGGTCAGCCCGATCTTCGCGGCGTCCTCGACACCGTCCGGGCAGGAGGTGGCGAACCGGGCGCCGCGGACGGTCTGCCGGCGGGTGGCCGTCGGGGCGGCCGCGGGCTTGGTGGTGGCGGGTCTCGTGCTCGGCGCCCCGCTGCGGGACGCCGTGGGCGACGGATCAGGCGTGGGCGTGGTGTCGTCCTCCGACTCGGGCTCCGGCGTGGTGCCGGTCAGGTCGTCAGGAGAGCCGGTCAGGTCGTCAGGAGAGGCAGCGGGGGAGGCCGAGGGGGCGGGGGCCACGCGCAGCGCGGTCTTGGCGGGGTCGCCGCTGTTCATCGCGACCATGGCGCCGGTCGCCGCGAGCACCGCCGCGCCGGCCAGCAGCACGGGCCCGAGGCGGCGCGGCCGGCGGCGGCGCGAGCGCCGCTCGACCGCCACCGGAAATCCCGTGCGGTCGAAGCTGTCGCCCCGGTCGGTGATCAGCGTCCGGGTCTGGTCCCGCTCCGGGTTGACGCAGGTGTCGACCACCCTGCGGCGCAGCGAAATGGGGGGATAGGCCACCGGCACCATGTCGAGCAGCCGGGTGGCCGCCACCTGCCGGTGCCGCCCCTCCGTACACACCTCGCACCCTGAGATGTGTCCCGACAATCGCCGCCGCAGCAACGAGGTGAGCGGCCCTTCCCACGAGTCCAGCATCGCCGACAGGTCAGGACAGTGCGCCCGTCCGGTCCTGGCCAGGATCACGGCGGCGGCGGCGTTCTCCAGATGATCGCGGGCCCGGCCGAGCCGGGCGGTGGCCTGGCGAGAGGTCAGCCCGAGCACAGCGCCGACCTCCGCCGGGGTGAGCCCGTGACGCAGTGACAGCTCCAGGACCTCGCGCTCGTTCCTGCTCAGCTCCCCGAGCGCCTCGTGCACCAGCGCGGCGAGCTCGGGATCCTCCGGCTCGTCGAAGACCGGCAACGGAACGCTGTCGGTCTTGGCCGAGCCGCTCCTGTGGGCCAGCCGGGCGACAGCCTGGAACCTGGTCAGCGCGTACAGCCAGGCTCTCAGCCGGCCGGTCTCCTTCAACCGCGAGACGCACCCGTGCGCGGTGACGAGCGCGTCATGTACGGAGTCGGCCGCGGCGTCGCGCTCCCCGGTAAGAGAGCACGCGTAGTCGTGCAACCGCTCGGCATAAGCGTCATAGAGCTTGGCCGCGCCTTCGACGGCACCCATCCGAAGCGCGTCGACCACCTGCTGATCGTCACCGCGGTCAACAGCCGGCCATCCAGACACGTTTCCTCCCCGCTGGTCGAGGGCGGAAGCCCTCACGGCGGGTAGGACGCCTCCCCGCGCGAGCGGGGTTACCACAGCGTGCCAGTCCATGCCCAACTGGCATGAGCTGGGAAAACGGTGTCAGATGTGACTAATGGGGTCAGCCATCGCAGCGCGGCGCGCAGAGGCGGCGCTGCATGCCCTGGAGGAAGAAGTCGCGCACCTGCAGCACGTTCTTGGCGATGTAAGCCTCGCCACCGGTCGCCTGCGCGAGCGCGTCCATCTGCTGCTTGCCCTTGGGCGCGTCCGGGCCGAAGGCGATGAGGAGGATGCTGACCGGGCGCTTGGGGTTATACGTCTTCTTGAGATAGTTCAGGATCTGCTTGTTGCTGAGCCCGCCGTCCGGATCGTCGTTGCCGGCGCCGTCGGTGAGGATCACGATCGTGTTGATCTTGTCTTCCTGGTACGACTTCGTCATTTCCGCGTACGCGGCCTTGAGCGTGTCGTTCAGTCCTGTGTCACCCGTGGCCTTGGCCTGGGCGGCCCCCAGTTGCCGGCCCAAGGCGTCCTTGCGGAGCACGCCGTTGACGCTCTCGCTGAGCGGCCCGACCGAGACCACCTCGCGCCAGTCCTTGCCCTGTCCGTCGAGGTGGGTGGAGAACGCCCACACCCCGATCTCCGCGTCGGCGGGGAACAGCCCGAGCCCCTCGACGGCGATCTTGCCGATGGCCTGCATGCGGGTCATCTTCGTGCCGGGGACGGGCAGTGCCATCGTGCCCGAGACGTCGAGCAGGGTGAGCAGGCGGGTGCCGAGGTTCAGCCGGGACCAGGTCTGCGCCATGCTCACCACGGTCTTGTCGTCCGGGGTGGGCAGCGGTGTCGGCGGGGCCGGGGTGAAACCCTTGTCCTTGGACAGGGCGTCGCCGGCCTTGCCGTCGGGTGTACGGAAGCCCTGCTCGCGCAGCGTCCGGTGGGCCGACTCGGTGCCGAGCTCCTGCTTGAACGCCGCGGCCGCCTTCTGCGCCGCCGCGTCCTTGGTGACGATCACGAGCGGGTAGTCGAGGCTGAGCGTGCCTTCGGCCGGGTAGAGCGGCACCACCGGGGTGTCAGGCTTTTTCGTGTTGTGGAGGTAGATGGTCTGCTCGGACGTGACGCCGATCGGGACCTTGCTCCCGGACTTCACGGTCAGGCTGGCCAGCAGCGCGGCCGGGTCGGCGACGAGCTGGCCCGACAGCTCCTTGAGCGCGCCCACCAGCGCCTTGCTCTGACCGGCCTGCTGGGCCGAGCCGGCGGCGGCCAGCAGCGCGGCCATCCCGGCCGAGTTCTTCTGCGGGTCGAGGGCCAGTACACGGACCTTCTTACCGGGTCCGTCCGGATTGGCGACGTTCGCCGCCGCGATGACGCCCGCCCAGCTCGGCTGGAGGCTGCTGGCCAGCTTGGCCGCCGCGGCCTTGGCGGCCACCAGCACGACCGGCGAGGTGGCGATCGAGCCGCTGGACTCCGGCAGGGCGGCGCCCGCGGCCTGGCCGCGGAGCCTGGAGACGACGAGGCTGGAGTCGGCCACCCACAGGTCGGCGTTGATCTTGCCGGCGGCCAGCGCGTTCGCGGTCCGCGCCGCGGCCTCCTTGGCCACCGTCACCTCGACGCAGCGGCTGTCGATCGAGTGCATGGCCTTGTTGTAGTTGCCGGCGATCTTGTTGAGCGCGGGCTGGATGTCCGGGCTCGCGACGACGCGCAGTGGCAGCTTGCCGTTCGAGCAGTCGTGGTCGCGGTTAAAGATGACGAACGCCGCGACGCCCAGCAGCACAGCGAGTGCGACCGCCCCGGCGAGCGGGACGAACACCTTGCCGCGGCCACCACCGTTCCCACGCTTTCGGGGAGTCGGTTCCTGAGCTTGGTAGCCGCCGTCGAGCTCGTCTGTGCGGTGTCGCCCCACGATGTCCTCTTCGGTGTGTCGGGACCTTTCGGAGACCCTAGCGGGAGATGCTCCGCAATACTTCCGGAACGATACTCGGTGCGCTTACTGTGGCAAAACAGCCCGTTTGGTGCGACGATTACCTGGTGTGACGGTCAATGGCAGCATGAGTGACCGCGCCAGGCCCGAGTTCCCTCCCTCGTGGCGACCGCCGCCAGAGCCAACGCCACCACCGGATCGACCCACCACCAGCCGAGCGTGTTCAGCCACAATCCCGTCAGGACGCCCGCGGCCATCGCGGCGCAGATGAGGTTCTGGGTGCCTTCCCCCGAGGTCGCGGGGGACCCGAGCCGCCGGCCGAGCCGCCGCTTGACCAACCCCAGCACCGGCATGCTGGCCAGGCTGACCGCGGTCACCACGATGCCGAGCGCGGTCGGTACGGCCCGATGGCCGGCGTCGAGATCGTGGGCGACGTGGATGACCAGATAGGGCGCCAGCAGCCAGAAGCTCACCGCGACCGCCCGCCCCGCCCGGCGCTCCGCGCTCGGCGACAGCGTGCGCGAGCCGGTGAACCGCCACACCACGATCAGGCTCGCCACCGCCTCCACGAGAGCCGACAGCCCCCAGCCGATCAGCGCCACCGAATGCGCCCCCAGCCCCGCGGCCAGCCCGAGCGTGCTCTCCACCGCCAGCCACACGAGGGTGAGCACCGAAAGGGAGCGAGCCACGCGCGCAGCGCGCAGCCAGGCGGCTGACGCGGCCGGATGAGCGTGAACTCGCTGTTCAGGCACCTTGAACCCCCGAATCCCGACTCCGGCCGTCGACAGCGATAAGTAAGCTACCCATTACTAATGGTGACCTTAGGGTCTACGAGCAAAGCTTGTTCAAGGTTCGCGAGGTAATCTTCGAAGATCAGCTACGGGGGAGGAGTTGGGGCCGGTGCCGTTCACGCCCAGTCACATCGCGGCGGTGCTTCCCCTGGTGTCGTCGCCCCGATTCCGCAGGCTGGCCAACCCATGGGCGCTGGCGATCGGCGCGATGGTCCCCGACCTGCCGATCTTCCTGCCGTTCCTGCCCGACTACACCGACTGGCACTCCTGGCGCGGCGTCGTCACCATCGACCTGGCCGCCCTACTCATCCTGCTGGCCCTGTTCCATCTCTTCTTCCGCGAGCCGCTGATCTCCCTGCTCCCACCCGCCCTCGCGGGCCGCGCCGCGACCCTGCTCCCGCCGCGCCTCCGCGACCTGCCGGCCATCCTGGCCGGCGCCCTGATCGGCGCCGCCTCCCACGTCCTGTGGGACTCCTTCACCCACTCCACCGGCCCCGGCGAGTGGGGTCCGTGGCTGGGGGTGTCGGTGTTCGGGGTGATCAGGCTGTTCCGCCTGCTCCAGTACACCTCCTCAGTGGTGGGCCTGGCCATCGTGGTGTGGTGGGCCTGGCGCGGCCTCACCCGGATGGGCGCCGCGACCGTCCCCGACCGGCTGCGGCTCCACGCGGGCGTACGACGGGCGGTCCTGGCCCTCTGCATGGCCGGCACCGTCGCGGGCGCCTTTCTCTGGCCCCTGGTCGACGAGCCCGTCCCCCAGCTCGGCATCGCCAGCGTCATCACCAAGGTGGGCGCGGGCACGCTCGTGGGCCTCTGCCTGGTGCTCAGCTGCTATGCGGTGGTCTGGCAGGTCATGCGCCTCATGGCAGTATCTGAAGGTGCCTGACTACGTAACGGACCCCGCCGACCCACGCCTGACCGACTACACCCGGCTCAGGGACGTGGACCTGCGCAAGAGCCTGGAGGCGGAGCGCGGCCTGTTCGTGGCCGAGGGCGAGAAGGTGATCAGACGCGCGATCGGCGCCGGCTACCCGATCAGATCGGTCCTGACGACCCCGCGCTGGCTGGAACCGCTGGCGGACGTGCTCGGGGACGCGACGGTGTACGTGGTGAGCGACGAGACCATGCTGGGCGTCGCCGGGTTCCAGGTGCACCGGGGAGCGCTGGCGTCGATGGAGCGCCTGCCGCTGCCGTCGGTGGAGCGGGTGCTGGCGGGCACCTCACGCGTGGTGGTCCTGGAGGACCTCGTGGACCACTCGAACGTCGGCGCGATCTTCAGGTGCGCCGCCGCGCTGGGGGTGGACGGGATCGTCCTGTCGCCTCGGTGCGCTGATCCGCTGTATCGGCGGTCGGTGAAGGTCTCGATGGGCGCGGTGTTCTCCATCCCGTACGCGCGCATGGACGACTGGTACAACGGGCTGGAGCAGATGCGTGACGCGGGCTATCAGCTGCTCGCGCTGACCCCTGATCAGAGCGCCACGCCGCTGGACGCGGTGAAGATGACGGATCGGGTGGCGCTGCTGCTGGGCTCCGAAGGAGACGGGCTCTCCTCGCGGTGGTCGCAGGAGGCCGATGAGCCCGTGTGCATTCCCATGAGCCCGGCGGCCATGGCGGCCGGTGTGGACTCGCTCAACGTGGTGGCGGCGGCTGCGATCGCTTGCCATGGCCTCATGCGCGGCAGTGCCGGGCTCTAGGAGTCGTCTCTCTCGGAGGCTCTGACCAGGGCGGATCGAAAGATCGGTAGGGCTACCGATAAACATACGTATTTGCACACCCGATCGCAGCGCTTAGCGTCTGGCGGCAGCAAGGTCAACGGTTCGGCGCTCAAACCGCTCCCTCACCCACCCCCCTTTCCCGGTCGGTTCCGCGGCCCAGGCGATCCCTGAGGCGGCGTGGTCGGCGTGCGCGCGCACGCCGCGGCGTCCGGGAAACGCCGAAAGGAGCACCACGCGTGAAACGCACTGCCTTAGCCGCCGCGGCTGTGGGACTCGCCACTGCCGCGTCGATGGTTCTCGCCGTCCCCACCGCGTACGCCGCCCCTCCCGGAGCCGGCAAGCAGGACTCCGGCGCGCAGGCACGAGCGGCGGCCGACCCGGCCTCCCTCGCGGCGGCGGTCGCCGACAAGGCCGTCTCCAGCGGGCTCGACAAGCTGGCCAAGGGGCCGGACGAGGCGTACAGCCGCGTGTCGGTCACCCGCGGCACCAGCGACATGTACTTCGTCGGCTACGAACGCTCTTACAAGGGGCTGCCGGTGGTCGGCGGCGACGCGGTCGTCGTCACCGACTCGGCGGGGCACGTCCGCGACACCGTCGCGGCCGGGCCGAGCGCCCAGGACGTGCGGACCACGGCCGTGATCAGCGCGGAGAAGGCCACGGAGGTGGCGAAGACCCGGCTCTCGCGCGTCGACGACTCCGCCGCCCCGCGCCTGGTGGTGCTGACCTGGAGCGGTACGCCCAAGCTGAGCTGGGAGGCCGTCGTCAGCGGTCTGGTCAAGGGCCGGCCGAGTATCCAGCACGTGTTCGTGGACGCCCGCACCGGCAAGATCGCCGACTCCTACGACCTCGTACGTGAGGGCAGCGGCAACGGCTACTACTACGGCCAGGTCACCATCAACACGAGCGGCTCCGGCAGCTCGTACTCGATGACCGACACGACCAGGCCCGGCATCCAGTGCGGTGGGCAGGGCGGCACCGCCTACACCGGCACCGACGACGCGTGGGGCAACGGCAGCGGCACCAACCTGGAGACCGGCTGCGTCGACGCGCTCTACTCCGTCCAGCGCGAGTGGGACATGCTGGGTGCCTGGCTCGGCCGCAACGGCATCAACGGCAGCGGCAGGGGCTTCCCCGCCCGCGTCGGCCTGGCCGACGTCAACGCCTACTGGAACGGCAGCTACACCAACTTCGGCCACAGCCAGGACAACGCCCGGCAGGCCACCAACATCGACGTGGTGGCGCACGAGTTCGGGCACGCCATCTTCCAGACCACGCCCGGCGGGGCCGGTTCCGGAAACGAGAACGGCGGCATCAACGAGGGCAACGGTGACATCTTCGGCGCTCTCACCGAGGCCTACGCCAACAACCCCAACGACCCGCCGGACTACCTGGTCGGCGAAGAGGTGGACCTCGTCGGTGACGGGCCGATCCGCAACATGTACAACCCGAGCGCGCTCGGCGACCCGAACTGCTACTCCTCCTCGATCCCCAGCACCGAGGTGCACGCGGCGGCCGGCCCGCTGAACCACTGGTTCTACCTGCTGGCCGAGGGCAACAATCCCGGCGGCGGCAAGCCGACCAGCCCCATCTGCTCCGGCGGCCCGTCGTCGGTGACCGGTGTCGGCGTGCAGAAGGCCGGCCAGATCTACATGGGCGCCCTGAACCGCAAGACCTCGAGCTGGCGCTACACCAACGTCCGCGCGGCCTCGGTCGCGTCCGCGATCGAGCTGTTCGGCGCCAACAGCGCCGAGTGCAACACCACCAAGGCGGCGTGGAGCGCGGTGAGCGTGGCGGCGGCGACGGGCGAGCCCGCCTGCGGCACGTCCACCAACGACTTCTCGCTCTCGCTCAACCCGTCGACCGGTAGCGCGCAGCCCGGCCAGCAGGTGACCACCACGGTCAACACGCAGACGACGTCCGGCAGCGCCCAGACGGTCACTCTGACCGCGTCCGGGCAGCCCACCGGTGTCACGGCGAGCTTCAGCCCGTCGTCGGTCACCTCCGGCAACTCCTCGACGCTGACCCTGTCCGTCGGCTCCTCGGTGGCGCAGGGCTCCTACCCGATCACCGTCACCGGTGCGGGGTCGGCCACGCACACCGCCGTCTACACCCTCCAGGTCGGCACCGCGACCCGCGACTTCTCGATCTCGGCCAACCCGACGTCCGGCACGGTACAGGCCGGCTCCGCGGCCACCACCACGATCGGCACCACCACGACGGCGGGCACCGCGCAGACCGTGAACCTGGCCGCGACCAGCGGTCTCCCCACGGGCGCCACGGCCGCCTTCAACCCGGCCTCGGTGACCTCGGGCGGTTCGTCCACCCTGACGATCTCGACCGCGCCGACCACGCCCGCCGGCTCGTACACGGTGACCGTGACCGGCACCGGCGTGACGGCGACGCACACCACGACCTACGCGCTCACGGTGCAGAGCACCTCGGGCGGCAGGACGTTCACCAACGGCACCGACTACACCATCAACGACTTCAGCACGATCCAGAGCCCGATCACCTCCACGGCGACGGGTACGGCGGTCTCGCCGGTCAAGCTGTCGGTCACCATCGCGCACACCTGCGCGGAGGATCTCGACATCCGGCTCCGCGGGCCGAACGGCACGTGGTACTCGGTCGACAGTTCCGGCGGCACCAGCTGCACCTCGTACGGCACCAGGACGTACTCGGTCCCGGTGAGCCAGCAGGCGGCGGGCACCTGGGTGCTCGAAGTCACCGACGACTACTTCCTTGACACCGGGCGCCTGGACACCTGGAGCATCACCCTCTGACACACGACACCAAAGCCCTGGCCGGTCATCCGGCCAGGGCTTCGGCTCATGGAGGGAGAGCCACTTCGTTACGAGTGCGGACGCCGAGTTTCTGCAGCACCCGCGCCACATGGGTGTCGACCGTGCGACGTGACAGGAACAGCACCTCGGCGATCTCCCTGTTGGTCCGGCCGAGCACGACCAGCCTGGCCACCTCGCTCTCCCTGGGCGACAGCACCCCGCCGGCCGGCTTCCGCCCCCGGCGCGGCCGGCCGCCCGCGCCGATCTCCCGCAGCAGATGGCGGCAGCGTGCCGCGTCGTGGGTGGCGCCGAGCGCGGTGAAGCGCTCGTCCGCGTGAGTGAGGATCTCCGCGGCGGTCGCCCGGTCGCCGAGCGCGAGCCGCGCGCCCGCCTCGGCCTCCGCCGCCCGAGCCGCCCCGTACGGCCTGGGCATCGCCTCGTAGGCGGCCCGCGCCCGACCGTAGTAGCGGGCGGCCTCCTCGAACCGGCCGCCCGCTCCGGCCAGCGCGCCGCGCGCCGACTCCAGCGCCGCCTCGGCCGCCGGCGCGGTCGTGCCCGCGACGCCCGCCGCGAACTCGGCCACCAGCTCGGCGGCCTGGGCGCGGTGCTCGGCCCTGAGCAGCGCGGTGACGGTCGCCGGCACCACCTGCTCGCCCCACACCCACACGCCCTTGCGCCGCAGCCTGGTCACCGCGCTGTCGGCCTCCGACAGCGCGTCCTCCACCGAATCGCGGGTCAGGTGCAGCTCGACCAGCCCGCCGGAGGCGGCGGCCGCGACCGGGAGGAAGGCCGAGTCCGGCTCACGCGGGCCGGCCGCCTCCAGGTGCTCGCCGGCCTCCTGCCACTCGCCCCTGGCCAGCGCCAGCATGCCCAGGACCAGCCGGGCGTCCACGCTGAGCAGCGGCGTCTCGGGGGTCATCTCGACCGCCGCGAGTGCCCGCTCCCGCAGGCCGTCCCAGCGTCCGGTCAGCCAGTCGAGCTTGATCGACGACACCTCCACCAGGTAGGCGGGGTACAGGGCGCCGGTCTCACCGGCGATCCGCCTGCCCTCGCGCGCGAACCGGCCGGCCGGGCCGTAGTGGCCGAGCGCGGTCGCCGCGTCGCACAGGTTGGAGTAGCCGCGCGCGGCCTGCCTGCGTATCGCCGCCGACGGATCGCTCACGGGCAGCGTGTCGGCCAGCGCGAAGGCGTCGGGCGCGCCCACGAGCATGGCGAAGGTGACCTTGTTGACGTACACCGTCGCCGTCAGTTCGGGGTCCTCGTCGGCGACGGTGACGAGGAGGCTCTCGGCCTGGTCCATCCACTTCTTGTGGGTGGCGATCGGCTCGCCGCCCCAGGCAGGCATGGCCAGCAGCGCCAGCCCTCTCGCGGCGATGCCGGGCCGGCCGGTCAGGTCGGGGAGCGCGGCGAGGACCTCCTGACGTCCCGCCGCGATGTCGCCCGCCTGGTTGGCCAGCAGTACGCCCAGGTTCAGCCTGGCCTCGCCGCGGACGTCCCCGGTCAGGAAGTCGTCCGACAGCAGGCGGCGGAGCATCCGCACGGCGCGCCGATGCGAGAGCCCGATCGTCGCGAGCCGGCTGAGCCGGAGGACCAGCGGGCCGCGGGCCTCGCGTGGCAGCTTGGGGTCGGCCAGCATGCCCTCCAGCAGCTCGACCACGAGCGGGACGTCGCCGAGCGCCGCCGCCTGGTCCGCGGCGGCGACGCCATGCCTGCGCCACGCCTCGTACTCGCCCGCGCGCCTGGCATGGTAGGCCAGCTGTACGAGCGGCGGCGGGTCCAGCGCGGCCAGTGCCGCCATGGCCCGTCTGTGGGTGAGCTGCCTGTCGGGGCCGGGGATCGCGTCGTAGACGGCCTGCTGGGCGAGCGCGTGACGGAAGCCGTACTGGCCGTCGGGGTGCTCCAGCAGGACACCGGCCTTGAGCGCCTCGCGCAGGGCGGCCCCGGCGGGGGCGATCGTCGGTTCGTCGGTGGTGCTGGAGATGGCGGCGATCGGCGGTCCGTGGGCGGTGTTGGAGACGGCGGCGATCAGTGATTCGTCGGCGGGGAGCTTGAGCACGGCGGCGGCGTGCACCGCGCGCAGCGCGGGCGGCGACAGGTCCGCGAGGCGCTCCGCCATCGCCTCGCGGAGCAGCAGCGGCACCGCGACGCGGTCGAGCGCCTCCGGCTCCTCCACGCCGCCGGGGAACTGGCCGTCGCCGTCGAGCAGCGAGCGGACGACCTCCTCGATGAGGAACGGTACGCCGGCGGTCCGTTCGCGCAGTCTGGCGGCGAAGCCCGCCGTCACCTGGGGGCGGCCGAGCAGCGTGCTGGTCAGGGTCCTGACGGCCTCGACGTCCAGCGGCTTGAGCGAGATCACCACGCTGTTGGCGCCCGGCGGATGCCGGTAGGCGTGGCCCAGCGGCAGCCCGGTCACGGGCAGGTCCTCCCGCCGGAAGGTCACCACCAGCGCCAGGCCCTCGGGCGGTTGCTGGGTGAGGAACCGCAGCAGGTCCCGGGTGCCGTCGTCGGCCCAGTGCAGGTCCTCCACCACCAGGACGACCGGCGCCGCGGCGTCCAGCAGCGCGTGGACCGCGCGGAACAGGCGGTGCCGCTCGGCTCGCGGGTCGTCGACCGGCGGGAGCGAGGGCGGCAGGTGCCCGGCCAGCTCGGGGAGGTAGCCGCGCAGTGCCCCGGTCACCGGGTTGAGCGCCTCGGTCCCGGGCAGGGCGGCGGCGACGTGGCGCAGCGCGTCGAACACCGGGCCGTACGGGAAGGGCTCCCTGAGCTGGTGGCAGTGGCCGAGCAGCACGGTGCGACCGCCGTCGCGCAGGACGTCGATGGCCGCCCGCGCCAGCCGAGTCTTGCCGATCCCCGCCTCGCCCTCCACCAGGGCCACGGCGGGCGGTCGGGTGATCGCGCCGAGGAGTGCTCGCAACGGCGCTTCGCGTCCGACCATCGCGGGACTGGCGACACTCGTCATCGGCGTCTCCGAGGGTCCGGGTTTGGTGCCCGTGCCGGAATACCGTTATCTACTACCAGTCATCTACGGTCAACCCTCGCTTTACTGACATATCATCCTTTAACGCTATAAAGCGGACGGGCGGGAGGGGTATCGGCGCTCGGCTCAGCGGGCGCGCTGAGGAGGCTGTGCGCGTCCCGATGGGCCCGGGCCACTGATCGCTCCGTCGGCCGAGCCTCGCCGAAGATATGACCCAGGCTTCTGCCGCTGTCCCGGACTGTTCGGGTGGCCGATAAAGGGCTTGGGCGATTTCAGCGACATAGAGCGCTTGATGGCTGCATGGCTCTTCTGCGCGACGCCTCATAATGCAGCGCCAATCGGAATCATAGTGTCCGGCGTGATGTCGCGGCCATCCCTAAGCCTGGGTATGTGGGCTCGGCCGAATCACTCCTAACTTTAAGGAGTCAGGAGCTCGCCACCCTAAAAGGGGAACAGAAATGCGCGGTAAAGTCACCACCAGGCGCGGGATGCGCAGGCTCGGCAGTGCCCTCATCGCCACGGGGCTGTTGTCGGCCGGCCTGATCGCGTCCGCGGCCGGAGCGAGTGCGAGCACCGCCTCCGCTCGCTCGTTCTTCAGCTTCGAGGTCTTCCTGAGCAACAACACGGGTTGCGACCTGGTGCTCGTCACGGCACGGCTCGACCACGGCGAATGGAGCAGACGGCCGCCGGCCCGGATCAAGTCGGGCAGGCTCGTCAGCTGGGAGTCCGAGTCGAACGGGGTCGCCACTGGAACCGAAGGAGAGGCCGACTACATCACCGAGAACTGCGATCCCTCGAGCAACAACACCAAGAGGATCCATGCGCACTGGGACAACCCGGCCTTTGGTAGCAATTCCGGCGACGCTGCCGGAACGGACCCCGCCTTCCGTACCAACGTCGTGATCGGCGGCGGTCACCACGCGGGCGGGCAGTTCACCTACTTCCTGCCTGAGTGATCCAGCCCGGTAGCAGAAGTACCAGCGGATTCACCGAGCGGTGGGCGCGGGGTTCCCCGCGCCCACCGCTTACCACCGATGGGCCCTGTCGGCTGTGGCCGGCGCGACCTCGACGGCGGCCGTACGGTCGGCGGGTACTTCGACGGCCTGGGTGTCACCGGAGGATGGAAATCCGAATTCAGCGAGATTTTCGCGGGGACCAATGGGTCTGCCGTGGCCCATGACTGCATGGACGGGCGGTTGACCTCACGAAGTGTGCGCGTTAACTGGTTCACCTCGTTCCTCGCCGCCATTTCCTATGATGCCGACAGCACCGAGCCGGCCTTCCGGGTCGATATCAACGGCGATTCAGAAGAGCACGCGACCGTGCGGTTCACGCTGCGGGCGGCATGGCTTCAGGTCGGCAAGTTATTCCGAAACGATGGTCAAGGTACGCCTTGACGGCTTCCTGGGCCGAAGTTATTTTGTGCGCATGATCAAGAGGAAAAAGCGGAAGCGTACGTTATGAGAGGGCCGTTCCGCAGTTGGCGGCACGTGCTCACCACCCTCTTACTCGTGGCGGCGACCCTGGCCATAGGTCAGGGCGCCGCGTACGCCGACTACCCCGGCGACGTGTGTAACGAGGCGGCGCAGGACGACATCGTCACCGTCAGCGGCGAGACCTGGGAATGCGCCTACGACGGGGACATCGACGACTACATCTGGAAGCCCACGTTCGAGGAGCTGGGACCGCCCGACTACTGGATCTTCAGCTACGGCTGGGCCACGTCCACCACGGGCGGCTATGAGCACGGCACCCGGTCACGGGTGGAGTTCCTGCGGGACGGCGTTCACACCGGGGCCGACGGCTTCTCCTACCGCGATGGCAGCCGGCGGCGCACCACGCAGGTCAGCGAGAGCCTCCTCTACTACTGGGACGGCGGCACCTGGGTGCAGTGCGGCGGCACCGGGCAGGTGTCGGGCTCGTCCTCCTTCACGTTCGCCCCGACCTGGGGCTGGGGCGGCGCCTGCGGCGAGGACCGCTACTACGCGACGACCGCCTGGTCGTGGCAGTGGACGGGCTCGGCGTGGAACGGCTCCTCGGCTTGGTCCGGCTTCCTCTGGGCGCCGTGCCGGGGGTGCCTTGCGGCGACGGACCCGCCACCGCCACCTACGGGACGGCCCTCGGTCGCCCCGCCCGCACCGCCGATCGGGCCACCTGGACGCCTGAAGCTGCGCCCGCCGACGGGCACGACCCCGAAATCGGTACGGATGTGAGAAGCCCGGCTCGGGCCTGACTCCGGCTCGGGCCCCGCCCCGGGGCCTGGCCTGCCCCCGGCTCGGGCTTGTCCGGCCTGCCCCCGGCTCGGGGACAGGCCCGTGCCTGGAGGCGCCTGGAGGTGCCAGGAGGCGCTTGGCCCGTCATGCAGAACGCCGCCACCCGGCGGGTGGCGGCGACCTCTTGGGCGAACCGGGCTCTGGCCTTCGCCCTTTCCATCCGGTCGAGCCTGAGCGGCTTGCCGGCCGCCCCGGGTGCCGTCCTTTTCGAAGACCTCGCAGACGGCTCCCTGTCCGCCGGAGCCGAGCCGTCCGCAGAGCCGGTGATCGCCCACCTGCCGGTCAGCTCCTCGGGCGAATGGCGCTTGAACCATCGAGCCCCCCGCTTTCGATGGAGGAAGCCACCACGCGCGCCTCGGGCCGCAGGTGGGATCCAGCGTAGATCGGGTGACGAGCCGGGCACCTCAGGGCCCGGCCAGGGGATAGCCCTAAGGCCGCACCGCATCAGGACGGTCTTTCGAGCCCTGGGCGGTCGGCAACCGCTGTCCGGTGGGCCGTGTTCTCCTGTGCGGGTCGTGTTCTCCCATACGGGTCGGTCGGCAACCGCTGTTCGCCGGGCCGTGCTCCCTTGTACGGGCCGTGTTCTTCTAGAGGGGAGGTCCATCTCGATCGCCGATGGAGGCGCGATGCCCGCAGGATCGACCGACCACGACGTGATCATCATTGGTGCCGGATTCGCCGGCCTGTACATGCTCCACCGCCTGCGCGGCCTAGGCATGGCCGCCCGGGTCCTGGAGGCGGGCAGTGGCGTCGGCGGCACCTGGTACTGGAACCGCTACCCCGGAGCCCGCTGCGACGTCGAGAGCCTGCAGTACTCCTACTCCTTCGCCGAGGACCTTCAGCGTGAGTGGACCTGGACCGAGCGGTACGCCGCCCAGCCCGAGATCCTCCGCTACCTCGATTACGTCGCCGACCGCTTCGACCTGCGCCCCGACATCCAGCTGGACACCCGCGTCACGGCCGCCTCCTGGCAGGCGCCCGGAGTCTGGAGCGTCGAGACCGGCGACGGCGAGCGTCTGTCGGCCCGCTACTTCGTCACCGCGGTCGGCTGCCTGTCTGTGGCCAACCTGCCCGCTCTGCCCGGTTCCTTCGAGGGGCCGAGCTATCACACCGGACGGTGGCCGGCCGAGGGCGTGGACCTGTCCGGGCGGCGGGTGGCGGTGATCGGCACCGGCTCGTCGGCCATCCAGTCCATTCCGGTCATCGCGGAGAGCGCCGAGCACGTGACGGTGTTCCAGCGGACGCCCAACTTCAGCGTCCCCGCGCACAACGGGCCGCTGTCGCCGGAGTACGACCAGTGGTTCAAGGCCAACCACCAGGACCTCCGCCGTCAGCTGCGTACCTCCCACAGCGGTCTCCTGACCAGCCCCAACCCCGACTCCGCCCTGGCGGTGACGGACGAGGCGCGGCGGCACGAGTTCGAGGCGCGCTGGGAGCGGGGCGGCCTGGGCTTCCTCGGCTCGTTCTCCGACCTGCTGACCAACGAGGAGGCGAACAGGACGGCCGCCGGCTTCGTCCACGGCAAGATTTGGGCCACGGTCCAGGACCCGGCCGTGGCCGAGCTGCTCCTTCCCGGCGGCCACCCCATAGGAAGCAAGCGGCTCTGCGTGGACACGGGCTACTACGCCACGTACAACCGCCCGAACGTCACCCTCGCCGACCTCAGGACCGCGCCCATCCGGGAGCTCACCCCCGGCGGCGTGCGTACGGCTGAGCGTGAGCATCCGGTGGACGTGATCGTGTACGCGACCGGGTTCGACGCGATGACCGGGCCGCTGCTGGCCATCGACATCCGGGGCGAGGGCGGGCTGTCGCTGCGGGACAAATGGCGGGCGGGGCCCAGGAGCTATCTCGGGCTGATGAGCGCCGGTTTCCCCAACCTGTTCACGATCACCGGGCCCGGGAGTCCGTCGGTGCTGAGCAACATGATCGTCTCGATCGAGCAGCACGTGGACTGGATCGCCGAGTGCCTGGAGCGGCTGGACGGGCAGGTCATCGACGCGGATCCGCAGGCCGAGGACACGTGGGTGGGGCAGGTGAACGAGATCGCGGCGCTGACGCTGTTTCCGCGGGCGAACTCCTGGTACATGGGGGCGAACATCCCCGGAAAGCCTCGGGTGTTCATGCCTTACGTCGGCGGTGTTGGCGTATATCGGGATAAATGCAGTGAAGTGGCTGCCAAGGACTATCAGGGGTTTCTCCGCGGCTGAGGCGCCGCCCCACGGCCCCACGGCCCCGCGGTCCCGGCCGCCTCGCCGAGAGCGGGGGCCGCCCGGTCGTACGCGAGGTCGGGTCAGACAGCGGGCGCGGCGGTCGAGCCGCGGACGATCAGCTCGTGCGCGAACAGCAATCGCCCGTCCTCGGCGAGCGGTCGCGGCCCGGCGATGACCGGGCAGGTCGTCGCCGGGCCGTGGGATCAGCTGCCGGCGATCTGCTCGCCCGCGTAGTCGAGCAGCTTCTCGGCCGTGCTGAAGCGGCGCGCGTCCTGGTCCCCGAGGAGCACGCCCACCACCTGCCTGCCGCCGCGCTCCGCCGCGAACAGCAGGCAGTAGCCCGCCGCGTTCGTGTAGCCGGTCTTGACCCCCAGCACCCCGTCAGCCTGCGTGAGCAGTTTGTTGGAGTTGCGCCAGGTGTGCGCCCGGTGCGTGGATGTCTTGGCCACCTTGTGCACCTCGCGCCCGACGACCGTCTTGAACGTCGTGTCGCGGAGCGCCGCCTGCGCCAGCTTGGTCTGGTCGACGGCCGTGGAGTAACCGCCGTTGCTGGGTACGGGCAGGCCGTCGGCGTTGGTGTAGCGGGTGTCGGCCAGGCGCAGCTGCTTGGCCGCGGCGTTCATCTTGGCGACGAATGCCGCGTTGCCCGGCCCGTACGTCCTGGCCAGCGCGTTGGCGGCGTCGGCCCCCGACGGGAGCATGAGCCCGTACAGCAGGTCCCTGACCGTGAGCCGCTCGCCCTTCTTCAGCGAGGCGGTGGTGCCGCCGTACTTGGTCGCGTGCTTGACGTCAGCCGCGGTGATGGTGATGGTGTCGCCCAGTTTGGCCTCGCGGAGCACCACGTACGCCGTCATCACCTTGACGAGGCTGGCGACCGGGACGCGGCTCGTCTCCCGCTTGTTGAAGTGGATCGTTCCCGCTGAATCGACCACATACGCTGATTTTGCCGCCACAACGGGCGGGTCCGCCGCCTGCGCGGCCGCTGCGGGCGACGAGATCCCCACGACCACGGCGAGTGCGGCGCCGCCGATGAAACCCCCAATATGCATGCCGACATGGTCGCAGGTGATCAACGCTTAATATGCCGAACTCTGTCCCAAGTTGAGGACACTCAGGCGGCCAGCACCTTGTCCGCCCGCTTCTTCCGGCGCCACACGACGAACCCGACCACTCCGCCGACGAACAGCACCGCCAGGACCGCCGCCGTGATCGGCGACCGCGCGGCGACCTGGAGCCAGGCCCAGACCAGCGCGCTCAGGCCGAACCACCAGATGGGCGCCCAGGTCAGGCAGCCCAGCGCGCTGGCCACGAGGTACCAGGGGTAGGAGACGCGCAGGGCCCCGGCGACCCACGGCAGCGTGTGCCGGAGCATGGGCACCCAGAAGCACCCGTAGACCGCGAACGCGCCCCACTTCTCCACGACCCGCTCGACCTTCGCGATCCGCTCGCGACCGAGCCGGACGCCGATGCGCGAGTCGTAGAGCTTCTCGCCGAGCCTGCGGCCGATCCAGTAGTACGCCTGGAACGCGCCGAACAGGGCGATGATCAGCACGACTCCCAGCCAGATCGGCCCCACGGGTTCGATGGTGATCGCCAGCTGTCGCATCAAGGACCCCACCCCCCGTCGCGTGCTTTAGGTCAGCCTTACCTTAGTTCAAGGGGCAAGTCGTCGCCACAGCAGGGTGCAACTCGTCGACAACCAGGGTTCAACCACCTTCGCGTACCACTGTAGTGAGCAAGAAGGAGTGTTGATCATGGCAACGAGAAGCACCGCGGTTCTGGCCTCCGGCACGGCCAGCACGGCCAAGCTCTTCGTGGCGGCCCTCGCCTTCACCGGAGCCTATGTCGGTTTCTCGGCCTACGACACCGCCAACTCCGCGCCACACCCGGCGCAGACGGTCACCCTGTCGGCCCGCGAGCTGCCCATCATCTCCCCGACCACCGCCCGGACGCCCCAGGCCGCCAAGCCGGGCAAGATCAGCGTCAGCGCGCTGCCGGTCGGCGACGCCGGGTGTGTCAAGACGTTCGTGGCCCGCAGTGTGGTGATCAACGCCGAGCCCGACCACACCGTCCTGTACGGCTGGGAGCTGTCCCGCTGGAGCCCCGGCACCAACACCTGGCACTCCTACTTCGTCAACTACGACGGCTTCGCCGGTAACACGAAGACCGTGCGCTGGAACCCCAGCATCACGAACAACCCCGGCTGGTATCGCATCGAGCTCACCGTCGAGGGCGCCAAGACCATCAAGAGCGACCGCTTCCAGGTGAGTTGCTGACCGACCGCCGCGCCGCCTCCACCCAGCGCGGCACGCCGACCCGCTCGGCCACCTCCAGCGCCTTCTCGTAGTGGGCCCGCGACGCGTCCGGCTGGCCCAGCCGCACCGCCAGGTCGCCGAGCGTCAGGGCCACCGGCCAGAGCGCCACGACCCCGGTGCCGGCGCCCGCGATGCGGTCGGCGAACGGCTTGAGCTTGTCGTAGCAGTCGATCATCCGTTCGCGGTCGTCGAGCAGCATCCCGGCCAGCGCCCGCCAGGTCATCGCCAGCTCGTACAGGAAGTCGGGCCGCACGGGCGGGCGTACGGCGGCCACGGCCTTGGCGTCGGCCACCCGGCCCGCGGAGGCGAGCGCCAGCGCGTAGGCGTCAAGGGTCCACTTCGCGCCCCGCTGGTGCTTCTCGGAGAGCAGCTCGACCGTCTCGGCCGCCCGGCCGTCGACCAGGTGCAGGCAGAACGTGGTGATCAGCGGCAGGTCCTGGCGGCCCTCCAGCATGCCCGCCCGCTCGGTCATCCTGGCCGCGTCGGCGTAGGCCCGCTCGGCGCCGCGGTAGTCGCCGGCGATCATCAGTCGCTGGCCGGAATACCAGGCGCAGACGGCCGCCGGCGCCGACAGGTCGTACTGTCTGGCCAGCCGGTCGGCCGCGGCGGCGTGCTCGTCGGCGATGGCGAACTCACCGCGGGCCGCCGCGCATTCGAGCAGCACCAGGTGGGCCAGCGCCTGCGTGGCCATCTGCCCGGAGCGCTGGGCGACCTCCAGCAGCTCGCGGCCGATGCTCTCGCGGGTGTCGACCGCCGGGATGTCGTAGGACTGCCGCAGCCGCCCGCTGAGGGCCGCCGCCAGCAGCGTCGGGTCGCCGCTCTGCCTGGCCAGCTCCAGCGCCTCCAGCGACGCCTGCCGCCCCCGCTCGGGCGAGGAGGAGCCCTCCAGCTCCAGCGCCAGCGTGGTGAGCAGGCTCGCGCGCAGCGTCTGCTCCCCTTCGGGGAGCTCCATCAGCGCCTTCTCGGTGACGTCGACGATCTCCCACGCGGTGCGGGTGAAGTCGCGGGCCATCCCCTTGTGCGGTACGGCGAGCGAGGCCGCCACCCGCGCGGTGATCTCCAGGTCGCCCAGCGGCAGCGCGGAGTCCATGGCCTGGCGGCGCAGCAGCCGCGCCGCGGTCATGTCGCCGCACAGCGCCAGGGCCCTGATCTGGCGGAGCATGAGCTGCAGCCGGTCCTTGGTGTCGCCGCCGGTGCGGTCGAAGGCCGCGATGGCCTGCTCCCACAGCGTGGCGGCCTCGCGGTGGGCGAACCTGCGCTCGGCCTGCTCGGCGGCCAGCCCGGCGTAGTGGACGGCCTTCTCGGCGGCGTCGGCGAGGAAGTAGTGGTGCGCCAGCGCCGCCACGTCGGACGGTGTGCGCCGCTCGATGACCGACGCGACCGCCGCGTGCAGCCGGGTGCGGCGCAGCCGGGAGGCGTCGGAGTAGATCGTGTCGCGCACCAGGTCGTGATCGAACCTGAGCAGCCCGGGCCCCGGCTCGGTCACCAGCCCGGCCAGCAGCGCCGCCTCGACCGCCTCCACCACGGCGTCCTCGTCGCCCGCCACGTCGACCAGCACGTCGACGTCGACGTCGCGGCCGATCACCGCCGCCTGCAACAGGATCTGCTGGGCTCCGGCGGGCAGCCGGGAGATGCGCCGCCGCAGCACGTCGCGCACCCCTGAGGGCACCCGCGACAGCACCTCGACCGCGCTGGCCCGGTCGGCCGCGCCCTCGGAGTCGAGCAGGCGTACGGTCTCGCGCACGAAGAACGGGTTGCCGCCGGTGCGCTCGACGATGGACTCGACCGCGTCCTCGTCGATCTCGCGCACGCAGGTGGCCCTGACCAGCTCGCCCACGGCCTTGGGGTCGAGGCCGGACAGCCCGACCCGCACCGGGCCGAGCCGGGCCAGCGCGGCCAGCACGTCGGACTGGCGGTCGTCGAGCTCGCTCTCCCTGCAGGTGACCACGAGCAGCACCCGGCTGGTGGCCAGCAGGCTGGGCAGCGCGCGCAGCAGCGCCAGCGTCTGGTCGTCGGCCCAGTGGAGGTCTTCGAGCGTGAGCAGCACCGGCGCGCGCCGCGCCACCCCCGCGAGGTAGCCGCCGACCGCCCGGTGCAGCCGGAAGCCGCCGGACACCTCGTCGTCGTCGGGATCGGGGTCGGCGTCGTCGAGCAGCGGCGCCAGCAGCTGGGCGTATTCG
Organism: Nonomuraea sp. NPDC049129; assembly: GCF_040648495.1. Lineage (NCBI taxonomy): Bacteria > Bacillati > Actinomycetota > Actinomycetes > Streptosporangiales > Streptosporangiaceae > Nonomuraea > Nonomuraea sp. NPDC049129. The sequence goes on along the minus strand of NZ_JBEZDU010000005.1, from coordinate 87,891 downwards.
CCCGCGCCGGTCATCCCCACCAGGGCGCGCAGAATCTCCACCCACGCCCAGCCCGGCGGTGTCGCGCTGGAGTCGGGGCAGGCGCCGGAGGCGGTGATCCAGCCGTCATTGGTGAGCTTGCCGTCGAGCTGGCGCAGCAGCGTGGTCTTGCCCGCTCCCGCGACGCCCGCGACGATCGCCACCTGGAACCTGCCGGTGCGCGCGGCGGCCGTGGTGAGCCTGGCCAGCTCGGCGTCGCGGCCGACGAACGGCTCGGGCTCCAGTGGCGGCGGCTCGACCGGGGCGGCGGGCCGGGGCGGCCAGGTGTCGGTGGGCGCCTGCACGGGCCTGGACGGCCGTGGCGCGACGCTCAGCTCCAGCTCGGGCGCCTGGGCCAGGATGTCGGACTCCAGCTTGCGCAGCGCCGGCCCCGGGTCGATGCCCAGCTCGTCGGCCAGGATGCCCCTGGCCCGGCGCAGCGCCGCCAGCGCGTCGCCCTGCCGGCCGCAGCGGTAGAGGCCGAGGCCGAGCAGCCTCCAGCCCTCCTCGCGCAGCGGGTGCTCGGTGGTGAGCGCCTCCAGGTCGGGCACGGTCTCGGCGGGCAGGCCGAGGCGCAGCCCGGTGTCGGCGTGCCGCTCGCGCGCCACCAGCCGCAGCTCGGTCAGCCTGTTGACCTCGGCCTCCGCCCACTGCTGGTCGGCGAAGTCGGAGTAGGGGGTGCCCCGCCACAGGCCGAGCGCCTTCTCCAGGCGGGCGCGCGCGGACTGCGGATCGCCCTCTTCGAGGTGTTCGCCCGCCGCCCTGACCAACTGCTCGAACTTGAGCGCGTCGACCTGGTCGGGCGCCACCCGCAGCGCGTAGCCGGAGGCGACGGTCACCAGCAGGCGGTTGGGCCCGCCCCGCGGACGGCCCGGCTCCAGCACCCGGCGCAGCCGGGAGATGTAAACCTGGAGCCCCGACTGGGCTCCCTTGGCCGTGTCGTCATCCCACAAGTCGTAAAGGAGCGTGTCAACCGGCACGACCTGACCTCTGGCCACGAGAAGTCGGGCGAGGACGGCCCGCTGCCGCAACCCGCCGAGGTCGAGTTCGTCGTCGTGTTCGTACGCCTCGACTGGCCCCAGAACTCGGAACGCCACCATGTCAGCCGCCACGCTATGCGGGCTTCCGAATCAGGCACAAGGGCCGTGATTGATTAACGCCTGTTCGGTTTGGGATTGTCACTAGGGGGCCTTCGAGATCGCGGACGGGGGCTCCGCGTCGGCGTTCCTGGCGTTGCGCCTGCGCAGTAGCGCCCACGCGCCTAGAGCGAGGCCGCCGAACGGGATCTCGATAGTGTAAGTCCAGAAGCCGAAAAGCAGTGCGGTCGCCGTCGCCGGGGCGGGTGCCACGCCGAAGGCGTAGAGCAGCGCGGCCACGCCGCTCTCCATGATCCCCGCGCCGCTCGGGGTGACCAGTGCGCTGGTCAGCACGCGTGACAGGGCGAAGACGGCGATCGACTGGGCCAGCCCCGGATAGGCGCCGGTGGCGTGCATGCAGACGACCATGATCGCCCACTGGAAGCCCAGGAAGAAGACCATGGCCAGCGACAGGCCGATCGAGCGCGACTTCACGATCTCGGCGGTGTCCTTGCGCAGCCGCTCAAGCGCCTCGGAGGCGTGGAACTTCAGCCTGAGCAGGCGTACGAGGAAGTCGAGGCCCTTGCCCAGGAGGGCGGCGGCGCGGTCCCAGTAGAGGGCGGCGGCCACGACCAGGCAGAGCGCCAGGATCGACACCGCGCCCACCCAGCCGGCCTTAGCCACCGTCGGGTTGGGCGCCTTGCCGGCCGCCAGCAGCGCGATGATGCCGACGGCGGGCAGGATGAATCTGAACAGAGTGTTCCAGATGCCGCTGACCAGGGTCATCACCACGATCGAGCGGTTGGCGAACCCCCAGCCCCTGGTCATCGCGAACGTCAGCGCCACCCCGGCCGCGCCGCCGAACGGCAGCAGGTTGCTCACCGCGCTGCCCGCCGCGTTGAGCGAGAGCGCCTGCAGGTTGTTGAGACCCGGCAGCGAGTTGGTGAGCACGAAGGTGTAGGCCAGCAGGCTCAGCAGCCAGACCACGGTCATCAGGGCGATGGTGCCGAAGCTGAGGCTGTGGAAGAGCGCGCCGATCTCGCGCCAGGACACGGGCTTGCCGGTCAGCGAGTGGACGATCTGCGGCAGGTAGACCACGAGGGCCAGGGCCAGCGCCAGGGAGAGCGCCGACAGCGTGATCTGGAGCCATCTGTTCTTCATCGGGGTATAGTCTGCCGCTCGCGGGGGCGGCCCGGATCATACTGGGGACTTATTTCGGCCATTGGTCCAGAGGATGATTGAGGCGGGTGCCGGGTGGGAGATCACGCCGTACGTACCACTCGGTGCCGAAGACGAGCCGGTAGAGCGGGCCGGGCACCTTGAGCATCACGGCCAGCGTGCGGTCGCTGTCGCCGCCGGTCGCCTGGGAGGCGTGCGCGGACATGGACGCCCGCTTCTGTTTCGCATATTTCCGGACATTTACCCGGTGGGTGATCGTCTCACTCGCCGAGTAGGCGCTCTCGAAGGTCCGTACGTCGAACTCGGGCGGGAACCGGTAGAACTTCCCCGCCAGCTTCAGCAGCCTGACCAGCGGGTCGCGGTTGACCGTCGCCTCCAGCACGACCGCCGTGCCCGCGATCTCCGCCGCCCGCCGCCCCACCCGGTGCACCTGGACGTGGTCGGGATGGCCGTAGCCGCCGGCAGGATCGTAGATCGACAGCAGGTCCGCCTGCTCCTCCTCCAGGATGGCGGCCAGCTTTCCGGCGGCCTTCTCGGAGTCTGCGTCGATGAAGGCGTCGTCGGGCCGCTCCTCGGCGCTGCCGCCCTGCGGGCTCAGGCCCGAGTCGCCGTAGCCGAGGCACTCGACGCGGGCGCAGCCGAGCAGGGCCGCCGACTCGTACAGCTCCTTCAGGCGGGTCGCGCGCAACTCCTCGCCCGGCCCCATCTCGGCCAGGCCGCGCTCGCCGGCGGTCGCCACCACGAGGACCACGCGGTGTCCCTCGGCCGCGAGCATCGCCATCGTGCCGGCCGTCAGCAGGGCCTCGTCGTCGGGATGGGCGTGGAAGAACACAGCGGTACGTGGAGGCACAACGCCCAGATTAGTCTGGGAGGGGTGCGGATCTTTCACGTGAGTGACTGTTACCTGCCGCGACTCGGGGGGATCGAGGTTCAGGTCGCCGACCTCGTGCGTACGCAGCGCGAGGCCGGCCACGCCGTCGATGTGGCGACCGCGACCAAAGGAGAGGCGCTGCCCGGTGTACACAGGATCGTCGCCAAAATGCCCTTCGACCTGCCGGTCCACCCGTTCGGAGTGGGACATCTCACGCGGCGGCTGACCTCCTCGCGGCCCGACGTGGTGCACGTCCACATGGGCGCGGTCTCGCCGTTCGCCTGGATGGGGGTGCGGGCCGCGAAACGGGCCGCGATTCCCTGCGTCGTGACCGTGCACAGCATGTGGGATCCCGTCACGCGCGGCGTCTACCGGTTGCTGCGGCTGGTCTACGGCTGGCAGAGCTGGGGGCTGGTGGCCACCACGGTCAGCAACGCGGCGGCGGCCCCGATCCGGTCGGTCGCGGGGGAGGGGGTGCCCGTGCACGTGGTGTCCAACGGCCTCGACCTGTCGGGCTGGCGGTTGTTCTCCGGGTCGCCGCCGGAGCCGCGCGAGGAGGTGCACATCGTGGCCGTGGGCCGTCTGGCGCCGCGCAAGCAGCCGGTCCGGCTGCTCAAGCTGCTCGACATGGTCCGTTCCCGGGTCCCCGCGGGCATTCCGCTGCGCGCCACGGTGATCGGCGACGGCCCGGCGCGCGCCCAGATGGAGCGCTACCTGGCCAGGCACGGCATGACGGGCTGGGTCTCGCTGCCGGGACGCTACACCCGCGAGCAGATCGCCAAGGTGCTGGAGTCGGCCGACGTGTTCGTGGCGCCGGCGCCACGCGAGTCGTTCGGGATCGCCGCGCTGGAGGCCCGCGCCGCCGGGCTTCCCGTGGTGGCGCGGGCGCAGAGCGGGGTGGCCGACTTCGTCCGGCACGGCACGGAGGGGCTGCTCGGCCGCAGTCTGGGCGACCTGGCCGCCGCCGTGGCCCGCCTGGCCACGGATCCCGAGCTGCGGCAGCGCATGATCGCTCACAACCGCGCCGTCCCGCCGTCGGCGGGCACCTGGCCGACCGTCCTGGCGGGCTTCGACCGGGCGTACGCGGAGGCCATCGGATAAGCCGATCGGGTCATGTACGGCGTAGCACCACATAACCATCGCGGTCGAACACCTTCGTGTATCCCTCGGTCACCAGCCGGTCCACCTGGGCGCGCTGATCGTCAGGGGAGCCGAACGGGTACTGCCAGCGGGCCGTGTCGGCCGCCACCCACGCGGCGCCGCGCGGCTGCCCGGTCCAGAGCAGGACGGTGGTGCGGGAGGTCAGGGCCGGGCCGAGCGAGTTGGCGGCCTCCACGGTGACGCCCGTGGGCACCGCGGCCACCGCCGCGGCGGCCGATTCGGTCCTGATCTCCTCCGCCTTGTAGAAGGCCGGATGGTAGAGCTGGTCGAGGGCGAACTTCGGCACCAGGGTGAGCGCGACCACGAGCGCGCCCGCCGACCAGGCCAGCTTGAGCGAGCGGTCGTCGGCGCGCTTGACCCGGCGCAGCAGCCTGGACAGCCCGTCGACCCCCGCGAGGAGCAGGATCACCACGGTGAAGGCGTTGTACTGGAAGTCGGCCCGCCACCACGGCTCGCGGTCCGACAGCATGCGTTCGAGCACGTGCGGCAGCGCGACCAGCGACAGCGGCGACAGCAGGCAGAGCAGCAGCGTCGGCCAGGCCAGCAGGAATAGCGTGTCGACCTTGGTCTCCTCGCTGAACGGCAGCAGCAGCGCGTTCAGCGGGTCGCGCAGCAGCGTCAGGATCGCGCTCGGCGCGTCGGGCCCCAGGTGGTTGTAGGCCCAGAAGTCCTGGCTCTGGCCGCCGAGCAGCGAGATGAGCGCGCCCCGGGTGAGCATGACCCCGCCGAGGCCGATCGCGGCGCAGCACAGCCCGCGGAACCTGTCGCCGGTGAGGAAGAGGTAGAGGCCGAAGCCGATCACCGTGAGGCCCATGTCCTCCTTGACCAGGAGGAGCGCGCCCATCGCCGCGAAGGCGGGCAGCAGCCGCCCCGCGTGGTAGCGCTCGATCATGATCGCGGTGAGCAGCGGGACGAACATCACCTCGTGCGCGTCGAACGCGATCGCCTGTGCGACGGGCCACGACAGCGCGTAGGCCACGGCGACCAGGTAGGCCGGGGCGGTGCCCAGCATCCGCCTGGTGAACAGCCAGATGAACGGGATCGCGGCGGCGAACAGCAGCGCCTGCGCCACGATCAGCGAGGCCGGGCCGTCATGGATCCAGTAGAAGGGCGCCAGCAGCGCGTAGATGGGCGAGAAGTGGTCGGCGAGCTGGAGGTAGTCCAGCCCCCGGTCGTGGAAGGCGCCGACCATCGGGATGTACGGCGGCCGGAAGTGCGCGTAGTTGCGCACGGCCTGGTCCACGATCACCAGATCGAACGTGCTGGCGCGATAGGTGGCCAGCTTGACCAGGCCGAGTACGGCGTAGACGGCGGCCGAGACCACGGCGATCAGCCCGACGCGCAGGCGGTTCGGCGTGATCCGGGCCGTCCAACGGGCAGCGCCCGCTGCCAGAGCTTCCCCCGTCACGGGCAGCAAGCGTAGACCGATTCCCCCTGATCGCGTTCGCGGAAAAGTTCCCCCTGGACCGCGAACGCGACAAGGCCGCCGCGCCGAGCCGCCCCCCGCGGCCGGTGCGGCATGCCGACACAAGCGTCAGGTGCAGGCGCTCTGGATCTTCGTTACGAAGCTCTGCAACTTCTGGACAGAGTCCATCGAGCCGGTGGGATCCTTGGCGTCGATCTTGATGCCGTCGAGCCCGGTGGCAAGGTCATTGAGCGCGGCGGCGAGGTCGCCGTCGTACTTGCCGGCCAGGGTCTTCACCTTGGCGGCGGCCTCATCGCCGGCCTTCTCGAAGGCCTTGGGATCGGTCGCGGCCGAGGTCATGCTTCCGTTGAAGTCAGTCATGATCTTCGTGACTTCGCTGCCCATCTGGTTGCAGTCCACAGCGTTGCCGATGGCACCACAGGCGGTGGTGAGGCCGGCAAGAGAAAGCGTCGCGATCGCGATGGCGATGCGACGACGAGGGGGTGTCATTTCCGTGCCCTTCGTTGCGTTTAGCGACGAATCGACATTATGGAGTAATCCTTGACAAGTGCTTGCACCCCACTAGCACCATCAGTATCAAGTCGTTGTAAAGCGGGCGACCAACTCTTGACAGCTTCTGAGGCCGACCGGACGATGTCGCATATAGAGCAACTCGGTGCGTAATACGCAACAAGGGGTGCCGGTTGACCACATCGAGCTTGATCTCCACGCTGCCGGGTCACGCCTACACCGACCCCGCGACGTTCGCCGAAGAGCAGGCCAAGATCTTCGAGAGCCTCTGGTTCTGCGCGGTCCGGTCCGGCGAACTGGCCCGGCCGGGGACGTTCAGGACGGTCCAGGTCGGAAGAGAGAGCGTGCTCGTGGTCCGCGGCCGCGACGGCGAGCTGCGCGCCTTCCTCAACGTCTGCCGGCACCGCGGCGCCCGCCTCTGCCTGGAGGAGACGGGCGAGGTCAGGCGGACGATCAGGTGCGCCTACCACGCCTGGTCGTACGACCTGGACGGCCGCCTCGCCGCCGCGCCCAACCTGGCGAAGATGCCCGACATCGACCGGGTGGAGTACGGGCTGATCCCGGTGAGCCTGCGCGAGTGGCTCGGCTACGCCTGGGTCTGCCTGGCCGACGAGCCGCCGTCGTTCGAGGAGACGGTGACGAGCGCGGCCACCGAGCGCCTGGGTGATCCGGCCGCGATCGAGCACTACCACGTCGACAAGCTCGACCTCGGGCGCCGCATCGTGTACGACGTCAAGGCCAACTGGAAGCTCATCGTCGAGAACTTCATGGAGTGCTACCACTGCGCCACGATCCACCCGGAGCTGACGGCCGTGCTGCCCGAGTTCGCGGGCGGCTACGCCGCGCAGTATTACGTGGGCCACGGGGCGGAGTTCGCCGAGCGGGCCGAGGGGTTCACCGTGGACGGGAGCCCCGGGTTCGGCAAACTGCCTGACGTGTCGGCCAAGCAGGACCGGCGCTATTACGCGATCACCGTCAAGCCGCAGGTGTTCGTCAACCTGGTGCCCGACCACGTGATCCTGCACCGCATGGTGCCACTGGCCGCCGACCGGACGATCGTGGAGTGCGACTGGCTCTACCACCCCGACGTGGTCGCCTCCGGCGCCGACCTGTCGCTCTCGGTCGAGCTGTTCCACCGGGTCAACGAGCAGGATTTCGCCGCCTGTGAGCGGACCCAGCCCGGTATGTCGTCACGCGCCTACCGGGCGGGCGGGGTGCTGGTGCCGAGCGAGCACCACATCTCGATCTTCCATCAGTGGGTGAACCAGCGCTTACGCGGATAGCGGATCGCCAGGTTCCCGTACTTCGCCTGGCCGCTCACCACCACATAGAGGGCGCCCGGCTGGGGCCGGCCCGGCACCTCCGACGTCGCGGTGTTGCCCCACTCCGTGCGGAACCTGTCGATGTCGGCCGCGGCACCGTCGGGCAGCACGATCTTGGCCGAACCGTACTTGAGGTCGAGGTCGATCTCGACGACCGGATGGGAGATGACGGCCTCCGACAGGTCGAGTTCGACGCTGCCGTACTTGGAGGCGACCTTGAGCCGGCGGGGGACCGCCCAGTCGCCTGATCGCTTGATGTGGCCGTTCTTGGACTCCAGTTCCACCACCTCGTCGGCCACGGGCCCGTCCACCGCGGGCCCGTCAGCCGGTAGGTCGGCGGTCAGGTCGGCCAGATCGCCGTAGGTTCGCGCGGTGAGGGCCAGTTCGAGCCGGTCCTCAAGCTCCAACTGGGTGAGACGGCCTTCCATGAACGCGTCTTGGAGCTTTCGCGCGCTTCGCTCACGGTCCGCATCTGAGACGCGCATCTGTAAATCCGACATGTTCCGAGCATAGGTTCGCCTGCTTCAGAACGGGAGGCGTCGGCCGGAGGGCGTACGCAGATCGAGAGGGAGCGGCCGGGGGGAGGGCTTCGTCGGCCGGACGATCTGGAGTCTCTTCATAACACATGGATACCCAACGGATTGCCGTAAAGACCTCATGGCGAGGTAGCTTGAAGTGTGATGGCGGCGGATCCCTTCGTACACCCGGCACTCTTCTATCGAGGCGATCGGGAATATGTGGCGGCTACCACGGCTTTCGTCCGCGAAGGGCTAGATTCGGGAGAGCCCGTCGCCGTCGCGGTTCCGCCCAGGAATCTCGCCCTGATCAAGGCCGGGCTGGGGCGCGACGCCGACGAGGTGCTTCTGCTCGACATGACCAGCGCCGGGCGCAATCCCGGACGCATCATCCCCGCCGTGCTCCGCGAGTTCGCGGACCGCCACCCCGTCGGTCACGTACGGATCATCGGCGAGCCCATCTGGCCGGGCCGCACGGTGACGGAATATCCCGCCTGCGCCCAGCACGAAGCCCTGATCAACTACGCCTTCGCCGGGCGCCATGTCACGATCCTGTGCCCCTACGACCTCGACGGGCTCGACCCCGAGGTCATCCGCGAGGCCGAGCAGACCCATCCCGTGCTGCGCGACGGCTCCGGCGAGTGGCACAGCGGCGACTACGCGCCCCAGAAGGTCGTCGACGGGCACAACCAGCCGCTGGACGAGCCCGCCGACTTCCTCTCGCTCCGCTTCGACCACACCAACCTGGCCGCCGCGCGCGGGCTGGCCGCCGGGCGGGCCGCCGAGCTGGGGTTCAGCCGGGCCAGGCTCGACGACATCCGCCTGACGGTCGCCGAGCTGGGCGCCAACAGCCTCGATCACGGCGGCGGCGCCGGGCTGATCAGGGTCTGGGCCGAAGCCGACCGGCTGGTGTGCGAGGTCAGCGACTCGGGCCACATCATCGACCCGCTGGCCGGGCGGATGCCGGTCGATCCGCGCACTCCCGGTTCGCGCGGCCTGCTGATCGTCAACCTGCTCAGCGACCTGGTCCGCGTGCACACACGAGCGGGCGCCACCGTGATCAGGGTCTACTTCGACCTGCCCGCGGTGGTATAGCTGGCCCTACCTACCCTGAGGCGGCGGGCTAGACCCAGGGGTGGGTTCCCGCAGGTCAGTGGGCCGGTATCCGAAGTGCTACGACCTAGGTATTAAGGGGCGCTTCAGGGCCTGTTCGGGTCGATCTCCGATACTCCGGAAGCCCGTATTCCACGACCTTTGAAGCATGAAGGCATTGCTTGTCAGTGGATTCGCGGCCATCGGAACCGGCGCCGGCGCCATGCTCACCTTGCACGCGGAATCGGGGCTGGACCCCATGCACAGCGTGATCAGTGAGTACGCTTTTCAGCCCTTGGGATGGCTGCTGCCGACCTCGCTGACGCTGTTCGCGGTCGGCTCGGCACTGATCGCCGAGTCGCTGCGCCGGGCGGGCGCGAGTGTCTGGGTCGTGCTGCTGCTGCTGGCGTGGGGCGGGAGCATGTTCCTGATCGGTGCCTTCCCCACGGACCGGCCGGGGGTGCCGCTTTCGCTGTCGGGCGGCATCCATAGATATGCCGCCTTCGCCGCCTTCCTGGTGATGCCGGCCGCGGGAATGCTGCTGGCCAACGCGCGAGTCCGTTACGCCAGGGCCGTACGGGTCCTGAGCGCGGTGGCGCTGGGCGCGCTGCTGCTCGTCGTGGTCCCGTACGTCGTGCGGATGTTCGGCATCGAGTTGTCCAACGACGACATCCCCGCCGGGCTCACCCAGCGGGTCGTGGTCCTCACCGAGATCGGGGTGCTGGCCCTGGCCGGGATGTCGCTGCTCAAGCCTTCGGTTCAGCGCTCCCAGGGTGGCGTGTCGCCCATCTTGGCGTAGTACTTGGCCAGGTTCTTCTTGACCCTCTCGATGTCGCCCTGCGGGATCTTGACCCCGCCCCTGGCACCGTCCACGACCGCGGCGGCGGCGATCACGGCCCGTGGGACGACTTTCAGCTCACCACCGACGACGTCGGCGATCGGCAGCTTGTAGGCGCCGAACTCGTCGGCGTCGTCGCTGTCGTACCAGAGGAAGGCCTGGCGGTACTTCTCGTCGGGCTTCTTCTCAGCGTCCGCCCACTTACGCACCCGCTTGTCGGCCGCCGCCGCGTCCCATTCGCGGTCACGGTCGGCGAGAGGCAGGTCCCGGAACTGTGTGACAGTCATACCCGCTGGCTACCCGGCTCCAGGGCGTGAAACGGGCTGATCTGGAAAGAGCTCGCCTATGGAAGCAACTGAGCAGACCATTCTGATCGCGTACGACGGCTCCGACGACGCCAAGGCAGCGATCGCCTTCGCGGGCCCGCTGATGCCCGGCGCGCGCGCCGTCGTACTGACCGTGTGGGAACGCCTGGCGCTGGCCTCGGCGCGGGCGTCGGCCGGGCTGATGATGACCATCGACGATTCGCCCGTCGAGGACGAGGCCGTCGGACAGGCCATGAGAGAGCTCGCGTCGCAGGGCGCGGAGCTGGCCAGACAGGCGGGGTTCGACGCTTCGCCGCGGTGTGAGCCGGACGCGTTGTCCGTGTGGTCGTCCATCGTGGACGTGGCGAACGAGATCGAGGCCACGTTGATCGTCACCGGGACGCGGGGGCAGGGCGGGGTGAAGTCACTGCTGCTCGGGAGCACGTCCGACCGCGTGCTGCACCACGCGCGCCGGCCGGTGCTGGTGGTGCCCACGCCGGAGTAAGCGTCTCGCGCGCCGCGGACCGGGCCCGCGGCTGGGGCATACCCGTGCCGGGCGCGCAAGGTCCATCTGATGGGCAAGGGCGTGATCCGCTTTCACGCGGTGTACTGGCCCGCGATGCTGCTCGCGGCGGGCCTGCCGCTGCCCACCGAGATCTTCGTGCACGACTACCTGACCGCCGGCGGCCGCAAGAGCCCGGTGACAGGGAGACCTCGCTGGCGACGCTCGTCCATTGTTGACGGGGGGTAGGGGGCGGCCTAGGTTGGCGGCACCGACCAGCCGGTATGGAGGCGCTCATGCCCACCGTCAACACCGTTCGCGGTCCCGTCGACGTCGATGAGCTCGGTCAGACCCTGATGCACGAGCACATCTTCGTTCTCTCTACCGAGTTTCTCGACAACTACGGCAAAGGCGCTTGGTGGGACGAGGAGTTCCGGGTCACGGACGCCATCGGCAAGCTCAAGGCGGTGGCGGCGAAGGGCGTGCGGACGATCGTGGACCCGACGGTGTGGGGCCTCGGACGGTACATCCCCCGCATCCAGCGCATCGCCGCCGAAGTGCCGGATCTGCACATCATCGCCGCGACCGGCATCTACAGCTTCGAAGAGCTGCCTCACCAGTACGACTACCGCGGCCCCGGCCTGCTCCTGGACATGCCCGATCCGATGATCGACGATTTCGTACGCGACCTCACCGAGGGCATCGCCGACACCGGGGTCAAAGCGGCGTTCCTCAAGTGCGTGGTCGAGCAGAAGGGCCTGACGCCCGGGGTCGAGCGGATCGGCCGGGCCGTCGCGCGGGCGCACGTGCGTACCGGCGCGCCGATCACCGTCCACACGAACTCCTTCACGCAGAGCGGGCTGACCGCGCTCGACCTCTTCGCCAAGGAGGGCGTGGACCTGACGAAGGTGGTCGTCGGGCACGCGGGCGACACCAACGATCTCGACTACCTGATGCGTCTGGCCGACACGGGCGCCACGCTGGGGATGGATAGATTCGGGTTGGATGTCTACAATGCGACGTCCGACCGGGTGGCCACCATCGCCGCCCTCTGCCAGCGGGGATACGCTGATCGGATGGTCCTCAGCCACGACACCGCCTGCTTTATGGACTACTTTGTGGAGTCTTGGGATGACGCACTACGCACGATGGCGCCCAACTGGCGCTACGATCACATCCACGATGAGGTCTTGGCCGCACTGCTGGACTCGGGTGTGACCGGCGATCAGATCGAGCAGATGCTGGTGTCCAACCCAAGACGCTACTTCTCGTAAAGTGGTGGCATCGGGCGAGCAATGCGGGTAGGTGGAACTGGGTGACTTCGGAGCAGGCCTTGTCGATCAGCCTCGGGCTCCAGGGACCGTGTGTCATCGCCAGGCTCACGGGAGACTTCGACTTCGGGTCCGCGGCCGAGGTGCGTGATCGCGTCACCAAGGCGCTCGACCTGACCCAGCCACCCTTACTCGTCATCGACATGCAGGCGGTCAGCGTCTGCGATTCTTCCGGGCTTTCCGTGCTCGTTTATCTGCACAAGGCGGTGACCGCCTCCGGCGGCCGGCTGTTGCTTTCCGGGCTGAATGGCAGGTGTAAGCACCTTTTCGCGATCACCGCCCTCGACAAGTTCTTCGACATCCGCACCACCGCCGAACTCGCCATCGCGGAACTCAATGAACAGGGGAGTTCGCCGCCGTTTACCGGGTAGTCGCATTGGTATGTCGGCCGAAGAGCCCGACCTGCTCGGCATGTATCTGGAGCAGATCGGAAAGACACCATTGCTCTCCGCCGCGGACGAAGTGGACCTGGCACGACGGATCGAGGCGGGGCTCTACTCGGGCTACCTGATCAGCCGTGGCGAGGGCACACCGGAGCTCGAACACGTCCGCCGCGACGGGCAGCGTGCTAAGGACCTGCTCATCAGGTCCAATCTCCGGCTGGTGGTGGCCGCCGCCAGACGCTACGCCTTTCGTGGGCTCCCACTCCTCGACGTCATCCAGGAGGGCAATCTCGGGTTGATCAGGGCCGTGGAGAAGTTCGACTACAAACGTGGCTACAAGTTCTCCACCTATGGGATGTGGTGGATCCGCCAGGCCATCGAGCGCGGCATCCACGACAAGAGCCGCACCGTACGGCTGCCCACGCACGTCGCCGAAGAGCTGGCGCGACTGAGCAGAATCGCCCGGCAACTGGCCGCCGACCTGGGGCGCGAGCCCCGGGAGGCGGAGCTCGCCAAGGCCGCGGAACGCTCGCTCCGCCACGTCGCCGTGCTACGGCGGCTCGCCCAGGAGACGGTCAGCCTGGACGTGCCCGTCGGCGAGAACGGCGAGGGGAGCATCGGCGACATGATCCCCGACGAGGACGGTCTCCAGGTGCAGGAGTTCACGGAGCGCCGCGCGTTCAACGCCGAACTGCACCAGGTGCTCACCTCGCTCCCGCCGCGAGAGGCATTCGTCCTCAGACTCAGGTACGGCCTGGCGGGCAATGAAGCCCGCAGCTATACCGAAATCGCGGATCGTCTCGGGCTCACCAGAGAGCGCATCAGGCAACTGGAGAAACAGGCGCTGAAACGCCTGCGACAGCTGCGTCCATTGCTCGCCTGGGCTTCGTGACGAGAGGTAATACGAGAGGTAATAGGGGTGTGGTCGGAAGACCGATTGACTCGGTCATTTTCCTGACGGTTAATCGGGACCCTGATGCCGCTTTCAATGGCTTTCGACGGTTTTCGACGGGCGGAAGCAGCGGCATGTTGACGCTATGGGGGCAACATGGTCAAGGGTCTCGTCGTCTTCTTCTTGGCGGCCACGGTGGTGGCGGTGCTTGTGGCACCGGCCGCTGGGGACGCCGCTTCTCCGGCACCCGCCTTCACGAGGGTGGCCGCTTTCACGGGGGCTTCCGCTTTTGTCGGGGTGGCCGCGGGTCCGACGGCCACCCTCTCCAGCACCGCCAAGCCACACCTGGTCAAGTACAAGATCTACTTTGGCCGATGCAAGGACACGTGCCTGGTCAAGGTGCGGATCACCAACATCTCCCGCAAAACCCTCTATGCCGTCAGCCTGAACGCCCGGCTCAAGGTCAACGGCAAGAAGGTCGGGTCCTGCTACGACTACGTCGGCACCATCCGTGCCAAACGCACCCGCTGGGGGTCATGCACCGTCAGAACCCGTACGCTCTCGAACATGTGGAACCGGTGGCTCGACGGCGGGATCCGCTTCGACCGTGACGTCACCACGGTCGTGCACTCCGAGTATTACCGCTGACCAGGACGCCAGGGGTCGCACCCGGTCCGGCCCCTGACTGTCAGGAGGTGACCATCAGAGCGAGGCCGATGAGGACCACGACCGGGACGAGCCAGACCACGGCCTCTGCGGCGAACTCCTTGTACATTACGTTGATCTCCCTTGAGACGCCCGTGCGGGGGCGGCGGTAAAACGTCCAGTGCGCAGCATAGCCGCCCGTACCTACTCCTCCAGTTGTAGATGGTGATGTTCGTGGTTGCTGCTGCGACTTGCCGCTGGTAGCGGACTTGCTCGGGGTGCCCGTTCCATCTCGCTCTCTGAGAAGGGCTTGGCCCGCCTGTGGTTACCGGTCGTTCTGGACCATCTCGGGCCGCAGGTCCGATACGTGCACGATCAGGGCCCTGGCGAGGGTGTATTCCAGCGTGTGGCAGTCGGTCAGTGGGACGTCGTGGAGAGTCGGCGGACCGGAAGGGGAGACGACGATTCCTTTCACTCCCCATGGTTTGTAGTCGGGCGAGGTGTAGACGTGGGCCTGGTGCTGGAGACGCGGGCACGCGTCCAGCGCCTCGGGGATGCACCGCATGCATGTCGGTGGCTTGCTGAGGCGGCCGGTCGTGGCGTGCGTCTTCTCGTGGAAAACCCAGGACAGGCGCCCGGTACCGGGATCCAGCGCGGGACCTTCGCACACCTGGCACAGTCGGTGCAGCATGCATGCCCGCTGCCGGAGTGTGTGCATCTCCTGGTAGTTGACCTTCCCACGCCGATCGCACTTCTGCCGGGCCCACAGCACGGACAGGTTCCAATCGTCTGCCCGGGGATCGGTGTAGGACAATCGCCGCCCGCTCAGCGCCCACACGTCGTGGATGACGACCAGGTCGAGCGCGACGGTCTCCTTGTTGTAGGCGACGACGTACGGTACCCGGGCGGCAATCGTGGTCCCATGACTGTCCATGCCGGGAACGGTAGGAAGAGCCGCCCGGGAGCCACCATGGAGGTTGCGCGAAGTTGCTTGACGGCTCCGCGAAGTTGAGCGATGTTGTTGACGCAGGACGATGGAAGCTCGGACACGGAGCACCCGCCTCGCGGAACCTTGAGAGATCAGTCTCCGCCGAAAGGAACGGGTCATGGCACGTCGACTGCGCTTCAATGGCTCCGGCTCCGGTGAGGGCGGCTGTCCCGCCGTGCATGAAGACCTCGATACGGGCGAGATCATCGTCCACGGGCCGCGACTTACCGACCCCGACGTCATCGCCCAGCTTCAGCACCTCGACGAGGACGAGATCCCCATTGTGGTGCCGCGCAACACGCTGATCGATTTCGGTCCGCACGACCGGGACACCCAGCCACGCATCCTCGACCCGGAGCGATTCGCCCGTCTCTTCAAGAACTTCCAGCACAGCGCATGGCATCTGGAGGTGCGCGCACGCTACGCCTCCGACGAAGCCACCGAGACCTACGCCCAGTTCGTACGAGGTGAGACGCCCACTTGGGACCTCACCACCCCGTGGAGCACCACCATCCGCGCGAAGACCGAGGACGGCGCGGCCGTCGGCCGGGTGCGCATCGTCGACAACCCGCCCACCACGGGACAGCTGTACCTTCTCGCGCACGCGGCGAAGAACGCTGCTCTGGGCGAGGATGTTCGCAACATGTGGCGCGCGGATGCCGAGCGCGCGTACCTCCCGGACGAAGACTTCTGGATCTTCGACTCCCACATCGTCGCCCTGTGCCTCTTCGACGACGGCGACAACCTCACGGGCGCCGAACTGATCACCGAGCCGGCGGCCGTCAATCAGTACAACCGACTGCGTGACATCGCACAGCACTACGCGGTTCCCTACAAGGAGTTCGCGGCGAGGATGACCGCGAAGGAATAGCGGAAACACCAGTGAGCACCGACTATCAGGTAGCGCGCGAAGCCTTAGGCGCTCGGCTTCGGGAGATCAGGCTCTCAGCTCCTGGAGGTCGGCTCACCGGTGCACAACTCGCCGAGAAGCACGGATGGAACAAGTCCAAGGTCAGTCGGCTGGAGAACGGCAAGCAGACTCCCACCCCCGACGATCTGCGGGTGTGGGTAGACGCGTGTGGACAGCCCGCGACGTATGACGAACTGCTCGCCAAACTACGAGGATTCGAGTCGCATATCAGGTCTTGGCGCCGCCAGCTCTCCGCAGGTCACAGGCCCGTCCAGGACGTACACAACGAGGCCCAGGCGAATGCCGTAGTGCTGCGCGCGTGGGAGTCCTCATGGATCGTCGGCATTCTTCAGACGCCCGACTATGCACGCGCCGTGCTCACTCGCTTCGCCGAACTGCACAAATCGCCGCGCGATACCGAGGAAGCCGTCCGGTCTCGGATGAAACGACAAGAGCTTCTCTACAATGGAGGCAGGCGTTATCACATCATCCTCTGGGAACCAGTGCTTCGCGCCCTGATCTGCCCGCCTTCAGTACTCGCCATGCAGCTTGACCGCCTCATGGGTGTCATCGGTATGGACACCGTAGAGCTGGGCATCGTGCCACTGAGTGCCTCGCTGAAGATCCCGCCCGGAGCCGGCTTCTGGATCTACGACGATCGCCAAGTAGTCACCGAAACATGGCATGCCGAACTGTGGCTCGACGATGCGAGCAGCGTCGAGACCTACCTGCGCACCTGGAAGACGCTCCAGGAGTCCGCGGTGTACGGTGCCGACGCGCACAACGTGATCAATGCAGCGCGACGAGCACTCGCCTCGCGTTGAAGCTGCCTGTCCTCCGCGTATTTACGGGCCATTCAGCTAAGCCTGGCCGGCGAAAAGTAGCCAAATGATGAGCCCAGGCCGTAGCCCGGCGTCATCGTTCGCTTTGGGCGATGCGTTTGCGGAGGCCCGCCAGTGACTCGTCGGCCATCAGCGCGGGCAGGCGCGGCGCGTCGGCCTCGATCTGCTGGAGCACCTCCGGCTCGGCGCCGTGGAAGCGGCTCCAGGCGCGGACCACCTCGGGCATGGCGGAGACAGCCGCGTCCGTCAGGATCGCCTCGCGCGGCAACCAGGAGGTGAGGAACCGTGAGACCCGGGCCGGACTCCACCACAGGGGCCGATCGCCCACGAACTCGACCAGTTGCTCGAACGCCTCCTGCGCTCCCGGCAGGTCTGGCAGATCCAGGAACCGGGACAAGGTGTCATCGGGCGCCTGCCGTACCGGATCGGGGACGGTCTGCGCACGGGCGAGCGCCAGTGGGCGGACGGCGGGCAGGCTCTCGGCGATCGGTGCCCCCATGACGAGGTCGGTCATCTCGAACGCGTCCAGTACCCGCCCCGCCACCACCGCCGGATCCGCCGGTCGCAGGTCCAGATCGTCAAGAAACTTCGGCTCCTCGACTGTCGCGTCGACCGCCAGCCCGCCGTTGACCTGGTCGATGCCGACGATCAGGACGTGCGGTTCCTTGTCGTCGGGGTAGCGGAAGCGCAGGGCGGCCAGGGTCTGCTCGCCGTAGCGGTCGGCCTTGCCGTACCACGCCTGCTCACACTCCACCTGCCCCATTCGCCCGACCCACTCGGGCAGTCCCCGCGCGGCCTCCCTCCCGGCCTCACGCAGCGTCTCCCGAAGCGTCTTATCTCCTACCGGCTCCCGCGCGGCCGTCTGTCCGGCGGCGCTTCGCTCCGCCTCATCGCCCAGAATCGCGGTCTCGACGTCGTCCGGGGCGGTCTCCACTGCTTCCAGAGCCGCGGGCTCCACGGTGGCCAGGGCGGCGAGGGTGAGCCGCGCCTCCGGGCTGCCGTCTTCGGTGAGCTGTCGTACGAGCGGCTGGACCTCCGCCGGGCGCAGCGTGGCCGTGAGCCGGGCCGCCCAGAGCTCGGTGCGCAGTGGTGAGCGCCACCTGAGCAGGTCGCGGGCCTGGGTGATCGCCGTGGTGTACGCAGATGTGCTCACCCTCCGACCGTATCGCCCCAGTGGGTCCGTCTGGTTCGCCAAGGTTGCGCTGGCAGCGGACCCACCCCGACGGCGGGCGACCCCTGGCGACGGGAGCGCACACGCGGGTTCGACACGAGGGCTGGACAGGCGCCGGTTCCACTCTGATATGTTACGTACGTTCAGTATGAACTGAACGTACGAAACTTCCACGGAGGCAGGATGCCGACACAGGATGAGCTCGAGTTCGTGGACCACTTCGGCCTGTTCTTCGAGACCGCCGGCGGCAGCCGTACGGCAGGCCGGATGTTCGGGTGGTTGCTGATCAGCGATCCCCCAGAGCGGTCGATCACCGAACTGGCCACCGTGTTGCAGGCCAGCAAGGCGTCGATCAGCACGGTGGTACGCCAGATGCAGCAGGCCGGCTTCGTCGAGCGGGTGCCCGCTCCGGGTTCGCGGCAGCACCACTACCGGCTCAAAGAGGGCGGCTGGCTGCAGATCGCCCAGGCCCGGCTGGGCTTTCTGACCACCGGCAAGGACTTGACCCGGCGTGGCATGAAGCTGGTCTCCGGTGACCCGGCGCGACAGGAACGGCTGCAGGAGTTCGCTGACTTCCTCGGCTTCATGGAGAAGGAGTACGGCGACGAGATGATCCGTCGCTGGGAGGCCTACCGCAGAGGAGAGCGGTCATGACGACGAATGTGATCGCGGTTTCCGGCTTAGTGAAGCGATTCGGCCGGGCAACGGTTCTGGACGGGCTGGAGCTGAATGTCGCGCCTGGCGAGGTGCACGGCTTCCTCGGCCCCAACGGCGCCGGGAAGACCACCACGGTTCGTGTTCTGCTGGGCCTGCTGCGCGCCGACTCCGGCGCCGTTCGTCTGTTCGGCGCCGACCCCTGGGAGAGCGCGGTGGCGTTGCACCGCAAGCTGGCCTACGTTCCCGGCGATGTGAACCTGTGGCCGAACCTGACCGGTGGTGAGGTGATCGACCTGTTCGGCCGCCTGCGCGGCGGTATCGACCGGGCTCGCCGCGCCGAGCTGCTGGATCGGTTCGGCCTCGATCCGAAGAAGAAGAGCCGCACCTACTCCAAGGGCAACAGGCAGAAGGTGGCGCTGATCGCCGCGTTCGCTTCTGACGTGCCGCTCTACATCATGGACGAACCCACATCCGGTCTGGACCCGCTGATGGAGGCGGTGTTCCAGGAGTGCGTGCTCGAGGCCAAGCAGGCGGGCAGAACGGTCCTGCTCTCCAGCCACATCCTGGCCGAGGTGGAGGCCCTGTGCGACCGGGTCAGCATCGTGCGCGACGGCCGGACCGTCGAACACGGCACCCTGGCCGAACTGCGCCACCTGACCCGGACCAGCATCACCGTTGAGACCGCCACCCCGCTGAGCGGCCTGGCCGACCTTCCCGGTGTGCACGATCCGTCGGTGAACGGAACCAAGGCCACCCTGGCCGTCGACACCGCCGAACTGGACCATGCGATGGGATACCTGCATCGGTTCGGCATTCGCTCCCTCGCCTGCGCGCCTCCGACGCTGGAGGAGCTGTTCATGCGCCACTACGACCGCTCCTCCGGCGGGCCGGCGGATCAGGTTGGAGCGGCACGATGAGCACCGCCCCTCTCCTTGTGCCCCGCCACGCGTCCTTCGCCGAATCCGCGTTCGCCGGGACGTGGTCGGCCGTACGGCTCATCTTGCGCAGGGACCGGATCCTGCTCCCGGTGTGGATTCTCGGTCTCGCCGCGATCACTTCGAGCACCGCGGCCGGTGTCATCGGGTTGTACTCCTTGGCGGCCGACCGGCAGGAGTGGGCCGACGGGGTCGCGGGCAATCCGATGGAACTCGCGCTGGTCGGGCCGATCTTCGGCTCGAGCAGCGGCGCGATCATCAGCTGGCAGGTCGGCGTGCGAAGCCTGCTCGGCGCGGCGCTGGCCAGCCTGCTCATGGTCATCAGGCACACCAGGACCGAAGAGGAGACCGGCCGCCGCGAGCTGCTCGGCTCCACGCCGTTCGGCCGCCACGCTCAGCTGGCCGCGGCGCTGCTGGTCACCGCGGTGGCAAGCTGCCTGGCGGGTCTGCTGACCGCGGCGGCGCTGGCCTGGCTCGGTCTTCCGCTCGCCGGAGCGCTCGCGCTGGGAGGGGCCATCGCGAGCATGGGACTGTTCTTCGCCGGGGTCGGCGCGGTCACCGCTCAGCTGTCGGTCGGCGCGGGTTCCGCTCGCGGGATGGCTCTCATCGTGCTGGCCGTCGCGTACGTATTGCGCGCGGTCGATGATGCCGGTAGCGGCGACTCCCCTCTGTCCTGGCTGTCGCCGTTCGGCTGGGCGCACCGGGTCCGGCCGTTCGCCGGGGAACGATGGTGGGTCCTGCTGCTCCCCGTGATCGCCACGGCGGTCCTCGCCGGCGTGGCCATCGCGTTGTCAGCGCGCCGGGACATCGGCGGAGGTCTGATCGCGTCCCGCGAGGGCCCGGCTACCGCGTCCGACAGCCTGCGCGGTCCGCTCTCCCTCGCCTGGCGGCAGCATCGGACCGGCCTTGCGGGTTGGGCCGTCGGCTTCTGCTGCGCCGGGTTCGCCCTGGGCGGTATCGCGCTGAGCGTCACGAAGCAAGCGGGCCAGAGCGAGCAGCTCCAGGAACTGATCACCTATCTTGGCGGCGAGGGCCGGCCGGTGGACGGCGTCTTCGCCCTCTTCGTGTACATCCTGGCGCTCGCCGCGGGAGCCTACGGCGTACTGGCGGCGCTTCGGCCACACGCTGAGGAGGCGTCCGGACGGGCTGAACCAATGCTGGCCGCCCCAGTCGGTCGCGCTCGGTGGCTGGGCGGCCATCTGCTCATCGCGGCCATGGGCTCGGCCGCCCTGCTCGCCGTCCTGGGCCTGGCCACCGGACTCACCTACGGCCTGGCGAGCGGCGATGTGCCGGGGGAGCTGGCGCGGATGCCGGCCGCCGCGCTGGCGTACGCGCCCGCGGTCTGGGTCATGATCGGGATAACCGGTGTTCTGTACGGCGTGACGCCACGGGCCGCCACCGCGGGCGCCTGGACCATTCTCGTGCTCAACGTCCTGGTCTTCTTGATCGCGCAAGTGCCGGGGATGAATCCCTCGATCGCCTACGCCTCGCCATTCATCAACGTCCCGAAGCTGCCCGCCGCCGCGCTGTCCGTCAGCCCTCTCGCAGTGTTGGTGCTGATCGCGGCGGTGCTGGCGGCGGGTGGGTTGTTCGGTTTCACCCGCCGCCGCATCACGTGACGGACCGGACCGGCACGCGGCACCTGATCAGACTCAGTTGGATCCGACAGCTGCGCGACTGAAGGTCACTTCGAGCCGCGGTCGTCTCCGGTCAGGCCGGCCTTGCGGAGGGCTTCGGCCATGGCGCCCGAGGGGGCCGGGCGGCGTGCGCCACCGCCGCGCTGTCCGCCCTCTCCACGACCCCGCTGGCCGCCGTCACCGCGCTGCCCGCCGTCACCGCGACCGCCGCCACCTCGCGCACCGTCCCCGCGTCCGCCGGACCCGCCACCTCGCGCACCGTCCCCGCGTCCGCCATCCTCACGACCGCCGGGCGCGTCACCGCGACCGCCGTCACCCCGCGTGCCGCCTCGGGGTCCGCCGTCGCCACGGCCGGCCGTTGCTCCGCGTCCGCCGTCTCCAGCCGAGCCGCGGCCCGCGCCGCCCTGGCCGCGGGAAGCGCGGCCCTCGGAGGTGGTCTCGTCGTCCAGGCGCAAGGTCAGGGAAATGCGCTTGCGGGGGATGTCGACCTCGAGGACCTTGACGCGGACGATGTCGCCGGGCTTGGCGACGTCGCGGGGATCCTTCACGTAATTTCGGGACATGGCGGAGACGTGGACCAGGCCGTCCTGGTGTACGCCGACGTCCACGAACGCGCCGAAGGCGGCCACGTTCGTCACCACGCCCTCCAGGATCATCCCGGGCAGCAGGTCGGAGATCTTCTCCACGCCCTCCTTGAAAGTCGCGGTCTTGAACGCCGGCCGCGGGTCACGGCCGGGCTTCTCCAGCTCGCGCAGGATGTCGGTGACCGTGGGCAGGCCGAACGTGTCGTCCGTGAACTCCTGCGGCTTGATCGCCCGCAGCGTCGCCGTGTTGCCGATCAGCGTCTTGAGGTCGGTCTGGACCGAGCCGAGGATGCGCCGGACCACCGGGTAGGCCTCGGGGTGCACGCTGGAGGCGTCGAGCGGGTCGTCGCCGCCCGCGATGCGCAGGAAGCCCGCGCACTGCTCGAACGCCTTGGGCCCGAGCCGGGCCACGTCCTTCAGGGCCGCGCGGGTCTTGAAGGGGCCGTTGGAGTCGCGGTGGCGCACGATGCTCTCGGCCAGGGTGGCGCCGATGCCCGACACGCGGGTGAGCAGCGGCGGCGACGCGGTGTTGACGTCGACGCCCACAGCGTTGACGCAGTCTTCGACCACCGCGTCGAGCGAGCGGGACAGTTTGGTCTCGGCGAGGTCGTGCTGGTATTGGCCGACGCCGATCGACTTGGGATCGATCTTGACCAGCTCGGCCAGCGGGTCCTGGAGGCGGCGGGCGATG
The DNA here is from genome assembly GCF_040648495.1 of Nonomuraea sp. NPDC049129. Taxonomy (NCBI): domain Bacteria; kingdom Bacillati; phylum Actinomycetota; class Actinomycetes; order Streptosporangiales; family Streptosporangiaceae; genus Nonomuraea; species Nonomuraea sp. NPDC049129. The sequence goes on along the minus strand of NZ_JBEZDU010000005.1, from coordinate 65,410 downwards.
GAGACCGCGCCGCGCAGCGACACGTCGAGGTCGGGCAGCTCCGCGGAGGCGTAGGCCGAGGCGGAGTAGACGGAGGCGCCCGCCTCCGATACGACGATCTTGGTCACCGACGGCATGTGCTTGACCAGCTCACCGGCCAGCTTGTCGGTCTCGCGGGAGGCGGTGCCGTTGCCGATGGCGATCAGCTCGACGCCGTGCTTCTGCGCCAGCGCGCCCAGGACGGCCAGCGACTGGTCCCACTGCCGCTTCGGCTCGTGCGGGTAGATGGTGGCGGTGTCGACGACCTTGCCGGTCGCGTCGACCACGGCCACCTTCACGCCGGTGCGCAGGCCCGGGTCGAGGCCCATGGTCGTGCGGGTGCCGGCGGGGGCGGCCAGCAGCAGGTCGCGCAGGTTGGTGGCGAACACCCGGACCGCCTCGTCCTCGGCCGCCTGCCACAGCCGCATCCGGATGTCGATGCCCAGGTGCACGAGGATGCGGGTGCGCCAGGCCCAGCGTACGGTCTCGTTGAGCCAGCGGTCGGCCGGGCGGCCCTGGTCGGAGATGCCGAAGCGGGAGGCGATGCGCATCTCGTAGTCGGGGCTGTCGTCGGGCTCCAGCGTGACGGAGAGGATCTCCTCCTTCTCGCCCCGGAACATGGCCAGGATCCGATGCGAGGGCAGCTTGGTGAACGGCTCCCCGAACTCGAAGTAGTCGGAGAACTTCGCCCCCGCCTCCTCCTTGCCCTCACGGACCGTGGAGATCAGCCGGCCCCGACCCCAGAGCTGCTCGCGCAGGCCGCCGATGAGGTCGGCGTCCTCGGCGAAGCGCTCGATGAGGATCGCTCGCGCGCCTTCCAGCGCGGCGGCCCCGTCGGCGACGCCTTCGTTGGCGCCATTGATGACGAATGTCTCGGCCAGCGCGGCCGGGTCGAGCGAGGGATCGGCGAGCAGCTGGTCGGCCAGCGGCTCCAGACCCAGCTCGCGGGCGATCTGCGCCTTGGTGCGCCGCTTGGGCTTGTAGGGGAGGTAGATGTCCTCGAGCCGGGCCTTGGTGTCGGCCGCCATGATCTGGGCGCGCAGCTCGTCGTCGAGCTTGCCCTGAGACTCGATCGACTCCAGGATCGCCGTCCTGCGCTCCTCCAGCTCGCGCAGGTAGCGCAGCCGCTCTTCGAGCGTGCGCAACTGGGCGTCGTCGAGGGCGCCGGTGACCTCCTTGCGGTAGCGGGCGATGAACGGCACCGTCGCGCCGCCGTCGAGCAGCTCGACGGCCGACAGCACCTGCCCGTCGCGTACGCCGAGCTCTTCCGCGATCCGCTGGTGAATAGAGAGCACTTGCCTGCCTTTCGATGGTCCCGCCGGTCAATTGTGCAGGACGGTGCCGTCTTTCATGACCAGAGTGCGCGCCGGGTGCGTGATCACGGCCTCGGCCGCGCCGCTCGCGGGGACGACGACGAGGTCGGCCCGGTCGCCTGGAGCCAGCCCGTAGGCGTCGAGGCCGAGCACGCGGGCGCCGCCGTAGGTGGCCGCCTCCAGCGCGAGCTCGATGTCCTCGTCCCTGCGGAACGTGCTGCGGTAGGCCACGTGCATGGCGCGCTCGAGCATGTCGCCGCTGCCGTAGGGGCCCCACAGGTCGCGGATGCCGTCATGACCGCACGCCACCGTGACGCCCGCGGCCCGGAGCTTCTTGATCGGCGGCACCGGGAAGCTGTAGACGGCGGCCGTCGCCAGCGCCACCCCGGCCTCGGCGAAGCCCTGGGCCAGGCGGTCCTGGTAGGCCTCGTCGACCTGGCCGAGCGCGTAGGCGTGGCTGACCGTCACCCTGCCCGCCAGCCCGAGCACCCTGGTGCGCTCGGTGATGAGCTCCAGCTCCCAGGCGCCGAGCGAGCCGCCGTCGTGGAGGTGGATGTCGAGCCGCGCGCCGTAGCGCTCCGCCAGCCCGAAGACGATGTCGAGATGGCGCACCGGGTCGCGGTCGATGCCCGCCGGGTCGAGCCCGCCGACCGCCTCCACGCCGCTCTTGAGCGCCGCTTCGAGCAGGTCGGCCGTGCCGGGGTTGGTGAGCACGCCGTGCTGCGGGAAGGCGACCTGGCGCACGTCGATGGGCGAGCCCGCCGCCGCCTCCCGCACGGCCTCCACGCCGCGCAGGCCGACCAGCGGGTCGATGTCGGTGTGGGTACGGACGTGGGTGGTGCCGTAGGCGCTCATCCGCGCCAGCAGCGCGGCGACGCGTTCGACGCTCGGCACGCCCAGCCCGGCGCGGCGGCCCAGGTCGTTGCCGATGCGACCGGCCAGCGTGTCAGCGGCCGAGTGGGGCACCCAGGGCCCTCCGTAGAGGGTCTTGTCGAGATGGCAGTGAGCCTCGACGAGGCCGGGCAGCACGAGGCCGCCGGTGACGTCGAACGATTGCGCCGCGGGCGCGTCGATCCCGGCCGCGACCCGCTCGATACGACCGTCGCGGACGAGGATGTCGGCAGGCGCCTCGTGACCCCACGGCCGCCCGCCGTGGAGGAGCACATCCGTCATGCCCAGCACCCTAAAGGGCGGCACCGACGTTTCCGCGATTCCGCCCAAGGTCATTTCCCGTACGGCGAGGCGTCGTCAGATTGTGTCGAGGTGGGAGACGTTCGCCTGGTCTGTGGCGTCCGTGCTCGGTACACCGGCCAGCCAGGCGTCGAGGATCTCGTCGAGTACCACCTCGGACGTCAGCCGCAGGCTCAGCGCCAGCACGTTGGCGTCGTTCCACTTGCGGGCCCCGCCGGCCGTGTAGGCGTCGACGCAGAGCGCCGCCCGTACGCCCGGCACCTTGTTCGCCGCGATCGATGCGCCCGTGCCGGTCCAGCAGCACACGACCGCCTGGTCGGCGCGTCCCTCGCTCACGTCGCGCGCGGCGAGCTCGGACGCCCACGCCCAGTCGTCGCGTTCCTCCGGGTTGAGCGCGCCGTGCGTGACCACCTCGTGCCCGCGCGTACGCAGCAGCTTCACGACGCGCTCGGCCACGCCGTCCAGGCTGTCGGTCGCCACCGAAATCCGCATGCTCGCTCACCTCTCCGGATATGTCGGGACGGCACCCATACCGCCACCACCATGGCACCCATGCCGCCAACCATGGCGCACATGCCGCCACCACGGCACCCTTGCCGTCGCCACCTCGGCACCTATGCCGCCGCTACCACCGCAGGTATGCCCGCCACGAGCTTCACCGCGCGGAGCCGGATCGCGCAATCGGATCACGCACTCGGTTTGCCGGTTCGCCGATTTGAGTCGGCCTCCGTAACCCCGGTTCGCCGACCTGAGCCGACGGTTCACAGGCCCGAGTTGGTCCTCGTAACGCCGACCTGACTGGCGCAATGAGTGGCTATGTGCTTGGTTGTGTCGCCATATGACCATCGACATCAGTGACATTCCCGCCCTCGCCCGGGGATGTGCCGTGCTGGGCACCGGAGGCGGCGGGGACGTGCGTACCGGGTCTCTGGCGGCGATCCGGGCGATCCAGACGTATGGCCCGGTACCGCTCATCGAGCTCGCGGATCTGCCCGCGGACGCGCTGGTCGTGCCGCTGTCCGGCATCGGCGCGCCGACCGTCAGCCACGAGATGATCCACGGCGAGGACGAGCCCAGGCGGATCGCGGAGGAGATCGAGCGGATCTTCGGCCGCCCGCCGGCCGCGGTCATGTCGTCGGAGATCGGCGGGGCGAACGGTGTCGCGCCCGTCGCCTGGGCCGCCCAGCTCGGCCTGCCGCTGCTCGACGCCGACGGCATGGGGCGGGCGTTTCCCGAGGTGCAGATGGTGTCGATGTACGTGGCGGGGCTGCCTGCCGACCTCGTCATCATGTCCGACATCGTGGGGAACATCGTGACGATCCGCCCCATCGACGGCCTCTGGTCCGAGCGTCTGGCGCGCGCCGTCTGCGTGGCGGCGGGCTCGCACGCGCTGATGGCCGACTACGTGCTCACCGCCGCACAGGCACGCGGCGCGGTCATCGAGGGTACGGTCACCCGCGCGCTGGCCGTCGGCCGGGCCACCGAGGGCGCGGCGGAGCCGCTGTGCGCCCTGGCGGAACGGCTCGGCGCGGCCCGGCTGATCACCGGCAAGCTGACGGACGTCGAACGGCGCACCACCGGCGGGTTCGTCAGGGGTAGGGCCACGATCGAGGGCACCGGTGACGACCGGGGCCGCACGCTCACGCTGGAGCTCCAGAACGAGAACCTCGTCGCCCTTGAGAACGGCCGCCCCAGGGCCATGGTGCCCGACCTGATCACCGTGGTCGACACCGAGACGGCCGCCGCCGTACAGACCGAGAGTCTGCGCTACGGCCAGCGCGTCACGGTGCTCGCCTGGCCGTGTGACCCGCTCTGGCGGACGCCCAAGGGGCTGGAGACGGCGGGGCCGCGCGCGTTCGGCTACGACCTGGAGTACGTGCCGATCGAGGAGCTGGCGAAGGGGGAGCCGCGTGACTGAGGGCGCGCTGCGGATCGGGATCGACGTCGGTGGCACGAACACGGACGCCGTCGTGCTGGACGCCGCCGACCGGGTGGTGGCGAAGGCCAAGCGGCCGACGACGCCGGACGTGACCGAGGGGTTACGGGCGGCCCTGGACGCGGTGCTGGTCGACGTGGCGTCGTGGGAGCGGATCACCCGGGTCATGCTGGGCACCACGCACGCGACCAACGCGATCCTGGAGCGCAGGAACCTCGGCCGGGTGGCCGTGCTCCGGCTCGGCGCGCCCGCGACCACCGCCGTACCGCCGCTCTCCGACTGGCCGGACGACCTGCGCAAGGCCGTGTCCGCCGGTGAGGTCATCGTGCCGGGCGGACACTACGTCGACGGACGGGAGATCGGCCCGCTCGACCTCGGCGCGATCCGCCGGTTCCTGGACGGCGTACGGGCCGACGCCGTGGCGGTGACCGGGGTGTTCAGCCCGGCCAGCGCCGACCACGAGCGGGCGGTCGAGGAGCTGGTCCGGAACGAGTACGGGCTGCCCGTCTCGGTGAGCCACGAGATCGGCTCCCTCGGGCTGCTGGAGCGGGAGAACGCGACCGTGCTCAACGCCGCCCTGTACGGTGTGGCGGCCCATGTGACCGAGGCCCTGGTGACGGCGCTGGCCGAACGGGGGCTGGGGGCGCGGCCGTACCTCGCCCAGAACGACGGCACGCTCATGACGGTGGCGCACGCCGCGCGGCTGCCGGTGTCCACGATCGGCTCCGGACCGGCGAACTCGCTGCGCGGGGCGGCGTTCCTGTCGGGGGTACGTGACGCGATCGTGGCCGACGTGGGCGGCACCTCCACCGACCTGGGCGTGCTGGTCGGTGGCTTCCCGAGGGAGTCGGCGGCGGCGGTGGAGATCGGCGGGGTGCTGACGAACTTCCGGATGCCGGACATCCTGGCCATCGCCCTGGGCGGCGGCACCGTGGTCCGAACGGGCGGGGGCAGAGCGCGGGTGGGGCCGGACTCGGTGGGGTACCGGATCGCGGAGGAGGCGCTGGTCTTCGGCGGCGCCACGACCACGGTCACCGACGCCGCCGTGGCGGGCGGCCGCGTCCCGGCGAACGCCGCCGACTGGCGCGAACGGCTGGAAGCCGCCACCGACATGACGGAAACATTCCGCGACACTCTGCAAAGCGCGCTGGTCGTCGCCGACGCCATGGTGATCGACGCCGTGGACCGGATGGCGCTCGGCCGGGCCGACCGTCCGCTGGTGGCGGTGGGTGGCGGCGCCTTTCTGCTGCCCGCCGAGATCCCCGGCGTGAGCGGCGTCATCCGTCCCGAGCACGCCGAGGTGGCCAACGCCGTTGGTGCCGCTATCGCCCTCGCGAGTGGCAGAGTCGATACGATCTTGCCTGCGGGCGAAAGCCGGGCAAAGGCGATCGAAAGAGTCAAAGAGGAGGCGGCGGCTCGTGCCGTGGCGGCGGGTGCGGACCCGGCCAGGGTGGAGATCGTCGACCTGCTCGAGGTGCCGCTGAGCTACCTCTCAGAACCCGCGGTGCGGGTACACGTCAAAGCCGCCGGACCTCTGTCCCGGTGACAGATCGAAAGGACTCCCCACCCATGCGCTGGCACAAGCGTCTGCTCGTCGCCGGGGTCACCGGGGCCGTGGCCATGACCGCAACCGCGTGCGCGGGCGGCCAGGTACGCGGTGCGGACCGGACACCGAGGCCGAGCGCCATGACGAGCGAGTCCGCCGTCGCCGCCACCAAGGCCAACGACGCCACCTTCGTCTACGCGCCCAACCTCGACGTGGTCACCGACTGGGACCCGGCGACCTCGTACTCCAACGAGATCATCGCCATGTCCAACATCTACGAGGGCCTGACCAGGTACAACACCCAGTCGCAGAAGCCCGAGCCGCGTCTGGCCACCGAGTGGACGTCGGCCGACGGGGGCAAGCAGTGGACGTTCAAGCTGCGCCAGGGCGTGAAGTTCCACACCGGCGCCCCCATGGACGCCGAGGCGGCCAAGAAGGCCATCGAGCGCACGATCAAGATGAACGCGGGCGCCGCCTACATCTGGGGCTCGGTCAAGACGATCGAGACGCCCGACCCGGCGACGCTGACGTTCAAGCTCAAGTACGCGGCTCCGCTCGACCTGATCGCCTCCTCCGGCTACGCCGCCTACATCTATGACACGGCCGCCGCCGACAAGCTCAAGGACGGCAAGACCGACGCCGGCACCGGCCCGTACACCATCGACACCTGGCAGAAGGGCAAGGAGACCGAGCTCACGCTGAAGGCGTACGAGGACTACTGGGGCGGCTGGAAGCCCGAGCAGTACAAGAAGATCGCCTTCCGGGTCACCCCCGAGATCACCACCGCCTGGCAACTGCTGCAGAAGGGCGAGGTGAACTTCGTCGAGCGCCTCAACCCGCAGCTGTTCGAGCAGGCGAGCGCGACCCAGGGCGTACAGACCTCGCAGACGCCGTCCTTCCAGAACCTCCTGCTGCTGTTCAACACCGCCACCGGCCCGATGAAGGATGTCAAGATCCGGCAGGCGCTCCAGCTCGCGCTCGACTACGACGGCCTCGTGGCGGCGCTGAAGGGCGCGGGCAAGAAGAGCACCGGCCTGGTGCCGCAAGGCCTCATCGGCTACACCGCCAACATGGAGCCCAAGCAGGACCTGCCCAAGGCGCAGGCGCTGCTGGCCGAGGCGGGCTACGGCCCCGACTTCCCCGAGCTGAAGCTGAAGATGACCTACGCCCAGGGCGACGAGGACCAGAAGCTCCTGGTGACGCTGCTCAGCTCGGCGCTGAAGCAGCTCAACGTGCGCCTGGAGGCCAAGCCGATGGCCTGGAACGCGCAGTGGGACCAGGGCAAGAAGCAGGGCCAGGACATCTTCGTCATGTACTGGTATCCCGACTACGCCGACGCCTACTCGTGGTTCCTCAACGTGTTCAGGAGCGCGGACAAGCCGCAGTTCAACCTCTCCTACCTGAAGAACGCCGAGATCGACAAGGAGATCGACGCGCTGCCGCAGCTCACGGCCACCGACAAGTTCGCCGCCGAGCAGTCGTACGCGACCATCCAGAAGCAGATCATCCAGGACCAGGCCGCGGTGGCGGTGCCGTACGTGCAGACCTACCAGCGCGCGCTGACGGCGGACGTGCAGGGGTACGTCGACAACCCGGCCTATCCCAACGTGGTCTTCTTCTACGATCTCAAGCCCGCAAGCTGAGCCGTGCCGCGCTATCTGGCCCGCCGCCTCGGCCAGGCCGTCCTGGTCGTGGCCGGGGTGGTCGTGCTGACGTTCGCCATCATGCGGCTGGTGCCCGGCGATCCGGCGGTCGCGTTCGCCGGGCCGAAGGCGACGCCCGAGGAGCTCGCCGCGGCCCGGCTGCGGTTCGGGCTGGACGACGCGATCCCGGTGCAGCTCTGGAACTACGTCAGGGACCTGGTCACGGGCGACTGGGGCACCAGCCTGCGCACTCGGCAGCCGGTCCGCGACGACCTGCTGCTCGCCTTCCCCGCCTCTCTGGAGCTGGTCGGTACGGCGCTGCTCATCGCGATCGCGGTGGGCATTCCGGTCGGCGTGCTCGCAGCCCGCTATAAGACGAAATTTCCGGACTTTGGGGTGCGGGTCGCGAGCATGCTGGCCGTCTCGGTCCCGGTGTTCTGGCTGGCCCTGACGCTGCAGACGGTGTTCGCCAGCAACCTCGGCTGGTTCCCGGTCGCCGGAGAGTACGACTCGACGCTCGACACCACCAGCCCGCTGACGCTCTGGACCAACATCACCATCGTCGACGCGCTCATCACCGGCAACTGGCCGATCTTCACCAGCACGCTCGAACACCTGGTGCTCCCCGCGCTGGTCGTGGCGGCCTACCCGGCGGGCGTGATCGCGCAGATGACCAGGGCGGCGCTCATCGAGGAGTCCGGCCAGGACCACGCCCGGCTGGAGCGGGCGCTCGGTTTCGGGGAGACGTCGATCCTGACCAGGTTCGCGCTGCGGCCCGCGCTGAACCCGGTGCTGTCCCTGATCGCCCTGGTGTTCGCGTACGCGATCGTGAACGGGTTCCTGGTCGAGGCGGTGTTCAACTGGCCGGGGCTGGGCCGGTACGCCGTCGAGTCGATCCACAGCCTCGACACCCCGGCCATCGCGGGCGTCACGCTGCTGGTCGCGATGGTCTATGTGCTGGCCAACCTGATCGTGGACCTCCTCCAGGGCGTGGTGGACCCGAGAGCGAGGGCCCGATGAGCGAGGGGCTGACGAGCCAGGAGGGCCGCTTGGAGCCGCGTCCCGAGGACGCTCCGGAGCCGGTGCGGTTGCGCCGTACGCTGCCGAAGATCACCGACCGTTTTGCCGCCGCCGGGGCGGTGCTCATCGTGCTCATCCTGCTGGCCACGATCCTGGCGCCGTGGCTCGCGCCGTACCCGGTGGACCGGCTCGATCTCGTCAACACGCTGCTCCCGCCGAGCGGCGCGCACTGGTTCGGGACCGACAAGGTCGGGCGCGACGTGCTCACCCAGGTCCTGTACGGCGGGCGGACCTCTTTGACCATCGCCGTGGCCGTGCTGGCGATGTCGGCGGTCGTGGGCGTCACGCTGGGCGTGGTGGCGGGCTATGCCGGCGGCTGGGTGCGGGACGTCATCATGCGCGTCACCGACGTCTTCCTGGCCTTCCCCGCGCTGCTGCTGTCGCTGGCGCTGGCCGTGGTGCTGCAGCCCAGCGTGACGACCGCGATCGTGGCCATCGCGGCGACCTGGTGGCCCTGGTACGCCCGGCTGTCCGCCTCCGTGGCGGCCTCCATCTCGACGCGTGGGTACGTGGACGCGGCCCGCTGCCTGGGCGTGCCCGCGCCCATGATCGTCCTGAGACACGTCCTGCCGAACTCGCTCACCCCCGTCCTGGTCCAGATCTCCCTCGACGCGGGCGGGGTGATCCTGACCGCCGCCGCGCTGTCGTACCTGGGGCTCGGCGCGCAGGAGCCGACGGCGGAGTGGGGGCTGATGGTGGAGCAGGGTCAGACGCTGTTCACCACGAACTGGTGGGTCGTGACCTTTCCCGGTCTGGCGATCCTGGTGACGGCGTTCGCCTTCAACGTGCTGGGGGAAGGGCTGCGCAACGCCCTGGACCCGCGAAGGGTCGTGAAGTGATCGAGGTCAGGGATCTTCAGGTGCGGTACGGAGAGCGGCTGGTCGCCCACGTGCCGGAGCTGGACGTGCGCGCGGGGGAGTGCGTGGCGATCGTGGGGGAGAGCGGGTCGGGCAAGTCGACCACGCTGCTCTCGCTGCTGGGCCTCACCGAGGGCGCTCACGTGTCCGGAAATATCCGGGTCTGTGGGGTTGAGGTGCTCCAAGCCCCGGAACGGCGGCTCCGTGAGATCAGGGGCGCCAGGGTGGCGCTCGTGATGCAGTCACCCCAGGCCGCACTCAGCCCCACGACCCGCCTGGGCACCCTGATGCGCCGCGCCCTGAAGCTGCACGGCCTGAGCGCCGACCGGATCATGGTGGAGGCCGTTGAGGCGGTCATGCTCGATCCGGGCATCCTGCGCCGCTATCCGCACGAGATCTCCGGCGGTCAGGCGCAGCGGTTCGCGATCGCGCTGGCCATCGCGCTCGGCGCCGAGGTGATCCTGGCCGACGAGCCCACCAGCGCGCTCGACGTGACCGTGCAGGCCGAGGTCGTCGGCGTGCTGCGGCGGCTGCGCACCGAGCGCGGCCTGGCCCTGTTGCTCGTCTCCCACGACCTGGCGCTGGTCTCCACGATCGCCGATCGGGTGCTGGTCATGAAGGACGGCGCGGTCGTGGAGAGCGGCCCGGCCGCCGGGGTGCTCGCCGAGCCGTCCCATCCGTACACCCGTGAGCTGCTGGAGGCGCTGCCGTGACGATGCTCAGGGCGGAGGGGGTGACGCTGGGGTACGGCAAGACGCCGGTCGTGCACGACGTCACGCTCGACCTCACCGACGGCGGCGTCGGCCTGATCGGGGAGAGCGGCTCGGGCAAGACCACGCTGGCGCGGGCCTTCCTGGGCCTACTAACCCCCACATCAGGAAATATCTGGTACGGCCAGCAAACCCTGAAAAAAGCGGACATGAGGGCGTTTCGCAGAGACGTCCAACCGGTCTTCCAAGCCGAAGCCCTCGACCCCAGGATGCGCGTCGGCGCCTCCATAGCCGAAGCCCTCCCCAGGAACGCCAGGCACCGCGTCCCCGAACTCCTGGACCAGGTCGGCCTCTCCCCGGACCTGGCCACCAGACGCCCGCACCAGCTCTCGGGCGGCCAGCGCCAGCGCGTGGTCATCGCCAGGGCGCTCGCGGTCGGCCCCCGGCTGCTCATCCTCGACGAGCCCACCAGCGCGCTCGACGTGACCGTCCAGGCCAGGATCCTCGACCTGCTGGCCGGCCTCGACACGGAACATCTGCTCATCACGCACAACCTGGCCGTGGTCGGCCGGCTCTGCCGCACCTCGCACGTCATGTTCGCGGGTCGCGTCGTGGAGTCGGGGCCGACGGCCGACATTCTGGCCAGGCCCGCGCACCCGTACACGCTGGCGCTGCGTGACGCCGTACCGAAGCTCGGGGGAGAGCCGCCCGTGGCCAGGGGCAGGACGGAGGCCCGGCCCGCGGAGACGGGCTGCCCGTTCCGGCTGCGCTGCCCGCTGGCCGTGCCGGAGTGCGCGACGGCGCCCGCGCTCAGGGAGATCGACGGCCGTCAGGTGGCCTGCCACCGCGCCGAAGACGTTCTGGGCTGAGCACGCTCACCCAGCTGGGCCGGGCTGAGGGCGCCTACTTGGCCGTGCTGTCCGCGAAGCGGCCCTGGAGGTGGGTGCACAGGTCGTCGGAGAGCTTGGACAGCAGTCGCTCCAACTCGGCCCGCTCCTCCGTGGGCCAGTCGGCGATCGCGGCGTCGAACCAGTCGACGGTGATGCGGCGGCATCGGGTGGCCGCCTCGGCGCCCTCATCGGTGAGCGCGATCCGCCAGGCCCGGCCGTCGTCGGGGTCCTTGACCCGGGACAGCAGCCCGCGCTGCTCCAGCGACGAGACGTGCCGGGTCACGTGCGGGCTCTCCACCTGCAGGCCCTCGGCGATCGCGCCCACCCTGCGCGGCTCACCGGCGTCGAGGAGATAGACGAGGATCTGCACGTCAGGACGGTCGAGCCGGACGCCGGCCGCCTGGGTCAGCTGATCATGCGTCTTGGCGCGGTTGAGGGTGGTCACCAACCGCCTGAAGGCCGACACCGTCTTGCTGAGATCTTCACCCATCGCTTTGATTACCTAACTTACGTATGTATCATCGTCTCTCGGTTACTTACCCAAGTTATCTAAGGAGCCGACATGGCGACAATCGTCGCTTCCGCGCCGCCTGAGACGTCCGAGCGGAGCCCGTGGCCCGCGGTGGTCGCGCTCGCGTTCGCGGCCTCCATCGCCGCCTTGCAGAACACGGCCGTGGTCCCCTTGCTTCCCGTGCTCCAGCGCGAGCTGCACACCTCGCTCTCCGCCGTGAGCTGGACGCTCACGCTGAGCCTGCTGGTCGGCGCGGTGTCCACGCCGTTGCTGTCCAGGTTCGGCGACATGTACGGCAGGCGGCCGATGATCCTCGGCGCGCTGGCCCTCCTGGTGATCGGCTCTGTCATCGGGGGACTGGCCACCTCGTTGCCGTGGCTGCTCCTGGGCCGGGTCCTGCAGGGATTCGTGGCGGCGCTGGTGCCACTGGCGATCGGGGTGGTCCGTGACCTGCTGCCCAGGCAGCAGCTGGCCACCGGCATCGGGGTGCTCAGCGCCACGATGGGGTTCGGCAGCGGGGGCGGGATGATCCTCGCGGGGCTCGCCTCGGGTGACTACCACGCCGTGTTCTGGATCACCGCCGCGATCACGGTGGTCGCCGCGGTGATCGTCGCCTTCCTGGTGCGCGACCGGGCTCCGGGTCGCGGCGGGCGGCCGGACCTGGCCGGGGCGTTCCTGCTGACCGTGTGGCTGGTCGCGCTGCTGCTGGCCATCAGCGAGGGCGGATCGTGGGGCTGGGGCTCGCCGGGGGTGATCGGGCTGTTCGCGGCCGCGGTGGTGGTCGCGGTGGTCTGGGTGGCGGTCGAGCGGCGGGTGGCCGAGCCGCTGGTGCAGATGTCGATGCTGGTGCAGCGCGGCACGGTCGGCGCGACGGTGGCCTCGATGCTGCTCGGGTTCGCCTTCTTCACCGTCATGACGGGCATCTCGGGGTTCACCCAGGCGCCGGCCTCGGGGCTGGGGGCCTCCACCTTGGAAGTGGGGTTCTACCTGCTGCCCAGCACGCTGTTCATGCTGGTGATCTCGCTGTTCGCCGGGCGGTTCATGCGCAGGTTCTCGGCCTCGTCGATGGTGGCGGCCGGTGCCGGGGTCGTCGCGCTCGCGGCGGTCTGGCTGGTCTTCGCGCACCGGACCGGGGGTGACATCTACGTGGCGACGTCGCTGCTGGGCATCGGGCTCGGGGTGGGCTACGCGGCTCTCGGCACCATGGCGGTCGAGCACGTCGCCCCGGACAAGACGGCGCTGGCCGCCGGGGTCAACGCGCTGGTACGCATCGTGGGCGGCAGCACCGCGGGCGCGGTCATCGCCGCCGTCCTGGCCGCTCAGCCGGGCGTACTCGGATATCAGTGGGTCTTCGGGGTGGCCGCCGTCGCGGGCGGGGTGGCGGCGGCCTTCGCCGCCGTGTTCGGCCTGCTCAACCGCCGTGTGACAGTCGTGGCAGCCTGAACAGGACAGCCCGTGCGGCCTGGGGGCGCTCTCAGAGCGCCTTCAGGCCGCTGATCACCTCCAGCAGCACCGTGGCGTCGGGCGCGGGGCGCGGCGGCTCGACCTGAACGAGCTGCTGCGCGTGCAGGTCGCCGACGAGCACCCGGACCACACCGATGGGCAGGTTCAGCTCGGCGGCCACGTCCACGAGCCGGGTCGGTTTCGTGCACTTCTGCATGATGATCAGATGTTCGGGGCCGAGCCCGGCGGGCGGCGTCAGGCCGCCGGCCGTAATGATCACCGCGATGAGGTCGATGGCCTTGCTCGCGGGGACGGTCCGGCCCCTGGTCAGTAAGTAGGCGGGGACGATAGGACCAGCGTCCTCGTCCAGCCACCGCTCGTCATTCACTGGGCACCACCCGCATGGGCCGGGCGGCGGGCTCCTTGGCGCGGCTCTCCGGCTCGGCCGGCGGGTCGCTCACGTGTTCTGCCGGGATCAACACGATCGCGGTGGTCCCTCCATATGGTGAACCGCGTAACGTGACGCGGATGTCATGCCTGGCGGCCAGGCGGGAGACGACGAAAAGGCCGAGCTCGTCACTGTCGGCCAGGTCGAACTCCGGTGGGCTGGCCAGGCGCTCGTTGCACTCGGCCAGCTTCTCTTCGCTCATCCCGAGCCCGCGGTCCTCAACCTCGAAGACGAAGCCGCGGGCCGCCGCCTCGCCGCGCACGACGACCGTGGTGTGCGGCGGGGAGCTGACGGTGGCGTTCTCGATGAGCTCGGCGATCAAGTGAATCACATCTCCGACGACCGGACCGGCCAAGCGCTGCCCGGGCATCGGCTCGACGGTGACGCGCTGGTAGTCCTCGACCTCGGCCGCCGCGCCACGCGCCACGTCCAGCAGCGGCACGGGCTTGCTCCAGCCGCGGCCGGGGGTGGCGCCCGACAGGATGATCAGGCCCTCGGCGTGCCGGCGCATGCGGGTGGTCAGGTGGTCGAGGCGGAACAGGTCGTCGAGGGCGTGCGGGTCCGTCGTACGGTGCTGCATGCCCTCGAGCTGGATCCGCTGGCGGTGCAGCAGGGTCTGGCTGCGCCTGGCCAGGTTGCGGAAGACGTGGCCGACACCGTCGCGCAGCTGCGACTGCCCGACCGCGGCCTCCACGGCCGTCTGCTGGACGGTGGAGAACGCCTGGCCGACGTCGGCGATCTCGACGGTCGTGCTCGCCACCGACAACTCGGGCACCTCGACCTTCTCACCCTTGCGCAGCTTGGCCACCACCTGCGGCAGCCGTTCCTGGGCCACTTCGAGCGCGGCCTGCCGGAGTCCGAGCAGTTCCTTGGACAGCCGCGTGCCCATCCGCAGCGAGAAGGCGATCGACACGATCACCAGGACGAAACACGTCCCCGCCAGCACGAACGACTGGTAGAGCACCGAGTCCGCCACCGGCTCCGCCCGCGCGGAGAGCATCGTGCTCGCCTGCATCTGGGCTTCCTGGAACGACTTGGCCAGCGTGTCGGCCGTGGTCAGCCAGGACTTCGGGGCGCCGCCCGCGATGATCTGGTCCTCCATGAGCCGCATCCGCTGATAGGCGGCCGAGGTGATCAGCGACACCTGCGTGTCGCGCAGGCGCGGGTCGAGCTCGTCGAGCGCCTGGTCGATGAGGAAGCGCCGGTTGCCGACCCACTGGGTGAACAGCCTGCGCTCGGCGACCGTGGTCGGCCCGACCGCGATGGCCTGCTCCCTGGTGAGCAGCTCCTTGGCGTACCCCATGTCGATGACGATGCGCGACTGCTCGTAGATGGGGATGTCGTCGATGAACGCCACCCGCCGGTGCAGGCCGAAGAGCGCGTCGGTCATCGCGTTGTAGGACTCGACCGCGCGCAGGCGGTCGGACAGGCCCGCGTCGATCTCGGCCCTGACCGCGTCCAGCCGGTCCATCTGCGTGAGTACGGAGTCGACCTGGGTACGGATCGTCTCCGAGGAGTTCATGGACAGGCTGGAGAGCTTCTTGAAGTCCGCGTCGGCCACGTCGGTCTTGGTGCGCTGCGCCGCGGTGGCCGACCGGTCGGCCGGACTCCCCGTACGCAGCAGCTTCACCGAAGCCAGGCGCTCGCGCTGGATCTCGTTGATGAGCTTGTACGCGGGCAGCCGCAGGTTGGTCCAGAGCGTCTTGTACTGGCGCAGTTCCAAGCTCTGGCTCGCGCTGACGGCGGTGATGACTCCCCACAGCACCACCATCGAGGCAAGCGGAACCAGCAGTAGGCCGATGATCTTCATGCGGATCGTTCGGCTACGACCCATGGCACCTCATTCCGGTCGGTCCCCTGCTGGCAACCCCGGACGGGACAAGCCCAGAGGATAGCAATTCGATCTCTGGATTGGCTAATTTTTCGGGACTTTTGGACTTTTGGCGGGCATCGTGCAGTAGGTTTCGGCGTACATCCGTCACAGAGGGAGATGCGTTGCGCCGTCGTCTCGCAGCGGTCGCCGCGCTGGTGCTCTCCATCGCCGCGTGTTCGACCCCTACAGAGGTACGGCAGGCACCGGCCGGAGAGTCGCCGTTCGTGTACGTCCAGAACCTGGACGTGATCACCGACTGGGACCCCAGCCGCTCGTACTCCAACGAGATCATCGCCCTGCAGAACATCTACGAGACGCTGACCGTCTGGAACCCGGTGACCAAGAAGTCCAGCCCCCGGCTGGCCACCGCGTGGCGCTCGTCGCCGGACGGCAAGACGTGGACGTTCACGCTGCGCTCGGGAGTCACCTTCCACACCGGCCGGCCCCTGGACGCCGCGGCGGTGAAGGCGTCGATCGAGCGGACCATGAAGGGCGGGACCGGGGCGTCCTACATCTGGGACGCGGTGTCCGGCATCCGGGCCGACGACGCGGAGACCGTGACGTTCACCCTCAAGTACCCGGTCCCGCTGGACCTGGTCGCCTCCTCCGGCTACGCCGCCTACATCTACGACACCCAGGCCGCGCCCGACCTCGGCAAGTGGTTCCAGGAGGGCCGGGACGCGGGCTCGGGCCCGTACACGGTCGCGAGCTGGCGCAAGGGCAAGGAGAAGGAGCTCACGCTCAAGTCGTACGACGGCTACTGGGGCGGCTGGAGCCAGCCCCACTACCGCACGGTCGAGTTCCGCGTCATACCCGACCCCCAGCGGGCCTGGAAGATGCTGCTCCGCGGCGACGTGAGCTTCGTGGACCGGCTCAACCCGCGCCTGTACGCCAGGGCGTCGGTCACGCCGGGCCTGCGCACGTCCGAGCGGGCGTCGTTCCAGACGATGATGCTGCTGTTCAACACGGCCGCGGGCCCCATGGCCGACGTACGGGTACGGCGCGCGGTGCAGAAGGCCGTCGACTACCAGGGCATCATTCAGGCACTCAAGGGCGCCGCCTCACCGACCAGCGGCATCGTGCCGGAAGGGCTGCCCGGCCACACCCCGGGACGAGCGCCGAAACAGGACCTCGTGGAGGCCGCGCGGCAGCTCCAGCTGGCGGGCTACGGCCCCACCGGTCGCCCCCTGCGGTTGCGGCTCACCTACGCCGAGGGCGACAACGACGAGCGACTGCTCGTCACGCGGCTGCAGGCCACGCTCAAGACGCTCAACGTCACGCTGGACGCGCGGGCGATGCCGTGGAACGCCCAATGGGAGCAGGGCAAGAAGCGCGGCCAGGACATCTTCGTCATGTACTGGTGGCCGGACTACGCCGACGGCTACTCGTGGTTCGGCAACGTCTTCCACAGCGCCGAGCCGCCCGTCTTCAACCTGGCCTATCTGAAGGACAAGAAGACGGACGCCCTGCTCGACACGCTGCCCGAGCTCACGGTGACCGACAAGGCCGCCGCCCAGCGAGGCTTCGCGCAGGCCACTAGCCGCATATTGGACCAGCAGGTCGCCGGGGCGCTGCCTTGGGTGGTCAACTACCAGCGGGCTTATCTTGGCGGCATCCAGAACTATGACGACAACCCGGCTTATCCCGACGTGGTATTCGTCTACGACCTGCGGCCGGCCGGCTAAAGCGTTGTCACTTTGTGAGGTGGTCTTGATCGCCCGCCTCGACGCGGTCCCGCAGTCGTTGTTTGATCTCTTCGGGGGTGTAGGCGCGGCGGCGTCGTTCGGCCCGCGCGATCGCCACCCCGGTGGCCGCGACTCCCGCGACCCCGGCCAATCCGAGTACCTTCCACCAGCGCATGTGCCTAGGCTAACGGTGTGCTGACTCTCGACGAGGCCGTGAGCCTGACCAGGACCGGTGATCTGTGGGTCTTCCGCGGGCGCTCGGTGCCGGACCGCGCCATCCAGACGATGACCAACAGCCCGATCAACCACGTCGGCATGGCGATCGTCGTCGAGGACCTGCCGCCCATGATGTGGCACGCCGAGCTCGGCAGGTCGCTGCCCGACCTCTGGTCGGGCAGCCACCAGCGTGGGGTGCAGCTGCACGACCTGCGCGACGCGGTCACCGTCTGGGCCAACAGGTACGGTCAGCGCGCCTGGCTCCGCCAGCTCGAACCCGAGGCGACCCCCGAGATGGAGGACGCGGCCCTGCGTGCGGTGGCCCGGCTCGACGGCACCCCGTTCCCCTCCACCGCGAGATTGGCGGCCCGCTGGGCCAGGGGGCGGATCCCGCAGCTGCGGCGCCGGCTGGGGGAGAGCACCCTGGAGAGCGCCTACTGCGCCGAGATCGTCGCGATCACGTACGAGGAGATGGGGCTGCTGCCCGGCGGGCGCCGGCCCAACTGGTATGACCCGGGCCGGTTCTGGAGCGGCGACTCACTCGACCTCGTGGGTGAGCACAAGCTGGGCAACGAGATCACGGTGGGCGTCGAGCGGACCGGCTGACCCGCATTTTCAGCGGTGCGTGGCGCGGGTTTGCCGCAGTCTTCAGTGGTGCGTTGTGGCGCGGGTGCGTCGCAGGGCCAGTGGCAGGGTGGCGGCGACCAGCGCCGCGGTCACGGCGAAGCCCACGGGGTAGCCCGTGTGCCCGATGAACAGGCCGAACCCCATCGCGCCCACACCCATCCCCGCGTCGTAGGCGAGGTTCCACAGGGCACTGACCGGACCGGCGGGGCCGCGTTCGAGCATCAGCGCCAGCGTGGCGTTCTGCAGCACCCCGAACCCGAGGCCGAACAGCGCCATCCCGGCCACCACCGCGACCGGCTCGGCGGACCAGACCTGGAGGGCGACGCCGACAGCGGTGACGAGGACGCCGGGCACCAGCAGCCGCTCCGAGCCGTGCCCGTCCCCGACCTTGCCCGCCCACCAGCGCGCCAGCGGCGTGCCGAGCGACTGGGCGAGCAGCGCGCCCGAGGCCAGCTCTGGCGACCCGGCCAGCGGCAGGAACGTCACCAGCACGCCGACGGCCAGCGTGACCGCGGCGAAGATCAGCGTGGGCCGCACCTGACTCCGCAGATCGAACGTCCCGGCCGCCTTGGCACCAGGCCCAGTGGTGGGCGCTGCGTCGGTCTCTGCGGCGGGTCTGAGGGCGGGCAGTCCGAGTACCGCGACCAGTCCGGCCAGCGGGATCAGGCCGCCCACGACGAGCACCGGGGTGAAGCCGAGCACTCCCGCCGCCCACAGGCCCAGCGGCAGCCCGATGACCGACGGGACACCCACCGCCACGCCGTACAGGCCAAGTCCCTCGCCACGCCGTTCAGTGGGCACCAGTTCGGCCGCCAGCGCGGTGCCCGCGACGACCAGGATGCCGAGCCCGCCGCCGCGCAGCAGGGCCACCGTGAGGATCAACGGCAACCCCGCCGAGAGGGGGAGCAGCAAGGAGGGCAGGCCGAGCAGCACCAGACCGAGCGCCAGCACGGCGCGGTAGCCGTACCTCGACAGCAGCCACGGGACGGCCAGCTCCAGCAGGACCGTGGACAGCATCATGGCGCCGGTCGTAAACCCCACACCGGACTCGCCCGCGCCGCCTGACGCGGCGTAGAGCGGCATGGTCGCGAACAGCAGGTAGAACCCGAGCAGCCCACCGGCCGCGGCGGCCATGGTCATGAGCAGCGGGCGGGTGAGCAGCGCGCCAGAAGGGGCGGGGCGGGTCAGCATGCTGCCAACGGTGCCGGAGTCGCGTCCTAGGCACATCCGGCATGATGCGTAGCCCCCTCTTCATAATGGTGCTGTGTTCGTCGGACGTCAGAAGCAGCTCGCCGCATTGGCGGCCGCCCTGGAGCGCACACCGGGCGCGGTGCTCGTCGTGGGAGAGGCGGGCATCGGCAAATCGGCCCTGGTACGCGAGTTCACGCGCGGCGTCGACGCGCTGGTGGCCGAGGGCGGCGCCGACCCGGGGACGGCCCTTCAGACGGCGGCGGCGCACGGCGTTCAGGCCGGTGTGCATGGCGTTCAGGCGGGCGTCCATGGCGTTCAGGGCGGTGTGCCGTATGCGGTGTTCGTGCCGGTGCTGCGCCGTCTGGTCCGGGAGTACGGTGCCGGGCTCGTTCCCGGCGGTGGTCGGAAGGGGCTGGCTCGGCTGCTGCCCGAGCTCGGCGACCTGGAGGAACACCCGGAGCTGGGGCGGGCTCGACTGTTCGAGGAGGTGCTGTTGCTGGTCGAGCGGGCGGCCGAGCGGCGGCCCGTCGTCCTCGTACTGGAAGATCTGCACTGGGCCGACCAGGCCAGCCGCGACCTGCTGGCCTTCCTGCTGCGCAACCTGACGCGACCCGGTGTGCTAGTGATCGCGACCTCGCGCGAGCCGCTGCGCCTGCCCATGGCCGAGGTACTCAAGGTCCCGCCACTGGGCCGAGACGAGGTGGCGCGCATGCTCGGCGGCAGCGAGGGTGAGCAGGCCGACATCGACCGGATCGTGGCGCGCAGTGAGGGCAACCCGCTGTTCGTGGAGGCGCTGGCCGACGCGGGCACCGCCACCACGCCCGCGTCGCTGCGCGAGCTGCTGCTCGCCGGAGCCGAGCGGCTCGGCCGGGCCAGTCTGGACGTGCTGCGGATCGCCGCCGTGTCGTCGTCGGTGTCGCCCTCGTACGGAGGGAGCCGGACGCCGCACGAGGTGCTGCGGGCCGTGGCGGGGCTGGACGACCTGGCGCTCGACGAGGCGCTGCGGCCGGTCGTACGGGCTCGGCTGCTGCTGGTGGACGGGGACGGCTACGTGTTCAGGCACACGTTGATCCGGGACGCCGTCTACGACGACCTGCTGCCGGGGGAGCGTATCCGGCTGCACACCCGCTGCGCCGAGGCGCGGCCCGAGCTGGCCGCCGACCACTGGTACGCGGCGGGCGACCGGCGCCGCGCCTTCGAGGCGGCCTGGCGGGCGGGCCGGTGGGAGCGCGTACTGGAACTGTGGGAGCAGTCCGACTCACCTGATGACGGTTCCGACGGCGGTATGGATCACGCGGCGGTGCTGGAGCTGGCCGCCAAGGACGCGCTGCACGCGGGTGACGCCGAGCGGGCCGAGGAGCTCGCGAGCCGGGCGCTCGACGAGGTACGCGACCCACTGCGGGCCGCCCACCTGCTGGAGCTGCGCGTGGCGATCCGCGATCTGCTCGGTGAGGAAGGGCTGGCGGACTTGCGTGAGGCGATCCGGCTGGCGCCGCGCGAGGCCCGGCTGATCGGCGCCCTGGCCAACACGCTGGCCTGGAACGGCCAGGACGCCGAGGCCCGTGCCCATGCCGAGGACGCGCTGGCGCTCGGCGACTCCAGATCCCTGGTCACGCTGGCCGCGCTCACCGCGCTCGAAGGCGACCTGGCGACCGCGTCGCGACTGCACGCCGAGGCGCGGGCCGCCGCTCCCGACGACGACACGGTGCTGGCCGCGTACGCCGGCGAGGCCGACGTGCTGGAGGCGGCGGGCGAGCACGCCAAGGCGGAGGCGGTCGCGCGCCGGGGCATGGCACAGGCCAAGCGCCTGGGCATGGCCCGCTCGCGCGGCGCCCACATCGCCGCGAACCTGGCCGAACCCCTGGCCTCCCTCGGCCGCTGGAAGGAGGCGCGCGAGGTCATCGACGCGGCCCTGGCGCTCGACCCGCCGCCGATCCACCGGGCCTGGCTGCTGATGGTGCTCGGTACGGTCGCGGTCTGGGAGGGCGCGCTGGAGGAGGCGGCCGACGTTCTGGATCGGGCCAGGCCGCTGATGCGCGGGCGCTCGCGCGGCTACGACTCGTGCCTGGAGCCCGATCTGCTCGAAGGCAGGCTCGCCGTCGCCGCCGGTGACGTGGAGCGGGCCGGGCGGCTGGCCGACCACGTGCTGTCCGCGCACGACCTGACGCTCAGCCGCCGCTACGCGTGGCCGCTGCTCGTGATCGCCGCGCGTACGGGCCGGGTGCGCCAGGCGCCCGCGGGCATGGAGACGACGGGGCGGGTCCAGGAGGCGTACCAGGCGACGTTCGAGGCCGAGTGCGGGGGCTCGTGGGCGGCCGCCGTGGCCGCCTGGCGGACGGTCGGCCAGCCGTACGCGCTGGGACAAGCCCTGGTCAGGGCGGCCGAGCAGGATCCGGAGTCGGCACGCGAGCTGCTGCGCGAGGCCGCCGCCATCGCCGAGCGGCTGGGCTCGGCGCCGCTGCGGCAGGAGGTCGAGGCGGCGGCGGCCAGCGGCCGGGTACGCCTGACGGCCGAGCCGGGGCTGTCGGCGCGGGAGCTGGAGGTGCTGGAGCTGGTGGCCGAGGGGCTGAGCAACAGGCAGATCGCCGAGCGGCTGTTCATCTCGGCCAGGACCTCGGGTGTGCATGTGTCCAACATCATGGCCAAGCTCGGCGTGGCCTCCCGGGTCGAGGCGGCGGCCCTGGCCCGCCGTACCGGGCTTCTGTAGCACTGTCGTTGACGTCCGATCGTGGCTAGCCGCCGCGCTCCGGGCCACGTCACAGTGGGTCGGGTGATGGATGCGGACAATCTGTACGCGGTGCTCAGGAGCCGCGATCGGCGCTTCGACGGGCGGTTCTTCGTCGGGGTCGTCACCACGGGCGTCTACTGCCGGCCGAGCTGCCCGGCGGCCATGCCCAAGCCGGAGAACCTGCGGCTCTACCCCTCAGCCGCGGCCGCCCAGCAGGCGGGCCACCGGGCCTGCAAGCGCTGCCGGCCCGACGCGGCGCCCGGCTCGCCCGACTGGAACCTGCGGGCCGACGTGGCCGGCCGGGCGATGCGGCTGATCGCCGACGGGCTGGTGGACCGGGAGGGCGTCTCTGGGCTGGCCGCCCGGCTCGGCTACAGCGAGCGGCAGCTGCACCGGCTCCTGCTGGCCGAGCTGGGCGCCGGGCCGCAGGCGCTGGCCAGAGCGCAGCGGGCGCAGACCGCGCGGGTCCTGCTGGAGTCGACGGGGTTGGGGGCGGGGGAGGTGGCGTTCGCGGCGGGGTTCGCGAGCATCAGGCAGTTCAACCAGACGATCAGGCAGCTGTACGGGCTGACCCCGACCGACCTGCGGTCCCGCACCTCCGGGCACCCCGCGACTGAGCGGGGGTTCGTGGAAGGGTCGCGGGCTGTCCGGGTCGAGGTGCGGCTGGCCTACCGGCCGCCGCTGGACGCGGAGGCGCTGTTCACCTACCTGGCCGCGCGGGCGGTGCCCGGCGTCGAGGAGGGCGGGGCCGGGTTCTACCGAAGGTCGCTGCGCCTGCCGTACGGGACAGCCGTGGTGGGCGTGACGGACGGCGGCGATCACATGCGGTGCGAGCTGCTGCTGGCGGACGTCAGGGACCTCGCCGTCGCCGTGCGGCGGTGCCGGGTATTGCTCGACCTCGACGCCGACCCGCGCGAGATCGAGGAGGTGCTCGGCGCGGACCCGGTGCTCGCCCCGCTGGTCACGGCCCGTCCGGGGCTGCGCGCGCCGGGCCATGTAGACCCCGCTGAGCTGGCCGTACGCGCGATGTGCGGGCCGGGGAAGGAGCTGGCGGAACTGGTCGAGCGCTTCGGCGAGCCGCTGGGCAGCCCGGCCGGGGCCGTGACCCACCTGTTCCCGCCGATGGCGGCACTGGCCGACGTCGTCCCGATCGCCGAGGCGCTGGTCACCGGGCGGCTCACGCTCGATCCGGGCGCCGATCGGGACGAGGCCGAGCGGCAGCTGCGCGCCGTACCCGGCGTGGATGAGCGGACCGCCGCCTACATCCGCATGCGCGCGCTCGCCGACCCCGACGTCTTCCTGCCCACCCAGCAGGTACGTCAGGCGCCCGCGAGCTGGCGCCCATGGCGCTCCTACGCCCTGCACCACCTGTGGGCCGCGGCATGACACTCACCGTTCTGGCCGCGCGGGACTTCCGCAGGCTGTGGATCGGCTCGTCCATTTCGCTGGTCGGCGACGGCATGACGCTCGTGGCCCTGTCCTGGCTGGTGCTCAACGGGCCGGGCGGCGTCGGCGCGCTCAGCCTGCTGGCCGCCTGCTACACCGCGCCGGTGCTGGCCGGCGGGCTGGCGGTGGGCCCGCTGCTCGACCGCTTCGACAAGCGGCACGTGCTGGCCGCCGACAGCCTGATCAGGGGCGTCGCGGTGGCCACCGTACCGCTGACGGCCGCGCTGGGCGGCGTGCCGGGGTGGCTGCCGTTCGTCGTGGCGGCCCTGCACGGCCTGCTCAAGATGGTGCCCATGGCCGGTGTGCCCGCCGCCATCCCGGATCTCGTCGAGCCGGACGCGCTCGACCAGGCCAACGCGCTGGAGTCCCTGGCGTACGCCGTGTCCGGAATCGTGGGCTACGCCCTGGCCGGGACGATGATCGACGCCATCGGCGCGGCGAACGTCCTCGCTCTCGACGCGGCCAGCTATCTGTGCTTCGCCGTGGCCGCGCTGCTGGTCCGCACGCCGCTGCGGCCGCACGTGACGCCGGAGACGGGCCGGCCGCGCCTCGGCCACCTGCTGCGCGATCGGGCGCTGGTGCGCACGACGCTGGCGTTCATGGCGTTCAACATCGCCGAGGGCGCCCTGGTGCTGGTCGCCGGGCCGTGGCTGGCCAAGGATCGGTTGCCCGGCGGCCCGGCCACGCTGGCGCTGCTGCTGAGCGCCCTGTCGGTGGGCGAGCTGGCGGGCGGGTTCCTGGCCGGATCGTGGAAGCCGAACGTCAGCCGGATGCGGGCGATCGGGCTGGCCCAACTCGTCGCGGCGGCCGGATTCCTGGCGCTGCTGGCCGTACCCGACCGGTGGGCGCTCGCGGCCGGGTTCCTGCTGATCGGGGCGGCGGGCGTGGTGATGACCATCTGGGCCCAGTCGCTACGCATGGAGCTGATCCCGCCCGCCCTGCGCGGCCGCGCGTTCAGCGTGCTCCGTACGCTCATGCAGGCCACACCGCCGGTCGGCGCCGCCGCCGTGGCCCCGCTCCTGGCCGGCGGGAACCTCACGCTGACCGCCGTCCTCATGGCCGCTCTGGCCGGGCTGCCCGCCCTTCTCCTGCTCCTGCCGCGCGACTGAGCCGGGGCACGCTGTCGAGGAGCTTGCGCGTGTACGGGTGGGCGGGGGAGCCGAGTACGGCCGGGGTGGGGCCCTGCTCGACGACGCGTCCGCGTTCGAGCACCGCCGTGTCCCGGCAGAGGGCCGCCACCACGGTCAGGTCGTGCGAGACCATCACCACGGCCATGCCCCGGCTCTCGCCCAGCTCGGCCAGCAGTTCGACGACACGTACCCGGGTCGAGACGTCCAGCGCGCTGACCGGTTCGTCGGCGAGCAGCACCTTCGGCTCGCAGACGATGGCCCTGGCGATCGCGATGCGCTGCCGCTGCCCGCCCGAGAACTCGTGCGGGTAGCGGCGCGCCGCGTCGGCGGGCAGCCCGACCGCCCGCAGCGCCTCGGCCACCCGGTCCCCCGCCTCGTCGCGCGAGCCGAGCAGTCTCAGCGAGCGCAGCGGCTCGGAGATGATCCGGCCCACGCGCTGCCGGGGATCGAGGGAGGAGTACGGGTCCTGGAACACGGGCTGCACGTTCCGCCGGAACTCGCGGCCAGTGGGCTCCCTGCCGTCGAACAGGATCCGGCCGCTGCTCGGTCTGGCCAGGCCGAGCAGCAGCCGCAGCAGCGTCGTCTTGCCCGCGCCGGACTCGCCGACCAGGGCCAGGCTGCGCCCGGGGGAGACGGCGACCGACACGTCGCTGAGTACGGGGGCCGCCTTCCGGTAGGCGAACCCCACGTCGCGCGCCTCCAGCACTACGCCGCCCCCGGATCCGGCTTCATCGGGGTTCATGGCGCCATCCGATCCAGCTCGCCTTCCAGCTCCCACGCGCTGGCCACCAGCGAGCGGGTGTACGCGTGGCCAGGCTCGTACACGATGTCGCGCACGCTGCCCGACTCGACCGCCACCCCCTCCTTCAGCACCACGATCCGGTCCGTGACCCCCGCCACGACGGCCAGGTCGTGACTGATGAACAGCAACGCCATCCCCCGGCTCCCGACCAGCCCGTCGAGCAGCGTCAGCACCTCGGCCTGGACGGTGACGTCCAAGGCCGTGGTCGGTTCGTCGGCGATCAGCAGCTTCGGCCGGCAGGCCAGGGCCATGGCGATGGCCACCCGTTGCCGCTGGCCCCCGGAGATCTCGTGCGGGTACGCCCGCGCCACGCGCTCGTCGAGCCGTACCTCGGCCAAGGCCGCCATGACCGCGGCGCGCAGCGGGCCGCCGCGTAGCCGCTGATGGCGGCGGAGCGGCTCGGCGAGCTGGTGACCGACGCGCATCAGCGGATCGAGCGCCGTGAGCGGCTCCTGGAAGACGACGGCCGCCGCCCGGCCGCGTACCCCGTCGAGCTCGCCGTCACGTGCGCCGACGATCTCCGTGCCGTCCAGTACGGCACTGCCGTGCGCGGTCATGCCGGCCGGGAGCAGGCCCATGACGGCCAGCGCGGTCAGCGACTTGCCGGAGCCGGACTCGCCGATCAGGCCGAGCCGGTCGCCGGTGCCCACGGTGAAGGACACGCCGGTGACCAGCTCGCGACCGTCCGCCCGCCGTACCGTGAGGTCATGGACGTCCAGCAGGCTCATCGGCTCCTCCGGCGGGTCGGGTCGGCCAGGTCTCTGAAGCCGTCGGCGACCAGGTTCACGCCCACGACGAGCACCACGAGCAGCACGCCCGGCGCGATGGCGCCGGTCGGCGCGGTGAGCACGGTGGCCTGAGCCTCCTGCAGCAGCCGTCCCCATGAGGCGTTCGGCGGCGGCGGGCCGAGGCCGAGGTAGGACAGGGACGCCTCGGCCAGTACGGCCAGACCGAGCTGCAGGGCCAGGTTGACCAGCAGCGTCGGCCAGATGTTCGGCAGCACGTGCTCGGTCACGACGCGCGGCCACGATGTGCCCGAGGTACGGGAGGCCGTGATGTAGTCCTGGGCGAGCACCCGCTTGACCAGCACCCGCGTCAGCCGCGCGACGATCGCCGACATCGCCAGCCCGATCGCCAGCACGGCCGAGCCCAGTGACGCCTGGCGTACCGCGACCACCAGCATGGCCAGCAGCAGCGTGGGGAAGGCGATGAGGATGTCGAGCACGGCGGAGATCGTGTCGTCCAGCCACCGGGTCGCGAACCCGGCCAGCAGCCCGGCGGCCACCCCGAGCACGCCGCCGACCAGCACGGAGCCGAAGCCGACCGTCAGCGCGATGCGCGCGCCGACCATGAGCCGGCTGAGCAGGTCGCGGCCGAGCTTGTCGGTGCCGAGCCAGTGCGCGCCCCCGGGCGGGACGAGCCGGCCGCCCGAGGTGTCGGACGGGTCGTACGGCAGCCAGAACAGCGAGACCACGGCGACCGCGCACACCAGCGCCACCAGCACACAGCCGATCAGGAACGTCGGCGACCTCTTCACGCCCCGCCCTCGCTCCTCACGGCCGGTCTCCCGCTCCTCATGGCCTGCCTCCGGCGAGGTGGGCGCGGAGCCGGGGATCGACGAGCCGCTGTACCAGGTCGGCGGCGAACCCGATCACCAGCACCGCGAAGGTGCTGACCACCAGAACGCCCTGGATGACCGGATAGTCGTGCTCGGCGATGCCCTTCACCAGCATCCCGCCCAGCCCCGGCAGCGCGAACACACTCTCCACCACCACCGCGCCGAGGAACGTGGTGGCCAGCTCGATGCCGAGGATCGAGATGACCGGGACGGCCGCGTTGCGCAGCCCGTGCCGCCACATCGCGCCGACGAAGGACGAGCCGAGCGCCCTGGCCGTACGCAGATAGTCGGCGCCGAGCACGTCCACCGTGGCCGAGCGGACGTAGCGGATCAGCGAGGCCGACATGACCAGCGCGATCGTCACCACGGGCAGGGCCAGCGAGGTCAGCGCGGCGGCCGGGTCCTCCCACTCGTGCCGGGGGAACCCACCAGCCGGCAGCACCCGCAGCCGCAACGCGAACACCGTGACCAGCAGCATCCCGATCCAGAAGACCGGTACCGCGATGCCGAGCTGCGACACCCCGTTCAGCAGCGGCCCGTACCAGCGGTCCGCCCGGTAGGCGGCCAGGAAGCCGACCGGCACCGCGACCACCACCGCCAGCAGGAACGACAGCAGTGTCAGCGGCACCGTCACCACCAGCCGGGAGGCGATCTCCTGCCCCACGGGCAGCGTGCTGACGAACGAGGTGCCCAGGTCGAACCGGGCCAGCCCGCCCAGCCAGGAGCCGAACTGCTCGGGCAACGGCCGGTCCGACCCGATCTGGTGCCGGGCCGCCGCGATCTGCTCCGGCGTGGCCCCGACGGACAGCAGCGAGTTGGCCGGATCGCCGGGCAGCAGCCGGAGCAGCAGGAACAGCAGCGTCGCCGCCAGCAGCAGCGAGCCCAGCAGGAAGGCCGTCCGGCGCAGCAGGTAGCGCGCCATCAGCCCTTCTTGATGCCGTAGACGTAGAACTGCGAGTTCAGGCCGTTGATCGGGTAGCCCGACAGGTCCGACGACGCCACCACGATCTGCGGATAGAGGTAGAGCCAGTCGCTCGCCGCGTCCTCGGCGATCTGCCGGTTGACCTTCTTCAGCAGTTCGGTCTGCGCCTCGGTGGTCTCGGCCTGCTCGGCCTCAGTGACCCACTTGGTGACCTGCGGGTTGTCGTAGCCCCAGTAGAAGTCCGGGTCGCCGTACCAGACCACATCCCTGTCGTTGACGTGCTCCTGGAGGGTGGCGGCGAAGTCGCGGTTCTTGTACACCTTCGAGTACCACTCGTCGGCGGTGATGACGTTGATCGTGACCGTGATGCCGACCTTTGCCAGCTCGCTCTTGATGAACGCCGCCGCCGTGGGGTGCGGGTCGTAGTTGGGCGTGTCGAGCGTGAAGGCGAAGCCCTTGGCGTAACCGGCCTCGGCCAGCTCCTTCTTCGCCAGGTTCACGTCGTACGGGTTGACCTTGGTCAGGTCCTCGTACCACGGGTCGGTCGGCGGCACCATCGAGCCGATCAGGCTGCCGTAACCCGCCCAGATCGACTCCAGCAGCTTGGCATTGTCGATGGCCGAGGTGACGGCCTTGCGCACCAGCGGCTTGTCGAACGGCGCCTTCCGGTCGTTGAAGGCCAGCAGCAGCTTGGTCGTGGAATGACCGTCGCTGACCCGGTAATCCTTGTTGTCCTTGAACTGCGCGAGGGCGTCCGGGCTCTGCTCGCTGGTGACGATGTCGACGGCGTTGGTGAGCAGCGCGTTGTTCAGCGCGGTCGCGTCGGTGAAGTAGTGGAACACGACGCCCTTGTTCGCCGGCTTGGCGCCCCAGTAGCCGTCGAACCGGTCGAGGCTCAGCGTGGAGCCGCGCTTCCAGGCACCCAGCTTGTACGGGCCGGTGCCGTCTTCGGAGGTGGTGAGGTTCTTCGCCGCCGAATTGATGATCCACACGTAGCTGAGGTTGTAGACCAGCGAGATCGACCGGCTCGCCAGCTTCACCACCACGGTCGCGTCGTCCGGGGTCTCGATGCTCTTGACCGGCTTGAAGCCGCTCTTGCGCGCCGACTGCGAGTCCTTCGCGGTGACCTTCTCGATGCTGTACTTCACATCGGCCGAGGTCAGCGGCTTGCCGGAGTGGAACTTCACACCCTTGCGCAGCGTGAAGGTATAGGTGAGGCCGTCGGGGCTCACCTTGTGGCCCTCGGCGAGCAGGTTCTCGACCTTGCCGTCGTCGGTCAGCTTGAACAGGCCCTCGTAGACGTTGCCGTTGAACGCCTCCGTGACGCCCTGGCCGCCGCCGGCGGTGTTGTCGAGGTTCTGCGGCTCGTAGAGGGAGCCGATCTCGATGGTCGCGGCGGTTGGTGGAGCGGTGCTGGCGGTGACGCCCGACCCAGTGCCGCAGGCGGCGAGAGCTAGGCTGAGAGCGAGGGCCGCACCGACGATCTTGCTGGTCACGAGGATCCCTGACATTTAGGTACTAAATCGGTAGGTTTAGTAGATTATAGCCTCGGGGGCTTTCAGGCCCGGCGGCGCAGGCCCCACGCGGCCAGCACGGCGATTCCGGCGGCGGTCAGGCTCACCGCCCGGGTGAGGCGCACCGCGCGCCGGACGTCCGCCGGCTCGGGCTTGGGACCGTCGCCCATGGTCGGCCGGTGCTCGGTTCTGCCGCCGTAGACGTTCGTGCCACCCAGCGTGAGGTCGAGCGCCCCGGCGAATGCGGCCTCGCACCTGCCCGCGTTGGGGCTGGGATGGCGGTGCCCATCTCTTCGCAGTACGGCCAGCGCCTGCGCCCGGTTCGGGGCGACGAGTACGGTGATCAACCCCGTGAGCCGGGCCGGCAGGTAATTGGCCACGTCGTCGAGCCTGGCCGCCGCCCACCCGAAACGTTCGTAGCGGGGGGAGTGGTGGCCGATCATCGCGTCCAGCGTGTTGATCGCCCGGTAGGCCAGCAGCCCCGGCACGCCCGCCACGGCACCCCAGAAGAGCGGGGCCACGACCGCGTCGGAGGCGTTCTCGGCCAGCGACTCGACGGTGGCCCTGGCGATCTCGGGCGCCTCCAGCGCGGCGGGGTCGCGGCCGCACAGGTGGGGGAGGCGGGCGCGGGCCCTGGTCAGGTCGTCGTCCTCCAGCGCCGCGGCCAGGTAGGCGCCCTCGCGGGCCAGCGTGGTGCCGCCGAGCACCGCCCAGGTGGCGACGGCCGTCAGCGCCGTACGGGCGACGGGGTTCGCCACGCGTTCGGCGAGCACGCCCAGGCCCGTGGCCGCGCCCGCGCAGAGGGCGACGTGTACGACGCCGTTCGGCCTGGCGTCGCCATACAGGGCCTGCTCCAGCCGGGTGGCGGCACGGCCGAACAGCGCGACGGGGTGGGCCGCGCGCGGGTCACCGATGACGGCGTCGAGCGCCACGCCCAACGCGATGCCCACCGGCCGCGAGATGTCGTTGACCGGGTGGGACTTAGCTGACCAAATGCGCATGGAGCCTATCTTCGTGCTTGTCCAGCCAGGCGGCGGCCCGGCGGATGCGCTCGCCCGCGCCGCCCGCCCACATCCTGGCCCAGCTCCCACCCGTCGCCGCCCGGTCACGCATGACCGTGTACGAGCGCTGGAACCGGAGCCTGGCCAGCTCCAGCAGCCGTCGGCGATCGCGCGGCGGCACCCCGTACGCGTCGCAGAACAGGCGCAGCCGCGCCCCCACGTCCAGCCCGCGCTGGAGCGGCGCCAGATCGACCGGGTCGCCGATGGGCGCCCAGTGCCTGAGCGTCGTGACGACGTCGAACAGCCGGGTCGTTGGCCGGGCCAGATCGAAGTCGATCAGCGCCCGGGGCCTTCCGTCGCGAAATATCACGTTTTGAAGGGTTAAATCGCAGTGGCCGATGACCTCCGGGGCGGCGTCGTCGTTCGAACCGCCCTTCCATCCGCCGCGCGTCAGCGGGAAGCCCCGCGTCGCGTCGTGGAAGTCGCGCAACAGCTCGGCCAGCCGTACCAGCGCCTCGTCGGTGACCGTCACCAGGCCGAGCCCGGTCGTACCCGGAATATAGGTGAGGATCTCGCGCCCGAGCCCGTCCATGCCCACGACGCGCGGCGCGCCCTCGAACCCTGCGGCTTCCAGGTGGCGGAGCAGAGCGTGCACGGCGGGCGTCGACGGGCTCGCCGGTCTGCGGACGGTGTCACCGACCCGGACCACCCCGTCTGTCACGTCCCCGCCCTGCAAGGGGATCTCGTGCAGGAGCGTCGCGACCATGCCGAGAAAGCTTAGACCCTTTTACACCCCTCCCGCCTGGCGTTTTAGCGTGTCGCGACTCTGTGACGCGCACGCGCCCCCTAGCCTGGAGCCTCATGCCGATCATGCTGTCGTTCGCGGCATTCCTGATGACGCTGCTCGGCGGGCTGGTCGCGCATCGCGTCAGGGAACGCCGTCACCTCGTCCTCGGCGCCGCCGCCGGCGTCATGCTCGGCGTGGTGGCGTTCGACCTGCTGCCGGAGGCGCTCTCCCGCGACCCGGCTCAGCTGGGCGGGGTGCCGGTGCCGATGCTGATGTTCGCGCTGGCGTTCCTGGGCATTCACAGCGTCGAACGCTCGATGGGCATGCACGACGCCCACGAAGGCGACTACGCCTCACACCGCCACTCGCACGCGGGCGTCGGCCTCGTCGCCGGCGCCGCGCTCGTCGTCCACAGCTTCCTCGACGGCGCCGCGATCGGCGCCGCCTTCCAGACCGACACCACGCTCGCGGTCGCGGTCGCGATCGGCGTCATCGCGCACGACTTCACGGACGGGTTCAACACGTACACGATCACTTCCCTGTACGGGAACGCGCGCCGCCGGGCGCTGATCCTGCTGGGTCTGGACGCTCTGGCGCCGGTGACGGGGGCTACGTTGACGTCACTGATCGCGATTCCGGCGGGGGTGCTGGGGGCGTATCTGGGGATGTTCGCCGGGTTTCTGCTGTACTTGGCGACGTCGGACATCCTGCCGGAGGCCCACACCACCAGCCGCGCGGCGGGTCCGACGCTGCTGGCCACGGTGGCGGGGGCGGCGTTCATGTGGCTGGTGATCGCCCTGACGGACTGACTGACGTGCTGCTGTTCGTGGTCCGCTACGGGCAGTCGGCACCGAGGTTTGGTGACGTTCGGCGGCACCGAGGTTCAGTGGCGTTCGGCGGCGGCGCTGAGGTATCGGCGTACCATCTCCACGCTCTTCCACCCGGTGATCCGCATCAGATCGAGCGGATCGCCGCCCTTGTCCAGGTAGTCGTCGGCCATCGTCTGCCGGAACCGGTGCGGATGCAGCCGCCCAGGGATCCCCGCCTCCCGACCCCGCCGTTCCAGCATCTGCTGTATGCCCGTCGCGGTCAGCCGCCGCTCCCCGCCCTCGGCCGTGATACCGCGTACCGGAAGCCAGAGCCAGGGCGAGGCCGCGTGCGGATGCCGCGTACGGGCCCGCAGATACCGATCGATCGCCGCGGCGGCCTTCGGCCCGATCGGCACCAGATGCGCGTCGTCACCCTTACGGACGATCCGCAGCAGCCGCCGATCCAACCACACATCCCCGGTCCGCCCGGCTTGAGTATTGTCCCGCTGATCACCGGTAGGACCGTGCCGGAGCCCGGCCAGCCAGGACAGCCGCATTCCATTGTCCATGAGCACCCGCACGATCGCGGTATCCCGACGATCCACCCAAGACCCCCCGGAACACACCTCCAGTAGTGCCTCAAGCTCCCGATCAGCCAGCAACTCGACCGTCCGACCGGCCCCCTTCGGCGGATCGATCCCATCCATGGGCGTCCCCGCGATCCGCTCCTCTTCCGCGATCAGCCAGTTGAAGAACACCCGCAGGTTGCGAAAATGCTTGCGCGCGTTCCCGGAACTGGTCGCGGCCGTACTGGCATCGAGAAACGCGCGTACGTTCGCGGCGTCGACCGCCTCCACCTCCGCGGGCAACCCGCGCTCGGAGAGAAACCGGGCCAGGACGCGTACGCTGTCGAGGTAGCTCCGGATCGTTCCGGGTGACTTGTCAGCCGCCTGAAGGGACAATTCCCAGGAGGGCACCATGTCGAGCAGGGGAGGCGAAGGGGGCATCTGTCTTCGGGATCGTGCCATGGCCCCTCCAAATCCGATACTGTTCGATCGGCGTATGATTATGCTACCGTCTCTCCTGGTCGGCTGACATGCTGGTCAGAGGCCGAATTCGAGCGCCCTTAGCTCAGCTGGATAGAGCATCGGACTTCTAATCCGACGGTCGCAGGTTCGAATCCTGCAGGGCGCGCAGATCACGACCAGCGAAACCCCCGCCTGACCTGCGCTGTTGCGCAGGGGCGGGGGTTCTTCATGTCCGGCTGTCTACAGCTCTCACCGATCGATTGCGGGTGTCTCCGCCCAATGCTTGCCCACGGTTCCGGGGCTCACGGGTCATCCTCCTCAAGGGCCTCGGCGATCCGCCGGCGCAGGACCTGAGGACAAGGCCTCGGGTGGAATGGACAATGGGCAGGGGCGCTCGGGGAATCGGGTACGAGCGGAAGGGCGGCCTGCAATGGCTTCTGGGCGTCGGGCGCGGTGGGGTGGATTCGGCAGCGCGGTGCTGCTGCTGGTGGTCGCGGTCTTAGGCAATCAGGTGCTTGACGACAGCGGGTGGAGTTGGGGATGGGGAGCGGCAGCGCTGACCGCAGCTCTGGGAACTGCCGTCTGGGATCGTTGGAGGAGTCGGCCCCAGCTGGCCGGGAGGCTGCGCCTTGCCGATGCCGATGGGCGACCGTTGCGGCTGGAGCAGATCAGTCTTGCTCAGCTTGGGGTCGCCGACTCGCGTTTTGCCGGTCCTGAACGGGCGGCGCCGCACATACCTCGGCCGGTTGACGCGGTGCTAGGGGAGGCGCTGGACGCCCTGGTCGGTGGGCAGGGGCGGCAGGTGGTGGTGGTACAAGGGGAACGTCTGGCCGGCAGCACACACGCGTTGGCTCATGCGGCGCAGACTCACATGCCTCTTTGGAGGGTGGCTGCGTTTGAGCGTGAGCAGGGGTTGACGCTAGCGGCGATGGTGGAGCAGGCCACTGGGTGGGTGGAACCGCAGGCCGGGGTAGTGGTGTGGCTAGATGCGATCAGCCTGGATCATATGGGGCAGCTCACCGAAACGCTTCTGGCTGAGCTTCCGCCTCGGGTTGGAATTTTGGCCACCGTGCACACTGAGGAGGTTACCGGCCCGAACGGGGAGTCCGCGGCTCGGCTTCCCTCTCATGTGATGGGCTTTCTGGGCGAGCACACCGTCCATCTCATCCTGGAAGTGGTCTCCCCTGGCGAGCGGGAATTGATTCGCGCCGAACCCGCTTACCAGGTACTGCAGTCGGTCGTGGACGATTCGGCGACTGAGGTGCTGATGGGCCGTCTGATGGTTTCCCTGAGGCAACTGCGCGAAGCGCTGACACCAGGCAGTTCCGGACAGGCCGCCGACCGAGTGGCGTTGGTGCGCGCGGCCACCGACTGGTACCGCGCGCAAATGCCGGAGCCGCTAACTAGGAAAGCACTGCAGGAGCTGTGGAAAGATTACCGGCGCCACGTGGTACAGCTACCGGCGCGCACCCGGCTTCCAGCCGAGGGCTTCGCCCGCGCACTGGACTGGGCGAAGGCGCCGACGTCAGCGGGTCGTCCGCAACTGCTCAGCGCCACTGCCCCCTATCGGCCACATCAGTTGCTGGCCGTACTCGCCGCAGAAGTGGAACCGATCGGTTGGCCCATCGCCCCGGCTCTGTGGAATTACGCCCGCCGGTATCTCGACGGCAAAGATCTACTTAAAGTCGGCTACACAGCGCTCGACAACGGCGACTTCGAGGCCGCTGCCCAACTCCTGGAGCACTTTCCCACCGCTGACATCACCCTGCCCGTACTGATGACCATTGCTGATCAGTTCTACGCCATCCATGACTTCGGCCGTTGCGGTCAATGGCTGGTGCGAGCTGTGGAATCTAGTCATCCTGACTCGCCGAGGGCGATGGTCAACCTTGGCAGCCTGGAGGTGGAGCAGGGGCGGCTGGAGGAGGCCCGCCATTGGTGGGCGTGAGCGGTGGAGTCCGGTCACCAAGACTCCGCGCCAAAGGCGATGGTCGACCTTGGCGTCCTGGAGGTGAAGCGCGGGCGGGTGGAGGAGGCCCGCGAGTGGTTTGTGCGGGCGGTGGAGTCTGGCCACCAGGACTCGGTCACCAGGAAATCGCGCCCGTGGCGATGGTCGACCTTGGCAGCCTGGAGGCGGAGCACGGGCGGAGAGTCGAGGCGCGAGAATGGCTCGCAAAGGCAGTCGCCAGCGAGCTGGCCTACGCATCGGGCCTAGCGCGAAGCCGGCTTCGCGACCTGGACCGTCAAGAGGAAGAGTCGCGTCGAGCTGCGTGGTACGCCAAGTACGGCTATTTGGGGTCCGCAACCTACCCCATCACCGCACATCCACCCATGCCACCAGACGGTAACGAGGATTGACCAGCCGCCTTCATCACTAGCCAAGGAGGGAAGTTCTCTGACTTTACTATGTGTCCGCGTGCGCCGACTTTGATTTATCTCTATATCTATTGATCGCCAAATCCCCGGCCCAAATCAGCAGTGACACTGCACCGCCAAGAAGTATTCCCGCCCAGAAAAGCGCTCTGTTAGCACTGCGTTCCTCGCTTATAATTGTCCACAGGCCGAATGGTGTTGGGGGCGTCCATCCATGTCCTGAGCTCCGCCAAGTGAAGCCAGATCCTTGGTAGCCAGCATAATTTTCAGACGCCGTCTCTACCTTGGTCTGCTGATGTTCATCATACAAAAGAAGCCAAAGTGTATTAACGTTTGACTCCTTGAGAGTGTCGCCCACCTTTGGCGACTTCCACTCGATTTCGATTCTTGGGAGTTTCGCAGCAACGGCGTATCCTGTGCCGCTCGAATATTGAGTTACGTGGCTTGAGCTGCGGTTATGCGGCGTGATGGTATTCGTTGATCACGTCGGTGACGACGGGTTTTCGGCGGATGGATCGCAAGTCGTTGAGGTCGGTCACGTCGTGGGTGGGCGGCGTTGTGAGGTCCGGGGTCGTTGGTGCCGGGATTGGTGCGGCCGGTGCCCGTTGTAGTGGATCAGGTACTCCTGGAGCACGAGGGCCAGGTGGCGTTCGTTGAGGATCAGGATCCGGTCCAGGAGTTCACGGCGCAGCGTGCCGATGCGGCATCGAGGTCAGGAGAGCGGCGAGAAAGGCCCGGTCCTCAGGCGCGAATCTCACTCTGGTGTCAGCGCCGAGCTGGCGTTCAAGGACGGCGATCTGGTGACGCAGAGCAAGAATCTCCACGTCCTTATCCCGATCGCTCACGGGGAGCAACGGCAGCGCGGCAAAAGCGTTCGTGACGGCGAGGTAGGCCAGGCGAAGGAGCACGGTCGATCATCCTGCCGCACTTGGTTCCGTCGCCTTGATGCTTGGAGCTCGCGCCGCCACGCGAAGCCCTCATGGTCATGACCTGGGCGGATGTGATAACCGGCAGGCGCAGGCTCGCGCCGTGCGGGGTCACGCGGGACGCGCGCCGAGGTCCGACAACGAACGCAGCACCGCCGCGCAGCCCTCTGTGCTGCGCGTCAGCAAGTACACCTCCCAGGCGTCCGACAACTGAGGCTCGAGTCCGGCCCACAGGTAGGCGAAGCTCGTCCCGGGGGCCAGGCCGCCGCGACCGGCGCCGAACAGCGGGAAGCAGATCGATCGCAGGGACGGTGCGTATCTGTCGCGTTCCTGCCCGGCCAGCTGGAACGCGTTGCTGACCGCTCGCACCACGCCCGTGGGCTCGACGTCGTAGTCGTTCGTGTGCGTGCGCGGGATCGCCGTCGCCGCGTGGTAGATGCGCCTGACCCCACTGCGCGCCAGCTCCCCCGGCGAGGTGGGGACCACGGTGCCCGGCGCGACGGCCAGGCCTTCCCGGCCGTGCTCGAGTGACCAGAGGCGTAACTCCCGCTGCAGGACGTCGTCGATCAGCTCGCCGGCGTCGTTCCTGCGCGCCGCCGCGGCGCGCAGGCTGGCCGACAGGGACGACTTGAAGATCTTGGACATCTCCAGGTACACGTTCTCGGAGGAGACCAGGATGTCCATGTCGCGCAGCGTCTGCACCGGCATGCGGCAGACGGTCACGTACCGCTCGTGTCCGGTCCGGCCCAGGACCAGCCGGCGGCGGGCCCCCAAGGGCAGCTCCTCGTCCGGAGCCAGCTGACTGCGCCCGCCGCGCAGGCGCAGGATCTCCTCGGCGACGTACTCGATGATCACCCGCTCGTGGTGCTTGCGAAAGCGCTCCGGCGACACGGCGTACACCTCCGACGCCCGCCGCCTGCGGCTCTGCGCCGACCAGTCCCGGGTGCCGGCGATGATCCCGAACGTGTACGCGCACGCCGTCGCCAGTGTGCCGTCCTTCATGCCGTTGACCACCTGGTCGAGCAGGGACGCGATCGAGGACGGCACCAACTCGGCGTCGATCGGAGGGCCGAGCGCCTGCGCCGCGGCTGTCAACGCGGGGAGCGGCGTGCGGCGGAGCCTGAGCAACCCTCGCTCGCGTACCGTTCTCAGATCCGCGACCAGATCCGCGTGCCGGATTGCAGCTGCCATCCGACCATCGTCGCACCGATCGACGAGGCTGCCCAGGCGCGCGACACCACGTACGACCGCCTGTCCCGCCCTCAGCGCGGGCCTTCTCAGATGTCTCCCCAGAGCTGGTCGGAGGCGCCCGCCGGGACCGAGGCGCCGAGGCGGGCGGCGAGCGCCCTGGCCTCGG
This sequence comes from Nonomuraea sp. NPDC049129, assembly GCF_040648495.1. NCBI lineage: Bacteria > Bacillati > Actinomycetota > Actinomycetes > Streptosporangiales > Streptosporangiaceae > Nonomuraea > Nonomuraea sp. NPDC049129. The sequence continues at coordinate 27,791 of NZ_JBEZDU010000005.1, read as the reverse complement.
CCAGCAGCGGATGGCCCTCGGCCAGCGCGGGGCGCGCGTGCTCGAGCGGCGTGCGCGCGAGCAGCGGGGCGAGCAGCGCCGGGACCTCGCCGGCCAGACCGGCCCGGGCCCGCCGGGCCGCGGTCGCCAGCCGTCCGGCCAGCACGGTCGGATGCTGAGGGTCGAGTGCGGGGCCGGCCATCGCCTCCAGCGCGGCGGCGAAGGCCTCGCTCTCCTCGGCCCGGCCGCGGGCGTCGGCTGTGCGAGCCGCCAGCAGCAACGTACGGGCCAGACCGGGAGAGTCGTCACCGAGGCCGCGCTCGATCTCGGCCACGGACTCCAGGACGGTGGCGGCCTCGTCCGCGCGGCCGAGCGACAGCAGAGCCTCGGTCCTGGCCCGGGAGGCCGCTCGATCGCGGGGGGAGAACCGGTCGAGCAGATCGAGCGCCGTCCCGGCAGCGCCGTCGGCCGTCAACGCCTTGGCGTGCAGGATCGCGGCCTCCTGGGACAGCCGCTTGGAGACCTGGCGCTCGAACCACGGCGTGCTGACCGCCGCGCCGACGAGCGTGCTGATGGCCAGGGCGGGGAAGCCGGCGGTCAGCTCGATCTCGGCCAGCCGCACGTTGTTGTACTGGCGCCAGTAGCCGTCGGCCGGGAAGTGCTGCGCCTGGCAGCTCATGGCTTCGAGCAGGTGCCGGCGCGCGTGAATGGGGTCACCCGCCGCGAGCAGCGCCTCGGCGAGCGTCACCTGCGCCGACGCAGCGTTCACGTTGCCGGGGCCGAGCCGCTGGACCCGGTCGCGCAGCACCTCCTCCGCCAGCAGCACACCGCGGATCACCCGCCCCGACCTGGTCGCCGCCCTGACCGCGGCCTGGCGGGTGAGCGTGAGCCTGCGCCAGCGCGGGCTCACGCCCTCTCCGGATACGCCCTTCGCCCGCGTCGCCTCGACCTTCCCCAGCAGGACGGCGGCCTCCGCCGGGCGGTCCATGGCGATCAGGGCGTCGGCGATGTTGTGGTCCGCCCGCGCCAGGTAGGACTCGACCTCCTGCCCATCGGGCAGTCGGGCGGCCACCTCGCGCGATCGCTCCAGCCGTGCGACGGCTCCGGCCGGGTCGCCGAGCCGCAGCAGGAGCAGCCCGTGCCGGCTCTCGATGTCGCACAGCAGGCGCAGATCGTCCACCGACCCACCGGCACCTGCCGGAGCCTCCAGCTGCTGGGCCAGGTCCGCCGCCACCCGGACCGCCCGGGCGGTGAGCGGCGTGCCGTCGATGAGGATCCGCAGGATTTCCTCCAGGGCGGCCGTCCTGATCCTGGGCCCCGCTCCGTCGTGGGCGGTGAGCGCGGCGGCGCGCTCGGCGGTGCGCAACGCGTTCACCCACTCTCCGGCCAGCGGCACGACGTCGCGCTCGAACCAGTACGCGGCCAGTGCGTCGGCCTGCCGCTCGCTCGCCCCTTCGGCGTCGTCGCACAGGGCGCGGAAGGCCAGCTCGGACAGCCGCTCCGCGCTCTCGCGCGCCCAGCCCGCCGGGGGCACGGCGACCGCCGACACCGCCGTCTCGATGCGCGGGGCGAGATACTGCGCGTACGCGGTCACCCGCCCCTCCCAGCCGGACGCGGCGACGTCCCCGAAGGGGCCGTCCGGCCACACGGGGCTGCTCTGCGGGGAGGACGGCCGTTTCTCCGAGGTGGAGATGTCGCCGATGCCGAGCCTGACCTGAGCGACGAGGAACCGCTCCGCCTTGCCGAAGGCGGCGATCCGGACGAGAGCGGCGGCGACCAACGCCTGCGCGTCGGCGACGGTTTCGGGTGGCTCCGGCTCCTGGTCCTCGTCGGCGGCGAACCCGTCGAACGCGTGCTTGAGCGCCAGGGCCACCAGCACGCGGCGGCTGCGGACCTCGTTGTAGAGCCACACCGCGCTGCGAGCCTTGCCCTTCTCGCCCTTCCTGGGCAGGCGCACCAGTTCGGCCACGTCCTCGGCTCGTACCTGCTGGTAGGCGTTGTGCCGGAACGCCGTCGCCGAGGCGGCCCCGATCGCGGCGAGCCTGCGTTCCTGAGCCTCGTCGGAGGTCGCAGAGTGGATCATGAGTTGACTATATCTGGCTATTGTTTTGATGGCCACAAGGTTCGTACCAGGCTATGGCTTCAGGCCGAACAAGGATCGGCCGGTTTACGACCAGGATGCGCCCGGGTTGCGGACGACCGCGCTGGTTGCCTGGATATCGCACCCACAGATTCCAGGGAGGGGCGATTCGATGAACGAGATGAACCTCACCGCCGCCAGGCGCCATCTGGCCGATCACGGATGGGCGGTGTTGCGCACCAGTCTGTGCTTCGCCGACGGCGAGGCGGTGGACCACGCGAGGGTACTGTCCCTGGCGCGACGGTTCGGAACGCCGTCACGCAGGGACGCGGGCCGGGAGATCTGGCCGGTACGGCCGTCGAGAACGGATGCCTCGGCCACCTTCTCGGAACGGGCGGGTGCGGTGGACTTCCACACCGACGCCGCCTACCGCCCCCGTCCCGAGGACCTCGTCTGCATGTTCGTCGTGCGGCCCGCGCGGGACGGCGGGCTGACGCTGCTGCTCGATGCCGCCACGGTGGACGCCGGACTGCGGCGGCACGATCTCGGCGAGCGCGTCCTCGCGGCGCTGGCAGAGCCGAGATGGAGGTGGAGGGTGCCCGAGACGTTCAGCGGCGGGCCGGCGGACGTCTCGCCCCGAGCGGCGGTCATGCCGGGCGACGGAACCGTGCGCTGGCGCGGCGACAACCTGGTGGGCCTGACCCAGGAGCGGCGCACGGTGGCGTTCTGGTTCGGCTCGCTGCTGAGGGTGCTGCCCGGAGCGGTTCGATTGGAGCACCGGCCCGGGGACGTGATCGTCATCGACAACCACAGAGTCATGCACGCCCGCACGTCCTTCCAGGATCCGCACCGCCTGCTGCTGCGCGTGCGGTTGTGGGCGTCATGATCGGGGCGCGCGCGTGGGCGGCCGCCGCAGCGAGCGCGGCGGCCTGCGTCCCCGCGGAAGGAGCCGAGGCCGCCGCGTGGACGGTCTACGGCTGGGCCGAGGTGGCGCTGGGGTGCGCGGTACTCGCCCGGCCGAGTGCCTTCGCCGGGCTGGACCAGGTGATCGCGGCGAGCGGCGTGCGCCGCGGTGGCCTCGCCGCAGCGCGACTCCGCGCGCTGCGCGCCTTCGCCGGGCCGGTGCCCCGCTATTACCCGGCGGCCGAGCCGCCCGGCCCGGTCCCTACCGTGGCAGGGAGCACGTGGCACATGTGCGCGGCGCTCGCCGAGTTCTGCGACGCGCTGCCCGCGCGCCGCGGGCACGTGCGCGTGCCTGACCGGGCCGCGGACCACCTCTGGTGGGGTGAGAAATACCGGCCCTCCGCCCGGCGCGGACACCTGGTGGTGCCGGGACGGGACTACACGGGGCTCGCCCGGCGGCTGTGGATGCGGCTGCCCGGCCACCCGGCCGTGCTGGTCGACGTGCCCCGCCGCGCGCCCGAGCCGTGGCGCCGCGTCTGGCGGGGCATCCACGAGGGAGCGCACCTCGACCACCTTGCGATGGCGGGAGAGACGCCCGATGCCCGGCCGCTCGCCTCATGCGGCGATCCGGCGGGCCCCTCCGCCGCCGAGTTCGGGCCCGGACTGCTGGCCGCCGAGTCCTACGCCATGGCGGTCGAACTGGTCGCGCTGCTGGAGAGCCTGGAACGCGGCGAGGGCACGGTCGCCGGCTGCCTGCGGGACGGGCTCGCCGAGCGGATCGGCCGCCTCCCGGGATTCCCGGGCTGCCTCCGCCCGGTGGGGCGCACGCTGCGGCGGGCCGCAGAACATGGGGCATCGGAACTGGCGGCGCTGCCGCGGCTGGCCGCCACGTACGTGACCGGGCCGCTGCGCCTGCTGGCCGGGGACGAGGTCGCCCTGCCCGCCCGGCTGCGCACCGACCTCCTCGGCCGGTGGGAAGAGCTCACCCGGCGCTGCCCGGCGGCACGCCGGCTGATGACCGACGTCCGAGACATCCATGCCGAGGAAGTATCGGATATTTCGACAACCCTTGTAGTACAGTGAGCTCTAATCTTATGCGCTGGGAAACTTCAGCCAGCTATAGAACGGTCGAGCGCCATGGTAGCCACGATCCACGCCTCACGTCGCCACGCCGCCCGGAGGACGGCCGGCGAGAAGCGATCCGGTAAGCACGGGCGCGACCGTCGCGGGATCGTCGGTCAGGTTCCACCTGGCTGTTGGACCGGGACGTCCACCCCCGGAAGCCGGGCGGGCCACGGCTCGCCGCTCTCGGTTCCCGTCAGAAGCAGCCTCCAGCAGCGCCCATCGGCGACGACGAGGGGCTCGCCGAAACCGGCAAGACGCTCGGGAGCGCCGCAAGGCTCCGGTGATAACGGGGCTTACCCGGCTAAATATGCGGCAACCATCATGATTACGACATTAGCCACATAGTGGCCATGTAAAGGCAAATCATTATATCTTCCACGAAATATAAATAAATCACCCCGACGGCTGCCCGTGAAGGGTGGTTTAACAGAGCGACGCATTTTCATCGCAGCTCCGTTAATGTGGCAAAAATGACCACATGCTGAGAGGTGTCACTCTAAGTGGTCTTTGCTATAAGCTGACGCCTCGGGGGACACATTCGGCTTCTTATTAGGCATTACGGGGAGCACGTAGGTGAATGGGGGGCGCGAGGAGGGTTTCGCCGTTGTCGTTTTCGGACGACTTCGACTGGCCGTCCCCTCGGTGGAGTTACGAGTCCGCGAGATCAACGCACTCGCCGGACGTCAGGCGACGAAAGTTCGAGCCGACCGCCTCTGGCGGTCCTTCCTGCGCCGCTGGCCACGGCGGCCGATCCAGGTGCGGGTCTCGATTCCGCGGGCGCCCGCGTTCCAAGTGCTCCCGCCGGGACGCCCCGCCCCTCACGGCCCGGCTCGTTGCCCCTCTGGCAGGCAAGATGCATGGAAAAGTGAGGGTAGATGACCCAGTCGCCCGTGGCTCGGCCGGCCGTTCCTCGGCCTTTACGGCCGCGTAGCCGCCGATCATTCCTGATCTGGTTGTCCGGCGCCGACCCGTACATTCTTGATCAAACGCCGAGCGATCGTCCCAAATATCAGGGGATGGGCGGTGCCGTTCTCACGACGGCCACACTTGCCGGTGTTTCGATGTTCTTCGCCCTGAGCATGGCCTTGAACGCCTCGATCGCCGCCGCCGGGCTCGTCTCCGTGGTGTGGTTCCTTGCCATTCTGAACCTGGACCGCTGGCTGGTGTCTTCGCTGCAGCGCAGTGCCCGCAGACGCGACATTCTCAAGATCGCGATACCGCGTGCCGTGCTGGCCCTGCTGTTCGGCGTGATCATCTCCACGCCGCTGGTCCTGCAGATCTTCGGCCCGGAGGTCGAGGCCGAGATCACCAATATCAGGATCGAGCAGTCCGAGGCGTACCAGCGCAGGCTGAACAGCGGTCCCCTGGTCGAGGAGATCAAGAAGCTCCAGAGCGCGCGGTCGGCCCTCGTGGCCACGATCGCGGGCGGTGGCGCGGCGGTCGCCCCGGGAAGGGACCCGGAGGTCGTCCGCCTCAACGCGCTCCTCAGAACGCTGGAGGACAAACGCGACACCAACGCGGACGCGGCGGTCTGCGAGGAGACGGGCGAGAAATGCAAGGGGCGCGTCAGGCACGACGCCGGCCGCGGGCCGCACTGGAGGGAGTACAAGCGCAAGCAGGCCGACGCCGAGAGACAGATCGCCATCTACCGGCGACAGCTCACCGAGCGGAGCGAGAGCATCCGGCGAAGCGCCGAGACGGCGGCCGGCGACACGCTGAAGGAGGCGCGGACACGACTGCCCATCGTCCAGGCGAGGCTGAAGCTGCTGCAAGGCGCGCAGAGCGACCAGCAGAGCGCCTTCGAGGAGAAGAACGCGGCCAACAAGGGGTTCCTGATCCGGCTGAAGGCGCTGGACCGGGCCGCGGGCGACGACTTCACGCTGGGACTGTGGCGCACCCTGGTGTTCCTGCTGATCACCACGCTGGAGTGCCTGCCCATCTTCGTGAAGATCCTGTTCCTGCTGGGCCGGCCGACCAGATATGACGAACTGCTCGAGACGTACGAGAGGGAGCGGCTCGAACTCGGCAAGCAGAACGCTCGCAAGGAACGCCAGGCCGGATTCCTCGCCAACAACGACGAGATCCTCTATGCCGACTACGTGGCACGGGAACGTGCCAAAGTTCTGGAGGCCATGGCGCAGCAGACGGCCGCGGCCGAGCTGGCGGTGGCGCAGCGATCACTCGACCTGTGGCGCGATCGCGAGCTCCGGCTCCTGCCGCACGATCTCGACAGGTACGTCGACGTGGGCGGGACGCTGCCGCTGCCGATCCAAGAAGCGGCGCCGACGGGCGTCCAGCCGCCGGCGAACCCGGTGCTGGCCGCGGCCGGCGAGCCGGGCAACGGCCGCCGCAGGATCGCTCACTGGGGAACGCTGACCGCTCTGTTCCGCAGGGGCAGGTGACCCTGTGCTGAACGTGGCCGAGATCTGCACGGCGACTAGAGCGCTCGGCCCGGGCGTCCGCGCCGTGGTGTGGGTGCAGGGCTGCCCCTTCCACTGCCGGGGATGCCTGGCGCCGGACTGGATCCCCGACCGCCCGGCCCGGGAGATGACCCCGGACGAGCTGGCCGCCGCCCTCCTCAGCGATCCCCGCGTGACCGGGCTGACGTTCTCGGGCGGGGAACCGATGGCGCAGGCCGCCGGGTTGGCGGAGACCGCCCGGGCCGTGCGCGCGGTCAAGGAGGTCTCGCTCATCTGCTTCACCGGTTTCCGCCTGGAGGAACTGGCGGGGCGACCGGCCGCCGGAGAACTGCTCGCCGAGGTCGACGTTCTCATCGACGGGCGGTACGTCGCATCCCGCAACGACGACCGCGGTCTGCGCGGCAGCGCCAACCAGCGGGTGCATCACCTGACGGATCGGCTGCGCGGCCTCGACTTCACCGGCACGCCGCGCCGCGCCGAGCTTCATGTCAACGACCGGGACGTCCTGCTGGTGGGAGTCCCGCCCAGCGGCCTCACCGCTGCCTGGAACACGATCGGAAGGGATGGGACGTGAGCGGCACCAAGCGCATCATGGTCGACGAGACAGCCTGGAACTCGGCCCAGCGGGCGGCCGGGAAACTGGCTCAGGTCCAGCGCGAGCTGCCCGGGATGCTGGAGAACATCCGGCGGCAGAACATGGCCGATCTCAACCGGGTCCAGACGACGCTCTCCCGTCGGCAGGACCAGGTGGAAAAGGACCTGTCCGCGCTGAGCGCGAACACCCGGCAGCTGGAGGCCTGGGTCGGCGTGGAACTGCGCAAGCAGGCCGACGCCCTCACGGACGTGCGCAAGGAAACGAGGAAGACGGCCGAGCAGCTGCGCAGGGACATCAGGCGGGAACGTTCCGAGCGGCAGGCGCAGATCGAGAAGCTGTCCGAGCGCGTGGACGACCTGAAGGCCGGCCGCGAGCGGGCGTCCGAGGTGGCGCGCGCCCTTTACCAGGACGCCCGGGTCATGCACGACGTCGTCGAGGGACTGCCGCACGAGCGGTTCGCCCCCGGACGGCTCGACCGGCTCCATCAGCGGCTCGCCGACGCCGGGCGGATGCTCCAGGAGCAGGAACCCGCGTACTCCCTCGCCACCGTCCAGCAGCTCTACCACGATCTCAGCGAGCTGCGCGCCGACGTCCAGTTGCTCGAGACCGAATGGTTGCGGACGCAGGCCGAGGCGCTGGCCGCGCTGCACCGGGTAGCCGAGACGGGACGGCTCAACGCCGAGGTGCCGGTGCCCGACCTGCCCGGCGCCACCGTGGACGTGGACCACTGGACCGATGGAGGCCTGAGCGCGCTGCTGGCCGAGATCCAGGAGCGGACGCGTATCGCGACGGGCGAGCAGAGCCCGCTGACCGTGGAGGAGCTCCGGGCGATCATCGTTCAGGTCGCGCCCGGCTACGAGACGCGGCTGGACTCCCTGGCCGAACGGGCTGGCCGCCGAGTCATCGCCGCGCAGTTCCGGGCCAACACCGCGGAACAGGTGATCGACGCGCTGACGGATCAGGGGTTCGCCTTCGTGGAGGAGACCTATGAGGAAGGGGACTTCCGGGCGGCGCACTACAGCAAGCTGCGGCATCACGACAGCAGCGAGGTCGTGGTGGAGGTGGCGCCCCACGGGGACACGGGGATGAGCATCCGGGTCCTGTCGTACGACGACGAGCGTTCCCAGAACCGCCGCTCCCAGCGCGCGCAGGACCTGTCGCAGGTGCTGCGGCAGAACGGCGTCCCGGTGGGCGACGCCACCGACGCGGGGGTCGAGCCGGCTCCCGAGGAGCGCGACTTCGAGCGTATCCGGGCGCGGCGCCGGGGGGCACACTGAGGTGAAGGAGCGAAGTCTGTCCGTCCCGGAGCGGTTGCGGCCCCTGTACGAGGCCGCCGGAGAAGGTGCCCCGATGCTGCTCCTGTACGGCGAGGGCGCCCGAGACGCCTTCGTGACCGAGGACTACCACCGGGTCGATCTGAGCCAGGCGTTGCACGACACGCTGCACGCGGCCGGTTTCGAACGCATCGTGTTCTTCTCGATCGAGAACATGCTGACCGTCCGCGATGCGTCGTCCCGGCTGGGACCAGCGGAGGAGGCGCCCGCCGTCCGCCCGCGCCGGCACCCCGTCGGAGGGCCCCTCGGCACCGTGCTCCTGCGGGAGCCGCCGCGGCCCGAGCGGGCGGAGGTCCGCAGCGTCATGACAGACGTCTCCGCCATCCGGCTCATGCGGTCGTTGATGAGCAAGGGCGACGCCCGTACCGCGATGATCCTGGAACGGATCGAAGTGATCGACGCCTGGCTGGACGGCCACCGCGACCTGGCCACCGCCCTCGACAGCTGGCTGGACGGGCGCATGGGCGCCGGCAACCTCTGCCTGCTGCTCTTCGACAACGAAGAGCTCTCCCAGATCGAGCGATACGCCCAGAGCAGCCGGAATCTGCCGGGGCTGCGGGCGGCCGTCCGCGCGGAGCGCCGGCGCCGCGGCACCCCGGGGAGGGTCGAGCCGCCGCAGGAGGCCGAGCTGACCAGGCTGGTGCACCGGATGCACGTGAGCCGTGGGCTCGCCGTCGCGGACTGGGCCACGCTGTCCTCGCTCGTGAGGCAGATGGCGGCGGCGGGGCGGACGCTCAGGGAGTGGGAGGGAAGGCTGCGCGGCCTGTGCGACCGGCGGCAGCCCTTCGAGGCGGCCACCCTCCGGGAGCAGAACTGGATCGACGGCTCCATGTACTCCCAGCGCGACGTGTGGGACCGGCTCCGAGACCTCCAGGGACTCGAACCCGTCCGCCGCCACCTGGAGAACCTGCGCTGGCAGCCGCCTGAGGGCTCGGAGCCCGTGGCCCGGCACATGGTGTTCACGGGGAACCCGGGGACCGGCAAGACCACCGTGGCGCGGCTGGTCGGAGAGATCTTCCTGGAGCTCGGTCTGCTTCGGCGGGGCCACCTCGTCGAGGCCGGCAGGGCCGACCTGGTCGGCCAGTACGTGGGCGAGACCGCGATCAAGACCGAGGCGGTGATCGACCGGGCGCTGGACGGCGTGTTGTTCATCGACGAGGCGTACACGCTCAACGACGGCGAGGGGACCGGCGGATTCGGTCAGGAGGCGATCGACGTCCTGCTGGCCAGGATGGAGAACGACCGGCGGAGGCTGGTGGTGGTCGTGGCCGGTTACGGCGAGCCCATCCGCGAGTTCCTGGCGAGCAACCCCGGGTTGGAGAGCCGGTTCCCGAAGGCGAACTTCCTGGACTTCCCCGACTACGAGCCGCCGACGCTGGCGAGCATCTGCCGCACGTTCCTGGACGACCGCACGCTGGCGCGGACAGCCGCGTTCGACGCCGCGCTGGAGAAGGCGGTCGATCGGCTGTACCGCCAGCGGACCGAGCGGTTCGGCAACGCCAGGGCGATGAGGGAACTGGCCGATGAGACAGCCCAGCGCTGGGCCCTGCGCGTTCGCGACGACCGCTCCTCGCCGCTCGACCCGCGCGATCTGCCCGAGCGCTGGACCTTCGATCCCGTGCCACCGCCGCTCGCCGAGCTGCTCGGACCGCTGAACTCCCTGATCGGGATGCGGACGCTCAACGAGAGTGTGCGCAAGACCGTCCTGCGCATCCAGCACAACCAGCGCCGCGGGCGCGGCGAGGTACCGGCGCCGCATCTGCTGTTCGTCGGCCCGCCAGGCACCGGAAAGACCACCGTGGCCAGGCAGATCGGGCGGATCTTCCGGGAACTGGGGCTGCTCTCGCGCGGGCACGTGGTCGAGGTCGACCGGGCGGACCTGGTCGCCGGCTTCATCGGCCAGACGGCGCCGCTGGTGAGGAAGCGGATCGAGGAGGCCCGGGGCGGGGTGCTCTTCATCGACGAGGCCTACAGCCTGTCGCCCGGCGGGGAGGCGGCCGGACAGGACTTCGGGCGGGAAGCGATCGACACGCTCACCCGGGAGATGGAGAACAGACGCGGCCAGTTCAGCGTCATCGCCGCCGGTTATCCGGCCGAGATGGCCAGGTTCCTGGCCGCCAACAGCGGGCTCGCCTCCAGGTTCGGCGAACGCATCGAGTTCTCCGGATACGAGGTGGCGGAACTCGTGGAGATCCTCGCCTCGATGGCCACCGCGGAGGGGTACACGCTGTCGCCGCAGGCCCGGACGAAGAGCGCCGCCTGGCTGGAGGCCGCCCGGTGGGCGCCCGGCTTCGGCAACGCCAGGACCGTGCGCGGCCTGCACGAGGAGATGGTCGCGCGACTGGCCGCACGATGCGCCGAGGAACCCGGGGCCGATCCGAACGCCTTCCACGAAGAGGACGTCCCCTGTGCGCACCGGTAGCCCCGCCTGCCCGGTCTGCCGGCTGCCGATCACCCAGCACGAGCGCTGCGCGTGCGGCTGGACGCTGCGTACGAGCTGGACCGTGGGGGAGGGGAACCGGTCCGCCTTCGCGGCGGAGCTGGCCGCGGCGCAGCTCGCCCACGACGTACGGGTCGCCGCATGGGCCGGCTGCGACCGGGACACGATCGCCCCGCTGCTCCGCGGCGAGCCCACCTGGGCGGACTGGGACCAGGCGAAGGAGCGCCCCGCGGCGCGGACGGAGCCGCTCCATCCCGTGCTGGCGGCGGCCTTCGCGTCGCTGGCCGCCGGGCAGGTCCTCGCCCTGGTGGAGATCGGGGCGCAGGACGTCACGATCACCTGGGCCGCCGCCGCGGACCCCGATCCCGGCGGGCCGCCGGCCGAGCGACGGTCCCAGCCGTGGCGCGAGGTGCTGCCCATGCTGGCGACCGACGCGGAGCACCTGCGCTTTCAGCTCGCGGGCGGCCTGGCCGGAGTGGATCGGGCTGAGATCAGCGTGCGGCTGGCCGGCTGGGCCGAAGGCCTGCTGGCCGCGTCCGAGCTGCCGGCCGATTCCGTGCTGGTCGCCGTCAACCGCTGCCCCGGCTGGACGGTGCCAGCCGAGCTGATCGGCCATCTGCGGCGGTGTCATCCGAAGCTGAGGGCCGCCGCCGACGCCGGCGAGGTCGCGCCCGTGTGGGCCCGCGTCCTGGCCGAGCAGCCGCTGCACACCTCGTACGGCCTGCTCACCGCCGACGTCGGGAAGGACGGAACGGTCCGGCTGGCCTCCCGGCCGCTGTTCGCTCCGGGGGACCGCGCAGGGAAGACCGCCACGGTCGTGGTCCGCTGCCCGCCGGGCGGGGCCGACCGCGACTCCGTGCTGGTCGTGGTGACGGGCACGCGCCGCCTCGTCGGGGCCTGGTCCGTGAGACTGCGTCCGGGCGTGCCCGTCCCGGTGGAGGCGGAGCTGACGGCACCGGGACGGGTACGGCTGATCTCGCCCGCGGACGCCCGGCCGGATCGGCGGAGCCTCGCCCAGCTGGAGGCGCTCGCGCCCGGACGGATCCACGTCCGGAGCGGGCCGGTGGAGATCATCTGCCTGGTCGAGCTGAACGGGCCGCAGGATGCGGCGCTGCGGCGCAGGAAGCTGCTCGCGGAGCTGTTCGACCTGCTCGCGGCGGAGCTCACCGTGGCGGCCGGCGTCGCGCTTCTCGGCTACACCGACCACTACGCGGGCGCGGCGGACGAGCACGTCGTGCACGGGCGCTGGCTCGGCCCGCCAGCGGCGGCGCAGGAGACGCTCGACGCCCTGCCGGCCCCCGCGCCGCGCTGGAACCGGAACGCGGCGCCGCTGGAGGACGCCCTGCAGGAGGTGGCCCGGCGCTGCGCCCACCAGCCGGCGAGCCGGCCCCGCATCCTGCTGGTGGTGGCCGGCCGGCCACCGCATCCCGCCGCGGTCGCCGACGTGCCGCGGCCGGCGCAGCGGTGTCCCCACGGCTGGGACTGGACGACGTACGCGCGCCGGCTCGGCACCGCCGGCATCGGTGTCCGGCTGGTGGTGCTCGACGAGCCGCCCAGACCGCAGGAAGACCCCTGGCGGAGGCTGGGCCTGCGTGTGGTGGCACCGCTCGGCTCGGTGACCGCCGGCAAGCTCGCCGAGGCCATGGCACTGGTCTCGCCGAACCCCGTCCGCCTTCCCTTCCCGCTGGCCGACCCATTACAGGAGTGATCATGAGCCTTCCAGGCCCGGAACCGCGGGCCCCGTTCCAGGGACGCATCGGCCTTTGGGGCGCTCCCCAGAGCGGCAAGACGACCTTTCTCGCCGCACTGCGCGTGGCCGTCGACCACGGGGAGTCCGACTGGTGGCTGCACGGCAGCGACGACGCCTCGACGGACTTCCTCACCGACATGACCCATCAGCTGATCACGTTGCAGCAGTTCCCGGCCGCGACGCTGCGGCTGCCGCCGAACCTCCAATGGGTGTTCCGCGGCGAGCGGGAGGTACGCCGCAAGACCAGGCTCGGGCTGACCCGTACCGAACGAGAGGTCACGGCCATCATGCTCGACCTGCTCGACGCACCCGGGGGCATGTACCGGGGCGACAGCGGTGGGCCGAAGGCGGGGCTGTCGGGCCGGGTCCAGTTCGGCGGCGACGACGGAACCGACGCGGGCGACGGCCCGAAGGACCGGTCCGAAGAGGAGCGCCTGATCGACCATCTCGCGTCCTGTGACGGGCTCATCTACCTCTTCGACCCCACCCGCGAGCGGAGCCGGCGGGACTCCTACGACTACTTCCAGCGGACCGTGATGCAGCTGGCCCAGCGGGCCGCGGGCCGCAGCCGCGACCGGTTCCTGCCCCACCACCTCGCCGTCTGCATCACCAAGTTCGACCACCCCTACGTCTACGAACCCGCGCACCGGCTCGGCTACACGGACAACACCACCAAGGACGAGGGGTTCCCGACGGTGCCGGACGCGCTGGCCGCGGAGCTGTTCTCCCTCCTGTGCGCGTCCGACGTGCAGAACAGCGCCATCCTGCTGGACAAGGGCATCAGGACGTCCTTCAGCCCGGATCGCACGCGGTATTTCATGACCTCCGCGGTCGGCTTCTACCTCGACCCCAAGGTACGGCGGTTCCAGCCCGCCCAGCCCTGGAACGTCGTCGAGGAGACCGGCCCCGAAGGCGACACCACGCGCATCCTCGGCGGGGTCCACCCGATCAACGTTCTCGAGCCGCTGGTGTGGCTCGCCACGGCCACGCTCCCGAGGAGCTGACATGACACAGGTGCGGGTCGGCTGGGCGTTGCACGGGAAGCCCCGCGACAGTCACGAGGACTACACGATCATGGCGTCGGGCGGGTCCAGGTTCACCGACGGCGACCTCATGCTGATCCTCGCGCGGTTCTCGCTGGGCAACCCACCGGCGGATCGCGATTCCCCGGGATCGTTGCCGTGGGTGGCGATCAGCGAGGTGGGGGACGGCGAGGTCACCTATGTGGGCCTGACCATGCAGGAGTGGTCGAACGACCCCGATGGCGCGGGCCGGCCCATCGCGCACAGCCGGTACTTCGCCGTGCCGTACCAGGCGCTGTGCGCGGAGGCGATCTCCTACCAGGACCTTTACCACGCCCTCCGTGGTGCGCCGCTGCCGCCGGTGGGAACCCCGATGCGGATCGAGCTGTCCGCGACGAAGGCGGCCGAGCAGGCCCGGTCGATCGCGGAACTCGGGTTCGCCCGGGTCGCGACGGCCGCCGCGATGTCGCTGGAGGGGGCGGTCACCGTCACGCGCTGCCCGGAGCTGCGCCTGCAGGAGCGGCTGGCGTTCCTGGACGCGGTCGCCGCGTTGCTGCCGTACGGGGCGCGGACCACGTACAGCGCCGGCACCTGGCACGAGGGCGGGAGCAAGCATGTCAAGCTCGCCTTCGCCCGGCACAACCGGGCGGACTCCTTCGAGCTCGACTGGCTCGTCCCGGCGGCTCCCCCTGAGGGCGCCGACATCGCCGGGACCTATCTGCAGCGGCTACGCGAGCTGACCGGCGAGGGCGTGGGGGAAGAAGCGGTCGCCCGGGTCATCGGCCATCTGCGCCTGATGACCGGCTCGGTCAACGAGCCTGAGGACGCCATCCGACTTCTGGACGAGCTCGACTGGCATCGCCGGGTGCTGAAAGCGGCCCGGCAGGGGCGGGCGGCCCACGCGGACCTGCGGCGCATGTTCACCGCCGAGAAGTGGCGGCTGCTGGAGTCGCCGGAGGACCGGGTGACCGTTTTCGGCGAGCTGATCGATGCCGCGGACCGCGCGGACCTCCCCGTGATCACGCGCCTCTGGAACGAGGTGGCCGCCGTTCATAGCACGCCGTTCGACCGTCTGGCGCGCGTGGGCGCGACCGCGCTGTGGGGACCGGACCCCGATCGCGACGTGTCAGCGTATGTCGCCGCGGCCGAGACCTTGGGTTTCGGCGATCGATACCTGGCGACGGTGCTCGAACGCGGCGGCGCCACGGTGAACGCGCGCAACCTGGCCGTCGCCGCGGCGCAGGTCAAGCGGCGGCTCGACGTCGACCACGCCCAGACCTTCGAGGTTCTCGTGCGCGACGTCCCCCTGACGTTCGCACTGATCACGGAGTTCCTGGACCGGCCGGAGGACGTGTCCACGCTGGTGGAGCGGCTGAAGACGCGCCTACCCGCCGAGATGCGCTGCTTCGACGCGATCCTCGCCGGTTCCGTCGTGCCGATCAGCGATCGCGACCTCGATCAGCTGGCGGCCTACGGGACGAACTGCCTGTACGACTTCCTGCGCGTCGCCGCCGTGTACGAGCGGCTGGGGCTGGTGCTGCCCGCGTTCGCCGGCTGGCTGGCCGGCCGGGCCCGGGTCGACGCCGCCTTCTGGAGCAGTCGGCTGGCCGACTTGGATCAGCCGGGTGCCACCGAGCAAGGCATGATCGACGCGTTGCTGCTCGCGTTGCGGAGCGGGCTGCGGCATTTCCGCGTCGCCGCGGGTGGGGACCGGGCAGCCTACCGGGGCGGGTTCCTGGAGGTCCTGCGGCTGTCGTCGCCTCTGCGCACCCGTGTCCTCGACGGCCTGGCCCAGCAGCTGGGGACCTGGGCCTGGCCCGCCGAGCCGGACTCGGCCGCGCTGGTCCTCAGCCTGTCGGCGGCCGTCGGCCGGGACGGAGGGCCCGGCGATGTCCGCCTCGTAGGCGCGGTCGCAGCCGGGCGCGCCCTGGATCCCTCCCTTGACGCGAACCCGGAATACGCGGACTGGTGGGCGGCCGCCCTCCGCGAGCACCCGTCGCTGCGGACGGAGGCGCCGCTGATCGCGCTCCGGGCGCTGCACCGGAACGCCGACCCGAGGCATGTGGCGGTGTTGTGCGCCGACGGGTATCGCGCCGGCAACACGGCCGGCCAGGCTTATAAGGCGCTTCGCGGTTCCGGATGGCGTCCGACCGTCGAGGGGCTGCTGTCGCTGCTCGCCGAGATCCGCCTGCGGCGCCCGCCCACCCTCGCCCACCCCGGCCGGATGGACGAGTGGGTCCGCGACCTGCTGAGGGCGTACACGGCAGAGGACGCCTTCGGGGCCGCGCTGCGGACGGAGGTCACCCGTCGGCTGCTCCGTGAGATGGGCTTCCATCTCGATCTCCTCGCATGCGTCGTGCCGGATGACCCGCCGAACGGCCACGTGCTGAGCGACGAGGCCAGGGAGGAGCTGAAGGAGACCGCGCAACGGATCAAGGACTTCGCCGGAGAGAGAGGACGCAGGCTGTGGCGCCGATGACGATGGTGCTCGACACCGACGGCGGCCGCACCGAGGCGAGCGGAGAGTCGTTCACGGTGCGGCCCGTTCCGGAGGCGACCGGCTCCCGGGCTCTGGACGACGCGCTGCGGCCGCCGGCGCACGGCCGGATCGTCCTGCTCACGGGCGGGATGGGGGTGATCGAGGAGGAACTGCTCCATCGAGCACTGGTGCCGCTGGGGCCCGTGCACCCGGTGCCGAGGACCGCGGCCGCGGTCTCGGCGATCATCGGACCAGGCACGGCAGAGGGCCCGCGGCTGGTCTGCGACGCGGGGGAGAGAGGCTTCACCGTCGTGCTGGCCGACGCCGGCGACGGGCTGATCCGGCCCGTCAGCGTCATGAACGAGCCGAAGCTGGGCCGGTGGGCCTTCGTCGAGGCGGTGACCGCCGCCGGGGCCCCGGAAACGCGGGCCGAGATGGGCAGAGCGTTGCGCCAGCCCGGCGGCCGGCTCGCGACCGTGATCCAGCAGGCGATGAGGCACGACTTCGTGCGTGACGAGGCGGTGGCGGCAGGGGTCACCGCGGGCCTGGTGCTCGACACGTTCACGGCCTTCGCCGAGCGGATCAAGACGCTGCTGCCCTCCTGCCCCGGCGCCGAGATCCTCCTCATCGGAGGGTTCGCGGACTTTCCGCTGGTCCGGCAGGCCATAGCGGACGCTGCCGGCCGCGAACCCCGCACGCTCGATGTGGTGGCGATCGCGCGTGGCGCCTGCGATGTGGCGGAGGGCCGCACCAGGGTGGCCGCGATGCCGCACGAGCAGGTCGCGCTTCCGCTGCACCGGACGAGAGCCGGACTGCTGGAGGAGATCGCGGTGCCCCTGCCCACCGGGCTGGGAGAGTTCGCCCAGCTGGACGATGGTCCCCTCGTCCTGAGCAACGGAGGGACGCCCACGGCGAAACCGGCGCTGCCGGATCGCCTGCCGCTCGTCGTCGCAGGCGAGCGGTGCCGAGTCAGCCTGGCCGGGCTCCCGCCAGGCCAGTACAGAGTCGGCGTACGAGGTGCGCCGATCGGCCTGCTGTTCGACAACGAAGCGGCCGACCCGATCCTGATCCCGGTGGAGAGACAGACATGAACGATCCCCTCGCCGACCTCAAGGCGACAGTGGCGAACGTCTCCCGGCAGGCCACCGAGATCGGCCCGGCGGACGACGCCGTCGCCTTCGCCTTCGTCACGGACCTGGCGGCCTCCCTGGACGGCGTGCCCGCCCTGCTGAACCGGGTCCTCGACCTGGTCGAGACCGCGGCGGCCGGACCGCCCACCCGTGAGCGCGTGCTCTCCCGTCTCGACGACCTGCGCCGGCTGCAACGGCGCATCGAGGCCGACCACGAGGTGCTGCAACGACTCCGACCCGTCCTCGAGGAGCTGCGGGCCGCCGAGGCGGAACACGAGCGGCTGGCCGCCGAGCTGACCGACCTGCTGCGGCTGCAGGATCTCGCCGGGGAGCTCCACGACCTGAAGGCCCAGCGGGCGCGGCTGACCGACCGGTACGAAGAGCTGACGGCGGTGAGCACCGCCGAGCGGGAACTCGCCGCATCGGCCGCGGCCGTGGTCACCCTGACCAAGGCACAGCTCGCGAAGGTCGGCGAAGAGACCGCCGAGACGCTCACGGAGGCGGAGCAGACCGGCCGCGACCTCGCCGAGGCCAGAAGGAGCCTTGCGACCGAACGCACTCGGCTCGACCGGCTCGGCGCCGAACTCGGCGAGGCCGTCGAGGGTTTCGCCGCTCTCAGGGAGCAGTGCGAGCGGCGGCTGCCCTCCATCGAGGCCTACCGGCTGGCCCAGCGGCGGCTGCTGGAGGGCATCGGCGCCGACCCATCGCACAACGGATCGGGGCTGGACCACGCGAACACCGCACTCGACGAGTTCGACCAGCGGCTTGCCGACGTCAAGGCCGCCTTGAAGATCGCCCTCGCCGTCCATGACGAGGCCTATGAGCAGGCACGCGCCCTGCTCCCCGTGCAATGACGTACGGAGGACACGAGGAAACCATGAACGACGAACGGCAGCGGCGCCTGCGCGAGGTGCTCCGGCGCTACGCGGCCGGCGAGCCGGACGACGACGTCCAGGCCCGGCTCGACGAGGCGCTCGACGACGCCCGGTGGCTGGTGGACCGGGCGCCGGGGGCCGAGACGTGGCTGCTGCTCGGCCAGGTCCGGCAGGCCCGCTGGGAGCTGCTGGGCGGTGCGGAAGACCTGGACGGCGCGATCGCGATGCTCTTCCGGGCGGACGACACCGCCCAGGAGGGGACCGGATTCGGCTGGGACGAGCACTTCTCGCTCGGCCAGTTGCTGATGACCCGGTTCGAGCACCAGCAGACCACCGGCGATCTCGACCCGGCCGTGGAGCGGCTGCGCATGGCCGAGGGGAGCCTCGCCGAAACCCTGTGGTGGATGCGCCTCCGGCTCGCCGACGTGCTGGCGACCCGTTCCGCCGTCCTCGGCGAGAGCGACGACCGCGAGGAGGCGATCGGCCTCCTCGACACGTTGATGAAGCAGGTTCCCACCGAGCCGGAGGCCGCCGTCCAGGCGGGGCACGTCTATCTCCGGCTCGGTGAGGAGACGAAGGGCATGGAGATCCTCGCCGGGGTGTGGTCGGCGTCGGAGGGCGCGGTCGCCGCCGAGGCCGGTTGGGAGCTCACGCTCGCATTGGGCAACCGCTACCAGGGACCGGACGGATCATCGGCCGACCTCGACGCCGCCATCGAGACGGCCTCCCGCCTGATCACCGAGTCCCGGCTCACGGGCCGGCAGTCGTCGCCCACCGAGGCCGAATGCCATGCCGTGCTCGGTGTGCTCCTGATGTGGCGCAGCGGGATCGGGCTGCCGGAGGCCCCCGACGAACACGACATCGTTCTCGCGCTCCAGTCGGGGCAGACCGCGACCCGGAACGCGGACCTCGACGAGGCCGTCCGGCACCTCGTCCTCGCCGTCGCCTTGGACCAAGGCGACGCCGAGTCGGCGGTCGTGCTCGGTGCCTTGTCGCTCGCGACAGCGGCGGGCCCGGGCCATCCGGCGATCGGCGTGCTGGAGCGGGCCCTTGCCGCACTGTCGCCGGACCACCCACTGGGGCCGCGGCTGATCGGGCTGGTCGAGCTGCTGCACGCCGGGCCGGGTCCCGGCGTGCCGCCCGGCGAGGACCGGTTCATCCGGCACCTGGAGACCTATCTGAGCTCGCCGGCGGCGCGTCATCAGATGCGTTCGGCCGCCCAGACCTTCCTGGGCGTCACGCTGATCTCACGAGGTGTGGACCTCGGTGACGAGGACATGTGCCGCCGGGGCGTCGCCGCGTTCCACGACGCGCTGGAAGGGCTGGACCCAGGGCACCCTCTTTGGAGGTGTACCGTCATCCGGCTGATCAACGCCATGATCACCATGCGGGTCTTCGATCAGGCGGCGGTGGACCTCGACCGGGTCGCCGCGCTCATGAAGGGCCGCTCAGGCCCTCTCGAACTGGTCGCACTGGAGCTCGCTCTCGGGTGGCGGGACGGCATGCCCGCCGTTCTGACCAGGACCGCGGAGCGCGTCACGGACGCGATGGCCGACGTCGTGGCGGGGGACCCCGCCCGGGTCCTGTTCCTGATGGTCGCGCAGCCGCTCTTCGTCGAGCGGTACCTCGCCACGCAGAATCTCGAATACCTGGACCTGGCACAGCGCTGCGTCCAGGAGCTGCGAGCCCTGCCCGGATGGGCCCGATCGGGCGACGATCCGGTGGGAGGCATGGCGGCCGTCGTCGATGTCATGCAGGCGGTGGCCCGCCGTGACCGCGCGGCCGCGGTCGAGGCGGCGGAGCGGCTGAAGGTGCTGACCGCGGAGGGCTTTCCGCGGGAGGCCGGCTTCTTCGCCGCGCTCGCGAGCGCGGTCGCCAACGACGCCGCCGGGGTGGACGCGGCCCTGGCGCTCGCGACCGGTGCGGATCGTGCGCCCGGGGCCCCCCGGGAGAAGCCGGACAACGGGCAGCGCGCAGCGACGGCCATCATGAGAGGCGTCTGGAGCCGCGACGACGGCGAGCTGTCTCGCGGCATCGACCTGGTGCGCCGCGTCCTGGCCGGTTCCGAGTCGCACATCGGCGGCCTCACGTCGAACGCGGCGATCCTGGGCAAGGCGCTGGCGTTCCGGCACGGGCTCGGCGGCGCTCCGGAGGATCTGGACGAGGCGATCGCCAAGCTGGAGGAGGCCGCCGCCGAGCGGAGCTCGAACCCGGGCGCGGCCCTTGCGGCGCAGATCTTGGCGGACCTGTCGGAGACGCACCGGCGCAGGAGCGGCGGCGACGGTCCCGCCATCGATCGCGCCCTCGAATCGCTGCGGGCCCGGCTGCGCGAGGTGCAGCTGCAGAGCGGCACGGAGCGCATGCTCGCGATGTCCAAGGCCGGCAGCGGCGAGGCCATGCGGGTTGCCGGGTGGTGCATCGCGGACGGCCGTACGGACGCCCTCATCGAGGCGCTGGAGCTGGGCCGCGGGCTGGTCCTGCAGGCCGCGATCTCGGTTCGGAGCGTTCCCGAGCTGCTGCGGGACGTGGGCCGGCACGACCTCGCCAGCGCGTGGGAGTCGGCGGACGACGTCAGGCCCGAGGTGCGGGCCCGGGCGTTCGCGGCGTTGAGCGACTCTCCGCTGCAGCGCCCGGCGACGGTGGGCGAGATCGGCGCGGGGCTGCGATCCGCCCACGCGGACGCGCTCGTCTACCTGCTGCCGGGCGCCACGGACGCCGGGGGCGCGGCGGTGCTCGTACGCTCCGACGAGACGGTTGCCGTGATCCCGTTGCCGGAGCTGCGCGCGGACGGCCCGATCAAGCGCTACGCGACGGCGCACGACGACTTGCTCGCCGCCTATCGCACGCCCGCGGAGAAGGAGGCGAAGCAGGACTGGTCGCTGGCGCTCACGCAGGTGTGCGACTGGGCCGGGCCCGCTGTCATGGGGCCGGTGCTGTCTGGGCTCGGCACCGGATCCGGCTCACCCAGGCTGGTCCTGGTGCCCTGGGAGCTCGGCGGCCTCGTCCCATGGCACGCGGCCCGGCTCGGAGACACGCGCGTGTGCCAGCGGGCGGTCATCTCGTACGCCACCTCCGGACGCCAGCTGATCGAGGCCGTCGGCCGGACGTATCGGCCGCTTCTCTCACGTCCCGTCATCGTGGCCGATTCGGTGGGGGACCTCATGCCGAACAGCCGGAGGGAGTGCGCGGAGATCGGTCGCCTGTGGTATCCGGACGCGGCGCGGCTGGGGAGGTGGCGGCATGAGGAGGCGCGCCCCGCGACGGTTCCCGAGCTGATGGCGGTGCTGTTCGAGGCGTCCATGCTCCATTACAGCGGGCACGCCTACTCCGCTACGTGGGCCGCGGACTCCTACTTGTATCTCGCCGGAAGAGGCGGCTCGGACGCCGGGGAGAAGCTGACGATCAACGACATACTCCGCTTCACCCGCACGACGGCGCGGCCGGGCGCGGTGGTGGTCCTGACCGCCTGCCTGTCGGACGTCGCCCGGGAGAGCTTCGACGAGGCCCTTACGCTGTCGACCGCCCTGCTCGCGACGGTCGCGGCAGGTGTCGTCGGCTCGCGCTGGCTGGTGGCGGACGACCCGCGGACCGCGGTGATGATGGCGATGTTCCACCATCACCTCCGCCGGACTCCCGAGGACCCCGCCCTCGCCCTGCACGAGACACGGCTGTGGATGCTCGACCCCGCCCGGGAACTGCCTGCCGGGATCGGCGAGCGGCTGCGCAGGCTGACGGCGGGGCTCGATTTCACCGACATCCGCATCTGGGCGGCGTTCACCCATCAGGGCAAGTGACCTCGGCCGTCCGGGACGCGCCCGGCGGCTCCCCGCGCTGAAAGGCGGCTTCGATGAACGATGACCGGGCCGGGCAGATCATCGCCTGGCGGCGACGGCGGGAGGACGCGCGCGCCGAGGGCTGGGAGGACGAGTGGCGGACCGAGATGGTCGCCATGCTCATCGGTGATCCGGACGTTCCGGACGGCGCCGACGAGGCCATCCACCTGCTGTCCGAAGCTCCCGATCCGACGTGGGAGGAGGAGTCGGCGCTCGCCGACCTGCTGTTGTGCCGGCACGGGACCGGCCGCGCCGGTCCGGCCGATCTCGATCAGGCCGTGGAACGGCTCCGTAGTGTGCTCGTGCGTTGTGGCCAGGACCAGCCGCAACAGCTGCTCGACCTGGCTCTGGCCCTCGCGCTACGCGCCGACGCGCGACCGCCCGGGATCGCCGATCGCGACGAGGCGATCGGCTGGCTGGAGCGAGCAGACGCCCTCTGCGGACCCGAGGAGCCCGTCCGACCCGTGGTCCTCTACTGGCTGGCCGTGTCCGTGGTGGAGCGGGCCCAGGACCGTACGGACCTGGATCGGGCGGTCGACCACCTGGAAGAGGCGCTCGGCCTGGGCTCGCTGGACGACCCGGGGCGCGCCGAGGTCGAGGCCCGGCTCGGCGACGTCCTGGCGTACCGCATCATCCACCACGGCGGGGATGGCCCGGCCCTGGACCGCGCGATCGGCCTCCTGGAGGCCGGCTACGACACCCTTGAGGAAGCGCCCGCACGACAGAAGGCGGCCAGGACCATCGCCGGCCTCTACGACCGCCGGGCGGGCCGTCCGTGCGGGCCCGCGCCCGACCGCGGCGTCGCCGCCGGATGGCTGCGCCGGGCCCTGGCCGAAGAGGCACCGCAGGGAGTCGCACAATGCCACGCCGACCTGGGCCTCCTGCTGTTGCGGCAATGCCTGCCAGAAGACACGCCAGAGGATCTGACGGGACTGGGGCTCGCCGCGGCCGCCGAGCTCGGGGCCAGGGCACGAGCCCAAGGCGCGGAGGGCACTCTGGCGGAGGCCGGACGGCATCTGGGCCGCGCCGCCGAGCCGACCGGCGATCCGCGCATGCGCGGCCTGGCGGCGATCGCCACCATGATCTCGGCCCGTTCGACCGGGGAGGTTCAAGAGGCCGTGGCCGCGCTCCAGAGCGCGGCCACGGCCATGCCCGAGAAGGACCGCGCGGTGGCGGCCCCCATGGTCGCCTTCCTTGAGACCGAGACCGAGGCCGCTTCGCTCCCGGCCACCGCCGAGCAGCTCGACGCGCGGGCCGGGAAACTGCGGGAGGCCGCCGCGCTGCCGCACGGGCACCCGCTCCGGCCCGCCGCGCTGGCCCGCCTCGGCGAGACGCTGACCCAGCGGGGAGAGCTGCCCGGCGGTGCGGACGCGTATGCAGAGTCGCGTGAGGTGCTGGCGGAGGCGTTCCGCGGGATGCCCAGAGGGCATCCGCTCCGCGGTGCCACGGCTCTCGCTCTGGCTCGCGCCGTCCTGAACACCAGGTGGCGGATCCCGAGCCGGGCCGAGCTCGATCACCTCGTCGAGTGCTTGCCCGCCGCCGGCGCGCTCAATCCGGCGAATCCTCTCGCCGAGGACGCCGAGCTCTACGCCGCGTCCGGCGCCGCCCGCGGCATGCGCGCGGTCTACTCCTCCGCCCGGGACGACTTCGAGGACGCCCTCCGCCTCCTCAACAGGGCCGTCGAGCTCATCCCGGCCGGCCATCGACATCGCGGATGGCTGTTGCTCCTCGCCGCGTCCGTGCTGACCGACCGCTTCAGCCTGGACGGGGACCTGCAGTATCTCGACACCGCCCTCGATCTGTACGCCACGATCGAGGAGGATTCCCCCGATGTCGTGGACGGACCTGCCTTCCGTGCGGCCCGTGGGACGGCCCTCATGCTCAGGGCGATGCGCGATCGCGGCACAGATCGGTTGGAACGCGGCATCGCCGACATGGAGCGCGCGCTCTCGACCGTACCGGCCGACCTCCCCGGCCGCGACGCCATGGAGGTGATCATCGCGGCGTCCCGGCACCTCGCCGCCGGGACGGTGGACGGAGCCGTCCTGGACAGGATGATCAAAGTCGCGGGCGAGGCAAGTACGGAACTCATCCACGGCAAGGAGGTGATCATGAGCCTCGCGGACGGCCTGCACCGGCTCGCCCGCGGCGGAGTCCCCGACGGCGCCGAGGCGATCGTCCGGCGACTGGACGAGTTTCCCGGACACTTTGCCCAGACGTACAGCCATGAGGTGCACGCCGAGCAGCTGCGGGCTCGGGGCGACCTGGCCGGGGCCGTACGGGCCGGGCTGCGGGCACAGCGTGCCCGCCTGACGGAGGTCATGGTGCAGACCGCGGTGGGGCGCGGGCTCGACGCGTCCCGCGAGGCGGGCGACTACGCGCTGAACAACGCGAAGCTGGCCATCAGAGCGGCCATGCCCGCCGAGACCGTGGAAGCACTCGAGCTCGGCCGGGGGACGGCCTTGCACGCGGCCACCGCGTCCGGCCTGGGCAGGCTCCTCGACGCGGCCGGAGAGGGGGCGCTCGCGCGCGAGTGGGCCGATCGTACGACCGGAGGCCGGCGGGATGCGCAGCCGGCGATCGGCATCCCGGACGATCTCCGCCGTCGGGTGGTCCTGGCCCTGGCCAGGGCCGACGAGGCTGGCCTGGTCGCCCCGCCCGGCGTCGGCACGATCGCGGCCGCCCTCCGGGGCGGCGGCTTCGACGCGCTGATCCATCTGCTGCCCCGCACGGCCGAGGGCCCGGGGCGCGCTGTGCTGGTGCGCGAGAACGGCCGGGTGGACAGCCTGGAGCTGCCCGGCCTCGACCCGGGGCCGCGAAGCCGGGTCGACTCCTACCGGCTGGCGCTGATGGAACTCCTCGGCTGCCTCCGCGGGAACGGCACGGACCTGCGCAGGGCCAAGAGACGCTGGCGAATCGCCCTGCTCGATCTGTGCGAATGGGCCTGGCGGGCTGGCATGGAGCGGGTGCTGGAGCAGGTGCGGCGGCCGGGCCGCGTCCAGCGTGTCGTGCTGGTCCCCTGGGGCAGGCTCGGCCTCGTGCCCTGGCACGCGGCCGGGCTGCCCGTCGAGGGCAGGTACGCCTGCCAGCAGGTCGCCGTCACCTACGCCGCCTCGGCCCGGCAGCTCTGCGCCGTGCTCGCCCGCACCCCGGCCGATCCCGCCGCCGCACCCCTTCTGGTCAGCGACCCCACAGGGCAGACCCGGCTGCCATGGTGCCGCACGGAATGCGACGAGATCGCCCGGCTCCACTATCCGGCGGCCGAACGGCTGGGACGCTGGCGAGGGCGCAGCTCCCTGACCGCGACGGGCGAGGCGACCGCAGAAGCCGTGCTGGCCCGCCTGCCCGGC
This sequence comes from Nonomuraea sp. NPDC049129, assembly GCF_040648495.1. Classification (NCBI taxonomy): domain Bacteria; kingdom Bacillati; phylum Actinomycetota; class Actinomycetes; order Streptosporangiales; family Streptosporangiaceae; genus Nonomuraea; species Nonomuraea sp. NPDC049129. Next base: position 2,476 of record NZ_JBEZDU010000005.1, on the reverse strand, counting down.
GGCGCCGAGCCCGCGTCGTTGCTGCATCTCGGCTGCCACGCAGTCTCCGCTCCGTCCGCCGAGGACTCGGCCATCCTGCTGCACGGCGAAGACGGCCGGCTCAGCGTCGACCGCATCCTGGAGCGGGCCGCGCGCGAAGAGGCGGGCGGGACCGGCCCGCTGATCGTCCTCAGCGCCTGCACCGGTGACCTGACCGAGAACGACCACGACGAGGCGCTGACACTGGCCTCGGCCCTGCTCGCGGCCGGCGCGGCCGGTGTCGTCGCCTCGCGCTGGGCGATCGACGACGACCCCCGGACAGCCCTGATGATGACCATGTTCCACCACTTCCTCGGTACGGCGCCCGGCGCGCCTGGGGAGGCCCTGCGGCGGACCCAGGCGTGGATGCTCGATCCAGAGCGGGAGATCCCTGACACGATCTCTTCAGGGCTGCGCCGGCTGGCGACCGAGAAGAACCTCGGCGACCCCGCCATCTGGGCCGCCTTCACGGCTCAGGGGCGGTGACCCCCGGTCGGCGGATTGACGGCAACCCCGTACGGCAGCAGCAGCCTGGAGAGCTCGGCATAGCAGGCGTTGTCGCTGAGCAGGAACCCCTCCCCGGGTACGGTCTTGATCGCGTCGGCGCATCGGTCGCCGAAGAACATCATGGCGTGCCTGGGGGAATCCCTCTTGGCCTGCCACACCATGCCCTGTGGCGCGCCCGGCCAGCCCCTGCCCTGTTCGCGCCAGTCGCGCCCGTGCACCCACATCGCCCATCGCCGGGTCAGGTCGTAGTCGACGGCCTCGGCGTGCACGAGCCATTCCGTGGCGCAGATACCACTCAGATCCTGCTGGTCGGCGAGTATGAGTACGCGCACATCCCTGGTCAGCTCGATGGCGGACAAGCGCAGTTTCTTGATCACCGCCCGGACGACGGCGCGGCCGCCGGTCTTGTCGAACAGGAGGCTGCGGACGATCGTCTCCATCAGCGCCGTCGACTTCTCCGCCGCCGCGTAGAGGTACGGGTAGAAACGCAGTGAGGTGCTGTCGAATCGGCCTCCGCCGATCTTGTGATTGGCCGGGAGGGGGTTGAACTCGTGCGCCTCCCGAGTCACCGAGTGGACCCGCCACAGCCGCGTCCCCTGGGGGAGGACGTCCGTCGTCGCCACGCCGGGGCACATGTCAGGAGGAAGGCTCGCGGTCATCGTCAGAACCCCTCCAGCTCGGCCTGGGCGGCGGCGACGAGATCGTCGTCGCGATCGGCGCCGAGCAGCTCGGCGGGGGCCGCGCCGAGCCAGGCGTTGCCGTACAACCACCAGCCGGCCACCCCCCATGGATCGTCGTCCACGTCCAGCAGCCGGTTGATCAGCAGCACCACGGGTATGGCCAGGCCGTCCGCGTCGAACTGGAAGGCCGGGACACGAGTCGTCCCGTCCCCGGCGCTGAGCCGGACCAGATTGGGGTCATGGCCGTCGAGGACGTCGTCCGGCCGGTAGGCGGGCGCTGCCAGCAAGGAGGTGTGGATCTCCGCCAGCAGATGCTCCGGGCCGGGGTACGGCCCGGCCAGGTCGACGGCGCGGATCCGGGAAAGGGCTGTGTCCCACTCCCGGGGGCCGGAGTTGTCGAAGCGCATCGCGCTGGTTATCGCCTCGCGCACCGGGTGTCCTGGGGGAAGCTCCGGTTCCACCAGTTCGACGATGTCAAGGGTGAGCTCTTCTAGCGCGTCCCGGTCGTCGCCGGCTTGCCGCAGCTGTTCGAGCAGCCGGTCGAGCTCCGCGGAGAGCTCGTCGCCCAGGTGCCGCCGGACCTCTTGGAGATCGTTGATGAGCGCAGTGATGAAAGCCGGCCCGTCCATGGTCCCTCCTTCGGGTGGGGAGCTCCCCGGCGCTCTCGCGTCTCCCCATTGTCGCCGGGCGCGGGCGATCGCGGGGGTGGATCGGCTTTCCGCGCGACCACCGCACGTTCCGGCCACTTGACGACCCGAAGAGGCGACAAGCGGTCCACGGCGGCCGGAACGCCTCGAAGCGCATCCGCAGACACCGGGCCATCAATCCGTCGCTGCATTCCCCGGTCCGTCATCTCCGGCTTAAGTTGGTCTCGTTGGGCCGGAGTTCCGTCCACGGGAGTGGTGTACGAGTTGGAGCACGTGCCGAGCACTGCGACCGTGAAGGACTCTGCTGGCTAACTCGTTTCAGGCGGTCAAGGCTGGTTCGAGTCGGCCAGGTGGCTGGTGCGTTTGCGCTCCAGGGGATGGCCGTTCCACCAGTTGTCCAGCCGGATGAGGTTGACGGCGATGGCGGAGACGATGTGTTCGAGGTGCAACAATTGCCGGACGTCATTCGACACGCTGCCGATCCTCTCACGGCCCCCTGGCGTGTACGATTACGTCGGGCAGCCTCAAGGACCCCTTTTCATCCCCAGGCGGCTTGGGCAACGCGGTGATTTTGCAGGACGGCGATGGCCTTGCAGAGGTGGCCGGCCTTGCTCGGGCTGCAGC